>NZ_SSOJ01000035.1 GCF_029871205.1 Pseudomonas sp. BN417 | reverse complement strand
CTGCAGCGCATGCGCTCGCGCCTGGCGATGGTGTTCCAGCACTTCAACCTCTGGTCGCACATGAGCGCCCTGGAGAACGTCATCGAAGCACCGGTCCATGTCCTCGGCGTGGCAAAAAAGGAAGCCATCGAAAAGGCCGAGCACTACCTGGCCAAGGTCGGCGTGGCGCACCGCAAGGACGCCTATCCGTCGCACATGTCCGGCGGCGAGCAGCAGCGCGTGGCCATCGCCCGTGCCCTGGCCGTGGAGCCGGAAGTGATGCTCTTCGACGAGCCCACTTCGGCCCTGGACCCCGAGCTGGTGGGTGAAGTGCTCAAGGTCATGCAGGACCTGGCGCTGGAAGGTCGCACCATGGTGGTGGTGACCCACGAAATGGGCTTTGCCCGCGAGGTCTCCAACCAGTTGGTGTTCCTGCACAAGGGCCTGGTGGAAGAGCGTGGTTGCCCGAAGGAAGTGCTGGCCAACCCGCAGTCCGAACGTTTGCAGCAGTTTCTCGCCGGTAGCCTGAAGTAGCGCCCGGTCGGACCTGTGTGGCGCGCAGGAAGCAGCTTGCCTGGGATAGATCGCTTGCATTCCCCCCGGCATTGCGGCGGACACCCTGGCGTTGCCGCACACCTGCGTGGCCGGCTTCGGATACACTTCAGCCCGACTCATGCAGGCCGGCCAAGCCGCGCGCTTGCGCCTCCCAGACACTTGAAGAAGCGCCGAATACCCCATGCCTACAGCACCCAAGAACGCAACGGTCTATGCCGCACCGGTGATGCGCAAGCTGACGGAACTGGCTCCGGACCTGCAGCCGTCCCTGCGCAAGGTCGCCGACTTCATCCTGCGTCATCCGCTGAAGGCCGCGACCCTAACCATCGAGGAACTGGCCCAGGAGACCGCCACCTCGCCTTCGGCAGTCAATCGCCTGGCCAAGGTGATGGACTTGGGTGGCTACAGCGGTTTGAAGACCGAGCTGGTAACCAGCCTGCAGCAGATGGTTTCCCCGGTCGACAAGCTACGCAATGAACTGGAGCAACGCGCCGGTGGCGAGTTCGGCCTGCACGAACAAATCCGGATTGCCAGCAGCAACCTCGGCAGCGCAGGCTCCAACAACCAGGCGGCCACCTTCGAAGCCTTCGTCGACAGCCTGATCAACGCCCGCAAGATCTTTGTCCTCGGCTTTGGCAACAGCGCCTACATGGCCGGCCTGGCCGCCGCCACACTGATGCCATTCTGTGCCGACGCAACCGCCATCAGCATGGAGGGCGGCAATGAAAACGCTGCCTACCGCCTGGCGGCAATCACCCGACAGGATGTGCTGCTGGCCATCGCCTTGCCGCGCTATTCGCTCGACACCCTGCAACTGGCGCGCTTCGCCAAGGAGCGTGGCGCCAAGGTACTGGCGATCACCGACTCACCCGCATCGCCGCTATGCACCATTGCCGAACAGGTACTCTTCGCACCCGCCGATCACCCGGTGCTGACCAGCTCCAACATCGCCGTGCTCGCCCTGATCGAAGGCCTGGTGGCCGGCGTCATGGCGCGCAACAAGGAAGCGGTGAAGCTGGCTACCGAACTGACCGAGAGCGTGATGTCCTACCTGCATATGCCGACCGGCCGCAAATCACCGAAGAAATAAGCTGGCAGCGCCGCCCGCCAGCGACAAGTAATCCCCGGATTGCATCCGGGCTACGACCTGCACTTACCCCACCGTAGGGTGCGCCATGCGCACCGATCACGGGATCAACCCCTGCGCTTCGCTCAACCATTGGTGCGCACGGCGCACCCTACTTGGTCAACTCCGTCGCTCTACTCAGACAACCTGAGCCAGGTAGCCCGGATGCAATCCGGGAGCAACGGCGCAGGCAATCCCCGGATTTCATCCGGCTACTGACTGAACCGGACTCCGGGGCAATCTTCCTGTAGGGGCGAATTCATTCGCCAAGCAGGCCGAAGGTCTGCCATCGGACCTCACAGGGGGCAGCTACGCTGCCCTTGGCGAATGAATTTGCCCCCACAATGAAAAGCAAATCGTAGCCCGGATGCAATCCGGGGCACAGGTGGCGGCGGGCTTCCGGATTGCATCCGGGCTAGCGCTGCATTCCCCAGCGCTTGACGGTGATCCGCTCCAGGCTGGCGAACACCAGGTTCTCCACCAGCAGGCCGATCAGGATCACCGCGGCGAGGCCGGCGAACACCTTGTCGGTGTAGAGCTCGTTGCGGTTCTGGAAGATGTACCAGCCCAGGCCGCCCTTGCCGCTGGTGGCGCCGAACACCAGCTCGGCGGCGATCAGCGTGCGCCAGGCGAAGGCCCAGCCGATCTTCAGCCCGGCGAGGATCGACGGCAGCGCCGCCGGGATCAGGATGAACAGCACGAAGCGCAGGCCCTTGAGGCCGTAGTTGCGCCCGGCCATGCGCTGGGTCTCGGAAACCCCGAGAAAGCCGGCATAGGTGTTCAGCGCCAGGGCCCAGAGCACCGAATGGATCAGCACGAAGATCAGGCTGTTCTCGCCCAGGCCAAACCACAGCAACGCCAGCGGCAGCAACGCAATGGCCGGCAGCGGGTTGAACATGGCGGTCAGGCTGGACAGCAGGTCGCGGCCGAGCTGGGTCGACACCGCCAGGGTGGTCAGCAGGAAGGCCAGGCCGATGCCGGCCAGGTAGCCCTTGACCAGCACCGCCAGGGAAATCGCCACCTTCTCCAGCAGCTCGCCGCTGGCGACGCCCTCGACGAAGGCGCGGGCGGTCTGCAGGAAGCCCGGCAGCAGCAGGTCGTTGGCCTGGTAGCGGGCGACCAGCTCCCAGGCCAGGGCCAGCAGCAGCAGGATCAGCGACTTGCGCAGCCAGCCCTGTTGCCACAGGCGCTGGGCCACGGGCAGCTCGCGCTCCAGGGGCAGGTCGTCCAGGGGGGCGAGGACGATTTCGTATTCCTCGCGGTGTACACCGGAAGCAGTCATGGCAAGGGTCTCGCTTCAATAGGCAATGCGGATATCCTGGAAGCCCAGGTCGCTGGGCAGCGGCGCGCCGTCCTGGTCGAACAGCAGGCGGTGGATGCGCTGGGCGGCGTTCTGGAAGGCCACGCCGCCGAGGCTGTGCAGGTCGAACTGGTGGCTGTTGATCTCCGCCCGAACTCGCCCCGGATGGGGCGACAGCAGCAGGATGCGGTTGCCCACCACCAGCGCCTCCTCGATGGAATGGGTGACGAACAGCAGGGTGAAGCGCACCTCGTCCCACAGCTGCAGCAGCTCTTCCTGCATCTTGCGCCGGGTCAGGGCGTCCAGCGCGGCGAAGGGCTCGTCCATCAGCAGGATCTTCGGCTGCATGGCCAGCGCCCGGGCGATGGCCACCCGCGCCTTCATGCCGCCGGACAGGGTGTGCGGGTAGGCGTCGGCGAAGGCGGCCAGGCCGACCTTCTCCAGGTAGTGCAGCGCCCGTTCCTCGGCCTCGCGGCGCTTGAGAGTGCGCGAGGCCAGCAACGGGAACATCACGTTCTGCTTCACCGTCTTCCACGGCGGCAGCTGGTCGAACTCCTGGAACACCACGATGCGGTCGGGGCCAGGTTCGCGGACTGGCACGCCATCGAGGCGGATGCTGCCGCCCCGCGGGGCGATGAAGCCGGCCACCGCCTTGAGCAGGGTGGACTTGCCGCAGCCGGAGGGACCGAGCAGGACGAAGCGGTCGGCCGGGTCGACCTCGAAACTCACTTCGTGGGTGGCGCGCACCACCCGCTGCGGGGTGCGGTATTCCAGGCTGACCGACTCCACCTGCAGCACCGGCCGCAGGTGGGTGTCACGGGTTGTGCTGGCCAGGAGGCCTGACAACGGGGCATTCATCGCATCAGCTTCCTTGCAGCGGGTGTGCTTCGTCCTGGAAGAAGTAGTCCTGCCAGGACGCCGGCTTGTTCTTGATGGCGCCGACGCGATGGAGGAAATCCGCCAGCGGGTAGGTGTTGGTGGGGTTCACGCTGAACTGGATCTGCTCGCTGCCGATGACCTTCAGCAAGTCCTCGCGGCTGATCTTGGCACCGGTGACGCGGATGTAGGTGTCGGCGGCGGCGCCCTTGTCCTTCTGGGCGAACTCGGCGGCCTCGGCCAGCGCCGCGACGAAGGCCTTGTAGGTCTTGGGGTTCTCCTGGCGGAACTTCTCGGTGGAATAGAGCACGGTGGGCGAGTTCGGCCCGAGCAGCTCGTAGGTGTCGAGCACCACGTGCACGTCGGGGGTCTCCAGGGCCTGGTTCTGGAACGGCGGGTTGGAGAAGTGCCCGGTCAGTTCGGTGCCGCCGGACTTCAGCGCGGCGGTGGCGTCCGGGTGCGGCAGGGCCACGGTGTACTTGTCCAGGCGGGCGTATTCCTTGTCACCCCACTGCTTGGCAGCGGCGTACTGGAGGAAGCGCGATTGCACGGAAACCCCCACCGCCGGCACCGCGATGCGGTCCTTGTCACCGATGTCGGCGATGGTCCTGACCTTCGGGTTGTTGCTCACCAGGTAGTAGGGGAAGTTGCCCAGGGAAGCCACGCCCTTGACGTTCTGCCGGCCGTGGGTGCGGTCCCAGATGGTCAGCAGCGGGCCGATGCCGGCGCCGGCGATGTCGATGGAACCGGCCAGCAGCGCATCGTTGACCGCCGCGCCGCCGGACAGCTGGGTCCAGTCCACCTTGATCTCCAGGCCATCGGCCTTGCCGTGCTTCTCGATCAGTTGCTGGTCGCGCACCACGTTGAGCAGCAGGTAGACGACGCCGAACTGTTCGGCGATGCGGATCTGCCCCTCGGCCCGGGCCGCGTCGGGCACGGCCAGGCCGGCCGTCAGCAGGCTCAGGCCGAGTCCGAGGGTGCCGGCCAGGCGGCCGAACCTGGGAATGAAGGAAAAGCGTTTACCTAGAGACATAACGAGCTCCATACAGTCTTCAACGGAAGGGGGGTCAGGTCAGAACGGGGCGTCGCCCTGGATGGTGGTGCGGTGCATGCGCCGGCGAAGGTGGTTGGGGCAGCCGGTGGCCAGGTGGATCAGCGCACGGTTGTCCCAGAACACCAGGTCATGGGGTTGCCAGCGGTGCCGGTAGATGAATTCGGGACGCGCACTGTGGGCGAACAGCTCGGTGAGAATCTGCCGGCTTTCGTCTGCGGGGATATCGAGGATGTGGGTGGTGAAGTTCTCGTTGACGAACACGCCCTTGCGGCCCGTCTCCGGGTGCGTGCGCACCACGGGGTGGACCACCGCCTTGACCTCGGCGAGCTGCGCGGCGGTGAGCTGCGGGCGCTGGATGCCCTGGAATACCTCGTCGGCATAACGCGCCGTGTAGGAGTGGGACGCGCGCTTGCCCTCGATGGCCTGGCGCAGGGCCGCCGGCAGCGTCTCGTAGGCCAGCAGCTGGTTGGCGAACAGGGTGTCGCCGCCCTCCTCCGGCAGCTCCCGGGCGAGCAGCATCGACCCCAGGCTCGGCAACTCCTTGTACGACAGGTCCGAGTGCCAGAACTTGCCGGCATCGCCCAGGCCGACGGGGCGGCCGTTCTCGACGATGTTGGAAATGATGAAGATCTCGGGATGGTTCTCCAGCAGGAACTGCTTGAGCACATGGATCTGCAGCGGCCCGAAACGGCGGCTGAAGGCGATCTGCTGTTCGGGGGTGATGCGCTGGTCGCGGAACACCAGCACATGGTGGTCCAGGTGGGCGCGGTGGATACGGGCGAAATCCGCGCCGTTCAGCGGCCGGCCCAGGTCCAGGCCGACGATCTCGGCGCCCAGGGCGGCGCCGGCAAAAGGCAGGATATCGAAACGCTGCGGCTCAGCCGCGGCAATAGTCAGGGAAGCCACTGACATGGGAACTCTCCATGCATACCGCGCCCATGGCGCGCTTCAGTCAGGAACGGGCGCTTTCTGCGCGATCGTTCATTCTTGCGGCGCGCCGATTGGTCGGCAGGTACGCATGGGAAGAAACTGTATAGGTATAAGAAATTTAATTTAAATATCTTTTAGTAATATATTTATGGCTTTCGCCCCCGCACCCTCCCGCGGGAACAGGCCCGCCAGCCGCCTGAGGCTGCTGCAGGCACGGGTGCAGGTCGAAGTGGAGGCACAGAGCGGAGCCATCTTGCGCAGCTGGCACCTGCCCCGCCCCCAACAGGAGCCCTATGGAAGGACTCCTGATGGAGCAAACAACTAGAGGGGCAAGCTCAATCGAACGACCTCGGCGAAGTACCGGGCACCGATGCCCAGGATGGCGTCGTTGAAGTCGTAACACGCATTGTGCAGCGGGATCGCACCGGCTTGTCCTGCGGTGCCGTTGCCGATGAACACGAAGTTGCCGGGCACCTTCTGGATGAACGCGCCGAAGTCTTCGGAAATCATCATCGGCGATACCGCGCCATCCACCGCTTGCTCACCCACCACATTCCGCGCCGCCGCCACGGCGATTGCGGTGTTGTCAGCCCAGTTCACGGTCGGCGCGAACTCATGGGTGTACTCGAACTCACAGGTCGCACCATGCATGGCGCAGATACCCATGCAAATCTCGCGCATGCGGGTTTCCAGCAGCTGCTGCACCTCAGGGCTGTAGCTCCGCGTATCCCCCTTGATGGTGACGTGGGTGGGGATCGCATTGCGGATGCCGTCGGTGATGAACTCGGTGCAGGAAATCACTGCCGGCAGGCTGGGGTCGAGGTTCCTCGATACGATGGTCTGAAGTGCCAGGACAATCTCCGCACCGATCACCATCGGGTCGATACCCATGTGCGGCCTGGCGGTGTGCGTGCCCCTTCCCTCGATGCGAATGACGAAGTTGTCCTCGCTCGCCATGATGCCGCCCTCCCGGGTAGCGATGTGGCCGGCAGGCATACCCGGCATGTTGTGCGCCCCGTAGATGGCGTCGACCGGGAAGCGCTCGAACAACCCATCGGCCATCATCGCCTTCGCTCCGCGCCCATGCTCCTCCGCCGGCTGGAAGATGAAGCGCACGGTGCCATTGAAGTCGCGCCGGGTGCAGAGCAGTTCCGCAGCGCCAAGCACCATTGCCATGTGCCCGTCATGCCCACAGGCATGCATCTTTCCTGCGATCTGCGAGGCGTGTTGCCGGCCCGGTGCGTGCTCAGCAATGTTCAGGGCATCCATGTCCGCCCGCAGACCTATAACGCCCCCGCCCTCGCCTACCGTAAGGCTGGCCACGAGCCCGGTACCGCCGATCTCGCGATGTACCGCGAGGCCAAAGCCCTGAAGAATCCTGGCAACTTCTTCCGCCGTGTTGAACTCTTCGAAGCCGGTCTCAGGAAGCCGGTGAAAGGCATGCCGCCATTCTTTGAGTCGCAGCTGAAAATCCTGGTCAACAACCATTTGCTCTTTTGCTCCTATTGCTGGGCTACGGCAGGACGCTCGGTTGCACCTGCGGGATGAATGGATGCCGTTGCAGTCTCCTCAGCGGTCATGCGCCAGACGATGCTTTCGTCGAGATAGTGAGTTCGGTAACCACTCCGCACACCGAGGTGGTAGAAGGCCAAGGCCAGTACAGCCACGACCGCCATGTCCCATCCCTCTGGCAACATGCCGATGCCACCAAATTCCTTGCTCCCCAGGTACGACACCGCAGCCATCACCGGCAGGTAGCCGATCAACCAGGCGGCCGCACGCAGATCCTGACTGAAGCCTTTCCAACCCGACTTGGCCTGGAAGTAAAAGAAGATCGGCAAGGCAGCCACGACGAGCAGAATGACCTGGCCAGTGAGCGGCCAATGCGCCCAGTACAGGACCAGCGACGCACAAACAAAGGCGAAAGGCGCTACCAGGCTCATACCTTTCAACTTCAGCGGGCGAGGAACGTCAGGCGCACTCTTCCTCAAACCCATCAGGCTGATTGGGCCGGTCAGGAAGGAAATGATCGTTGCAACGGAAATGACCGCAGCGAGAGCGCCCCAACCACGGAAGAAGAACAAGAACACGAACGACACACCCAGGTTGAACCACATGGCCTGCCGAGGTACGCCATAGATCGGGTGCAGGTTGCCGAATATCTTCGGCATGGTGTTGTTGCGCTCCATGGCATGGATCATTCGCGCGGTGGTCGCCGTATAGATCGAGCCGGTACCCGAAGGGCTGACGAATGCATCGAGGTAAAGCAGGATCGCCAGCCAGTTGAGGTTCAGGGCCAGGGCGAGCTGAGCCAGCGGGGACGTGAAGTTCAGGCTGTGCCAGCCGGCTGCGACGCTGTCGGGGCTGACGGCACCGATGAAGGCGACTTGCAGCAGCACGTAGATGACCAGTGCGATCAGCACGGAGCCAATGAG
Organism: Pseudomonas sp. BN417; assembly: GCF_029871205.1. Lineage (GTDB taxonomy): Bacteria > Pseudomonadota > Gammaproteobacteria > Pseudomonadales > Pseudomonadaceae > Metapseudomonas. The sequence continues at coordinate 69,335 of NZ_SSOJ01000035.1, read as the reverse complement.
TGCGAACGGGATGCTGCGGCTCGGATTTCGTGCCTCACCCGCCAGGCTCACCGGGCTCTGGAAGCCATTGAAGCTGAAGACGATGCCGCTCGCAGCCACTGCCGTGAACACCGCCGACCAGCCATAGGGAGCGAAGCTGCCGACCGAGCCGTCGCCAAAGTTCTCCGGGTTGAAGCCCGCATAGATCAGGGCGACCCCAGTGAGGGCCGGTACGATCAGCTTGAAGATCGTGATGGCCGAGTTGGTCTTCACGAACAGCTTCACGCCCCAGTAGTTCAAGGCGAAGTAGACGAGCACCAGTACCGCGCTCGCCCACAGACCGGGCGTTGTCAGTTCACCGCTCTCGACCAGCGCCTGAGCCCAGGGATAGGGCCAGGATGCCATGTACTGAATCGATGCAATTGCCTCGATCGGGATGACGGACACGATGGAAATCCAGTTCGCCCATGCAGCCATGAAGCCTACCAGCGAGCCATGTGAGTAACGGGCATAGCGGACCATGCCACCGGACTCGGGAAACATCGCCCCCATTTCTGCATAGGTCAGGGCAATTGCCAGCACCACGACGGCGCCGATGATCCAGGCCAGAATGGCCGCCGGTCCCGCGATCGCCGAAGCGTGCCAGGCGCCGAACAACCAGCCGGAGCCGATGATGGAGCCGAGGCCAGTGAGCATCAGCGACCATGACCCGATGTTTCGTTTTGTGGTTTGCATTTCGCGCTCCATTGTTTTTTTTGTGCGGAGTTGTCCGCGGAGAAGAGACGACGGTCTCTTCTCCGTGGGGCAAGGGATTGCAGGGAGGGTGGAGGTCAGGCCTTGGGCGACCAGGCCTTCTGACGAGACAGGACGGAGTCGGCGGTTTCGCCAACCAGCTCGGCGTAGACGCCCGGAGCGGTTGCGCCTTCGGTGCTGATCAGCAGTACGCGGGACTGCCCATCGATGCCGAGATCGGAGGAGAGACTGTTCGACGCGACGACCCGCACCAGTCCGGCGAGCCCGGCCACCGCCGACTCGCCCGCCACCAGCGGAATATCGCGCTGGCTGCCGGCGGCCAGACGGCGCATGGCGCTGACCGCCTCGTCATCCTGGATGGTCATGAAGAAGTCGACGCTGGGTTGCAGGAACTTCCAGGCCAATGGCGAGGTTTCACCACAGGCGAGGCCCGCCATCACCGAATCCACCGAGCCGGTTGCCTTGGCCGCCTTGCCGGCAATGGCGCTCTGATACAGGCAATCGGCCTGTTCCGGCTCGACCACGATGAAGGTCGGGCGCTGCTCGCCGCAGAGTTCCCAGAGATAGCTGGCGATGCCTGCCGCCAGGCCGCCAACTCCGCCTTGCAGGAACACGTGGGTGAACGCCGGGCCGCTGCCCTGACGCTGGGCCGCCGCCTCGATGATCTCGGCAGCGATGGTGCCGTAGCCCTGCATCACGTCGCGCGGGATTTCCTCATAGCCGTCATAGGAGGTATCGGAAACCACCAGCCAATCGTTCTTTTCGGCGAGTGCAGCCGCTTCCTCGACCGACTCGTCGTAGTTGCCACTGATCCGCACTATCTCGGCGCCGTAAGCCGCAATGGCCTCTTCACGCTCGATGCTGACGTTGGCATGCAGCACGATGACGCAGCGGCAGCCGACGCTCTGGGCCGCCGCCGCCAGTGCGCGGCCATGGTTGCCGTCGGTCGCGCTGATCACGGTGAAATCGGCCAGCGCCGCGCTGTACTCACCCGCCAGCAGGCCGCGAGCCTCGAAGCACTGCTCCGGGAACCGGCGAAGGATCAGGCGCACCAGGGCGATGGGCGCCCCAAGGGCCTTGAAGCTGCCCAGCACCGAACGCTCCGATTCATCCTTGACCAGGATGTCCGCCACTCCCAGTTCTGCCGCAAGATCGGGCAGCGAGTAGAGCGGAGTTCCATCGCTGTTCAGCCGTGACCAATCCGAAAGCCAGGCGCGACTCTCATTGGCCTTCTGGATGCTCATGATGTTTTTCAGATCATCGGGGTAGGTTTCACGTTTTGCGTGGGGGTTGGCGATCAACATAAATGACTCCATTAGAAGGCAAAGCCGGGCCAATGCCGCCGGCATCCGCCAGCGGGTTCGTGGAATAGCGGTTGAAATCAGTGGTTGGCGTTCAGGCGGCCGACGACAACGTCAAGAAGCACCTCGGCGCCTTTGAGCAATTGATCGTCATCCGTGTGTTCACGGGGGTTGTGGCTGATACCGCCACGGCTGGGCACGAATATCATTGCGGACGGCGCGATACGCGCAATCATCTGTGCGTCATGACCCGCGCCCGAGGTCATGCGTTTGTAACTGAAACCGAAGCGCTTGGCGGAGGCTTCTATTTCATCAGCCAGATCCGCATCGAAGGTCACAGGTTGGAAACGCACCAACTGCTCGGCGCCGATCCTTACGCCCTCCTCTTCCGCGATCACGGCCAGGAACTTCTCAAGGCGCTTCTCGGCGGCCACCAGCAGCTCTTCATCGGGATCGCGCAGGTCCACCGTGAAACTGGCCTTGCGCGGAATCACGTTGATCACATTGGGCTCGAAGCTCATGCAACCGACCGTCGCCAGGGTTGTTCCGCTCGAGTCGCGGGCGATCTCCCTCAGCTCAGCCACTACGGCACTCGCCACATAGCCGGCGTCATGACGCAAACGGGTCGGGGTGGTACCCGCATGGTTGGCGTTGCCTTGCACGACGACCTGCTGCCAGGAGATGCCTTGGAGGTTCTCGACCACGCCAATAAGGGTGTTCTCCGCCTCCAGGATCGGGCCCTGTTCGATATGCAGTTCAAGATACTCATGAGGAACGATAGCGCCCGGCTCAAGGTCACCGGCATAGCCGATTCGTTGGAGTTCATCGCCCAAGCGGGTTCCGTCGGTGCCGATGGTTGCCAGTGCTTCTTCCACTGACATCCCGCCGGCGTAGACCAGCGAGCCCATCATGTCCGGCTGGTAGCGCACGCCCTCTTCGTTGGTGAAGGCGCCAATGGTGATGGAGCGCGACGGCAGTGCCCCCGCCTCGCGGAATGCACGAGCCACAGCCAGCCCGGCCAGCACCCCGTAGCAGCCATCCAGGGCACCGGCGTTGGTCACGGTGTCGATGTGGGAGCCCATCATCAAAGGGGCCTGGTCGCCCTGGTCGGTGGCGGAGCGAAGCGTGCCGAAGATGTTGCCGATACGATCGATCTGGATGTCCAGCTCCAGTTCCGTCATCCAGGCAACGAGCTGGTCACGGCCCGCCTTCTCTGCGTCGGTCAGGGCGATACGGGTACGGCCACCATTGACCGGGTCGGCACCTATTTCACCAAGGGTGCGGATCTGCTGGAGCAGAATCGGGCCATTCAGGCGAAGATCGGGACACTTGCTCATCGGACTCTCCGGTGCGGGACGAGTGGGCCATGCGGTTCAGCCCATAGGCCCCAGGGTTTCTGGTAGACGTGTAAATTTTATTCCTGCTACCTCGCACTAATTTCTTGATTTCTGGCTATCTGATGAACTTTTATTACGTTTTCTGGCCAGCTACCGATTTTCCATTCAGAGCCTTCCGAAATGAGCCTCGATCAGTTCGACCATGCACTGCTGGAGGCCGTCCAGCAGGACGCCACCACCTCCCAGCAGGACCTTGGCGCCCAGGTGAACCTGTCGTCCGCGGCCGTGAATCGCCGCCTGAAGAAGATGAATGCCGACGGGGTCATACGAAAGACAGTCTCGGTCGTGGACCCCTCGCAGTTGGGCTACGCGCTCACGGTGATCGCCGAGGTGGAGGTGGAAAGCGAGCGCCTGGACCTGCTGGACGCCATGAAACGCAGCTTCCTCGCGTGCCCCCAGGTACAGCAGTGCTACTACGTGGCGGGTGAATGCGACTTCGTCCTCATCATGCTGGTGAAGAACATGGAGCAGTACACCGAACTCACGAGGGAGCTGTTCTTCGAGAGCAACAACGTCAAGCGGTTCAAGACGCTCGTGTCGATGAGCAACGTCAAAGTCGGCCTCGATGTTCCGGTAACCGATGCAAGCCAACAGCGATAGCGGACGTCCCCAGTAAAGGCATCAGCCAGCATGCGCACTATCTACCTCAATGGCAGTTACCTTCCCGAAAACGAAGCCAAGGTCTCCGTATTCGATCGTGGATTCATGTTCGGAGATGCGGTGTACGAAGTCACCGCGGTGATCGGAGGGCGCCTGATCGACTTCGCCGCCCATATGGCGCGGCTGCGCCGTTCGCTCCTGGAGCTGGGCATGGTCGCCAGCTTCGATGAAGCGGAGCTGGCCGCAATCCACGCGCGGCTGGTAAAGCTCAACGCGGTGACCGAAGGCCTGGTCTACGTCCAGGTCAGCCGTGGCATGCAGGATCGCAACTTCGCCTACCCGGATGAGTCGACGCCCTGTACCTGGGTCATCTATACGCAGGAGAAGGCCATTCTGGATAGCCCGATAGCCAAGCGCGGGCTGTCGGTCATCAGCCTGCCGGACCTGCGCTGGCAACGCAGTGACATCAAGACGACCCAGCTGCTCTACGCCTGCATGGCAAAGGAGGCGGCCAGGCAACAGGGCGCGGATGACGCCTGGCTGGTCCGCGACGGACTGGTAACGGAAGGCAGCTCGAACAACGCGTTCATCCTGACCGCCCCGGGTTCGATAGTGACACGGGAATTGTCCCAGGCCCTCCTTCCCGGGATTACCCGGTCCAGCATGCTGACGGTCATCCAGGAGTGCGGGTACCGCATCGAGGAACGGGCATTTTCCCTCGAGGAGGCGAAACAGGCGGTCGAAGCCTTCGTGACCTCGTCGACCACACTGGTCTACCCCGTGATTTCCATCGATGGGCACCCCATCGGGTCGGGCAAGCCCGGCACCTTCACACGAACGCTCAGGGAGGCCTATATCAAGCGTTTTGTCAGCTGAGAGGCCGGAGGCCTACGCCCCTCACCTCTTCCGGCGAACGGCCCAGGGACTGGCAGCACCAGACGCTCCGGAGCTCTACGCGGCGCCGAGGGCGAACTCCACCGCCGCGTCGACATGTATCGCGGTGGAATCGAATCCCGGCAGCGACAGCGCATCCGGATCCAGGATCAGGCAGATCTCGGTACAGCCGAAGATGACGGAGTCGGCCCCAGCGGCCTGCGCCTGCTCGATCAGCGCGACCAGGGCGTCACGGGATTGGTCCAGCACCTTCCCGGCGCAGAGTTCATCGAAAATGATGCCATGGACAAGGGCTCGGCCTTCCGCTTCGGGCACCAGCACTTCGATCTCATGCCGCTCCATCCGCGCAGGATAGAAGCCGTTCTCCATCGTGTAGCGGGTGGCGAGCAGGAGTGGCCTGCGGCACCCCGCAGCCTTCAGCCGCTTGGCCGTTTCGTCGACGATATGGATGAAGGGCACCCGTACGGTGGCCTCGACGGCATCGGCAACCAGGTGCATGGTGACCGCGCAGATCATGATGCAGTCAGCGCCGGCCCCCTCGATACCCCGTGCAACGCTGGCCAGGTAATGGCCGGCATCATCCCAGCGATCGGTCTTCTGCAGGTCGACGATTCTCTGGAAGTCCACCGAGTGCATGAGCACCTCGGCGGAATGCAGACCGCCCAGGCGCTCACGGACCGCTTCGTTGATCTTCCGGTAATAGACCGCCGTCCCCTCGAAACTCATTCCGCCCACAAGACCGATCTTTCGCATCTACCTGCCTCCTCCGTTCGTCCAGATACCCAGTGCAATGGGATCCGCTGAATCCCGGCCGAAGTGTAAGCTGGGTTCGATATCACCAAAAATGAATTAGCAAGATGGAGAGTTCTCGATTTGAGAAACATCGACCTCGACTCCCTGCAGATCTTCAAGGCCGTCGTCGACTTCGGCGGGATCACCAATGCGGCCACACAACTCAACCGGGTCCAGTCGAACATCACCACCCGGGTGAAGAACCTGGAGCAGCGACTGGGCGTGAAGCTGTTTCAGCGCCAGGGCGGCAAGCTGGTTCTGTCGGCCGATGGCAGGCTCCTGCTCGACTACGCGGAGCGCTTGCTCCAGCTTTCTTCCGAAGCCGAGGCGGCCCTGCGTCGCGGCACACCGAAAGGGACGCTGCGCATCGGCACCCTGGAAAGCACGGCCGCCGCGCGCCTGCCGCCGCTGCTATCGGCCTACCACGAACGCTACCCGGATGTGCAGATGGAGCTGGTCACCGGCACATCCGACGCGCTGATCAGCCGTGTCCACCGCTTCGATGTGGAAGCGGCCTTCGTCTCGGAACCCTTCAACGGCGCCGAACTGGAAACCCAGGAGGCCTTTGTCGAGGAGCTTGTGCTGATTGCGGGGAAGAACGCCCAGGTGAGGAACGCGAAAGAGTTGCAGGAATGCACGATCATCGCCTTCTCCACCGGCTGTTCTTACCGACGGATCCTGGAAGACTGGCTGGTCGAATGCGAAATCGCGCCCAGACGGGTGCTGGAACTCGCCTCCTACCACGCCATCGTGGCCTGTGTCGCCGCCGGGTCTGGCATCGCCATCGTGCCGCGCTCCGTGCTCAGGGTCGTGCACGCGGAAAGCCTGGTGCAGGTGCTACCACTGCCGCCCAGGGTGGCGAAGGCGCGAACCCATCTGATCTGGCGTAGCGGGCAACGGTCAGTGGTGCTGGATGCGCTGCTGGAGGAAGTCCGGCGCAATCGCCAGCCTGCCTGAAGGCCTGCCTTGGCATTGCAACGACCACGGACGGACCACGCTCGCTCCCACTGCCCAGCTGATGTGCGGTGATGGCGTGGCCTGCTAGATCGGTAGCTCGGTGGTCAGCTTGATCTTCTGCATCGGAATCTCGGTCTTCAGGCTCTGTACACCCTTGATGCGGGCCAGGTGCTTGATCTGGAACTGGCGGTAGGCATCCAGGTCGGCGGCGACGACCCGCAGCAGGAAGTCGCAGTCACCCGCCATCAGGTGGCATTCCAGAACCTCGGGCAGCCCTCGAACCGCCGCAATGAAGCGATCGACGGTTTCTTCGTCCTGCCCCGTCAGCCAGACCCGCACGAAGAGGGTGACCGCCACGTCCACCTTGGCGGGATCGACCAGGGCCACATAACGTTCGATGACACCTGCCTCCTCCAGCAGGCGTACGCGCCTCAGGCAGGGAGAGGGAGAGAGCCCCACCTGCTTGGCAAGCTCCAGATTCTGCAGGCGGCCGTCGCGTTGCAAAGCGCGCAGGATTCGTCTGTCGATGGCATCCAGCTTCATTGGCACCTTATTCTACTTTTGGCTAATCCTTGGAATCGGATGCCAAATATTGAGGATCAGCCCCTGCACACGCAACCAAATTCCCCCGAAGTCTTGAAATAATTTTCACCTCCCTGGAGGTGCAAGATGAGCGAAACCGAACTGTCCGTTACCCACCCTGCGTATCAATGCTCGAATCGCGAGCTGGCCCGCGGCGCGAAGGCTGCCGTGCCCGTGCTGATCGGCTTCATTCCCTTCGCCCTGGCGCTGGGGGCGCAGGCCGCACAGAAAGGTTTGAGCGTCCAGCAGATCGCATTGATGACCGGGCTCAACTTCGGTGGCGGGTCCGAGTTCGCCGCTATCGAGCTCTGGTCGTCTCCGCCCCAGATACTGGTGATCGTCGCCATGACCCTCCTGGTGAACAGCCGGCACCTGCTGATGGGAGCGACCCTCGCGCCGTACCTCCGGGGCCTGCCGATGAAAAAGGCGCTGCCTTCGCTCTTCTTCATGTGCGACGAGAGCTGGGCCATGGGCCTGGCTGATGCCCGGCAACGCGAGAGTCGGACGACTCCGACGTTCAGCCTCGCGTACTTCCTGGGCTTGTCGGCCTGCCTCTGGCTGACCTGGGTGGCGTTCACCGCGCTGGGTAGTGCCATCGGCCCGCTCCTTGGCGACATTCATGCCTATGGCTTCGACATGGCATTCGCGGCGGTTTTCCTCGTGCTGTTGCGCGGCATGTGGCGGGGCGTGCATGCGGCGATGCCCTGGCTGTTCAGCCTGGGAACCGCGGCGCTCTTCTATCTGCTGATTCCAGGCGGCTGGTATGTGCTGGCCGGAACGGCAGCCGGCCTCGTCTGGGCATACCTGTGGGCGAAGTGATGGATATGACGACCCTGCTGACTATCCTGATGATGGCTGTTGTGACCTACCTGACCCGCGTGCTCGGTTTCGTCGCGCTTCGCAATCGTGTGTTGAGCGCCCAGTGGCAGTCGGTCATGCAGGCAGCGCCAGGCTGCGTACTGATCGCGGTGATCGCGCCAAAGTTCGCCAGCGGCCAGCCTGCGGATCTGTTGGCACTTGGAATCACGCTGTTCGCTGCGACCCGCTACCCCATCCTGCCGGTTGTCCTGATCTCCATTCTGGCGACCGGGGGCCTGCGCTACCTGCTGCCCGCTGCATAGCCGGCGTCTGTGCGTGCCTGGCCCCTTCCAGGTCGTCAATCGTCTGCGTGCAAACGCACACCGCGCGCATGCAACAGATGCGGAACGATGAGAACCACCAGCGTGAGTGCGAGAACCGCAGCTGAGATGGGGTGGGTCACGAAAACGGACCAATCCCCCTGGCTGATTGACAGGGCGTTGCGCAATTGCTTTTCCGCCATGGGGCCCAGCAGCATCCCCACGATCACCGGGGCAACCGGGAAATCGAGGCGGCGCATCAAGACCCCGATCCAACCGATGGCCAGCATGAGCAGCAGGTCGAAGGACGATTGCCGCATCCCATATACCCCGATGCTGGCGAACACCAGGATCCCGGCATTGAGGTATGGGCGGGGGATTTTCAGGAGCTTGACCCAGATGCCAACCAGCGGGAGGTTCAGCACGAGGAGGATCGCGTTGCCAACGAACAGCGAAGCCACCAGCGTCCAGACCAGGTCTCCCGAAGTCTGGAAGAGCAGCGGTCCCGGCTGCAGGTTGTAGTTCTGGAACGCAGCCAGCAGGATCGCCGCTGTCGCGGAGGTTGGGATGCCCAGGGTCAGCAGCGGCACAAGTGACCCCGTCGCGCTGGCATTGTTGGCCGCTTCGGGCCCGGCGACTCCCTCGATCGCCCCCTGCCCCTTTCCGGCGGAAAACTCTTGGGGGTAGCGGCTGAGCTTGCGTTCCGCGGAATAGGACAGGAAGGTGGGAATCTCGGCGCCTCCCGCCGGGATGGTGCCGAACGGGAAGCCGATGAAGGTTCCCCTCAGCCAGGCGGGTATCGAGCGCTTCCAGTCCGAACCAGTCATCCACAACGACGTCAGGCGATTGCGGTCGCCCTTTTCCTCCTTCTGGTACAGCACGCCATACAGCGCCTCGCCGACGGCGAACAGGCCGACCGCCACCAACACGACCTCGATACCGTCGACCAGCTCGGGTACTCCGAGGGTGTATCGGGCGATGCCGGAGATGGAGTCCATCCCGATCAACCCCACGGCCATTCCCAGCCCCAGCGAGACGAACCCGCGCAACATGGACGCGCCGAGGATCGCGGATACCGTGGTGAACGCCAGCACCAGGATCGCGAAGTACTCGGCGGGACCGAACCTCAGCGCCAGGTTCGCCACCGTGGGCGCGAACAGGGTCAGCAGTACCGTAGCGATGGTCCCGGCCACGAACGAGCCGATGGCAGCCGTTGCCAAGGCCGGGCCTGCCCGGCCATTGCGCGCCATCAGGTTGCCCTCCAGGGCGGTGACCATGGAAGACGACTCGCCCGGCGTATTGAGCAGGATGGAGGTGGTGGAACCTCCGAACTGGGCGCCGTAGTAGATACCGGCGAACATGATCAGGGCGCCGGTGGGGTCCACCTTGGCGGTGATCGGCAACAGCAGCGCAACCGTCAGTGCCGGCCCTATCCCCGGCAGCACGCCAATCGCGGTACCCAGCAGGCAGCCGACGAATCCCCACAGGAGATTGACCGGCGTCAGCGCGGCGGCGAAGCCTGTTGCCAGGCTCGAAAGAATGTCCACTACATGTACCTCCGATGAACCAGTTCAGAGCCATGCATTGACAAGGCGCGGCAGGGAAACCCCCAACCCGGCGGTAAACAGCCAATAGACCGGCAGTGTCAGGGCGATGCCGATGGCCAGGTCGCGAAGCGGATGACGGCTGCCGAAGCCACGCGCCGCACAGGTGAAAAGCAGCGCGGCCGAAAGGACGAAGCCGATATGGGTGATGAGCAGGGCAATGCTGATCAACCCAGCGGTTATCCAGACAGCCCCGGCCTTGCCGCCCGCCAGCACCTCGACAGGTTCCTCGTCGTCCGCGAGCCCGCGAAATCCCCCGGTCAATGCCTGCATGCTCAACAGCGCGCCCACGCCCACCAGGAAGATGGCAACGGCGTAGGGATAGACATAGGCGCCGAGGATGGTGAAACCCGTCTCCACAGGGAAACGGGCGGCACCAAACGCCAGGATTACACCGATGGCGATGACACTGACGCCGACCGCCAGATGGGCCGGCACTATTCCCGGAGAGCGGGCCATGTCAGAGCAGTCCTACCTTGACCAGCATTTCACGCAGGCGGGCATGCTCGTCCTCGACGAACTTGGCGAAGTCATCGCCCGTGACAATGCTGGGCGACCAGGCGTTGACCTGGACGTTGTCCTGCCACACCTTGGTCTTGGTAGCGGCCAGGACCGCATCGGTCAGCTCCTTGCGCTGCTCCGGCGTCAGGTTGGCGGCGCCGTAGACACCCCGCCAGTTGCCGATGACCATGTCCACGCCCTGCTCCTTCAGGGTCGGGGCATCGAGCGCGGGAATACGCTCGGGCGAACCGATCGCGAGCACCCGGAGCTGACCTGACTTGATGTACTGGGACAGCTCGGCGTATCCCCCCGTGATGGCCGTGATGTGCCCACCCAGGACCGCGGAGACCACTTCACCGCCGCCACCGGAGGCGATGTAGTTCACCTGATTGACCGGAACGTTCAGCTTGCCGGCCAGTTCCGCGATGCCGATGTGGTCCACCGAGCCCTTGGAACCGCCTCCCCATTTGACGCTGGTGGGGTTGGCCTTGAACTCGGAGAGCAGGTCATCCAGGGTCTTGTACGGGGAATCCTTCTGCACCGCGATCACGTTGTACTCGGTGAACAGCATCGCGATCGGCGTCACGTTGGCCATGGTGATCGGTGGTTTGTTCTGCTCCACCGCAGCGACCATGATGGCCCCTACGACGATCAGGGCATTCTGGTCACCCTTGGTGCTATTGGCGAACTGAGCCAACCCCAGCGTTCCGCCGGCGCCGCCCTTGTTCTCGTAAGTGACGGCTTCGGCCACCTTGGCCTCCAGCATTGCCTTGCCCAGGACCCGGGCGGTCTGGTCGTAGCCACCACCCGGCGAGCCGGGGGCCATGACCTTGACGGTTTCCAGCGCGAAGGCCGGAGTTGCGAGGGTCGCTGCGGTGATGGCAGCTGCGATGAAGCGACTGAATCGACGATTTGCACGGAACATGGTCTTTCTCCCGAAAAGCAGTTTGTTCTTGTTGAGGTTGCTTGCAGGTTCACCCATGGAGATTTGCTGTTCAGCGGTTGCGCCTGTGTTAAAGCCTAGGCCACAGGCTTTTCGTAGGCCTCCTTTCAGGGGTTGATTCGAAGAATGGATTACTCACCGATCAGATCCTTGCGCAGCTTCACGGGCTCCCCTTCCTTGCGCCCGCGGGCTGTGCGCATGCGGATGTTCGGAGCCCCCACGGCCTGGGAGAAGGCGATGGCGAAGTAGACGTAGCCCTTCGGCACGTGGACTTCGAAGGATTCGACCATCAGCACCGTGCCCGCCACCAGGAAGGCCAGCGCCAGCATCTTCAGGCTCGGATGGCGGTCGATGAAGGCGCTGATGGTGCTGGCGGCCAGGAGGACATGATCGTCGACGTCGCCCTGGACCTCCTGGCCGCGCGCCGCGTCTGATGGATTGCAGTCGGTGCGCACAGCGCACCCTACGGTTGAGCCGTTCGCACGTAGGGTGCGCCGCGTGTTGAGCCGGGCTAGATGGGTAACGCCTGGCGGGAGACATGGGTAACGGGGTGACGATCATGTCACGCGCTGCCTCAAGTCGACTTGGTGCAGGGTCTTGTGGATGAACACCACATCGCAGACGCCAACGACGGCGGTGGGGCGGATATCCGCGCATGACGATCAGACCGTAGCTCGGCCTTCCATAGCCTCGGTTTCCGTATTCGAGGTGGCTACCCGGCCTGAGTGCGTCCATGCTCACTCCGGCCATGAAACAATGGCGACATCATTTCGACTGGCATGGTCGCCAAAAGAAACTGGCGACGCCGTCCCGATTCCCGGAATCAGGCTGAACGGATGCAAGCAATCGACAGCTCACACCTGGGCCAATGCATTGGCGCGCCACATGCGGTTATCACCGGTGCTGGCTCCCTGGGTATCGGACCGCGTGCATTCCCAATCGCCACGCCCATCATTCGGCCTACCGGTTGCCTGCTCCCTGCCTCCGTAGCCCTACGGATGGCGGGCGTCCTGGGCGGCGAGGCATGATGTCTGCCGTGAAGCCCCTGACGAATATCCGCACTTCTCTTCTCTGGCTGGTCCTGTTCTGCCCCATTGCTGCCTGGATCGGTTGGCAGGACCATGCTGACCGGTACGAGCGTTTCTTCCAGGACACCAGCATCGCGCAGCGCATGCTCAGCCAGAAGACCGTACAGCACGAAGCGGTGCTGGCGACCCTGGCCGCGCTGTCGCATCCGCCCATTCCGGAACGCCTCCTCCCCAGCTTGCAACCATCAATGTCGCAACTGCTGGGTCTGGGCTACCTGCGCGACGGGGCCTGGGCAGGCAGCACCCTGTCCCCGACGGGCCTGGCTGCTGCAGTCGAGCACGCCCGCCAGGAGGGGCGGCCCGTCACACTGCCAGTGGACGCGTCCCGCTACTGGCTGGTTGCCCCATCGGGCTGGAGTCTGTTGCTGGACGCACGGCAACTCATACCGGCCGCCGACTTCCCGCCCTCGCTGGCCATGCTGACACTGGATGTCGGGGCGGGCCCATTTGCGCTGCTGGCGCGCCAGCCCGCCGCCAGCTCGCCGGGCTGGAACATCGACGTGCGCAAACCGCTGGGTGCGGTCAGCCAACCCTTTCCCATGCACAGTTGGCGCACGCTGACGCTCGCCGACTGGCCCTGGGCAGAGTGGCTGGCCTGGGCCGCTGCCAGCTGCCTGCTGGCGGCCAGTAGCGCTGCCTGGCAGCGGTCGCGCGCCGACGCAAGGCGCCAGCAGGAGGAGGTCCGTCTGGCAGCGATGACGCGGCTGAGCACCCTGGGTGAAATGGCCGCGGGTATTGCCCATGAGTTGAACCAGCCGTTGACCGCCATCCTCGCGCAGGTGCGTGCCGCCGAACGTCTGCTGGATGATGAAGAGGAGCGCCCCGCGGTGCGTCAGGCTCTGCTCGCCAGCGCTGGCCAGGCCCGCCGCGCGGCTGACATCATCAGTCGCATGCGCGAGCTGGTGAAGCCCAGCTCGCCCTCGCCGCGCGCGGCGGTGGACCCCGATGCCTTGGCGGCTTCGCTGTTGTTCCTGCGTGAAGAGGAGCTGGCACGCCGTGGTATCCGCCTGACGTGGCGCAACGCCAACCCCGACGCCCGTCCCCTGGGTGACCGGGTGACGCTTGAACAAATCCTCCACAACCTGGTCCAGAACGCCGCCGACGCGCTGGCCGACGCGCCGGGCACCCGGAGTATCGTCCTGAGCGGCGGCGTCGAAGGCACGGAGTATGAGTTCAGCGTCAGCGATAATGGCCCTGGCATTCCCCCCGAAGCCTTGTCGCGGCTGTTCGAGCCGTTCTACACCACTCGGCCGCAAGGCATGGGGCTGGGCCTGGCATTGTGCGAAACGCTTGCCGGTGCCATGGACGGCCGCATCGCTGCCCGCAACCTCGACCCCTCGGGCGCATGCTTCACGCTGCGCCTGCCCCTCGCCGGAGCCGATGCATGAGCCTCCCCGCCCATTCCCCGCTCGTATACCTGGTCGACGACGACGATGCCGTGCGCGACGGACTGGCGCTGTTGCTGCGCAGCGTCGGGCTGCGCAGCGAGGGCCATGGCGATCCCCAGGCCTTCCTCTCCTCGTTGTCGCCACAGTCAATCGGTTGCGTGGTGCTGGACATCCGCATGCCGGGGATCGGCGGGCTGGACGTGCTGGCAAGGCTGGCGGAGTTTTCCGATCTGCCTGTCGTGATGCTGACCGGTCACGCCAACGTCGACCTGTGCCGCCGCGCCTTCAAGGGCGGCGCCATGGAATTCCTGCAAAAGCCGGTGGACGATGACGTTTTCCTGGATGCCGTCCAGGCCGCCGTGCGCACCCATGTCGCCAGTCGCGAGCGCCAGGCTGTGACACAGGCCGCCGTCGAACGGCTGGCACGCCTTTCCGGGCGCGAGCGTGACGTGCTGGTGCGCATCGTCCAGGGCATGAGCAACAAGGAAATCGCGCGCGAATTCGATCTGTCGCCGCGCACCGTGGAAACCTATCGGGCCAACGTCTTCGCCAAGCTCGAGGCCGACTCGCTGGCGCAGCTCATCCGCCAATACGCCACCCTGCTGGACTCGCCGTCTCCGTAGCACTACGGAGGCCGTCGCGTAGTCGGGCGCATACCGCGGCAAGTAGGTTCTGGCCACACTGGCTACTCCTGAAATCGATCCACGAAAAGGACGTAACCATGCCTCGTTTTTCCCTTGCCGCCGTGCTTTGCGCCCTGACCTTCGCGGGCGCCGCCAACGCCGCCGTACTGAAAGAAGGCAATATCTCGACTGCCGATGCCCAGAAACTGGCCGCCGCCACTGTCGCCGCCTGCCAGGCCAAGGGCTACAACGTGAGCGCGTCGGTAGTAGACCGCGCGGGCCTGCTGAAAGCCTTCGCCCGTGCCGACAACGCCGGCCCCCACACCATCGAGGCCAGCAGCGCCAAGGCCTTCACCGCCGCATCCGCCAAGCTTCCGACCCTGACCATCATGGAAAATGCCCAGAAGAATCCGGGTGCCGCCAACCTGACCGAAATTCCGGGCTTCCTGCTGCTGGGCGGCGGCGTCCCGGTCAAGGCCGGCGAGAGCGTGATCGGTGCGATCGGCGTGGCTGGCGCCCCGGGCGGTCACCTGGACGCGCAGTGCGCCGACGAAGTCCTGGCAGCCAACGCTGCACTGTTCAAATAAGCGATCGTTGCACTTCCGCTCTTCCGACAAGCTCCGCAGCCTGCCCTACGACTTCGACAGGCTGCGTGGGCACGAAAATCATCGAGCAAGCGCATGGGCGGCACCGGTATCAGAACACCGTCAGGGTGTAGCTCAGGATCAGGCGGTTCTCATCGATATCGGTGCGGTAGTTCGAGCGCGCAGTCGCATTGCGTACCCGCACCGAGACGTTCTTCAGCGGGCCGCTCTGCACGGTGTAGCCGA
Organism: Pseudomonas sp. BN417; assembly: GCF_029871205.1. Taxonomy (GTDB): domain Bacteria; phylum Pseudomonadota; class Gammaproteobacteria; order Pseudomonadales; family Pseudomonadaceae; genus Metapseudomonas. Next base: position 53,985 of record NZ_SSOJ01000035.1, on the reverse strand, counting down.
TATCCAGGTCGCGCTCCCAGTCCTCGCCCTCGAAGCTTCCCGTGTCGACGTTATCACCCCGGATATAGCGGACGCCGGCAATCAGCCCGGGCACGCCCAGCGCGGCGAAATCGTAGTCGTAGCGCAGCTGCCAGGAGCGCTCCTCGGCGGAGGCGAATTCGTAGGTGGGCACCTCGTTGCCCAGCGGCGAGACGGTGACGAACACACGGGGGAAGCCCTGGTCGCCGAACATCGCCTGGTAGCCCAGGTAGAAGTTATGCCCGCCGCGCCTGGCCGAAAGCAGTGAGTAGAAAGCGCGGTTGTCGATCTCGCCGATGAGCTCCCGCCCATCCTCGGCGGAGTCGAAGTAGCCGAGGTTCGCTCCCAGCGTCCAGTCACCCAGGGGTTCGCTGTGCTTGAGCCCCAGGAAGCGCTGGTTGTAGAGGTCTTCCAGTTGCCCGTACCAGGCACTCAGGGTGGTGCGGTTCTGGTTGAAGGCGTAGTCGCCGCCGGCGTAGTTGAAGCGGTCGGAGGTGATCAGCCGCGCCCGGGCGTCGCGCCGGGGTGCGAAACCGACGATGGCGCCGATTTCCTCGTCCCCCGCCTCGCTGCGGATGCTGGTGGAGCGCAGCTGGCCGGCCTGCAGGGTCAGCCCAGCGATTTCCGCCGAGCTGATGGCAACGCCCTGGTAGGTGTTGGGCAGCAGGCGGTTGTCGGTCAGCACCAGCACCGGCACATTGGGTTGCAATTCGCCCACCCGCAGTTCCGTCTTCGACACCCGCACCTTGGCTGTCAGCCCCAGGCGGCTGTAGTCGTCCGGCGCCGTCTCGCCAAAGGTGCCGGGCAGCAGGCCGGTGCCCGCGCGATCAGGGCTGCTATCCAGTTTCAGGCCCAGCAGGCCGATGACGTCGACGCCAAAGCCCACGGTTCCAGGCGTGTAGCCGGACTTGACGTTGAGGATGAAGCCCTGGGCCCACTCCTCCGCCTTCGACTGCCGGCTCGGCCCGATTATGTCGGAGAAGTCGCGGCTGAAGTAGTAATTGCGCGCGGTGAGGGTGGCACCGGAGTCGGCGATGAAGCCGCCCTCCCCGGCCTGGACACCGAACGGCAGGGCGATGAGGGCGGCGGCGAGCAGCGGGTGCGGCCTTTTCGGATTAAAAGTCATTGGGCGTTCTCTTGTTCTTGTCGTGGGGCAGCAAACCCCTGCCGCGGCGCCGTGAGCGGGCGCAGGAAAAAAGGGGCTCGGGAATCAAGCTGGCGGAGTCCGCGCCCATCGGGCCGGGGGCGGACTCCGTGGTACGAGGCCGATCAGCCGGAGCTGGACTCCAGCGGCTCCTCGGCCAAGGCGCCGCCATGGGACGGCTGACCCGGCCGGTGCCAGATAAACACCAGGATGGCGGCGGCGCCGACCAGCCCCGGCAGGGCGAAGGCCAGGAAGCTTGCCTGGATCGGCAACTGCGCGGCATGTAGCGCACCGCCCAGCAGCGGGCCGATGATGGCGCCGAGGCGGCCGACGCCCATGGCCCAGCCAAGTCCGGTGGAGCGGATGTGCGCCGGGTAGAACTGCACGGCGCAGGCATTGGCGAGAATCTGCGTGCCGATGGTGCAAGCGCCGGCCACACCGATCAGCAGGTACAGCACCGGCAGCGGGGACTTCAGTGCCAGCAGGCTGAGGGACAGCGCGCCCAGGGTGAAGAAGGCGAACAGCACGCGACCAAGGGCGACACGGTCCCCGAGCCAGCCACCGCCGATGGCACCGAAGATGGCGCCGAAGTTCAGCACCAGCAGGAACGCCAGGCTGGAGTTGAGCCCGTATCCGGCGGCGTTCATCAGCTTCGGCAGCCAGGAGCTCAGGGCGTAGACCATCAACAGGCAGCAGAAGAACGCCACCCAGAGCATCAGCGTGTTCAGGGTCCGTCCGTCATGGAACAGCTGGGAGATGGTGATCTTGCTCGCCTGCCCTTTGGGCAGGTGCAGGCGGTCACCAGTGGCGGGCACGTACGCAGGCTCCGCGCGACACAGCAGCGCCTGGGCACGCGCCACATCCCCCTGGCGCAGCAGGAAGTTGAGCGACTCCGGCAGCTGGCGCACCAGCAGCGGCAGCACCAGCAAAGGCACCACGGCGACGAAGAACACCGCCTGCCAGCCCCAGGTGGGCATCAGCAACATGCCCAGCCCGGCGGAGAGCATGCCGCCCACCGAGTAGCCGCTGAACATGATCGCCACCAGGGTGCTGCGGATTTTCTTCGGCGCATATTCGTTCATCAGCGCCACCACGTTGGGCATCACGCCGCCGATACCGAGCCCGGCGATGAAGCGGCAGATCGCGAACTCCTCGGGGGTGCGCGCGAAGCCATTGATCACCGTGAAACCGCTGAACAGGGTCACGCAGGTCATGATGGTCTTGCGCCGTCCGATCCGGTCCGACAGCGGGCCGAAGAACAGCGCGCCCAGCATCATCCCCAGCAGTGCGCAGCTGCCGAGCAGGCCGGCCTGCAGCGCGGTGAGGCTCCAGGCCTGCATCAGCGCGGGCAACACCACGCCGTAGATGACCAGGTCATAGCCGTCGAAGATGATGATCAGCGCGCACCAGAACAGTACGCGCGCGTGGAAGGTATTGAAGCGGGCCCCGTCGAGCAGGGCGGAAACGTCGATGGCACGCATGGCATGGCTCTTCTTGTCATTGTTATAGAGCCGGGACGGCCGACTGGGCTCGCCCCGGTAGAACGGAGCGGGTCAGGCGCAGTGGCTGCGGGACTGCCAACCCAGGCGCGCGCGGGCGTCAGCCACATCGGCATCCAGGTCGTGGTTCCACAGCCAGTCGAAGCGGCTGGCCAGGGTTGCGCCCAGGGCCTGCTCGTTGTCGCCCACTGCCGGGTCGCGCAGCTCGTACAGCTCGCCCGCTTCCCAGGAGGTGCGCTGCACACGACAGGCGCGGGGGCGGCGCAAGGCGTCGTAGGCCGCCAGCAGCTCGCCGAGGTTGCCCTGGCTCACTTGCGGATCGCCCAGCAGACGGGCCAGGAAGTAGGCATCTTCCAGTCCCTGCCCTGCCCCGGCTCCCTGGTGCGGCAGCATGGCGTGGGCCGCATCGCCGATCAGGGCCACCCGTCCGTGTACGTAGCCGGGCAGCTCGGCCAGGTCGTGCAGCGCCCAGTGGGTCGGCGCGGGGATGCACTCCAGCAGGATGCGCGCGGCATCGCCCCAGCCGGTGAAGGCTTCGAGCATCTCGCGCTGGCTCGCTTCGCGTACCCACGGCGCATCCTGTGGCCAGGTGGGATTGGGGCTGCTGCGGTCGGAAACGAAGGCCACCACGTTGATGATGCGGCCCTGCTTCACTGGGAAGGTGAGGATGTGGCCGTCGAGGCCGAGGTACATCTGCGGCACGTCCACCAGATGCGCGTCGACACCGGCGACGCGATAGGCCTCGCGCAGACGCAGGCTGTCGATCATCCCGCGATAGGCACAGGTCCCGGTAAAGCGCGGCGCGACTGGCGCGGCGCCGATGCCCTCCAGTACATGGCTGCGGATTGCAGACTTGATGCCGTCGGCAGCGATCAGCAGGTCGCCCCGGTAATCCGTGCCATCGGTGAACAGCACGCGAGCTGCGTCGCCCTGCTGCTCCACGCTGAAGGCGCGCTTGTTGAACCGTGCCACGCCCTCGGGCAGGCGGCTGGCCAGCACATCCAGGAAGTCCGCGCGATGCACCGAGGACTGCCCCACGCCCGGCGCCACGCTGGCGCCGATGTAGCCGGCATCGCTGCTGCGGCGCCATTCGAACCACACGTCCTGCCAGGGCTCCGGCGTGCGGTCGGCGACCTGCCCATAGGGCTCGGCCAGCCCGAGACCGGCGATGGCCCGGACCGCATTGGCGCCGAAGGAAACGCCCGCGCCCACTTCACCGAAGGCCGGCGCGGACTCGAAAAGCTGAACGTCGAGATGGGAGTGACGGCACAGGTCCAGTGCCAGGGCGACGCCGGAGATACCGCCGCCGATGATGCCGACGCGCAAGGCAGGCTTCGTGGTCATGTTCGTACCCATGATGGTGTTGTTGTTGGAGTGGAACCATCATGTCGAAGCCAGGAGTATTGATAAATGCAGCGACTCGCATACAGACTATTACAAGTGTGAATATTCCTCCCGACCCGCCGCCTCACGAGACGCCCCATGGACCTACGCGACCTGGACCTGAACCTGCTGGTGGTCTTCAACCAGTTGCTCATCGACCGGCGCGTCTCCACCGCCGCCGACAACCTGGGCCTGACCCAACCCGCCGTCAGCAACGCCTTGAAGCGCCTGCGCACCGCCCTGCAGGATGACCTCTTCGTACGCACCTACCAGGGCATGGAGCCCACCCCCTATGCGGTGCAACTGGCCGAGCCCGTGTCGCTGGCGATCCACACCCTGCGCGACGCGCTGAGCCGCCAGGACAGCTTCGACCCGCTGACCAGCGACCGCACCTTCACCATCGCCATGACCGACATCGGCGAGATCTACTTCACCCCGCGCCTGATGGACGCGCTCGCCCGCCTGGCGCCGAAATGCCGCATCAGCACCGTGCGCAACACCAGCGTGACGCTGATCGAGGCCCTGCAGAACGGCACCGTCGATCTCGCCGTGGGGCTGCTGCCGCACCTGCAGGCGGGCTTCTACACGCGCCGCCTGTTCCACCACCGCTATGTGTGCCTGTGCCGCAAGGGCCACCCGGTCACCCGCGAGCCGCTGACCCTGGAACGCTTCTGCGCCCACGGCCACGTGCGGGTGATCGCCGCGACCACCGGCCATGGCGAGGTGGATGCCCACATGGCGCGCCTCGGTATCGAGCGGGACATCCGCCTGGAAGTGCCGCACTTCGTCGCCGTTGGCCACATCCTCCAGCGCACCGACCTGCTCGCCACCGTGCCCGAGCGCTTCGCCGACTCCTGCGTCGAGCCCTTCGGCCTGGTCGCTCTGCCCCACCCGGTCGAGCTTCCGGAGATCGACATCAACCTGTTCTGGCATGCGAAGTACCATCGGGATCCCGCCAACCGCTGGCTCAGGCAGTTGATGTTCGAGCTGTTCGCGGATTGAGGGCCTTTGCCGGCCCCGCATCTGTCCCCTTCCCTTCGCTGGTTCGGGGCCACTCGGCAGAAAAATGTTACGGACTATGAACTTCCGCCCGCCGACTCGGCTCAACCCTACATCGTCAATTTTTCGTAGGGAGCGTTAAGCAAGAGAACTTAGACGGAGGCACTTTATGATTGTTAAAAAATGCCTACTGGCTCTGGCTATTGGTGGAGTCCTCTCGGCATCGACAGTGTTGATGCCTGATTACATTTCGGTTGGCTCATACGCGTTTGCCAGGGATGGCAGCAGTGGTGGTGGAGGCCACGGTGGTGACGGTGGCGGAGGTCACGGTGGAGACGGCGGCGGTCACGGTGGCGATGGTCACGGCGGTGACGGCGGCGGTCACGGTGGCGATGGTGGCGGTCACGATGGCGGTGGTCACGATGGCGACCATGGTGAGGCAGGCCATGCCGGTGATGGTCATGATGGAGGCAAGGGACACGGCGACGCTGACGCGGACCATGACAACGACCATGACAGAGACCATGACAGAGACCATGACAAAGTCGGCGGCAACCGGGGTCCTGGCAATGCCCATGACGATGATGCAGGCGATCGCGACGACGCGGACGGCATGGCCGATGCGCCCGACGCGGCAGATGCAGCCAGGGACGCTGCCAAAGATGCGGCGGATGCAGACAGAGACGCCGCCAAGGGTGCGGCGGATGCGGCCAGAGACGCCGCCAGGGATGCGGCAGATGCTGCCCGAGATGCCGCTAGAGACGCTGCAGATGCCGCCCGAGATGCAGCCAGGGACGCTGACAAGGACGGCGCGGATGCAGCCAGAGACGCGGCTAGAGAAGCCGCAGATGGCGCCAGAGAGGCGGCCAGGGAGGCTGCAGATGCTGCCCGCGATGCTGCCAAGAACGAGGCAGATGCTGCCAGGGAGGTTGATAAGGAAGCCGCAGATGCTGCCAGAGAGGCAGCCAAAGAGGCCGCAGATCTAGCCAGAGAGGCTGCTGGCAAGGCTGAAGATGCTGCCAGAGAGGCGGCTGAAGAGGCCGCAGACGCTGCCAGGGAAGCTGCCGAAGACGCCGCAGATGCCGCCAGAGAGGCTGCGGAAGACGCCAATGAAGCCCCTGACGCGCCGGACGTCGATGTGGTCGAGGCAGAGCCTGAACCCAATAACGTACCCGACGCACCGGATGTCGATATGGTCGAGGTACAGCACTAAGGCCGCGGGTTCCGAAAGGAACACGCGGGCATATCGGTAGAGCGTCCCGGGAGTTCCAGGGACGTATCAGAGGGAGTCGCTGGGCCTGAAGCGTCACGGGGCCTGCGGCTCCTTCTCGCATCTGGTCCATTGGCCAGGCTCCCTTCTACGGTATACGGATCCCGCCAACCGCTGGCTCAGGCAGTTGATGCTCGAGTTGTTCGCGGATTGAGGGCGAGCCTGACTGTGCCCGACTCAGCGCATGTTGACGCCGCCGTCAACGCTGATGACCTGGCCATTGATCCACTCGCCGTCAGCCGACGCCAGGAACGCCACCGTGGCAGCAATGTCCGTCGGCTCGCCAAGGCGCGGACTGCGACCACGTTCGAGCACTTCGGCCTTGAACTCCTCCGCCGCCCGCGTGCGGATGGTTTCAGTCAGGATCAACCCTGGCGCGACCACGTTGGCGCGAATGCCCTGCTTCCCCCAGGCCGAAGCGACGTGCCGCATCAGCGCATGAATGCCGCTCTTGCTGATGCCGTAGCAGACTCGCTCCGGCTCCCCCATGAACGCCGCTGCGGAACTGGTGTAGACAATCGCGCCACCACCGCGCTGCAGTAGCGCCGGTAGCGCATGGCGGGTGCACAGCAGGTAGCCGCGCAGGTTGACTGCGATCGTACGGTCGAATATCTCGAGCGGCACATCGAGCACGGTGGTGTCATGCATGATCGCGCCCATGTCGGCCGCGTTGGCGTGCATCAGGTCGATGCCGCCGAAAGCATTCAGCGCGGTCGCCACCAGCGCGGCCACCGAGGCATCGTCGCTGATGTCGCACTGCACTCCCAACGCGCGTTGCCCCCGAGCCTGAATACGCTGCGCAAGCGCGCTTGCGCTGACGCCGTCGAGATCGCCAATCACGACGGCCGCGCCTTCCATGGCCAACCGCTCAGCGGTGGCGGCGCCTATTCCCGAGCCGCCGCCAGCGATCACCGCGACCTTGTCGATCAACCTTTGCATGGGTTCATCCCTCCTTCTACTGGTTCGGCTCATGCGCCGGCGGGTTCTATGCCCGGGTGCGCCCAAGCCGGGATCGTCGGCGCCGGCAGCCTGTCACGGCCGTCAAGGGTGTAGACCGGCAGCTGCTGTGCCAGGGGAAAGTGCAGGCTGTGCGTGATCAGGCCTGTACGCTCGCGGGCGGGCAGTTGGCACAAGGCCAAAGCGGTTTCGGCCAGATACTCGACGGGCTCGGTTGGATAGTCCTCCGGGATGTAACGCCCGCCGCCCGGGGTGCGGATCGCGGTGCTCGGCCCCACCGCATTCACCGCGATGTTGTCCGCCTCCAACTCGGCCGCCAGCGCCTGGGTAAAACGATTGATGGCGGCCTTGGCTGCGGCGTATACAGCGATACCCCCCAGCCGTTCGAAATCATGGTAAGGGCGCAGCGGTGGCAACGCGGTGACCGAGCCCAGGTTCAAGATCCAGCCGCCACCACGTGCCCGCATCAATGGGATTGCTGCCTGGCTTAGCGTGAACGGCACCCGCAGGTAGTGCTCGAGAGTGCGTTCGAACATTGTCAGCGGCATGCTTTCGACGCGGCTGTACTCGGCGAATCCCGCGTTGTTGACCAGAATGTCCAGGCCGCCGGCGGCAGCGGCTGCGCGTGCCACCAGACTGTCGCGCTCAGCCGGTAGCTCCAGGTCGGCGGCCAATGGGATCGCCCGGCCCCCGGCTTGCGTGATCAGCTCGACCGTCTCGGCCAAGGTGCCTGGCAGGCTGGACGTCTGCTGCAGACTGCGCGCACTGACCACCACTGTCGCACCCTCCGCGGCGAAGCGCTGGGCGATGGCGCGACCGATTCCACGGCTGGCACCCGTGACAAGTGCGATCTTGCCGGCCAGTTTTTGCGATACCTGGGTCATGGGAACTCCTCATTTTCAGAAGGGAGAAGGGACAAGGGGTGGGTCAGGATGCTCGTTGCAAGCGGACAGAACGCATGGGCAATCGCTTCCACAGTCCACTCGGGAAATTCGGGGTCGAACCACCGATCCACCCAGCCCCAGTGAAATGGATGGATCAGATACTCACCCTGGAGATCGTCGACACGGGCGAACTCTTGCTGCCAGACGTGCGTCCAACCGCTGTTCGAGCAGACTCGACTCAGTTGCCAGTTGCGGATGCCCGACATGTACGCTGGCATGCGCAGCAGATCACGCTCCAGAGCCGCTACATGACCAGGGTCTCGATGCGGGCGCACGCGCAACAACAAGGTGCGCCAGATTCCGCCTTGCAACCCAACGGCACGCTGACCACCGCCCAGCCGCTCGTAAGCCACTCGATCCACGCGCGAAACGCCCGGCAGCTGCGCCAGGCTGGTCGCAGTGCTGGCCTGGAATGCATTGCTTGCGAAACACAGGTCCAGGGTGAAATCGCCGGCCCCCCAACTGCCTTCGAGATTGCGGCCAAGGCTGAAGTACTTGAGACCAGCCAAGCCTTGAGCCCGGCGCTGCAGTTCGTCTGCCACCTCGCCTGGCCCAGCATCCGGATCGAGATAGAGCTGTGCGGTTTCATGCCACATCTTCCTGCACCTCCGGCGAAGGCAGAGGTTGGTCGGCGCAGCCCAGCACATGCCGAGCGCGGTGCTCGCACAACCTGTCCACAAAGCCCCAGAACTCCAGCACTTCGGCCCCGGCGCCCAGGCGCATACCGTAGTAGCCCCACACGTCGGGCACCTGCCACAGCAACCAGAGTCTGTTGCGCTCGCCGGGAACGGCAACCGGTGGCGACGCCCAGCGCTGCAACAATGTCAGCCCGCGCGCGGCCGCTTGCGGCATATAGCGCTCCTCCAGCAACGCCAGCACGGCGGGGATATGTCTGGGGTCCAGAAGGATTTCATCCAGTATCTGGATCATGGCTTGCCTGCTCCCTCATCAGGTGACAGGCTGGTGCGATTCGGCAATCGGATGACGGCGATAATCACGTTATGAGTGCTCCACTGATGCGCCCGGGTTCGCCGCGACTTGAGCGTTAGCCCAACATTGCCGGCTTGCCCTCATTGAGCCATGGCAGCTGTGGATGCACCGTCACCGAATCGATCACTGACCACTACCGTCGCAATCAACAGGCGAGTTTCATGATGGCCTCCCGATCAGCTCATGCCGTTCGCATTCCCCACGGGCTGGACGCTCGACTCCTGGAGGAGTTGCAGCGCCACAGCCTGCTGCCCCCCGGGCAAGGCGGATCGGCTGAGCAGCTCTCGGCGGACAGCTTTGTAAGGCTGTACCGACAGGCCATCGAGCAACTGGAGGCAAAAGTCGCGCAGGGTGAGGGCCAACCACCGATGCGCAAGAACGAAGTCGACCTGATGTGTCGCTGCCTGCTCAGCTGCGGCACCCTCGGCGAAGCCATCCTCTGTGCCGCAGAGTTCTGCGCCATGCTGCATCCCCGTGCCGGGAAGTTGAGCCTGGACGTGCAGGGTCAGAACGCCACCTTTCACATGGACTCCCTGCGCCAGAAGCGCAGCTCGGCCGCCTGCCTGGTCGACCTGACCGGACTGTTCTGCTACCTGCAACTATTCGCCTGGCTGATCGGGCATGCGCTACGTCCGTCCAACGTGTTCCTGGCCCACCCGGAGCGCAAGGACGCCATGCCCTTCCTCGGCCTGTTCGACGCCCCGGTATCCGTCGGCAAGCAGACCTATGGCTTCAACTTCAACAGCGAACTGCTGACACGCCAGGTGATACGCAATCCAGCCGAGCTGGCCTCGTTCCTGGTGGATTTTCCTTTCCGCCTGATAGGCGCGCCGCCGAGCGTGATGTCGGTCACGCAACAGGTACGGGGCTTTCTCGACGCCGCCATCGCCCATGAACTCGATGTACCGGCACTCGGCGCGATAGCCGCCGCCTTGGGCACCAGCGAGCCGACCTTGCGCCGGCGTTTGGCAGGCGAAGGGTCCAGCTACCAGTTGCTGCGCCGACTCTGCCTGTGCGAGTCGGCACAACGCTGCTTGCGCGACACCGACTGGACGATCGGCCGTATCGCCGGCCATCTGGGTTTCAGCAGCGAGGCGGCATTTCGGCGCGCCTTTCTGAACTGGACAGGGCATGCGCCTAGTCGCTATCGCAGCAAAGGCGACTGAGCCGACCTCCATCCCCGAGCGCATTCAGCACGAAATCCCTCCGGTGCACAGTGGCACATCAATTGCTGACACCGGCATCCAGAGCTAGCTCCAACGGCGGAGTCAGTTCACAGACGATGGCGTCGTTCCCGGTCACCAACCCCATGGTGACTGGGGCGGCGCCTTTTTCGTTCAGTGGTGGGACTAACGACATGACCGATAAGCGTTGCACTCGTAACGACAACCTCGCTTGGGTCGCGGGCAGCGATGCCCCGGAAAAGCGCACAGTGAACCTGGGTTTCATAGCCCTTTCCGATGCCGCCTCGTTGATCGTCGCGGCCACCCAGGGTTTCGCCCAGCCCTATGGCCTGACCCTGAACCTCAAACGACAGACCTCCTGGGCGGCCCTGCGCGACAAGTTGTTGAGCGGTGAACTGGATGCCGCGCACTCGCTCTACGGACAGATATACGGCATCCATCTGGGCCTGGGTAGCGCGCCTACCGCGATGGCGATTCTCATGGGGCTTTGCCAGAACGGTCAGGCCATCAACCTGTCCGAGCAGCTCCGCCGGGCTGGCGTGACCCGTGCGGAAGAACTGGCCACCCATGTGCGCCAGCATGGGGCAAGACTGACCTTCGCCCAGACCTTCCCCACCGGCACCCATGCCATGTGGCTTTACTACTGGCTGGCGGCCCATGGCATCAACCCCCTGGAAGATGTGAACACCGTGGTGGTGCCGCCCGCGCAAATGGTCCAGCACCTGCGTGCCGGGCGCATCGACGGGTTTTGCGCCGGCGGCCCCTGGGGCGCGCTGGCCGTGGATGAGAAGCAAGGATTCACCCTGGCCACCAGCCAGATGATCTGGCCCGATCATCCGGAGAAGGTGCTGGGCTGCACCCGAGCCTTCGTGGAGCAATACCCCAACACGGCCCGCGCCCTGACCATGGCCGTGCTGGAGGCCAGCCGCTTCATCGATGCCAACGACGAGAACAAGCGCAGCACCGCCCAACTGATCTGCGCAAGCGAGTACCTCGATGCACCGCTTTCGGTCATCCAGCCGCGCTTTCTCGGACACTATGAAGATGGCCTCGGTCACGCATGGCGCGATTCACACCCGTTGCGCTTCTTCGCCGACGGCCAAGCCACCATGCCCTGGCTCTCCGACGGCATCTGGTTCATGACTCAGTTCCGCCGCTGGGGGCTGCTCCGGGACAATCCGGACTACCTTGGCGTGGCCAGGCAGATTCATCAGCTGGCGCTCTACCGAGATGCCGCCGAGGCGCTCGGCATTGCTGTCCCTGACCAGGCCATGCGCAGCTCCACATTGGTCGATGGGCGCATCTGGGATGGCAGCGATCCAGCGAGCTACGCCGACAGCTTCGCCATTCACGCTCGCCATTCCCCGACCGCATCCCTGCCCCTCTGACACCTGGAGATGAACGCACCATGCTTCGTATTCTCCTGATCAACGACACCCCGAAAAAGGTTGGCCGCCTGAAGAACGCCTTGCTCGAATCGGGCTTCGACGTCATTGATGAAACCGGCCTGAGCATTGATTTGCCCGAGCACATCGAGGCGAGTCGCCCCGATGTGGTCTTGATCGACACCGAATCCGCCGGCCGCGACATGATGGAACAGGTTGTCATGGTGAGCCGGAACCAGCCGCGCCCCATCGTGATGTTCACCGACGACCACGATCCAGACCTGATGCGCCAAGCGATCCAGGCTGGGGTCAGCGCCTACGTGGTCGAAGGGATCCACGCCGAGCGCCTGCGCCCGATCCTGGACGTGGCCATGGCGCGCTTCGAGAGTGACCAGGCCCTGCGTGCCCAATTGCTGGAACGCGATAGCCAATTGGCCGAACGCAAGCGGATCGAGCTCGCCAAGGGATTGCTGATGAAGTTGAGGACCTGCACCGTAGACGAGGCCTACACCCTGATGCGCCGACAGGCCATGGGGCGGCAACAGAAGCTGATCCAGGTGGCCGAGCAGATCATCGCCACGCACGAGATGCTCGGGGTCTGAACCATGGGGCGCAGCCCCGTAGGTTGGCGCGGGCCGCGCAGGTCTGAGCCTGCGAAGCCCAACATCCCCTGGCAACAAGCTCGGGAGTGCTGCGCACTCCGTGTTGGGCTTCGCTTCGCTCAGCGCCAACCTACGGACCCTTGGCGAATGAATTCGCCCCTACAACGCAAGGCGCAACTCCCGGCAGCGGACGAACCAAAACCGATCAGGCCGCTCGCCCTTCGCACGCATATGGCCCAGTCCCGCCAGCCTGCTCTTCTGCTCCATCCAACCAGCAAGCTGCTGATTTAAAAGGCATTCATAACCTGCCGAAGCCGGCCCCAGCCAGGCCTTGAGCCTACTGTGCAAGCTGGCAAGGCCTTTGCAAATCTCTCAGCAGATTCCAGCGTAGCGCGCCAACGGCGGTGGGCCGCGGATCACGGACAACGGCGTCCGTCAGAGCTCCTTCCCCTATCGGGAGCTCTGGCGCACGTCGTTTTTTGTTTTGCCTTCCAACAAGGACAACACCATGAGCGAACGTGATTCCAAAGACCCGGTGAACAACAGCCGCCGCAACTTCCTCAAGCAATCCATCGCCATTGCCGGCACCGTCGGCGGCGTGACCGCCCTGGGGCTTTCCGCCCCTGGCTTCCTGCGTAGCGCGGCCTGGGCCGCAGGTTCCGACGCACCGGAAAAGGCCGCCCTGAAGGTCGGTTTCATTCCCCTCACCGACTGCGCCTCGGTAGTAGTCGCCGCTACCCAGGGCTTCGCCGCCAAGTACGGCCTCTCCATCACCCCGAGCAAGGAAGCCTCCTGGGCCGGCGTGCGCGACAAGCTGAACACCGGCGAACTGGATGCCTCCCACGTGCTCTACGGCATGATGTACAGCTCCCAACTCGGCGTGGCGGGCCCGCAAAAGAATATGGCGGTGCTCATGGGCCTCAATCAGAACGGCCAGGCCATCACCCTTTCCCGCCAGCTCAAGGAGGCGGGTGTAACCAATGGCGATCAGCTCGCCGCGCATATCAAGAAGGGCGGCACCCCACTGACCTTCGCCCAGACCTTCCCCACCGGCACCCACGCCATGTGGCTCTACTACTGGCTGGCCAGTCACGGCATCAACCCGATGACCGATGTGAAGACCATCACCGTGCCGCCGCCACAGATGGTCGCCAACATGCGTGTGGGCAACATGGACGGCTTCTGCGTCGGCGAGCCCTGGGGCGCGCGGGCGATCTTCGACAAGATCGGTTTCACCGCCACCACCACCCAGCAGATCTGGGCCGACCACCCGGAAAAGGTGCTGGGCTGCTCGCGCGAGTTCGTCGAGCAGAACCCCAATACCGCGCGGGCCCTGGTGATGGCCTTGCTCGATGCGAGCCGCTTCATCGAGGCCAGCGACGAGAACAAGAAGGCCACCGCCAAGCTGATCGCCGGCAAGGCCTACGTGAATGCCCCGGTGGACGTCATCGAACAGCGCTTCCTCGGTCACTACGAGGACGGCCTGGGCAACAAATGGGATGACCAGCACGCCATGGCCTTCTGCAAGGACTGCAACGTGAACTTCCCCTGGCTCTCCGACGGCATGTGGTTCATGACCCAGTTCAAGCGCTGGGGCCTGATCAAGGAAGACCCGGACTATGCAGCCGTCGCCGCCCAGGTCAACCAGACCAGAATATTCAGCGAAGCCGCCAGCGCCCTCGGCCTGCCGGTTCCGCCCAGCCAGATGCGTAGCAGCACCCTGATGGACGGCAAGCTGTGGGATGGTTCGAACGCGGCCGCGTACGCGCAATCCTTCGCCATCAAAGCCTGACCCAGGAGGCCACCATGAACGCTCCCGTGAATCCGCCACTGCCGGTGGCCCCGAAGGCTGCGCCCAGCGTAGCTCCGCGCCAGGCCATGCCTGGCGCGGAGGCCTTGCACAACCTGGCGCGGGTGCTGGTTCCGCCGCTACTCGGCATGCTGCTGTTCATCGGCCTCTGGGCCCTGGTGGCAGCACGCAGCGAAGGGCTCCCGGGCCCGCTGTCGACCTGGCATTCGGCGCTGGAACTGTTCGCCGATCCCTTCTATGACAACGGTCCCAACGACATGGGCATCGGCTGGAACATCCTCCACTCGCTGGGCCGGGTCGGCCTGGGCTTCGGCATGGCCGCGCTGGTGGGCATTCCACTGGGCTTCGCCATCGGTCGTTTCACCTTTCTGGCCGGGATGCTCTCGCCCATCATCAGCCTGCTGCGGCCGGTTTCCCCACTGGCCTGGCTGCCCATCGGACTGCTGGTGTTCGAGGCGGCCGGTCCGGCGTCGATCTGGGTGATCTTCATCAGCTCGATCTGGCCGATCATCCTCAACACCGCCGCCGGCGTGGCCAGCGTGCCGCAGGACTACCTCAACGTGGCGCGGGTGCTGAAACTCTCCGAGTTCAAGGTGCTCACCCGCATCCTCTTCCCGGCCGTACTGCCCCATCTGATGACCGGCATCCGCCTGGCCATCGGCGTCGCCTGGCTGGTGATAGTGGCCGCAGAAATGCTCACCGGCGGCACCGGCCTGGGCTTCTGGGTGTGGGACGAATGGAACAACCTCAACGTCGAGCACATCCTCATCGCCATCATCATCGTCGGCCTGGTCGGCCTGGCCCTGGAACAGAGCCTGCTGTGGCTGGCCAAGCGCTTCGATTACAGCAACTGAACATCCCGTAGGAGCGGGCTTGGCTCGCGAACAGCATTCGCGAGCAAGCACGCTCCTACAAAAGCAGGAGAACCCTGATGGACAAGTTCGTCGAGCTGACCGGTGTCAGCAAACACTTCGATACGCGCAAGGGTCGCTTCCAGGCCCTCAGCAACGTCAACCTGAGCATCGCCCGCGGCGAGTTCGTCTCGCTGATCGGCCATTCCGGCTGCGGCAAGTCCACCGTGCTCAACCTGATTGCCGGCCTGCTGGACACCAACGAGGGCGGGCTGATCTGCAATGGCCGGGAGATCGACGGCCCGGGCCCGGAACGTGCCGTCGTGTTCCAGAACCACAGCCTGCTGCCCTGGATGACCTGCTTCGGCAACGTCTACCTCGCCGTGGAAAGGGTCTTCGCCGCCCGCGAAAGCAAGGCCCGCCTCAAGGAGCGCACCGCAGCGGCCTTGCGGATGGTCGGCCTGGACCATGCGGCCCACAAACACCCCAGTGAAATCTCCGGCGGCATGAAACAGCGCGTGGGCATCGCCCGCGCGCTGGCGATGGAACCCAAGGTGCTGCTGATGGACGAGCCCTTCGGCGCGCTGGATGCCCTGACCCGCGCACACCTGCAGGACGAGTTGCTGCGCATTGTCGGCGAGACCCACAGCACCGTGGTCATGGTCACCCATGACGTGGACGAGGCCGTGCTGCTCTCCGACCGCATCGTCATGATGACCAACGGCCCGGCAGCCACCATCGGCGATATCGTCAAGGTCGACCTGGACCGCCCGCGCGACCGCCTGGCCCTGGCCAATGACGCCCGCTATCACGCATACCGGACGGCCGTGCTGGAGTTCCTCTACCAGCGCCAGCAGCGCCCCGCCGCCTGACCCCACCCGGCTCGCCCCGCAGGAACACCTGCGGGGGCGACTTCAATCGCTGAGACCCCAAGCGCCCTGTAGGTGGGCGCAGAGCGAAGCTCAGCCCAGCGCTCCCTGGCACGTCTCATCCCCCTTGTTGGGCTTCGCAAGCTCAGCACCAACCTACGTCGAAGTCATCTCCAGTCCGCTGGCCTGATCCACCCATCACACCCGCAGGAAACCTGTGGGGGCGAATTCATTCGCGAAGGGCAGCAACGCTGCCCCGAACAGACCGATTGGCAGGCCTTCGGCCTGCTTGGCGATTGAAATCGCCCCCACAAGGGATTCGCCCTGCCCCGTCACCGCCCCGCATCAATGCGATCTGGGCATGAACGGTGCACCGGCTAATCGCCAAATGTTCCAGGTCTGAGAGCAAATCTAGCTAATTCAACAACTTGCATGACATGGCACGACGCCTGCTTTGACCCTCCCCGGTCAGCACAACGGCGTGTCTGCCACTCAACCGACAACGACGTCGCGGAAGCCCCTCCCCATCAGGAGCGCGGGCACCGTGGCGTTTTTTTTGCGCTTTCCAGACCTAGGAAGACCGCTATGCACATGCTGAAACCCGCTCTGCTGTCGCTGGCCGTTGCCGGCACCAGTCACGCCGCCCTGGCCGCAGAGGACATTGGCAACCTGTTCACCCAGGGCAAGCCCATCCTCGACGCCCGCTACCGCTTCGAAAACGTCGACCAGAACAACAACCTGCGCGACGCCAATGCCCAGACTCTGCGTACCCGCGTCGGATTCCAGAGTGGCAAGTGGTACGGCCTCTCGGGCCTGCTGGAAGTGGACAACGTCAGTCGCCTGGGCGACGCCGCCTACAACGACAGCCGCAACGGGCAGACCAACTACGCGATGGTCGTCGACCCGGATGGCACCGAGGTCAACCAGGCCCTACTGCGCTACGATCAGGCCTTCGGCAGCGCCGTGCTGGGCCGCCAGCGCATCAACCTGGACAACCAACGCTTCGTCGGTGGTTCCGCCTGGCGGCAGAACGAACAGACCTACGACGCTGCCCTCGCCCAGCTCAAGCCCCTCGACGGACTGACCCTGACCTACAGCTACCTGGACAACATCAACACCATCTTCGGGCCTGAAAACGGCCGCTTCGACAACCGCACCAATCCGGCGAACATCGAGGGTCACAGCCACCTGCTCAATGCCCAGTACCTGCTGATGCCGGAACTCACGGTGACCGCCTACAGCTACCTGCTCGGCCTGGACAACATCGCGGTCACTGCCACTTCGCCGCTGGGCAGCCTGTCCAGCAGAACCAGCGGCCTGCGCCTGAACGGTGCGCTGGGTGCTTTCAGCTACGCCCTGGAATACGCGCGGCAGCTGGACTACGCGGACAACCCGCTGGACCTGGACAGCGACTACTACCTGGCCGAACTGGGGTACGCCTTCAAGGGCATACAGTTCAAGGGCGGCTACGAGGTGTTGGGTGGTGACAGCGGCCCGGGCAATCGCGCCTTCCAGACGCCACTTGCGACCAAGCACATTTTCCAGGGCTGGGCCGACCAGTTCCTCACCACCCCGGCCGACGGCATCGAGGACGCCTACCTGGGCTTTACCGCGCCACTGGCCGGCGGCAGCCTGCAGGCCTGGTACCACGACTTCGAGACCGAGCGGAACAGCGACAGCTACGGTAGCGAGATCGACCTTTCCTATGGCCATCCGATTCCGGGGGTGAAGGGGCTGGTCGGCTTGGTCAAGTACGCCAGCTACGACTCGGATGATCTGGCTCGCACAGTCGATACCGACAAGTACTGGGTGCAAGTGCAATACAGCTACTGATCAACCACTGCCCACAGCCTGCAGCTCATCGGTGTGCGGCGGCCCGCGCTGCGTACCGATCCTGCCGGTCCGGTCTCAAGGACGAGACAACGGGCAGGACCGAATGAGACCGCCTTGATTTCAGTGGAGGTACCGACCATGAGCAATCTCGCCACCCCTGGTGAGCTGAAGATCGATCGCGCATTCAGCCTCCCTCCAGCACAACCAATCAAGCCCGGACAGCCTGTCGCCTGGCTGCCATTCGAGCCAGGCATCGCCCTGCTCGCCAGCGTCCGGGCCAACACCTGGCCACCTGTAGTCGCGGCACTTGCGGCGGCAACCTGCGCCTACGCCGGCCAGGCGGCGGCCGCCCTGGGCCTGGGTCTCGGAGCGCTCTACCTGGCCGTGGCCCTGCAATTGCACCAACAGCGCCAACGCTGTAAAGAGACCTTCTGGTTCAGCGAGTTGGCGCGCCAGCTGCGCAGCAGATCCGCCAGCGATCAGGCAAGCCTGCTGGTGGCCTGCAGCGAGCGACTGCGTAGCGGTGAGCGTTTGCACAGCGAAATGCGTTTCGCCAGCCAGGCCCTTGAACAGCTGGCGCACAAGGCCAATCTGCAGGGCAGCGAGCAGAGCCATCGGGTGACCATGATCGCTGCCGCCAGCGAACAGATCGAACGCAGCCTGGCCAGCGTCGAGGAAATGGCCGGCGCTGCCCGTTCGGCTTTCGCCGCCGCCCTTGACCAGGGAGAGGAAGGCTGTCGGGCTGCCAAGCAACTGGGCATGGGCATGACTGATATCCGCGACAGCCTGGGCGACACCGCCCTGGCCGTGAAGCAGCTGCTGCAAAGCACCGCCCTCGTCGAGCAGTCGGTGCAGGGCATCCAGGACCTGGCCAAGCAGACCCAGCTCCTGGCCCTCAACGCATCGATCGAGGCGGCCCGAGCGGGTGAACAGGGCCGCGGCTTCGCCGTGGTAGCGGAGGAAGTCCGGCGGATGGCAACCGCCACGGACGAGACAACCCGCGGCATCACCTCCGCCGCCACGGCCATAGCCGCAGCCGTAGGCCGGGTGGACCGGGAGGTCGAGCATCACCGCGAGCTATTGGAGCGCGGCAGCGGACAGAGCAATAGCCTCGCGGAGAGCCTCGACCGGCTGGCGCGCAAGAGCCAGGAAAACCTCCAGCGCTTTGGCGGCATGCAACAGGCGAACCAGGCCCTCAGCGAACAGCTGCAGCAGATCAGCGAAAACCTTCAGGTACAGAGCAGACAGACCGGCAGCCTCCATGACCTGACCCGCTACCTTTCCCGCCTGACCGACGAAGCGAGGCCGTGACCATGCAAAGCCTGCCCACGCTGGCCATTCTCATCGCACTGGCTCTCAGCGGAATTACCCTGCTGAGGGTCGGCCGGCAGCGGCAGCATCGCCGGGATCAGGAACTGACCCTGAAGCTGCTGCTGGGTCTGGACCTCATGCAGGGTGTACAGCGCCATCGCGCACTGGGTACACAGTCCGGCAGTGACGCAACTCGCAACCGCCAGGCGCTCGAGGCGCAACTGGAGCGTGCCTGGAACGCTTGGGCTGATTCGGGCGACCTTGCCAGCTGGCACCGTCTGCTGCGGGCCCCGGCTGATTTCGACGGCCACTGTCGACTGCTGGAAAGCGTGCTGGGTCAGATTCGCTACCTGGAGCTGCAACGTTGCCATCTGCTCGAGACCACGCCGGAAATCGCAGATCGATGCTGGAAGGTAGAAGATCTCGGCCGGCTGAGAGGGCTATCCATCCAGGCAGCGGCCCATCAACAATGCCGACTGGAACTGCAGGTCCAGTTGCTGTATCTGCGTGACCGCCTGCTGACGGATGCGGACGAATCCTTGCGGGGCGCCCTGGCCCAGGTGACCGACAACCTGCTCGGCGGGCAACGAACGACCATTCAGCCTGCCGAGCTCTACTCATTGCTCACACCTCTGATCGACAAGCGGATCGCGGCCATACGAAGCACCCTTTCCGGCGAGAGGCTGCATGGACTTCACCGCGCAGCCTAAGCGGATGTGCGTGCGCAGGCTCCCCTCGAACCCTGCCTATCTGCGCCCCATGCAGTTATCCATGTTCCAGCCATAAAGCCACTGGATGGCATCGTAGAACTGGTCCTGACTGCGCCCTTCCCAGAGTTGGTTGCGCACCAGCCGCTCGACGCCCTTGGCATGGTAGAGGCGGCCCATCTCCCGGGCCGACCAGAGCACGCGGGCGGTGCGCGGGATGCGAATGGACTGGTAGAGACGGAAAGCTG
Organism: Pseudomonas sp. BN417; assembly: GCF_029871205.1. Taxonomy (GTDB): domain Bacteria; phylum Pseudomonadota; class Gammaproteobacteria; order Pseudomonadales; family Pseudomonadaceae; genus Metapseudomonas. The sequence goes on along the minus strand of NZ_SSOJ01000035.1, from coordinate 33,981 downwards.
CCTCCAGGTCGTGGTCGCAGGCCTTCACCGCCTGCCCCAATACCACCGCGTCCTCCAGCGCCATGCAGGCACCCTGGGCCAGGTACTGGGTCATGGGGTGGGCGGCGTCGCCGAGGATGGTGGCGCGGCCTTCACCCCATCTCTCCACCGGGTCGCGGTCGGCGGTGGCCCAGCGGCGCCAGGAGGTGGGTCGATCGAGCATCTGCCGCGGCCGCTCGTGGATGCCCTCGAAGTAGGACAGTACTTCCTCCTTGCTGCCGTCGGTGACGCCCCACTGCTCCTCGTTGCGGCTGTGGAAGGTCACCACCAGGTTGTATTGCTGGCCGCCGCGCAACGGGTAATGCACCAGGTGGCAGTGCGGTCCTGCCCAGAGCATGGGCGCGTTGACGCGCAGGTCCTCGGGCATGTTCTCGGCCTCCACCACCGCACGGTAGACCACATGGCCGGTGACGCGAGCGGCATCACCCACCAGCTTCTCGCGGATCACCGACTTCACACCGTCGCAACCGATCACGGCGTCCGCGTGGTACCGATTGCCATTGCTGTCCACCAGCGTAGCCCCACGATCATCCATCTCCATCGACTCTATGTGAGTGGAGGTCTGGAAGCGGATCAACGGGTTGCGCTCCACCGCTTCCAGGATCGACAAGTGGATATCCGCCCGATGAATCACGCCGTAGGGGTTGCCGAATCGCTGGCGGAAGCGTTCGCCGACTTCGACCCGTGCCACTTCGTGGGCGTCGATGGCGTCCATCATGATCAGGTGATCGGTGAACACCGAACGCTTGCGGGCCGCCTCGCCGACGCCCAGGGCATCCAGGGCCGCGTAAGCGTTCGGGCCGAGCTGGATGCCGGCGCCGATCTCGCCGATCTGGCAGGCCTGCTCCAGCAGCAGCACTTCGAGGCCTTGCTGGGTCAGGGCCTGGGCAGCGGCGAGGCCGCCGATTCCACCACCGACGATGATGATCTTCTGTTGTTGGCGTTGGGCAGTCATGGTTCGGTCCTCCACGGAGTCTGTTTCTGGGTCCGCCCCTGGCGGTCCTGCTTGTTATTGGATGAAGTCGGGTTGCTGGCTCGGGGCGGCCTGCTGGAAGGCGGGCTGCGACTGGCAGTGTCGATACACCGCGAGCACGCGCGGGTAACCACTGAGGTCGCAGCCCATGCGTTCGGCATTGGCCACTTGGGGCACCAGGCAGCAATCAGCCAGGGTCGGCAGCTCGCCAAAGCAGTAGGGGCCGGAGCCGTGGCGGCACAGCAGTTCATCCACTGCTGCCAGGCCTTCGGCCACCCAGTGGGCATACCAGGCGCTCTTCTGCTCGGCGCTTACGCCGAGGGTCTGCTGCAGGTAGCCGAGCACGCGCAGGTTGTTGATCGGGTGGATGTCGCAGGCGATCAGGTTGGCCACCTCCAGCACCCGGGCACGCTGCAGCGGCTCGCGGGGAATCAGCGGTACCTCGGGATGGCGTGCATCGAGGTAGTCGATGATGGCCAACGACTGGGTCAGCGTGACGCCGCCGTCGTCCACCAGTACCGGCAACCCGCCCACCGGGCTCAGCTCCCAGTGCTGGGCGCTGCGCTGCTCACCGGCGCGCAGGTTGACGCCGTGGTAGTCCACCACCAGCCCCTTGAGGGCGAGGGCGATGCGCACACGGTAGGAGGTGGAGCTGTTGAAGAAACTGTAGAGCTGCATGGCGGTGGTTCCACTGAGTTCAGAGAAGGGCTGGGGACGCGGCGCGCGCCGTGGCTGTCGCCCGTGCCCCCTTGAGGAAGATGGCAGTGGCGGCGAGCGCGGCAGGCAACATCAGCACCGCGAAGATGCTGCTGAAATCCAGGCCCAGGCCGAGCATGAAGCCGCCGCCAAGGGTTCCGCAGACCGAACCGATGCGCCCCACGCCGTGGGCCCAGCTCACTCCGGTGGCGCGGCTGGCCGTGGGGTAGAAGCCAGCGGCCAGGGCGTTGGCGCCCACCTGCGAACCGCTGATGCAAAAACCCATGCCGGCGACGCACAGGGTCAACAGGCCGTAGTGGGTGTGGTACTGACCGATAGCGAAAAGGCAGACGGCGCCCAGCAGGTACGCCGCCACCAGTACGCGGTGCGGGTCGAAGCGGTCCATGGCGGCACCCAGGCAGATGGCGCCGGCAGTCCCACCGATCTGGAACATGGCGCTGATCATGGCCGCCTGGCTGAGGGTAAGGCCGGTGTCCTTGATCAGCAGTGGCAACCAGTTGGTCATCATGTAGATGATCATCAGGCTCATGAAGAAGGTGACCCAGAGCATCAGCGTGCCGACGCGCAGGGGGCGGCTGAGGATCAGCCGGATCGGCGAGGCAACGCCCTGCCCCACTTCTCCCTGCTGGATGCTGAAGCTTCCATCCCAGCTCGCCGGCAGCGGGCCGATGCGGCGCAGAATGCCGGCCACACGAGCGCTGTCGGCGCCGCGTTGTACCAGGAAGCGCGCCGACTCCGGAAGCAGCCACAGCAGCAGGGGAAGGAGCGCCAGGGGCAGCACACCGCCAAGTGCCAGCACGCTGCGCCAGCCGAAGGCCGGCACCAGGTGCGCCGCGACCACGCCGCCCAGGGCCGAACCCAGGGTGAAGCCGCAGAACATGCTGGTGACCATCAGCGAACGCCGCCGTTGCGGGCAGTACTCGGAAGTCAGCGTAATGGCGTTGGGCATGGCGCCGCCGAGGCCGAGGCCCGTGAGCAGGCGCAGCAGGGCCAGCATCTCGACGTTGGGGGCGAAGGCGGCCAGCAGGCTGAAGCCACCGAAGCAGGCCACTGACAGCATCAGGACACGCTTGCGGCCGAAGCGATCGGCCAGGGGGCCGGCGATAAAGGCGCCGAGCATCAGCCCGACCAGGGCGGCGCCGAGCACTGGGCTGAGGGCGCTGGCGCCTAGCTGCCATTCCTCGCGCAGCGCCGGGGCGATGAAGCCGATGGCGGCGGTATCCAGGCCGTCGACGGCGGTGACCAGGAAACACAGGATCAGGACCAGCCACTGGAACGGGGCGACGGCCTGGCCATCGATGAAGTCCTGTACATCCACGCTGTTGTTCTTGTGTGTGGAAGACATGCGGGAACCCTCCGGGCCGACGCGGGTGCGGCGGCCGGTTTGTCGGTATGGGGACGCGGGCCGGGGGTGCCGGCCCACAGAGGTCAGATCACGCGGACATGGATCTCGCCGAGACCGTCCACGCCGCCGGTCATCAGCTCGCCGGCCACCACTGGGCCGACCCCTTCGGGCGTACCGGTCATGATCAGGTCGCCTGGCTGCAGCTCGAAGAAGCGCGAGAGGTAGGCGATGGTTTCCGGCACCGACCAGATCAGCTTGTCGATGTCGCTGCGCTGCTTGTCGGCACCGTCGACCTGCAACCAGATACCGGCACTGGTCGGATGGCCGACGGTGCTGGCCGGGTGCAGCGGTGCGATGGGCGCGGAGGCGTCGAAGGCCTTGCCAATCTCCCAGGGCCGGCCCATTTCGCGCATCTTCATCTGCAGGTCGCGACGGGTCATGTCCAGGCCCACGGCATAGCCCCAGACGTGCTCGCTGGCACGCTCCTCGGGAATGTCGCGGCCACCCTTGCCGATGGCCACGACCAGTTCGATCTCGTAGTGGTAGTTGGCAGTTTCCGCCGGGTAAGGCAGCTCCAGCGTCTGGCCGTCAGCCACCGGCACCACGGCGTCGGCCGGTTTGCAGAAGAAGAACGGCGGCTCGCGGTCAGGGTCGAAGCCCATTTCGCGAGCGTGGGCTGCGTAATTGCGGCCCACGCAGTAAACACGGCGGACCGGGAATCGCGCGTCGCTACCGGCTATCGGCAGGCTGGTCGGCGCTTGCGGCGGGAATACGTAGGTCATGGCAGTCGGTTCCTCGGTTCAATGGGTTTCGCGGGCTTCGCGCAGTAGCCCCAGGGCTTCCTGGATCGGGCGGTCGGAGTAGCTGAACAGCACGCAGTCCTCATCGGCATGCAGGCTCACCGGCGCCCAGCTGGGTACGACGAAGATGTCCTTGGCGCCAAAGACGAAGGACTGCCCGGCGATCAGCGCTCGGCCGCTGCCCTCCACCACCGAGAACACGGTGGCGTCGGTGCTGCGCCAGGTCTTGCCGGAGAATCCGCGCGGCAGCAGTTGCATGCAGGTGCCGATGGTGGGCATGGCCCAGCCGCCAGTGGCCGGGTTCACGTAGCGCAACTTCACGCCGTCCCACTCGTCCAGTTCGCCCTGGCGCAAGAGGGTGTCCAGCGCCTCGCGGGTCCGGGCGTAGGGGTAGTTGAAGATCGGTGACGTGGCACCGCGTACCGCATGGCGCAGCGGCAGCAGGTTGGCGCCGTAGCGCGCATTGCTGTTGCCTTCGGGCCGGGTAACGGGCTGTACCGCTTCCGGATAGTTCTCCGCAAAACCGGCACCGAAGAAACGCACGGTGGGAATGTCCAGGCCGTCCAGCCAGATGACCGGCTCGCCACCCTCGGCTTCGCTCGGGTTGCCGTGGTCATGCCAGGTCCAGGACGGCGTGATGATGAAGTCGCCCGGTTCCATGGTGGTGCGCTCGCCATCCACCGCGGTGTAAGCGCCTCGCCCTTCCACCACAAAGCGCAGGGCCGACTGGGTGTGGCGATGGCTGGGGGCGATCTCACCGGGAAGGATCAGCTGCAGGCCGGCGTAGAGGCTCGGGGTGATGGATGCCTGGCCACGGATCCCGGGGTTCTCCAGTACCAGCACGCGGCGTACCGCCTCTTCCGCACTGATCAGTTGGCCGGCTTCCATCAGGTAGGGGCGCAACTCGCTGAAGCGCCACAAGGCGGGCACGCAGTCGCTTACGGGTTGGCGGGGAACCAGGTTGTGCAGTTGCTCCCAGAGCGGAAACAGCGCCTGGGTATCGATGCGCTGGTAGAACTCGGCGCGCGCATTGCCGATGTTTTCGTTGTTATTCATCGCTTCACCTATGACGGGCTGTGAAGTGGCTGGCGGGGCACGTGGGTTCGGGCAGCGGCCCCCGTCCTTGGAGCGATTAAACTCCCGCAAGCCATACAGTAAAAATGATATTTTCAGATGGAGTCATACCAAAAACCGTATGGGAGATCCCACCATGCACTGGACCCGTCGCCTGCGCCCGCGCCACCTGCAGCTCCTGGTGAACCTGGCCGAGACCGGCAGCCTGAGCGATACCGCGCGCCAGGCGTTCACCACCCAGCCGGGCCTGTCGAAATGGCTCAAGGAACTGGAGGAAGACGCCGGAGCGGTATTGTTCGAGCGTCACGCCCGGGGCCTGCGACCGACCCCCGAGGGCGCCCTGCTGGTGGGGCACGCGCGGCGCATCCTCAGCGAGATGGAGCGGGCGCAGAGCAACCTGGAGGCGCTGCGCGAGGGCAACACGCCCAACGTCGCCATCGGCACCTCCCCGGCCTCCGCCCCCAGCCTGGTACCCGACGCCATCCTCTATTTCCTCAAGCGCCATCCGAAGGCGCAGGTCTCGCTGCAGGAGAACACCATGAACGTGCTGCTGGAGCGCCTCGAACTGGGACAACTGGACGTGGTAGTCGGGCGGGTCGACAACTACCAGCCGAGCGCGAGCCTCAACAGCGAAATGCTGTTCCGCGAACCCATGCAGGTTGTGGCGCGCCCGGGGCACCCTCTGCTGCAGCGCAAGGGTCTGCGCTGGGCGGACCTCTACCAGTACGATTGGCTGCTCTGGCCACAGGGGACGCCGATCCGCACCCGCCTGGACACGGCCCTGAGCAATGCGGGCCTCAAGCCCCTGCCGTGTCGGGTGGAGTCCTCATCGCTGATGGCCAACCTCTGGCTGATGCAGAACAGCGACATGCTCTCGGTGGCCTCAGGTCGCGTTGCCGAACACTTCCACGGCCGCGGCCTGCTGCGCCGCCTGGACTTCGAGCTGGAGGCCGAAGGCTCTATCGGTATGTGCTGGCGCGACGAGGATCACCCGGAAAGCGCCGTGCTGGATCTGCTGGACAGCCTGAGGGAGGCTGCACGTAGCCCGATTCGGCGAGCGGATGCGTGAGCTGCGCGAGTAACGATCGACTCCAGGTTCGCCACCCCGAGTCCGTTCGGAGTGGCGTCCCCTACCGATCAGCTCCGGCCGTCCGTGGCTGGCGGATTTCGCCAATAATCGCCGTCCCCATTGGCCCCGAACATGGGGTTATCTCATCCAGGATTGGGCCTCAATGCCCACTTGCGAATTTCCATGATGCTTTGCATCGACTCGTTTCAAAGTGAATTCACCAGTTTTGCTGGAGCTGAAGAAACGCTCGGCACTGCGCTTACCTCAGTGCTCCCAACCCGCCAGCCGACGCGGCCGCTGTCATTCGCACCTCCCGGCGCTTCCTCACCGGCCGTTTCAGGCGCGGCGCTTGCCTAGGTCGCAGCAGCGCCTTCAGGGTTCCAGGTAGTCCAGGCGTGGGGAGGCGATGGCGGTAACCCGGCATCGAAGTAGGACATGCGCACCAAAGGGCAAAACCATGGATAGAGCAACCTTGGTCCTGCTGGATGAACTGTTCGAACGAGCTGCCGCAGAATTGCAAGCCCATGGTTTTGCAAGAGAGAGCATCAAGCTTGCGAACCCTACCCCTGAGCGGATTCGTCTTGCGGGGGAGTTGCTGGTGGAACGGGCTGCGGCCAGGTTCCCGTCACTTGATCCTTACGTCTCATCAAGTGCCGATGGAACCATCACCCTGGTGTTGGATAGCCAGAGAGCGAGGTGATCACCGAGCCCCTATGGCGCTCCGTGTATCGATGCGGCGGATATCGAACAGTTAGCAAGGCGGCTCCGGAGTTCCCTCTGGAAAAACCCGGAGCCGCCGCCACTCAGGCTTGCGTCGATGCTCCCATCAGTTTCTGCTCGGTCGCGCGGGGAACCTGGGACGGCTCGGCCGGCCTGGCTTGCTCGACCTCTTCCTGACCATCCAGCGCCTTGCGCATCTTCTCGGTATCCAGGGCGCCGACCCATTTGGCGATGGCCATGGTACCGACCCCGTTGCCGATGGTGTTGGTAATGGCGCGGGCCTCGGACATGAAGCGGTCGACGCCGAGCAGCAGCACCATGCCCGCCACCGGAATGGTGCCGAGGGACGCCAGTGTGGCTGCCAGGATGATGAAGCCGGACCCGGTTACGCCGGCCGAACCCTTCGACGTGAACATCAGCACGGCGAGGACGATCAACTGGTCGCTCAGGGATAGCGGCGTGTTGGTGGCCTGGGCGATGAAGATCGCGGCGATGGTGTAGTAGATCGCCTGCCCGTCCGGGTTGAAGGTCAGCCCGGAGGGGATGATCATCCCCGCCACCGGCTTGGACACACCGGCCTTCTCCATCTTGGCGATCATCTGCGGCAGCACCGATTCCGACGAGCTGGTGCCCAGTACGGTGAAGAGTTCTTCCTTGATGAAGCGCAGGAACTTCCACAGGCTGAAACCGGCGTAGCGGCAGATCGGCCCGAGGATGAAGACCACGAAGAAAATGCAGGTGAGGTACACGCAGGCCATCAGCTTGCCCAGGGAGAACAGCGAGCCGAAGCCGTACTTGCCGATGGTGAAGGCGATGGCGCCGAAGGCACCGATGGGGGCCAGGCGCATCACCATGTTCACCACCACGAACATCCCGCGCATCAGGCTATCGAGGGAGTCGACGAACAGCTGCCCCTTGGGGCCGGCCTTGGCCAGCGCCACGCCCAGCAGGATCGAGAACAGCAGGATCTGCAGGATGTTGCCCTTGGCGAAGGCGTCGACGATGGTGTCCGGGATGATGCCCAGCAGGAAGCCCATGAAGGAACTCTGCTTGGCCGCCGAGGTGTAGCTGGCGATGCTGGCGCCGTCCAGGGTGGCCGGATCGATGTTCATGCCCGCGCCGGGCTGGAACACCTGCACTACCACCAGGCCGATGAGCAGAGCCAGGGTGGAGACCACCTCGAAATAGATCAGGGCGCGGAATCCCACCCTGCCCAGTTCCTTCATGTTCTCCATGCGAGCGATGCCGGTGACCACGGTCAGGAAGATGACCGGAGCGAGGAGCATCTTGATGAGTTTGATGAACGCGTCGCCGATGGGCTTGAGCGCTTCACCGGTCTCGGGGACGACGACACCCACGATAGCGCCGACGATGACGGCGATGAGAACCTGCACGTACAGCTTGCTGAGCATTCGTTTCATGACGGGACCCTGTTTTTTGTTCTTGTCACAGGAAGTGCCCGGGAGCCGGCCGCTGGCCTGCCCCCGTGGCGCCGTACCGCTGGATTGCAGTGATTACCGACGGATCAGTTGCAGGACAGCGTCGGTGACCTGGCGGGTGGTGGCAGTGCCGCCCAGGTCCGGGGTGTGCAGCCCGCTTTCGGTCACGGCTTCGATCGCCGCCATCAGCTCGCGCGAGGCCGCCACCTCGCCCAGGTGTTCCAGCATCATCGCGGCGGTCCAGAAGGTCGCGATAGGGTTGGCCACGCCCTTGCCGGTGATGTCGAAGGCCGAACCGTGGATGGGCTCGAACATCGACGGGAATTCCCGCTCCGGATTCAGGTTGGCGGTGGGCGCGATGCCAAGGCTGCCGGACAGCGCCGCGGCGAGGTCGGAGAGGATGTCGGCGTGCAGGTTGGTGGCGACTACCACATCCAGCTGTTCAGGCTTGAGCACCATGGTGGTGGTCACTGCATCCACCAGCTCGCGGTTGGTGCGCACATCCGGGTAGTCCTGCGCGACTTCGGCGAAGACCTCGTCCCAGAGCACCATGCCGTGGCGCTGGGCGTTGGATTTGGTCACCAGGGTCAGGTGTTTGGCCGGGCGCTTGCGGGCGAGTTCGAAGGCGAAACGATGGATGCGTTCCACCCCGACGCGGGTGAAGGTGGAAACCTCGGTGGCCACTTCGATCGGCAGGCCCTGGTGAACGCGGCCGCCGCTGCCGGAGTACTCGCCTTCCGAGTTCTCGCGAACGATGACCCAGTCGATCGCCTGGCCCTTGTTCAGCGGGCTTTCCACACCAGGCAGCACGCGCGCCGGACGCACGTTGGCGTACTGGTCGAAACCCTGGCAGATGGGCAGGCGCAGGCCCCAGAGGGAAATGTGGTCGGGCACGTCCTGGCTGCCCACAGCCCCGAAGAAGATGGCGTCGAAGGTCTTCAGCTCGGCGAGCCCGCCCGCGGGGATGTACTGGCCTTCCTTGAGATAGCGCTGGGAGCTCCAGTCGAAATGCTTGAAATCCAGAGAGAAGGTACCGGCCTTGTCGGCAAGCGCCTGTAACACTTCTACGCCTGCGGCGATCACTTCGACGCCTATGCCATCACCAGGAATTGCCGCGATCTTGTAGCTGCTCATAACTCGACTCCGATTGTTGTTGTGCCCTGCTTCAGGGGCTGTTCAAGCAGGGTTGGGCCGAGTATATGTAGTGAACAGAACGCAATGATTAACCATAAATCACTTCATACTTAACCTGGAGTTACCAATGAGCCAGACCCAGGACCTCGCGTTTTTCCACTTGCTGGCCAAGCAGGGAAGCCTTGCCGCGACGGCCCGGGAAATGGGGGTAACGCCGCCGGCCATCAGCAAGCGCCTGGCCGCCCTGGAATCGCGCCTGGGTATCCGTCTGGTGAACCGCACCACGCGCTCCATGAGCCTGACCGCCGAGGGCGAGCTCTATTATTCCCATGCGGCGCGCATCCTGGCGCAGATCGACGAAGTCGAGCAGATGATCAGCAGCAACCGGGGCACGCCCAAGGGGCTGATCCGCGTGAACGCATCCCTTGGTTTCGGCCGCCGCTACATAGGCCCGGCACTGGCCGCGTTCTATGGGAAGTACCCGGAGGTGGAGGTGCAGCTGGAAATCAGCGACCACCCGCTGGACCTGGCCACCCACGGTTTCGACCTGGGCATTCGCTTCGGCGCCCTGCCGGACGCCTCTTTCCATGCCCGCAAGATCGCCTCCAACCGACGACTGCTCTGCGCCTCGCCGCTGTACCTGGAAAAGCACGGGACACCGGAGAAACTGGCGGACCTGCAGCAGCACAACTGCATCTTCATCCGCCAGAACGAATCACCCTATGGGGTCTGGAGTTTCACCAACGGCGGACGCACACAGAACATCAAGGTGCGCGGTGCCCTGGGCTGCAACGATGGCGAGGTGGCGCTCAACTGGGCGCTGGAGGGGCACGGCATCCTGCTGCGGGCGGAATGGGATATCGCCCGTTACGTGCGCAGTGGCCGGCTGCGCTTGCTGCTGGAGGACGAGACGCCGACCCGTGCCGACGTCTACGCGGTGTATCCCCAGCAGCTCAATCTTTCGGCCCGGGTCCGGAGCCTGATCGACTTCCTGATCGAACGCTTCGAGCGCATCGACCATCTCGATCTGGACGAGCACGAAGCCGCCCATGGGTAGCTCGGCGCCGGAGTGGCAGGCTGAAGCCCAGCCCGGGGACCGGGAGTCGTTCGGCGCGGCACCAATTCCTGCGAGCCCCGAGCTGAGCTTCAGGTCGTTCCCCGAGCCTCCGCTGCGCAGGGAACCTCAGGTCGCGTAGACCGGCTGGCGAGTGCCACTCCCGGAACCATGAAAAACATACTCGCATCCAGGCATTCGGCAATTGCTCCGGCCGCGAGCCAAGGACTAAACTGCGCAGCATGCAACGCCGCATTCGGTTTCTCCTCATCCTTCTGATCAGCCTTGCGCTACCCCTGAGCGGGATGGCGGGCATCGAGGCGCCAACCGAACCCTGCCCCATGCAAGCTGCCGGCATGAGTCAGATGGCGGACATGGATCACGACTGCTGCGATGACATGGGCAAGATGGGAGAGCATGGCAAGAAGGCCTGCAAAACCGGTCAGGAATGCAAGACCAGCAGCATGCTCCAGGTTTCCATCGTGAAACCGCCGGCCCCCTTGGCCGGGCCCGTTCCGGCCGACACCTATCCCGGCATCTTCCCTGACCGTTCCGCCGACGATCCCTGGCGACCTCCCACCGCCTGATTCCTCTCCCTACCTGAACTCCCACCTGCGTCGCTTGCGGCTGCGGGCGGGCATGCGCCTATGCGCTGGTAATTCAGAGGAATCGTCTGATGACTTCCTTCAGTCTTTGCTTCGGGTGGCCCATTCCTGCCGCCCTGGCAATGATGCTATTCGCCTTGCCGAGCCAGGCTGCATCGCTATCGCTGGACGATGCCTTGCAGCTGGCCGAACGAAATGCCCCTTCCTTGACGGCACAAGCTGCCAAACTGGATGCGGCGAAAAGTGCTGCGATACCCGCCGGCGAGCTGCCGGATCCGAAACTGGCCCTGGGCCTGCAGAACGTGCCCATCGAGGGCGACGACCGCTGGAGCCTGGATCGCGACTTCATGACTATGCAGATGGTCGGCGTGATGCAGGAAATGCCCAATCGCGACAAGCGCAAGGCACGAGTCGAAACGGCCCGGGCGTCGATTGATCGAGCCTCTGCCGAGGCAGAGGCCGAACGCGTCAAAGTCCGCCGGGAAACCGCCCTGGCCTGGATCGCGACCTACACCGAGCAACGCAAGCTCGCCCAGTTCGACGAGTTCTTCAAAGAAAACCGCCTGCTGGCCGAGGCCGTCCGCGCTCGCCTGGCGGGAGGACGAGGCCAGGCTCTGGACGCGGTCGAACCCAGACAGGAAGCGGCCCAGCTGGCGGAACAGCAGGACGAACTGACGCTTCAAGTGGCTCAGGCACGAGCGGCGCTCAAGCGCTGGGTTGGCCAGGAAGCCGCCCTCCCCCTTGCCGGCGACTTTCCGCACTGGCCCATCGAGGCCTCCAGCTACCTGCACGCACTGCATCGCCACCCGGAACTTGCGACCTACGAGCCCATGACGCGGGAAGCCGAAGCCCAGGTGCGCGAGGCCGAGGCAGAGAAGAAGTCGGACTGGAGCTGGGAGGTCGACTACCAACGTCGGGGGCGCGAGTTCGGTGACATGATGACCGTGCAACTCACCTTCGACCTGCCGCTCTTCGCCGGGTCTCGCCAGGACCCCAAGATTGCCGCGCGCCGGGCCCAGGTCAATCAACTGGAGGCGGAGCGCGAAGCGCTGGTGCGCGAGCACGCCCAGCAGCTGGAAACGGATCTGGCGGACTATCAGCGCCTGGACCGCGCCGTGACCCGCAGTCAGTCCGCCCAGGTGCCCCTGGCCGAAGAGAAGGTGAATCTCGCATTGGCCGGTTACCGCGCCGGGAATACCGAGCTGGCCAGCGTCATCGCGGCGCGCCGCGAGCTTGTCCAGGCCAGGCTCAGGGCACTCGATCTGCAAGGGCTGAAAGCACTCGCCGCTGCCCGCCTCTACTTCACCTACGGGGAGGGCCGCCCATGAACCGTGCATCGTGGAAACTTCTGGCGTTGCTGGGACTGGTCCTGCTCGCGGGCGCGGCAGCGGGTTACTGGTTCGCGATGCAAGGCCGTCCGACAAGTGCCTCCATGGCCGTCGGCGGCCATCCCGACTCTCCGCCGACCGACCGCCAGCCGCTCTATTGGTACGACCCGATGTTCCCCCAGCAGAAGTTCGACAGCCCCGGCAAGTCTCCCTTCATGGAGATGCAGCTGGTTCCCAAATATGCCGATGAGCCGGGTGAAAGCAGCTCCGTCCGCATCGATCCCGGCGTCCAGCAGAACCTCGGTGTGCGGCTGGCCAGGGTAACCAGGGGAAAGCTGAAGCAAACCCTGCAGGCGACCGGCGCGCTGGCCTTCAATGCGCGCGCGGTCGCCCAGATACAGGCCCGGGCCGGTGGTTTTGTCGAGCGGACCTATGCGCGCGCTCCTGGTGATCTGGTGGTAGCCGGGGAGCCCCTCGCCGACCTGCTGATCCCCGACTGGGCCGCCGCCCAGGAGGAATTCCTGGCCCTGCGCCGCACCGGCTCCTCCGAGCTGGCTGCTGCCGCCCGACAGCGTTTGCGTTTGCTCGGAATGCCGGCGGAGCTGATCGCTCAGGTTGAGCGCAGTGGCAAGGCCAAGCCCGTCATGACCCTGACCAGCCCCATCCGCGGCGTGATCCGGGAGCTCGACGTGCGTACGGGCATGACCCTGTCAGCCGGGCAGACCCTTGCCAGCATCAATGGCGTGGAGCGCATCTGGCTGGAGGTGGCCATCCCGGAATCCCAGGCCGGGGCGCTGCAGGTCGGGCAGACGGTCGAAGCCCGGCTGCCTGCCCTTCCGGGGGAAGTGATCCACGGGGCGCTCGCCAGCGTACTTCCCGAGGCCGACCCACAAAGCCGTACGTTGCGCATACGCATCGAGCTGGACAACCCGGAAGGCCGTTTGCGCCCGGGCATGACCGCACAGGCGCGGCTGAACCAGCATAGCCGCACGGACGTTCTGCAGTTGCCCAGCGAAGCCGTCATCCGCACGGGCAAACGTGCCCTCGTGATGCTCGCCGAAGACAACGGCCGCTTCCGCCCGGTCGAGGTCCAGCTGGGTCAGGAAAGCGATGGCCAGGTGGAAGTGCTGAATGGCTTGGACGCCGGCCAGCAAGTCGTCGCTTCCGGGCAATTCCTGATCGATTCGGAAGCCAGCCTGAAAGGTATCGAAGCCCGGGCCCTGGACAAGGCGCCTTCCGCGCCGGAACCGCCCGCCTTGCATGAGGCAGAGGGCAGCATCGTCGAAATCGGCGAGCAGCAATTGACCATCTCCCACGGTCCGTTCAAGACCCTGGGCATGCCCGGCATGAGCATGAGCTTCCCGTTGGCCAGGCCCGAACTGCTCCTTGGACTCAAGGTGGGCGACCGCATCCGTTTCAAGGTGCGTGAAACCGACGCCGGACTGCAGATCGAGCAGTTGCAGAAGCTGGAGGCGGCGAAATGATCGAGAAGCTCATACGCTGGTCGGTGGCCAACCGCTTCCTGGTGTTGCTCGCCACCTTGTTCGCGGTGGCCTGGGGCCTGTGGTCACTGCGCAGCACACCCATCGACGCCCTGCCCGACCTGTCCGATGTGCAGGTGATCGTCCGCACCAGCTACCCGGGCCAGGCGCCGCAGATCGTCGAGAACCAGGTCACCTATCCCTTGGCGACCACCATGCTTTCCGTACCGGGGGCCAAGACAGTCAGGGGCTTTTCCTTCTTCGGCGACAGCTTCGTCTATGTGCTCTTCGAAGATGGCACCGATCTCTACTGGGCGCGTTCACGGGTACTCGAATACCTGAGCCAGGTGCAGGGGCGCCTGCCTGCAGCCGCCAAGCCTGCCCTGGGCCCGGATGCCACCGGGGTCGGCTGGATCTTCCAGTACGCGCTGGTGGACCGCCGCGGCACCCACGACCTGGCGCAATTGCGAGCCTTGCAGGACTGGTTCCTCAAGTTCGAGCTGAAGACCCTGCCCAATGTGGCCGAGGTCGCCTCGGTGGGCGGGATGGTCAGGCAGTACCAGGTCCAGGTGGACCCGATCCGCCTGGCAGCCCTGGGAATTACCCAGGACCAAGTGACCGAGGCCATTGGCAAAGCCAACCAGGAAACCGGCGGTGCGGTGCTGGAGCTTGGCGAGGCCGAATTCATGGTCAGGGCGACCGGCTACCTGAAAACCCTGGCCGACTTCCGCGCCGTGCCGCTGAAGCTGACGCCGGAGGGCACCCCGGTCACGCTGGACGATGTGGCGACCATCCAGCTCGGACCGGAGATGCGACGGGGCATTGCCGAACTCGATGGCGAAGGGGAAACCGTCGGCGGCGTGGTGATCCTGCGCAGCGGCAAGAATGCCCGCGACACCATCGCCGCCGTGAAGACCAAGCTCGACGAGCTGAAGAAAAGCCTCCCCGACGGCGTGGAGATCGTCACCACCTACGACCGCAGCCAACTGATCGAGCGGGCCGTGCTCAACCTGAGCCAGAAGCTGATCGAGGAGTTCATCGTCGTCGCCCTGGTCTGCGCCGCGTTCCTCTGGCACCTGCGTTCGTCCATGGTCGCCATCGTCTCGCTGCCGGTGGGGGTGCTGATCGCATTCGGAGTCATGCACTATCAGGGCATCAACGCCAACATCATGTCCCTTGGCGGGATCGCCATCGCCATAGGCGCCATGGTCGACGCGGCGGTGGTGATGATCGAAAACGCCCACAAGCGCGTCGAAGCCTGGTACGCCAACCACCCCGGCGAAACCCTGCACGGCGAACAGCACTGGCGCGCGATGACCGATGCGGCGGTCGAAGTGGGCCCGGCGCTGTTCTTCAGCCTGATGATCATCACCCTGTCGTTCATACCCGTATTCACCCTCGAGGCCCAGGAAGGTCGCCTGTTCGGACCGCTCGCCTTCACCAAGACCTACGCGATGGCGGCAGCGGCGGGTTTGTCGGTGACGCTGGTTCCTGTCCTGATGGGGTACTGGATACGGGGCCGGCTGCCGCCCGAACGACGCAATCCGCTCAACCGTGGGCTGATTCGCCTGTACCAGCCGGCGCTGGATGCCGTACTGCGTTATCCCAAGGCCACCCTGGTCGTGGCCTTGCTGGCCTTCCTCACCACGCTCTGGCCCCTCGCGCGCCTGGGCGGCGAGTTCCTGCCGCCGCTGGATGAAGGCGACCTGCTCTACATGCCCTCGGCGCTGCCCGGCCTGTCCGCGCAGAAGGCCTCCGAACTGCTGCAGCAGACTGACCGCCTGATCAGGACCGTCCCCGAGGTTGACCGGGTCTTCGGCAAGGCGGGACGAGCCGAGTCCGCCACCGACCCCGCACCGCTGGAGATGTTCGAGACCACGGTACGCTTCAAGCCCAGGGATCAGTGGCGCGCGGGGATGACCAGCGAAAGCCTCGTCGAGGAGCTGGATCGCGTGGTCAAGGTGCCGGGGCTGACCAACATCTGGATTCCGCCGATTCGCAATCGGATCGACATGTTGGCCACAGGTATCAAAAGCCCTATTGGCGTGAAGGTCGCCGGAGCGAACCTCGATGAAATCGACCAGGCGACCCGGGCCATCGAGCGTGCCGCCAAGACGGTTCCTGGCGTGACCTCCGCCCTTGCCGAACGCCTGACTGGCGGACGCTACATTGACGTCGACATCGATCGCCAGAGCGCCGCCCGCTATGGCATGAACATCGCTGACGTGCAAGCGATCGTGGCCAGTGCCATCGGTGGCCAGAATATCGGCGAAACAGTGGAAGGACTGGCTCGCTATCCCATCAACCTGCGCTACCCGCGCGAGTGGCGAGACTCGGTCGATGCCCTCGAACGGTTGCCGATCTATACCGCCCAGGGCGGCCAGATCACGCTGGGGGCGGTGGCGCGGATACGGATAGTCGATGGCCCGCCGATGCTCAAGAGCGAGAACGCCCGCCCATCAGGCTGGGTGTACATCGATGTTCGCGGACGGGACCTGGCCTCGGTTGTGGCCGACCTGCGTGAGGCGGTCGAGGGCTCGGTCAGCCTGGCCCCGGGCATGAGCCTCAGCTATTCCGGGCAGTTCGAGTTCCTGGAGCGGGCCAATGCGCGCCTGAAACTGGTGGTGCCAGCCACCCTGGCGATCATCTTCGTCCTGCTCTATCTCACCTTCGGTCGTTTCGATGAAGCGCTGCTGATCATGGCCACCCTGCCCTTCGCCCTGACCGGAGGTGTGTGGTTCCTCTACCTGATGGGCTTCAATCTCTCGGTCGCGACCGGCGTCGGCTTCATCGCCCTGGCTGGCGTGGCCGCCGAGTTCGGCGTGATCATGCTGCTCTACCTGAAGAACGCCTGGACGGAACGGCAAGACGCCGGCCAAACCACGAACGCCGCCCTGCAGGGCGCTATCCGGGAAGGTGCGGTACAGCGCGTTCGACCCAAGGCCATGACCGTCGCCGTCATCATCGCTGGCCTGCTCCCCATCCTCTGGAGCGGCGGCACCGGCAGTGAAGTGATGAGCAGGATCGCCGTCCCCATGGTCGGCGGCATGATCACCGCACCTCTGCTGTCCCTATTCGTCATCCCGGCGGCGTATTGGTTGATGCGCCGTCGCAGCCAATTCCATTCCACTCCCCATCCTCTGGGAGAACGCTCATGAAACAGGTGCTTGCAGGAGAACAAGTCCCTTTCGAGTTCAAAGCGGTAGCTTCGGCAGATCCGCAGAAGCGACATCGGGGGCGAACCGTCATACTGATTCCCCTGCCACCCGCTTGGTGCAAAATAGAAGGCTCTGTCCTGGTTGAGTGTTGCAACAGACCGGAACTCCTGCAGGAGCGAGCTTGCTCGCGAAGTGAGTCCGTTCGCCAGCAAGCCGGCTCCTACGGGGCTTCAGGCTCGTCGGTTGATAACTGGCAACGCCTGACACAGACATAGCCAAATGGAACGCCCAGCGACTTCGCCAGCCCAGGCAGCAAGTCCTGAACCAGTCGCATGATGCAGTGAAACGAGGAGCAATATGAGAGCCGAGCCCAAGGTGCCGTGTGATGGAGACATCCACTGCCTAACCCACCAGCAACCGGCGGTGACAGCATGATCGAGGTAACCGAGGTTTCCATAGCCGAACTGCGCGCTGCGCTCGAGTCTGGCCGAGTGACTGCGGTCGAGCTTGTCCAGGCCTATCTCGCCCGGATCGATGCCTACGACGGACCCGACACGCCCACCGCCCTCAACGCGGTAGTGGTTCGCAACCCCGATGTTCTCAAGGAAGCGCAGGCGTCCGATGCCCGTCGGGCCCGGGGCGAAACCCTTGGCCCGCTCGATGGCATCCCCTACACGGCCAAGGACAGTTATCTGGTCAAGGGGCTCACTGCGGCCTCCGGTAGCCCCGCGTTCGCGAACCTGGTTGCCTATCGCGATGCGTTCACCATCGAACGACTTCGCGCCGCCGGGGCGATCTGCCTGGGCAAGACCAATATGCCGCCCATGGCGAACGGCGGCATGCAGCGTGGGGTCTATGGACGCGCCGAGAGCCCGTACAACGCTGGCTATCTCACCGCCCCCTTCGCATCGGGGTCGTCGAACGGTGCAGGTACGGCAACGGCAGCCAGCTACGCGGCATTCGGCCTCGCTGAAGAAACCTGGTCGAGCGGACGCGGGCCTGCATCGAACAATGGCCTGTGCGCCTACACCCCTTCCCGCGGGGTGATCTCGGTGCGCGGGAACTGGCCACTGACTCCGACCATGGACGTCGTCGTGCCCTATGCCAGGACAATGGCAGACCTCCTCGAGGTGCTGGACGTGGTGGTGGCGGATGATCCCGACACACGGGGAGACCTGTGGCGGCTGCAGCCCTGGGTGCCCATTCCGAGTGTCGCCTCGGTTCGTCCCGCCTCCTATCAGGAGCTCGCCGCGAAAACCGACGCACTCGCCGGAAAGCGCCTCGGCGTTCCCCGTATGTACATCAACGCGGACCCCGAAGCGGGCACCAGCGAAGCGCCCGGCATCGGTGGTCCGACCGGCCAGCGAATCAACACCCGGCCCTCCGTGATCGCGCTCTGGGAAGAGGCTCGAAAGGCGCTCGAAGACGCCGGTGCCGAAGTGGTCGAGGTCGACTTCCCACTGGTCTCGAATTGCGAGGGCGATCGTCCCGGGGCGCCGACGGTGTTCACTCGTGGCCTGGTGTCCAAGGAGTTCCTGCATCACGAGTTGTGGGACCTGTCGGCCTGGGCGTTCGATGACTTCCTGCGCGCCAACGGCGATCCGAAGCTGAACCGTCTGGTCGATGTGGACGGACCGCAGATCTTCCCCCACGACCCGGGCACCCTGCCGAATCGCGAAGGCGACCTGGTCGCCGGTATGGACGAGTACGTGCGGATGGCCGAGCGCGGCATCACCCCGTGGGATCAGATCCCCACGCTGCCTGACGGGCTGCGCGGGCTCGAACAGACACGTCGCATCGACCTCGAAGACTGGATGGAGCGCCTGGGGCTCGATGCAGTGATCTTCCCGACAGTGGCCGACGTGGGGCCGGCGGACGCGGATGTGAATCCGGAGTCTGCGGATATCGCCTGGAGTAACGGAATCTGGGTCGCCAACGGCAACCTCGCGATCCGCCACCTGGGCGTCCCCACGGTAACCGTGCCGATGGGCGTCATGCCGGACATCGGCATGCCCGCAGGGCTGACATTCGCTGGTCGCGCCTATGATGACTCGGCCTTGCTTCGCTTGGCGTCGGCGTTCGAGTCGACCGGGACGAAGCGCCTGATCCCGCCGCGAACCCCACCCTTGCAGCGCGGCTGAAAATGGAAGTGGCGGGATTGAGGCTGTACCAGCTTCAATCCCGCTCGGTCACGGCGCGCCCGAGCAAACTGGCAAAGGCGCGCCGGATCACTTCCGGCGCATTCGCGCTTCATTGCGGCCCATGTTGACCCGGCGCTCATTGGCTCTAACTCTTGCAGGAGCCAGCTTGCTGGCGAAGGGGCTCATTTCGCGAGCAAGCTCGCTCCTACAAAGGAGGCGTAGCCAATTCATTCGCCAAAGGCGACGCCTTCGCTCCGCGTGATCGGACGGATGACCATCGACGCTTGCGCGAGAAGGCGTACGGCAATCAGGTATTGCGTGGGCCTGCTACGCCAACACGAGACGCATTCGCGAACGGCGGTCTGGTAACCCTAGTACCAGGATCCCCAGGCACCAGAAATTTCCGCCCCCTCCCGCAGAATGCGGTTGAACCCGCGCTCCCCATCAGTTCGCTTCGTTCGCGGAACGCCGACCGACCACCTTGCGAACTAGAATTTCAGTAAGGCCCCGCGGAGAAGGGTCCCTGGCCGTCGTAGCACCTTCCCCATCCGCGATGACTCGCGAAGCTTCGGCGGCCTCCTTTGGGAAAAAAGGCACAGAGTCATTACTCCTTCACCTCCGTTTCGGGTCGGATAGCGGCCCTCCTCCGGTGCTGGCCCATGAGCGCCACGCCCCCCAATAGCCATAGACCTGCTCCGGAAGAGGCGGCCCTGGCGAGCCTGTTCGGTGAGGACTTTGCCGCCTATCGCACGCGCGTGCGCAGGTGGCTGTAGGGCAAGTGCCTGTCGCCACCTGCTCCGCCAATGTTGATTCGTGAACGCCTCTGGGCGTCGAGCTTCCGACCAGTCACGTTTTTTGACCGGTAGGCAGAGGCCGCCGTCAACCTGGAAAGGCGCTGCTATAAGTCCGAAAGCCACAGGGGAGGACGCACATGAACGCTGCAGCATTCGGGGGAAGCTACAGGGAGACGGCAGAGGCAAGCGAGATTGCGCCCACGCAGCCATTTAACTTGCTGCGCTGGTTCTCGCTGATCAGTCTGGCAATCATCGCATCCGTGGCACTGGCCATTGGCTCCATTTCCACTCACTTCCTGGTCAGCGAGAGCCTGGAGCGAGACGCCATGCTATCCGCGCAGTTCATCCAGACCCTGGCAAAAGGCGAGACTCGCCACCATGGGCTGGAGGGTATACAAATGGGTAATGTCCTGATCCCGGAGCAGTATTGGATGTTCACGGACGAGGCGCGGAAGAACCGCGAACGCGCCCGCTCGGAGTTCCTCGATCACCTGTCGCACCTGCCAGACTCACTCCTGGCCACCATCTACGCGCCGGACCGGACGGTTACCTGGTCAACCAATCCCGAACTGATCGGCCAACACATTGCCGCGGACGAGGCCCTGGAAGAGGCCTTCGAGTCCGGCGGGCGAGTATCGGCCAAATACAACGAAGTGGAAGAAGGTCGGGTCGAGCAGAAGTTTCTTCGTGCGCCCAAGATGTTCTTCATCGAAAACTACATTCCGCTGATCGACGATCAGGGAAAGGTCCTGGCCGTGGTTGAGATCTACAAGGAACCGGTGGATCTCCTCGAACGCGTCAATCGCGGCAACCGCCTGATCTGGACCGCGACGGCACTGGGCGGGCTGCTGATCTACCTGGCACTGTTCTGGCTCGTGAGGCGGGCATCCAACCTGTTGGCCTCCCAACAGAACCAACTGGTTGCCAACAAGATCTACGTAGGCCTGGGAGAAATGTCCAGCGCCGTTGCCCACAGCCTGCGCAATCCGCTGGCCTCGATCCGTTCCAGTGCCGAACTGGCGCAGGAAATGGATGGTCCCCATCTGCAGAAGTGCATCACTGACATCATCAGCCAGGTGGACCGACTCTCGACCTGGGTCCGGGACCTGCTGCTGTGCCTGCGTCCGCTCCATGGCGAATCCGAGGAAGTCGAGCCGATGGAAATCGTGCGGGCGACCTTGGGCAACTTCGATCAGCAACTCACAAAATCCAAAATCCACGTCTCACTGGTCGATCAGGCCAGTCCGCTGGTCACCAGCCACAAGCTGTTGCTGTCGCAAGTGCTGAACAGCGTGATTGCCAATGCCATCGAAGCCATGCCTGGAGGTGGCCAGCTCTCAATCCAAGCCTTCCCGGATCTGAACGGCCAATGGTTGGATCTGATTATCAGCGACTCGGGCAAAGGCATGTCCCGGCAGCAGGAAATGATGGCCTTCAAGTCCTTCTACACCACCAAGCAGGGCGGATTGGGCATCGGTTTGATCATGGTGAAGCAGATCATGGAGCGATTCGGTGGCAGAGTCAGTCTGACCAGCCGGGAAAAGGAGGGCACCAGTGTCCGGCTGAGTTTCAGGGTCGCTGAATCAGTGCAGAAAACCTCCGAGACGGAACCCGATAATGCTGACCGAGCGGAGCACATGGCCTGAGGCCTGTGCCACTTCGAACTTGTTGCCGAGTCTTCGATAACGACTAGATGCTCCAGCGTGAGAGATGTCCGTATATGGACTCCCCCTCATTGCAAGCCCCCTTCGCTTTGGCGCCCGCGCCGACTGCGCACGTATATTCGGCCTCGGACTACGGCATCGTTTCGATGCGGGGCCATGATGGGCTAATCGCGCGCCGGCTCCCATTCGCTTTTCCGTGCTGGTCGCACCAGGACATTTGAGGGTTTTGCCGGCGCCGGTTCGACCGGTTTGCCATCGCTCGGGTTGCATCGCAATCGTGGTGTGGGGCGGTTTCTCCGGGGATGAATGGGTCAGGCCGCTGCTCGCCCGGGGTGGTAATCCGTGTCATACCGCAGCATGGCCCACGCCAGGCGCGCCGTTTTGTTCGCCAATGCGATAGCGGCCACATGGGGATGAGCGCGCTCCGCTAAACGGACGACCCACTGGCTCAGTCGATCGTCTTTGGACTTGGCCGTGCGTAGCGCAGCGCGTGCGCCGTGAACCAGCAGGGTGCGCAGATAGGCGTCGCCACGTTTGCTGATGCCCAAGAGTCGATCCTTGCCACCAGAGCTGTGTTGCCGTGGTGTCAGCCCCAACGAGGCAGCAAATTGTCGGCCGTTGGCAAACTGGCGGACACCTTGCCGGTCAAGATCAACCAGAGGCGTCGCCCGCTACCCGGATCTCATGGAAAAGGTCACTCGAATCATGAACAGGCGCGTCGTCGCACTTCTTCTGCCGTTGGCCGCAGCGGCGTTGCTCCTCACATCGGGCATCGTCACGCAAACGGCGGCACAAACCTCTGAGGAACCAGACATGAATCAGAACGAACAAGCCGTCCGGACTGGCTACGCGCCCGTCAACGGCCTGCGCCTCTATTTCGAGATTCACGGCGTCGCCAACCCCACGCAACCGCCGCTCGTACTGCTGCATGGCGGCGGCGACACCATCCAGACGTCTTTCGGCCGCATCTTGCCGGCGCTGGCGGATGGGCGCCAGGTCATCGCCTTCGAGCAGCAGGGCTATGGACACACGGCGGATATCGCCGATCGGCCGTTCAGCTTCGAGCAGTCCGCGGACGACACGGCGGCGCTGCTGGAGTATCTGCACATCGAGAAAGCGGATCTCTTCGGGTTCAGCAACGGCGGCACCATCGCGTTGCAGGTGGCGATCAGGCATCCGAATATCGTACGCAAGCTGGTGCTGGCGTCGGCCCTCGTCAAACGCGATGGTGCTTATCCATGGCTCTGGGACGCGATGGACAAGGCCAAGCTGGAGAACATGCCGCCGGAACTGCAGCAGGAATACCTCAAGGTCGCGCCCCAGCCCGAGAACCTGCGGATGATGCATGACAAGGCGGCCCGGCGCGTGCGCGACTTCAAGGACATCCCGGCCGATGCAATCCGCAGCGTCGCCGCGCCGACCCTCGTGGTAGTCGGCGACGCCGACGTCATCCGGCCCGAACATGCCGTGGAGATGTTCCGGCTCCTTCCGCACGCACAGCTCGCCGTGCTCCCCGGCACCGATCACATGCAGGTGACGGCGCGCACCCGTTGGCTGGCGCCGATGATCGACGGTTTTCTCGATGCGCCGTAGCCGGCCGGTAGGGTGCGCCGTGCGCACCAGCGGCTGAGCGTCGCGTGCAATGACCGATCCCGCAATCGGTGCGCACAGCGCACCCTACGACAAGCCAGGTGTCGAGGTCCCGATCAGGGTCTGGAGCCCTTTCCGGTGGCGCCCTTCCCTCCCTGCTCCCGCCACCCGGCCAGCATGCGCTGGGCGTTCTCCTCGCAGCCCATGCCTTCGGGTTTGCCTTCGATACCGGCGATGATTTCCAGCAGCCGCGCGCGGCTCTGTGCCAGGCGCTGCTGCATGGCGTCGATCTCAGTGACCTTGCGCTGGAGGCTTTCCAGCAGCAGATCGTGGTTATCGGTACGCCGGGCCGGATCGGGTATGAGGTTGCGCATTTCCTCGAGGCTGAACCCGGCCTGTTGGCCACAGGCGATGATCTCCAGGGCGTGCAGCGTCTGCTCGGGATAGTCGCGATAGCCATTGCCCAGGCGCTGGGCGCTGATCAGGCCGCTGGCTTCGTAGAAGCGGATGCGCGAGGCGGCCAGGCCGCTGCGCCGGGCGAGTTCGCCGATCTTCATTTAATTGGGGCTCCCCTATTGACCTTGAAGCTGACTTTAACCTTAGGCTTTGCCGCGACACAGCCCCGCCGTCGCCCGGATAGCCACAAGCCGACGCACGGCGCCCAACCATCCGGAGAGCCCCATGTCGCCCTTCCAGCCCTTGCAATTGCCCAATGGCGCCGTCATCCCCAACCGCATCGCCAAGGCGGCGATGGAGGAGAACCTCGCCAATCAGGACCAGACCCCATCGGACCAACTGCTGCGCCTCTACCGGGCCTGGGCCGAAGGTGGCTCCGGGCTGCTGCTGACCGGCAACGTGATGGTGGACGCCCGCGCCATGACTGGCCCCGGCGGCGTCGTGCTGGAGGAAGGACAGCGGCTTGAGCGCTTCCGCGAGTGGGCGCGCATCGGCCGGGCGCAGGGGGCGCAGTTCTGGATGCAGATCAACCACCCCGGCCGGCAGATGCAGGCCAACCTCGGCCAGTCCACCGTGGCCCCTTCCGCCGTGGCGCTGGACATGGGCGGGCTGTCGAAACTGTTCCCGGTACCCAAGGCGCTGGACGAGGCGGAGATCGCCGCGCTGATCCAGCGCTTCGCCCGCACCGCGGCGCTGGCCGAACAGGCCGGCTTCAGCGGAGTGCAGGTGCATGCCGCCCACGGCTACCTGCTGAGCCAGTTCCTCTCGCCCCTGAGCAACCGTCGCGAGGACCGTTGGGGTGGCTCCCTGGAGAACCGCGCGCGCCTGCTGCTGGAAGTGGTGAAGGCGGTGCGCGCCCAGGTGTCGCCCGGCTTCTGCGTGGCGGTGAAGCTGAATTCGGCGGACTTCCAGCGCGGTGGCTTCGAACCGAGCGACGCGCGCCAGGTGGTGCTCTGGCTCAGCGAACTGTCGGTGGACCTGGTCGAGCTTTCCGGCGGCAGCTACGAGGCGCCCGCCATGCAGGGCGATGCCCGTGATGGCCGCACCCTGGCCCGCGAGGCCTACTTCCTCGAGTTCGCCCGGGAGATCGCCGCCATCGCGCCCATGCCGGTGATGGTCACCGGCGGCATCCGCCGCCTGCCGGTAGTGGAACAGGTGCTGGCCAGCGGCGTGGCCATGGCCGGCATCGCCACCGCCCTGGCGGTCGACCCGACGCTGCCGGGCCTCTGGCAAGCGGGCCAGGCCCACGCCAGCGCCGAGCTGCCGCCGATCCGCTGGAAGCGCAAGGCCCTGGCCGCGCTGGCCTACATGTCCCTGGTGAAGTTCCAGATGCTCCGCCTGGCACACGGCAGCCAGCCCGACCCTAATGCTTCGCCACTGCGGGCACTGCTGCAGGAGCAATGGAAGACCCTGCACCGCGCGCGGCAATACCGGCGGTTGATGAGCCGCCGGGCGGGCTGAGCTCGCTCCTACATGTCCGGTCCGAGCGCGTCAGCCGGTGCCCCCCGTGACCGGGTACCACGCACCAGCCCTACGTTTACCCTCGCCCGGCCAGCCTGAGCACCCGCGCGATGTCGCGGGCGCGCTCGCGCAACAGGGTCGGTGCCTGGCGGCAGGCCTGTTCCAGGGTCATGGGGCCGGAGGCCAGGGAGAAGGCGGCCTCTATGCCCTGCTCGTAGATGTCCGCATAACCCTCGCCGAGGGTGCCGGCCAGTACGATCACCGGCACCTGTTGCTGCCGGGCGATGCGGGCGACACCCAGGGGCGTCTTGCCGCGCAGGGTCTGGGCATCGAAGCGCCCTTCCCCGGTGATCACCAGGTCCGCACCCTGCGTATGGCGCGCGAGCCCGGTCAGCTCCGCCACCATCTCGATACCGGGGCGGAAGCCGGCCTTGAGGAAGGCCCGCGCCGCGAAGCCGATGCCACCCGCCGCGCCACTGCCGGGGAAGTCTCGGTGATCTTCGCCCAGCAACTCCTGGCACAGGTTGGCGAAATGGCCGAGGGCCGCGTCCAGCAGCAGCACCTGTTCTTCGCTGGCGCCCTTCTGCCGGCCGAAGGTATTGGACGCCCCATGGGGCCCGCAGAGCGGGTTGTCGACATCGGCGGCGAGCTCGAATTGCACATCGGCCAGGCGCGGGTCCAGGTCATCGATATCGATCCGTGCCAGGCCGGCCAGCGGCAGGCCGCCGGGCGGCAGCTCCGCACCGGCCGCATCGAGCATGCGTGCACCGAGAGCCTTCAGCATGCCTGCGCCGCCATCGTTGGTCGCACTGCCGCCGACGGTAAGGATGACTTTACGCACGCCAAGCTCCAGTGCCTCGCGGATCAGCTCGCCGGTGCCCAGGGTGGAGCTGACGCAGGCATCGCGGCGATCCAGGGCGACCAGTTGCAGGCCGCTGGCTTCGGCCATTTCAATGATCGCCGTGCGGGATTCCGGCAGCCAGCCCCAGCGTGCATCCACGGGCTCGCCCAGCGGCCCAGAGACCCGGCTGCTGCGACGCTCGCCGGCCAGCGCCGAGAGGATGGCATCGACCGTACCTTCTCCACCGTCGGCCATCGGGCACTTGACCAGCTCGGCTTCGGGAAACACTTCTTGCAGGCCCAGTTCGATGGCGCTGGCCACTTCGGCAGCGCTCAGGCTGTCCTTGAACGAATCGGGGGCTATGACGATTTTCATGGATCACTCCAACTCCGGCGAGACTCCATGCTGTCATGCCACCCAGCGCGTCGCCTTGTTCAAATGAACAAGGCGACGTCGCAGGCACTGTGCATCCTGACAAAGCTCAGGCGTCGGCATCAACGGCCAGCAGCTGTACGCCGAGATAGAGCTCCACGAGGTCGTTCAGCCGGGTCACGTCCTTGCCGCTCAGCTCGGCGATCCGCTCCATGCGGTAACGCAGGCTGTTGCGGTGGATGCCCAAGGCGTCGGCGCAGGCCTGGGGCTGGCCGTCATGCTCGCACCAGCTGCGCAGCGTGCGCATCAGCTGGCCGTTGCTGTCGCGGGACTGGATCTCCAGCAGCGGCGCCAGGAGTTCGCCGATTGCATCTTCCTCGCGGTGCGTCCAGAGCAGGGTGTGCAGGCGGCAGCGGGCCAGGGAAAGGTGCTGGCGGTCCGGCTTCACCGCTTGCCCATAGGCCAGCAGCTCGGCGACCCGGTGGCAGCCCCGGCGCAAGCCGTGGACATCGTCGGCGGGCACCCCCGAGGCGATCCGCGCCACCTTCCAGCCATGGTTTTTCAGCCGTTCGATCAGCCGCAGCGGGTCGATGCCCGGGTTCGACGGGCAGCACCAGAGCACGGTGTGGGACGACGGCATGATGCACCAGCTGTCCGCATAGCGCGCGCCCAGCCACTCGGCCAGGGTCGCCGCGGAGGGGCCTTCGCCTATGTCGATCAGGTAGGGCGTGCGTCCCAGATTGGGCTTCAGGCCCAACTGCTGGGCTTCGTCGATCAACCGCTGGGAGCCGCCGGTCTCCCCGAGCAACACCGCCAGCAAGTCGTCGCTGCGCTGCTTGCGCCACCGCCGCTCGGCCTGCATGTGGCTCTGGTCCACCAGCATCTCGGCGGTCATTCGCACAAGTTCGGCGTAGGTGCGCAGGGTTTGCGGCTCGCCCGAGATGCCGAGCACGCCGATCAGTTCGTCGTCGTGCATCAGCGGCAGGTTGATGCCCGGCTGCACCCCCTTGAGGTTGCGCGCAGCCTGCTCGTCGATCTCGACGATGCGCCGGTTGGCCAGCACCAGTTGGGCGCCTTCGTGGCGGGTATTGATGCGATTCTTCTCGCCGCTGCCGAGGATCAGCCCCTGGCTGTCCATGACGTTCACGTTGTACGGCAGGATCGCCATCGTGCGGTCGACGATGTCCTGGGCGAGCTGGTGGGTGAGTTCGAACATGCGGGCGGATCCAGGTGACGGACTTGTTCAAACATACAACAAGTCTTCCTGAGCGTTGTCATTCCGCCCAAATGATCCTCCATGTCGGCGCCATAGACTCCCTGGGGACCCACCACCCGGACCGCCAACAGGAAGTCGTCATGCGCAAACGCCGAACCAAGATCGTCGCCACCATAGGCCCCGCCAGCAGCAGCCCGGAAGTGATAGAGCGGATGATTCTCGCCGGGATGGATGTCGCCCGGCTCAACTTCTCCCACGGCTCGCCGGAAGAGCACATCGCCCGTGCGCAGCTGATTCGCGAGACCGCCGCCCGCCACGGCCGCCATGTCGCCCTGCTGGGCGATCTGCAGGGGCCGAAGATCCGCATTGCCAAGTTCAGCGGCAAACGCATCCAACTGGCCGTAGGCGACCGCTTCAGCCTGTCGGTCAGCCACCCGCTGGCGGACGGCAACCAGGAGGTGGTGGGCATCGACTACCCCGAACTGCTAGGCGACTGCCAGGTGGGCGACGAGCTGCTGCTGGACGATGGCCGCGTGGTGATGCTGGTGGAGGCGAAATCCGCCGACGCCCTGCATTGCCACGTGCTGGTGGGCGGGCCGCTGTCCGACCACAAGGGCATCAACCGCCGCGGCGGCGGCCTGACCGCTCCCGCGCTGACCGACAAGGACAAGGCCGACATCCGCCTCGCCGCCGCCATGAACCTCGACTACCTGGCGGTATCCTTCCCCCGCGATGCGGCCGACATGGAGTACGCCCGACGACTACGCGACGAGGCCGGCAGCGACGCCTGGCTGATCGCCAAGATCGAGCGTGCCGAAGCCGTGGCCTGCGACGAAACCCTGGATCGGCTGATCGAGGCCTGCGATGGCGTGATGGTCGCCCGTGGCGACCTCGGCGTGGAGATCGGCGACGCCGAGCTGGTGGGCATCCAGAAGAAGATCATTCTTCACGCGCGCCAGCACGACAAGGCGGTGATAGTCGCCACCCAGATGATGGAATCCATGATCGACAGCCCCATGCCGACCCGCGCGGAGGTGTCGGATGTCGCCAACGCGGTGCTGGACTGCGCCGATGCCGTGATGCTCTCGGCCGAAAGCGCGGCGGGCAGCTACCCGGTTCAGGCCGTCGAGGCCATGGCGCGCATCTGCGTCGGTGCCGAGAAACACCCCATCAGCGAAAAGTCCGGCCACCGCCTGGGCAACCGCTTCGTTCGCTGCGACGAGAGCATCGCCCTGGCAGCCATGTACGCCGCCAACCACTTCCAGGATGTGAAAGCCATCATCGCCCTCACTGAAAGTGGCTACACGCCGCTGGTGATGTCACGCATCCGCTCCGCCGTGCCCATCTTCGCCCTCTCGCCCCACGCGTCCACCCAGGCCCGCACCTGCCTCCTGCGCGGGGTGTATCCGGTGCCCTTCGACCCGTCCGCCCACGCACCCAATGGCGTCAGCCGCGCCGCCGTGGAAGCCCTGGTGGAGCGCGGCCTGCTCGGCGCGGGCGACTGGCTGGTGCTGACCAAGGGCGACAGCTACAGCGCCTCCGGCGGCACCAATGGCATGAAGCTGCTGCAGGTCGGCCAACCCATCCTCTGACTCCGGAGCCCAGCGATGCACCCGCACGACGAGCACGAAACCCTACCCCACGCGGCCTGGCCCCGCGACTTCGACGTCCGCGCCAGTCGCGCCGAGCAGCAGGAGCTGCTCGCCCCTCCCCCCAACCACCAACAAGCAGAACAAGGTGAAGCGCCATGACCCGGACCTCAGCAATCCAGCAGGTTACCGCCCGCGAAATCCTCGACTCCCGTGGCAACCCCACGGTCGAAGCCGAGGTCAGGCTCGAGGACGGCAGCCAGGGCACCGCCAGCGTGCCGTCCGGAGCCTCCACCGGCTCGCGGGAAGCCCTCGAACTCCGTGATGGCGGGCAGCGCTACGGGGGCAAGGGCGTGCTGCAGGCGGTGGCCAACGTCAACGGCGAGATCGGCCGGCGCCTGCTCGGCCTCGATGCGCGGGACCAGCATCAGGTCGACGCGGCGATGATCGATCTGGACGGCACCGAGAGCAAAAGCCGCCTCGGCGCCAATGCGCTCCTCGCCGTCTCCCTCGCCACCGCCAAGGCGGCGGCCCGCTCCCGGGGCGTTCCGCTCTACCAGCACCTGGCTGCGCTCCACGGCAACCCCGGCCGCTTCAGCATGCCGGTGCCGATGATGAACATCCTCAACGGCGGCGAGCATGCCGATAATAACGTCGATATCCAGGAGTTCATGATCCAGCCCGTCTCGGCCGGCAGCTTTCGCGAAGCGCTGCGCATGGGCGCCGAGGTGTTCCACACGCTCAAGGCCGTGCTCGGCGAGCGTGGTTTGAGTACCTCCGTTGGCGACGAAGGCGGCTTCGCCCCATCCCTGGCGTCCAACGAGGAAGCCCTGGTATTGATCGAGGAAGCCGTGTTGCGCGCCGGCTACGAGCCAGGCCGGGATATCACCCTGGCGCTGGATTGCGCATCGTCCGAGTTCCATCACCAAGGAGCCTACGTGCTGGAAGGCGAAGGCCAGCGCTTCGATGCCGAGGGTTTCAGCGACTACCTGGCCGCACTTTGCGAGCGCCACCCCATCGTTTCCATCGAAGACGGTATGGACGAAAGCGACTGGGACGGCTGGGCCGCTCTCACCCACAAGCTGGGTCAGCGCGTGCAACTGGTCGGCGACGACCTCTTCGTCACCAATCCACGCATCCTGCGCGAGGGCATCCAGCGCGGCATCGCCAACTCGGTGCTGATCAAGCTCAACCAGATCGGCACCCTGAGCGAGACCCTCGAGGCCATCCGCCTGGCCCAGGCCGCCGGTTACAACGCGGTGATCTCGCACCGCTCGGGCGAAACCGAGGACACCACCATCGCCGACCTGGCCGTGGCCACCCTCGCCGGCCAGATCAAGACCGGCTCGCTGTGCCGTTCCGATCGCGTCGGCAAGTACAATCGCCTGCTCCGCATCGAAGAAGCGCTCGGCGCCGCCGCCCGCTATGACGCAAGTGGCCTGCGCAAGGCCATCTGACCATCCGTCCCGGCGCGCTGCACGGCGCCGGGGCTTTTTTGTGCAAAAGCACAGTTTTCGCCGGGTAATGACGTGCAAATACCCGATGACCACGCCAACTCGCTTCAACCAAGCTGTCGCCCCTGCGAACCCCCATAAAAACAACAAGTCCTGAGGAACCGATCGACATGAATCCCTCGACCCACGAAGCCGGTGCACTGGACGGCAACAGCGTCTACCGCCGCATCACCTTGCATCTGATTCCCTTCATCTTCATCTGCTACCTGTTCAACTACCTGGACCGCGTCAACGTCGGCTTCGCCAAGCTGCAGATGCTCGACGCGCTGAAATTCAGCGAGACGGTCTACGGCCTCGGCGCCGGCATCTTCTTCATCGGCTATGTACTCTGCGGCCTGCCCAGCAACCTGGCGCTGACTCGCTTCGGCCCACGGCGCTGGATCGGCGTGATGATGATCGCCTGGGGCACCCTCTCCACCTGCCTGCTGTTCGTCACCACCCCGACCCAGTTCTACGCGCTGCGCCTGCTCACCGGCGCCGCCGAGGCCGGCTTCTTCCCCGGCATCGTGCTCTACCTCTCGCAGTGGTATCCGAGCCATCGCCGTGGCCGGATCATGGCGCTGTTCATGTCCGCCATTCCCGTTTCCGGCCTGCTGGGCGGCCCCTTCTCCGGCTGGATCCTCAACCATTTCGCCGTTGGCCAGGGCGGTCTCGCCGCCTGGCAGTGGATGTTCCTGATCCAGGGGCTGCCGACTGTGGTGCTCGGCCTTCTGGCCTTCATGCTGCTGTGCGACAAGGTCAGTCATGCCCGCTGGCTGTCGCCCCAGGAGCGCCAGCTGGTCGCATCGGAGATTGCCGCTGATGAGCGCGCCCGGCCGCAAGTGGAGAAAACCTCCATCGGCGCCATTCTCACCCTGCCCTTCATCTGGGTGCTGGGGTTCATCTACTTCTGCATCCAGGCCGGGGTCTACGCCATCAACTTCTGGCTGCCCTCCATCATCAAGGGCCTGGGCTTCAGCGACGCCCTGGTGATCGGCTGGATCAGCGCCATCCCCTACCTGCTGGCGGGTGTGTTCATGGTGCTGGTCGGCCGCTCGGCGGACCTGCGCAACGAGCGGCGCTGGCACCTGGTGGTGCCGATGCTGATGGGCGCCGGCGGACTGATCATCGCCGCCAACTTCGCCGGCACCCCGGCCATCGCCATTCTCGGCCTGACCATCGCCACCATGGGCGCCCTCACCGGCCTGCCAATGTTCTGGCCGCTGCCCACCGCCTTCCTCAGCGCCAGCGTGGCAGCTGGCGGCCTGGCACTGATCAACTCGATTGGCCAGATGGCCGGCTTCCTCAGCCCCTACATCGTCGGCTGGATCAAGGACCAGACCGGTTCCACCGATGTTGCGCTCTACTCCCTCGCCGGCCTGACCGTGGTCGGCGCCATCGTGGCCCTGCGCGTCAGCCGCAACACCGCGACCGCGACCGAGGCCGCAGAGGTCGCCTGAGCCCAAGCCCCGGCGGAGAACCTGATCCCGGGCTCTCCGCCTTTCCTTCCTGGGCTTCAATCCGGAGCGAGCGCTGGAGGTGATGCCTCCAAACGCAGACATTCGTCAGCCTGTGGACTGAGCCCACGGGATCACTGCACTGGCACTTTTCCAGCGCTTGCAGCTTGCGTCAGGGGGCTACACTCAAAGACGCCCTGCAACCGGGAGCGCCCTGCTTCCCCAGACGGGCGCTTCTCCCATCCCGCCCGATGTCCTCCGCGGCGTCCATCCCTAGGGAGGCACACACATGAAGATCGTAGTCATTGGGGGAACCGGCCTGGTCGGAACCCAGCTCTGCGCGAACCTGCGCCAACAGGGACATGATGTCCTCGCGGCCTCGCCGAAATCGGGAGTCAACGCTGTCACCGGTGAAGGCCTGGAGAAGGCGCTTGAAGGTGCCGATGTCGTCGTCGACGTCGCGAACTCGCCGTCGTTCGAAGATGCCGCCGTGCTGGACTTCTTCGAGAAATCCGGACGTAACCTCTCCGCGGCGGAAAAGGCCGCCGGGATCAGGCATCACGTCGCCCTCTCCGTCGTAGGCACCGAGCGGCTGCTGGAAAGTGGCTACTTCCGGGCCAAGATGGCCCAGGAAAAGCTGATCAAGGCATCGGGAGTTCCCTATTCCATCCTGCGGGCCACGCAGTTCTTCGAGTTCATCGGCGCCATCGCGCACTCCGGAACCCAGGGCGACACCGTTCGCCTGCCCGCGGCCGCACTGCAGCCGATCGCCTCGGCCGACGTCGCGGCGGCACTGGCGAAAATCGCCGAGCAACCACCCAGCAACCAGACGGTAGAGGTGGCTGGACCTGACCGGCAGCCGATCGCCGCGTTCGTCAAAGCCTACCTTCAGCACAACGGCGACCCGCGGGAGGTGGTTTCGGACGCCCAGGCCACCTACTTTGGCGCACCGATCGACGATCGGACGCTGACCCCCGGCGCCAATCCGCTCATCGGAACCAACCACTACGACACCTGGCTCAAGAACTCTGCCCCTCCGCGCTGACGGGCAGGCCGGTGAAGTGTCCCGCCGACAGGGGGTGACCGCGTTTCGCGGCTCGCCGCCTGCCAGCCCTCGACATCCCATTCGACGGAATCAGACGTATCCCCGGAACTCCAGATGAGGAGAGCCACATGCAAATCCATCATCTCTTCGCCCTGCTTTCCCTGTTGTGCGCCGGGGTCGCCATGGCCCAGGACAAGCCTGCCACCCCGCCGCCCCCGGTTGTCGCGACCGTGATGGTCAAACCGCTTCCCGAGTACCCCGGCAAGGAAGTGCTGATGATCACGGTGGAGTATCCGCCCGGTGGCGCCGATCCGGTTCATCGTCATGACGCGCATGGCTTCATCTACGTACTCGAGGGCTCCGTCGTCATGGGCGTGGCCGGCGGCAAGGAGGTCACGTTGATGCCCGGAGAGAGCTTCCATGAAGGTCCGGAAGACGTGCACACGGTTGGACGCAACGCCAGCAAGGAGAAGCCCGCCAAGTTCCTGGTGTTCCTGCTGAAGGATGTGAAAAAGCCCCCGCTGATTCCGGTCAATTGACTGGAGCCACCGGGCCAGGAGGATGGTGGTCCAGGTCGGAGGCAGACGGTCCCGAACCTCTGCTTTCGGCTGCGGACTCAACGGACATGCTTTGCGCAAGAGTAGAAGACTCGCGCTCCGGCAAAGGAGACGAATCACGGACCTGGCCTGGGTAGACCACAGGCAAGCGATTCAGAAGGCTATGTCTGCGTTAGCTGTTGCAGAACCGAATAGAAGCGTCTAGCACGGACCTTTCAGACCTTCGCTCTTGCCTGATGCAACCCTCTCCCCCGGCCCCCGCCCTGCGCCCCGGCCTGATCGCTTCGCGCTCAGTCGCTCATCGGCACCGGAAGCGGTGCTTCCGAAAGCGTGCCTCTTCGCCCCAGAGGTAGAGGGGTGACTCGCGCC
>NZ_SSOJ01000034.1 GCF_029871205.1 Pseudomonas sp. BN417 | reverse complement strand
TTAAACCAGCGTCCCTTCGGCATCCTTGGTCGCGAACCGAGGGGCCACCAGGCTGGCAAACTTCTCCAACTCTTCATTGTTCTGCTCCGGGTCCAGGTGGCCCTGGCCAAACATCAGGAACAGTTCGTTGAAGCCCAGGCGGTCATGCGCGCGGCCGATCTGCTCGGCGATGTCGTCAGCCGAGCCGATCAGCACGTTCGGCATTTTCTGGCCGAACGGGATGAACCACTTGTCCCAGAACCACTTGTGCTCAGCCATCAACTGCTTGGCCTTGTCCTTGTCATCGGTCAGCATCAGGAAACCACCCCAGGCGGCAACATCCTCGCGGGCAACTTCGCGCTCATGCTGGCGGGCGGTATCGGCATAGCGGTTCCACAGGGCATCGCAGAAGTCCAGGTCGGCAGCCAGCACGATCGGCTTGCCGCCTTCCCGTGCCCACATGTCGACGGTGCGCATGCTGCCGGCAAAGCCGCCGTAAATCTTCGGGTGGGGATTCTGGTAGCACTTCGGCGCAATCCCGATCTGGCGCACGATGCCATCGGCATCCATGCCCTTGCCCATGCTGGCATAGGCCGGGTGACCGGCAGAGCCGCCATTTGGCGGGAACTCCCAGTGCTTGCCCTTGTGGCTGAACACGTCGTTGGCCCAGGCCTTCTTGATGACCTGCAGCGACTCCTCGAAGACTTCGCGGTTCAGCGCATCCTGCTCATCGCGGGCCTTGGCGTTGTCCGGCGTAGTGGCGCTGACCCCCGGACGCGCGGCATAGGAGTCGACCCAGCGCGCATGGTAACCACGGGTGAAACCGACCATCAGCCGCCCTTGGAGCATATGGTCAAGGGTGGCGATTTCTTCGGCGATGCGCACCGGGTTATGGGTCGGCAGGGTGTACCCCATGATGCCGGCCTTCATCCGCTTGGAATGCAGGCCCACATAGAGGCTGAACATGCCGGGATGGTTGTTGATCTCAAAACCCTCGATCTGCAGGTGATGCTCAGGTTGGCAGTAGCCTGCGTAGCCAAGCTCATCCGCCAGACGCACGTAATCGCGCACCTCGGATAGAAAGCGCTGATACAGCTCAGGGCGCTGACCGGCCATGCCCGCTTCCAGCTCATAACGACGACCGATCACACCTGTTTGCATCAAATGAAACTTCATTGGGCCTCCTCGGCTCCTGCTTGGGCTCTTTTCGTCTGACTATCGAACAATCAGACATCGAATGTCAACATTTGCGTTGATTGCAAGTGCGAAAAAATACCACCACTTACTTCATGCGCAAAAGCCGGTGAAATGGGTCAGGGACGCCAGTTTTGACGCATCCGCCCCCTTTCGATACATGCTACGGAGAGAAGCGGGGGCCAAGCCCCCGACAACTCAGACGGCAGACATTTGAGCGACGCGCTTAGTTGCAGAATCGTTATCCGACTCGACCCCAACTGAGTCTTGAGGCAAAACCTTCTTAGGTGCCAGCAAATAAGCGGATAGCGCCGGTACCATAATCAGTGCCGCAAGCATATTCCCGAGGAACATGAAGGCCAGCAGCAGGCCCATGTCGGCCTGGAACTTGATCGGGGACCATATCCAAGTGCCCACTGCGGCTGTCAGGGTAACGCCTACCAGCAGCACCACCTGCCCAGTAGACGCCAGCGCACTAGTGTAAGCACCCTTGACCGACATACCCTGGCGCTGGAACGCTAGGAATACAGTCAGCATGTAGAGCGCATAATCCACGCCGATCCCCACACCCAGCGCCACCACTGGCAAGGTAGCCACCTTGAGCCCGATCCCCAGCAGGACCATCAAGGATTTTGACAGAATGGTCACGACAATCAGCGGCAGAATCGCCACCAACACCGCACGCCAGCTTCGGAAGGTTATCCAGCAGAGCAGAATCACCGCAGCGTAAACTAGCACTTCCATCTCGAAGCTAGCCTTTTCCACTGCTTGATTAGTGGCAGCTTCCACCCCGGCGTTGCCGCCGGCCAGCAGGAACTTCCGATCTTCGTTGTTATTTTCGGCGGCAAACGCCTCAACAACCTTCGTCAAGCGCTGCAGGGTTTCGGCATTGTGATTGCTCAGGTAGACGATGATCGGTGCCACCGTACGAGAATCGTTGATCAACCCTGGACGTGCGGTAAACACGTTGTCCACCGCGTCATTGGTGATATAGCGGCTACGACTGATGGTGTACCACTTGGGCGAGCCTTCAAAGCCTGCTGGGGTGAGCCTGCGAGCTATGCTGGCTGCGGATTCGGTGATCTGTACGCCAGGCAAGTCACTCAGCTGCTGTTCCAGCCGGTCAATCTGCAGCAGGGTTTCAAAGTTACCTAGGCCACCCTCAGGCGTCGTCACGATCACCGCGAACATATCTTTCGACAAACCGTAGTTTTCGCGGATGTAATTTACATCTTTGTTATAGATTGAATCCGCGCGTAACTCGGAGGCACCGGCCCCGGAATCACCAATGCTTATCTTCTGGCCATGGATGAAACTAGCAGTTGTGATAATTGCCACGCTGATCAGCACCAAGCGAGCAACGCGCTTTTCAGCAAGATCACCGAGCCACCTGACCATAAGGTGCTCGCCGTGCAGAACCTTCGAAGCGCGCTGGGCCGCGCGGGCACTGATACCGGTGAAGGACAGTACCACTGGAATGAGCAGCAAGTTGGTGATGATCAGCGCCGCGACGCCAACAGTGGCTTGTAGGGCCAAGTCACGGATAGCAGGAATATCGATCACCGAGATCACGGCAAAACCTAAGGCATCGGCTACCAGCGCAACAAAGCCAGCCAGGCACAGCCGCCTGTAGGTCAGTCGCGCAGCCACATAGCGATCGGCACCCTCGCCAATGTCCTGAATGATGCCACTCATCATCTGCGAGCCATGGGACACACCGATGGCGAAAACCAGGAAAGGCACGAGTACCGAAAAGGGATCCAGCACAAAGCCGAACAGTTGCATGATCCCCAACTGCCAGATCACCCCAATCAGCGAGGTGCCAACCACGATTAAGGTACTGGTCAAGCAACGCGAATACCAGTAAACGATGACCGATACGACCGCGGCAGCCACAACAAAATAGCTGAGCACTTCCATAAGGCCAGAAATCAGGTCACCGACCAGCTTGGCAAAACCGATGACATGGAGCTCGACGCCACGGCTCTGGAATTCTGTGTTGATGGCGTTGATGCTGTCTGTAAAAGCCTTGTAGTCAAGCAGCTGACCGGTTACCGGGTCCCGCTCCATCAAGGGCACGAACATCGCGCTGGAGCGCTCGTCCATGGCCACAAGGGAACCCTTCAGCCCGGCCTTCTCGACGTTGGCACGGAGCTGCTCAAGGCTTTTGGGCGAGCCGTCATAATCCGGTGGCATGACCGGGCCGCCGTCAAAGCCTTCCGCGGTTACCGCCGTCCAGCGCACCGAGGCCATCCACAGGGATTGCACGAATGCCCGGTCGACTCCATTGATCAGGAACACCCGGTCATTGAGCTCGCTCAGCGTCTTCTGATACCCGGCGTCGTAGATAGACCCATTCTTGTTCTCCACCACCACCGTAACTGCGTTGCCTAGACTGCGCAGGTTATTTGCAAAGGCGCGGTAGTTCTGGATGTACTCATGGGATGAGGGCATCATTTTTTCAAAACTTGCGTTTACACCAAGCTTCGCACTCTGAAAACCGAAACAGAGCGTTACAAAAACTCCGATCAGAAGAAACAATATCCGATTGTTAAAAAATAGGCGTTCGTGAAAGGCTCCTGATGAGCGATCAAACGTGCCGGCAGTCACATCCAAACCAGGCCCTGCTGCAGTTTTATTATTACTTAACATCTGACATTACTCCTGAGACGTGACTCTGGTCATCTTGTGATCCACCAGCGAAACTTTCGAAAGCCCCTGCAAGTCAGTAACGAGCAACTCACGATCCGATATTTCAAGAATCGAAGTAAAACTAACGGGCGTGCCGGAGTCGATCACCTCAAGGTTGGCAAAGTTCTTGTCACTGATGATTAACTTGCCTGATTGACTGGCAAAGATATAACCTTTGTCATTGGCCCGTCTGAAAGCATCGTTGATGGTGGAACCCTGCAGATCCTTGACTTCCGCCCATGTATTGCCGCGATCTGTACTGCGGTACGCCGCCCCACCAACGCCATAAGCGATGATCAGCCCATTAGCGCCGGTAATTCCGGTAAAGCTACCGGAATACCCGGTTTCGATAATTTCGAATAACTGCCGCTCGGCATTCAGCCTGAACAGCACGCCACGCTCGCTGCCGATAAAGACATCATCACCAATGCCTACCACGCTAGTGAGGTGAAAACCGGACTCATTGGCAATGCGGTCCGTCCATGGTGTCCAAGTCTTCCCACCATCATCGGTGCGCGCAATGTTTCCGAATCCACCTACGGCAAAACCGGTCAACTCGTCACGGAACCAGACATCGAGAAAGGGTAAGGCCGGACCATCGCGATAATTGAGCTCGGTGAGTTCAAGGGCCTTCTCAACACTGCTGTCGCCCTGTTTGAGACGCTTACTGTAGTAATTGATGAACTGCTCGCTGGCCATTCGACCATCAAGCTGCTTGACCCATGTGGCACCTCCATCAGTAGTGGCGAGAATCACGCCATCATGCCCAACTGCCCAACCTTTTGACTCGTTGACCATATCAATGGCAACTAAGTCGCTCTGTACAGGAACCTGAGCTTGAGCCCACTTCCCTCCCCCATCATTGGAATACAGAATCAAGCCTCGCGGCCCAACCACGACTAATGTATGTCCGCTTTTCGCACTGTCAATAAAGGGCTTATTCAGAGGCTTTTCCTGTTCAATGGCGCCATAATCCAGAGGATCTTTGAAATCGGCCATTGATGACGAAGCCAACACGAACAAAATGACAAAAGGTAGGACAAAAACCCTGAGCAGTTTATTCAATAATTTTTTCATACGGGTTTTCTCTTTTTTGCTCAAGCAAAGCTATTAGTGCACGAAAGACTTTTAGATAACTTATGCAACAGCCAGAAGTAAACTCGATGACCTGCGCATTCAAGAAAGGCAGAACCTGGCGGGGTTTACACCTCCGCCAGGGTTCCTCTAGCCGTTAGCGAACGCCCTGAGCCTCAACTGCGCGCGGAGTAAGCGCAATACGCAAACCATCTATAGCGGTATAGGAACGGTTCCAGTGGCCAGGTTGTGAAGCACCGGCATTAATCAGCATGTAGTTGCCTGAAACCAGATCGTTGAAGGCCCACGTGTTGTTATTCACCCCCCCCACGTCGTAGGTCGGGAAACTCTCGATGAAACCGTTTTTCCAGAGCTTACCGGCATTGTCGTAGGTTTCCAGAGCAACGATCTGCCAGCTGTCTTCGTCGATATAGAAGCGGCGCTTGCTGTATACATGGCGGGCACCTGGCTTGCGCTCAGCCTCGACAATCCATACCCGATGCTT
This sequence comes from Pseudomonas sp. BN417, assembly GCF_029871205.1. Classification (GTDB taxonomy): domain Bacteria; phylum Pseudomonadota; class Gammaproteobacteria; order Pseudomonadales; family Pseudomonadaceae; genus Metapseudomonas. The sequence continues at coordinate 16,392 of NZ_SSOJ01000034.1, read as the reverse complement.
TTCGAAGCGCATGGCTTCCGGAGCCAGGTGTTCCTTGCCCAGTACGTCACGCGGGTTGACCTCCTGAGTCAGGGTATAGGCGTTGTAGGGCACGAACCTCTCCTCCTTACCGACCAGCTTGAAGTCAAAGCGATCCATGCGGCCGACGAAGCCGAAGATCTCGTCCCACATCAGTACGCCACCGTAAGAACTGATCGGCAGATCGTAGGCAAAGTCTGGCGCACGACGTGCACGGCGCTGACCCGGAGTGTAGAACCATACCAGCTGACCACCGTTGTCGGCGGTCGGCAGATAGAAGTTCAGGAAGGTCACGCCCGCGGATTGCGGCGGACTGGTTTGCAGTGCCGAGAACGATAGAATTGCGCCGTTTGACTCCTGACGCAGCTTGCCGCTCTGGTCATACCAGGGGCGCATGTGGTACTGGTTTGGGGTGGACAGCACGCTCACACCGCCCTTGGAGTCAACCACGAAGCCCTGATTGTGCTGGTGCATGATCGCCGGGGCAAAGGCCAGCTTGTGGTTCCACATCACCTCATAGCCATTCTTCGGGATCGGGAAGAGAACACCCGGCAGCGGCAGACCATCAGGCCCGGCGCCCTTGACGCCATCTCCCATGATCTCGCCGGTCATTTCGGCAGTTGTCGCATTCACCTGGGTGTTTTTAAGCACCCAGTCCTCATAACGAGCCGAACGGTGGGTTGGGTACACATTGAGCTTGTAGCTGGGATACTTACGCAGCGTAGCCTTGGTACCTTCGGTGAGGAACTGCGAATACTGCTCCATATTGGCGGACGTAATGGCAAACAGAGGCTTCTCATCCTTATAAGGATTGATATAAGTCTGCATCGTCTCCCGGTTGTAGCCAGGAACCGGCTGCAGTCCGCCTGTGTATTCTGGAATGCTACCATCTGCATTACCGGCCTTTTCGGCGCCATGCAGGGTCAGATCCGCACCAAGACGCTTGGCCTCTTCTGCCGATACGGCAGCCAAGGCACTACCTACGAAGCACAGTGCCAGGGCAGGCACGAGCCCGGCAATAATTGTTTTTTTCAGCACGGCTGTCTTCCTTCTTGTGATTATCGGAACAAGTGTGTCTGTAAGGCTTGTAAGTATTACTGGATGCTTGACTCGCTAGGCTGGGCCCTCTTTTAGAACGAGGTGTTGTAGGAAAGCGATACCCAGCCCTTGTCATTCAGACCAGTGGGACCGTTACCACCTGCATATATATCACCGCCGGGTGCGCCGTTAACGATGCGACCAGTGGGATTCCAGTAGTAATCCTGATATTGCAGAGCAAAATAATGCTTTTGGGCTACAGCTGCTTTCACGCCAATAGAGGCAATGACGGAGTCCTCAGCATAAAACCCCCCCGCTGCATAGGCCGGATTTCCGGTAACTCCATACTGGACGAAAATCGGCAGACTTATGTCAGTGGACGGAAGTATTTGCAGCCAGGACGGTTCAAACAGCAGCGCCACTGCAACTGCATTGTCTGTACCACAGCCATCACTCCTGTTACCTTTACAGGCATAACCCTCACCGTTATAGATGTCCTTGTCATGCACTTTAGTCAGATGCGTGTAGGTCACTTCACCGAGGACGGTTGCAGCGTCCCAGAGTGAATTGCCGGGCAGGCTGATCAAAGAGTTCGCTAACACGTTAACCAAGTCACCTTTCGCCACTTCGGAAGGGAAAACGGATTGCAACGCGGTATCCTGACGATAGTTCACTTCGAAGCCGAGGCTGTTAGCCCCAATCGCTGTCTCGTAGGACATCGCGTACATTTTGGACTTTTCGGCGTATTTCAACTCAACTTGAGGGAAGTTCAGAGTTGCAACAGGTTCCGGCTCGTCGTACTGGCGGTAATAAAAGCCAATGCGATCACCATTAGCCCAGGCCGGAGTCCAGTCCAAGCGGACACCGAAGTTGTCGTTGATATCATCGGGATCATCGCTCTTACCAACAACAGCGCCTGGTACTACGCTACCGCCGACATCCGGCCCCTCAAAGAGAATATCGGCAGGTGCCAGATAGGTAGCCCCTTCGGGGAAACGATTGGGACGCCACTCGAGAAAATACTGTGCGGCGATTGACAGTTCATCATTGATATCGAAACTGCCGTAGACCTGCGTACGCGGCAGGATCAACTCTTTGACGGAGGAGCCAGGTTGAGAAAACCCCTTGATGAAGTCAACGGGATGCTGGCCGAACGCAATACCGGAGTAACCGAAGAATACTGCGTTACCCCACTGCTGACTGAAGCGACCTAGCCGTACAGATGCGTTGTGGTCAGCGACTTCGAAGTTGCTGAAAACGAAAGCATCAAGCAACTCAGCACCACGGATGTGGTACTTCTTAGTATGGCTACTATATTTACCATCGCTATAGGTCGGCAGGTACCCCGGACGTACTTCGACATCATCGTCGTAAGCAAAATCATTCCAAGCCGAAGCAGACACACGGAAACCATAATTATCCTGATAGACACCCTGCAACTCGAACAATCCCTGAACACGGTTCGTAACCATTTCCCCGCGATCAAATTTGTGATCGGCGGCGTGGTTATTCGGATTGTTCGCGATACGTGGGTCGCGCCCCTCAACCCTCCAGCCTGCGAGCCACTGCAGGGACGTATCGAAGTTGATCGTCCAGTCCTGGTCGGCCTTCAGAGTGACTGCCTGCGATGCACCAGATGAGAAAATCGTCGCAAGGGCGATCGCTGCTCTCAGCTTCTTTTGACCAAACTGAATCTTGCCAAACCTTGCAATTTCTTTTTGTTGTTTTTGCATTTCTGCTTCTCCTGTCCACGGACCTTTACTGGCCAACAGCACGCCAGCCTGCGCTTCAGTACGTCACCACTCTCCTCTGGATTGCGCCCACCCCCATCGCAACCGCCACCTCACTTTTTCAACTATGACGTTGATATATCATTCGAGCGGCACCTAGTCAACTGCAGCGTTGATAAAATACCCCCCTCCCAACGCGATTCAGGTGGGAGATGCCTCTCAACTGACGGTGGAGCGGCCGCGCTGCCGAGACGCGCAAAGCGCATGATGGGGGAATGAAGGCTATGGCGTTAGCTGCCCAAAGGGACACAACTCGGGGTATTACTTCATGTAAATCAATGGGTTTATGTGGCTTCCCATAGCTCTCGACCAAACGTTTCCAGCCCAGGCAATTGGCCAAGTGTTTCGTCCTTACCCCCTGGAAGCGAATCATCCAGGCCTTCAGACAACTGTCATAGGCGCCGACCTTCTGGATAAGGTAAGCACCGGCAATACGACGCTTCTGGCGCAAACTACGGCGGTGGCGGGTAGCCCCCCTCAGCCCTGGCAGACTGCAGTGGAGCACTGCGCTATCGATTCGCAAAACCCTGCCCGGGTCGAATAATGGCCGTAAGGCCGCACCTATGTGGTGCGCCATAGACTGCATTTCCAAATAGAAGTCTGCATGCTGGCTGCTCCGACACTGCGCACGACCAGAACCGGAATCCGCTCAGCGCCAATGCCCTTTCTCATTGCTATCCCACTGCGCTTGCGAGCAGGGCTTGGCAGCTTACGCGGCCCTGAACGACGCCAAGACGAAGACTTCATCGGCCGACGGTCCTCAACTCATGTTGCGTTCGATGCCCTGCAATCAGGCCGAGAAAATGTAAGCACCAGCGGAACGCAGCGCTCTCACGCCACAGAACGCGGCGCCTTACAGACTGACAGGCATTGGCTTAGCGCTTCGACTTAGCGGCCCTCGTAGGTACCGCTCACGCTACAAGCCCATCTGCACCAAGTAACTGGCATGACAGACCTCTAGCTCTCGGACACATCGCTACAAGCGCAGAAGCTGGCAGCGCTGCAACCAGACACTCGAATAGAACACCTCAGCCTGTCTACTCCACTCAGAACAGCATAGAAGGAATGACCTGAGGTGCCATTCCCCAGCCACTCAAAACACCTTCATCAAGCCCTCCCTACCCGCACCGCCTAACCCCGGCCACAGCATCAGTGATCGCTGCCGCCAAGGAATGCGCAGGCCGCCCCGACAGAAAGCAAGAAATGAAAGTTGACACGCGCGTTGACAAATAAATAGTATCAGTCAACTCTAACGTTGACTGAGGAGAACAACATGACCCAAGAAACCCAGCTGCAAGAACTTATCGACACCCAGGCCATTGAGCGCCTGCTGTTCACCTATGCCTTCCATCTCGACATGAATCAGGCAGCCGAACTGGCTGCCCTATTCACCGAAGACTGTGAGGTCATCTACGGCCCGGGCGGCTTTGGCGCACAGGGGCGCGCAGCCTACGCCAAGACTCTTGAAGGCGTTGGCTCCTTCTTCAAGGCCACTAGCCACCATGTATCGAATATCGTCGTCGACTTCACCGGTCCGGACGAAGCCACTGTGCGCTCTGTTCTCTATGCATGGCACCGCTACAACCGTGAAATGCCTGACAGCCATGTGTGGGGTCAGTATCACGATGTCATCGTGCGCACGGATGGCAAATGGCAGTTCAAGCGCCGCGAGCTGCGCGTGACCGGCGACAAGGACTTTCATGTGAAGAAAACCCTGCCGATAGGACGCAGCTGATATGAGCGCCGCGTCTTCCTACCCGTACGAACACATCCGCATCGAGCACAGGGAGAAAATTTCCTGGCTGATTCTCAATCGGCCTGACAGTGCAAATGCGCTGTCGAACGAGTTGCTCGATGAGTTTTCTGATGCCCTTAAGCGTCTCGCAACCGAAGGCGGCCCGGTGATTGGCATACGGGGAGAAGGACGCGGTTTTTCGGCTGGCTACGACATAGGTCAAGTTGGCAAGGCAAATGGCTACGGCAGTCTCGTACCTGATCCGCTCGCTGATCGCGAGCGTCTGCGCCGGAACGTGGACCGTTATGTGGCGATGTGGGATCACCCCAAACCGATCATCGCCGCTGTTCACGGCTACTGCATCGCGGGAGCCACGCAGATCTGCGTGTATGCGGATATCACTGTTGTGACCGATGACGCCAAGATCGGTGAACCGACCATCCCGATTGGGGGCGGCTACGTGGCCCCCCTCTGGGTACCACTGGTGGGAGCCAAGCGGGCCAAGGAATTGGCTTTCGTACCTGGAAACAGCATTGACGGGAAAACTGCAGTCGAGTGGGGCTGGGCCAATCACAGCGTGGCTCCAGACCAGCTCATAGAGTGTGTCGAAAGTCTCGCCGAGCGCATTGCCCTGACACCTCCGGAAGTTCTGCGTATCAAGAAGCTGTCCATCAACCGTGCCGCCGAAGCGATGGGCTTCCGTTCTGCCGGAGCTGCGGTAGCCGAGATGGACGCACTGCTACACGTGGCGCCCTCGGTGCTGGAAATCAAACAGAAGCTTGCCGAAATAGGTTTGAAGGAGTCGATAAAGCTCTACCGCTCAGAGCGGACGACTCCCCTGACCCCGGCGAAAAAAATACAGGAATAAGAGCCATGTCTAACGTCGACTTCTACATTGAAGGCCATATTGCTCACGTACGGCTGAACCGCCCCAAATCCCTCAACGCCATCAATGGCGATATGGATCAGGCCTTGTTTGATGCGTGGCAGGAAATTAACCGCAATCCGGAAGTCTGGGTAGCCGTGCTTTCTGCAGAGGGTGACCGCGCTTTCTGTGTTGGCGGTGATATCAGTGGCGGCACCGAACGTGCATCGCGCATGGCTGTCGGTGGTGGCCTGACCGGTATCGGTGGCCCGCTGGTGAAACTGAAGAAGCCACTGGTTGCCGCTGTTCAGGGCTATGCGCTAGGCGGTGGTTTCGAGCTGGCCTTGTGTGCCGACATTATCGTTGCGGCAGACAATGCTCAATTCGGCCTGCCGGAGACGAAGGCTGGCATCATCGGCGAATGCGGCGTCGTTCACCGCGCAATTCGTCAGCTCCCGCAGCGCGTTGCCATGGCCATGATCCTGACGGGGGATCGCATGTCCGCCCAGGACGCCTTCAGCTATGGCCTGGTGAATGAAGTGGTCGAGCCGGCCAACCTGGCAGAAGCAGCCACGCGCTGGGCGGAAAAGGTCGCAGCCGCTTCCCCGCTAGCCAACCAAGCCGCCAAGGACGCAGCAATGAGCCGCCTCGACTACCCGCTTGAAGTTGCCCTGGCAACCCGTTTCGAGTCGATCGAGGAATATGCCTCCAGCGAAGACGTACTCGAGGGCCGTAACGCCTTTATCGAGAAACGTAAAGCGGAATGGAAGGGACGCTGAGCCTAGCCTGTCGCACCGGGGCCGGGCGCTAAGCGTTCGGCCTTTTTTGTATTTAGAAGGGCAAAACATGATCAACAAGCTTCTGATCGCCAATCGCGGAGAGGTGGCCATCCGTATTGCCCGTGCTGCAGCCGACCTAGGTATCACCAGCGTCGCAGTCTACCCGCAGGATGATGCGCGATGCCTACATACCCGTATCGCCGACCAGGCCATCCCGCTCGAAGGCGTTGGCGCAGCGGCCTATCTGGATGCGCAGCAACTGATTACCCTGGCCCGCCAGCATGGCTGTGATGCCATCCACCCTGGGTACGGTTTCCTCAGTGAACAGCCGGATTTTGCCAGACGATGTGAAGCCGCCAATATCCGCTTCGTCGGTCCGTCCGCAGATGTCCTCGCCAGACTTGGCAACAAGGCCAGCGCCAGAGTGTTGGCCAAGCAGTGCGCAGTTCCGGTGATTCCCGGAACCGACGGCGCAATCGATCTAGAACAAGCTCGCGCTTTTCTTGCCAACTTGCCAGCGGGAAACCCAGCGCTGCTCAAGGCGATTGCCGGTGGCGGTGGCCGTGGCATGCGAATACTGCTCGATGCCGATCAGCTGGAGGATGCCTTCCATCAGTGCAGCGCCGAGGCTCTGTCGGCCTTTGGCGATCATGAGCTGTACATCGAGGAAATGGTGGCCCGCGCACGACATATAGAAGTGCAAGTGATCGGTGACGGCACAGAAGTGAGCCACTTGTGGGAAAGGGAATGCAGCCTGCAACGCAAGCACCAGAAGATGTTGGAAATTGCCCCGAGTCCGTCGCTCAGCAGCGACCTGCGCGAAGCACTGGTTGATGCCGCACTCAGGCTGGCCCGCACGGTTGGCCTCAGCAGCCTGAGCACCTTCGAATTTCTGCTCGATGAGCAGACCGGCCGCTTCTTCTTTATAGAAGCCAACCCGCGACTGCAGGTGGAACACACCATCACCGAGGCCGTCACCGGGATTGATCTAGTGCAGGCGCAATTGCGTCTGGCTGGCGGCGAGACATTACGCAGCCTGCATCTGCAACAGGCGGACATTCCTCCTGCGCAGGGCTTTGCCATGCAACTACGCATCAATATGGAAAGCATGCAGCCTGACGGCAGTGTACTGCCGAGTGGCGGCACACTCAGCATCTTCGAACCGCCGGGCGGCCCCGGCATTCGGGTCGACAGTTTTGGCTACGCCGGGTACAGCATCAATCCCCGCTACGATTCGCTGCTGGCTAAACTGATAGTGCACAGCCCTTCCGGAAGCTTCAGCGAGCTCGCTCAGCGCGTCTATCGCACCCTTTGTCAGACGCGCATACAAGGTGTCGAAACCAATATCGAGTTCCTCAAGAACCTGCTTTGCCACCCTGCCGTGGTCGAGGGCCAGGTGTATACCCGCTTTATTGATGAGCACCTGGGGCAGCTAATTCGCAGCCCAAGCCAGAAGCATCCACAACAGTTCTTTACCGAGTCATCCGGTCCTGCTCCCACAGCACATCCAGATGAGCATTTTCTGGATGGCCTGAGAATGATTACCGCCCCCATGAGCGGCCTGCTGATTGAACTGCATGTCGCCGAGGATCAGCCGGTGCACAAGGGCCAGGCGCTGGCGATGATCGAATCGATGAAGATGCAGCATGTGATCAGCGCGCCAGCTAGCGGGATCATCCGTCGCGTCAGTGTGGACATGCATTCGGCCGTTACCGCAAACCAAGCCCTGCTCTATCTTCAAGAGGCCGATGTCGATTCGGTCGATAGCGGATCGCTACAGGCGGTTGACCTGGATACGGCCAGAGCGGACCTCTCCGAGGTCCTATCACGCCACGCCCTCGGCCAGGATGCGTCGCGTCCGCAGGCGGTGGCGCGCCGGCATGCAAAAGGCAAGCGCACTGCTCGCGAAAACATAGCAGACCTGTGTGATGCAGACAGTTTCATTGAGTACGGGGCCCTGACCTTTGCCGCCCAGCGCAGCCGTTTTTCCGAACAGGAACTGGCCATCTCGACACCTGCGGACGGTCTGATTGCAGGGGTTGCCAGCGTCAATGGCAATCAGTTCCAGCCCGCACAAGCCCGGTGCATGGTGCTGGCCTACGACTACACCGTGCTGGCCGGCACACAGGGCATCATGAGCCACAAGAAGCTTTCGCGCATGCTCGGTATTGCCAACGAGCTGGAAATTCCCCTGATCATCTATGCCGAGGGGGGAGGCGGCCGGCCAGGGGACAGCGACGATGCCACCCGGGCAACCGGGCTGAACATGCCCAGCTTCCTGCAGTATGCCCGCCTCAGTGGTCTGGCGCCGCGAATCAGCATCGTCAGCGGCCGCTGCTTTGCCGGCAATGCGGTGCTGGCCGGTTGCAGTGACATCATCGTTGCCACCCGGGATGCCAATATCGGCATGGCTGGGCCAGCGATGATCGAGGGCGCGGGACTCGGTGTGCATGCGCCGGAGGACATTGGCCCGGTCAATCTGCAGGCTAAGAACGGCGTGGTCGATTGTTTGGTAGATGACGAGGCGCAGGCCACAGCGCTGGCCAAAAAGCTGCTGGGCTATTTTCAGGGGTCGCTCGGGCACTGGGAATCTGCTGACCAGCGCGGGTTGCGTCACAGCGTGCCGGACAACCGCCTGCGCTCCTATGACGTGTGGTCAGTAATCGAGACCCTATCGGATAGCGGCTCGGCCATACAGCTGCGCGAGCAGTTTGCCGCCAATATGATCACCGCGCTGATACGCATTGAAGGGCGTCCGCTCGGAGTGATAGCCAACAATCCGCACATCCTCGGCGGAGCCATCGATACCGATGCTGCAGACAAAGCCTCGCGCTTCCTGCAGCTCTGTGATGCCTTTGATTTGCCGGTGCTCAGCCTGTGCGATACCCCCGGTTTCATGGTCGGTCCGGAGAGCGAGAAAACTGCGCTTGTGCGCCACTCCAGCCGGCTATTCGCGGTGGCAGCGAATATGGCCACGCCGCTGTTCAGCCTGATACTGCGCAAGGGCTATGGCCTTGGCGCCATGGCGATGACCGGCGGTTCCTTCCACGCACCGCTATTCATTGCTTCCTGGCCGACCGGCGAGTTTGGCGGCATGGGTTTTGAAGGCGCGGTCAGACTGGCCTATCGCGACGAACTGGAAGCCATTGCCGACCAGCAGGAGCGGAAGACCCTGTTCGACAAGTTGGTCAACGACTATTACCAGCGCGGGAAGGCCAGCAGTGTTGCCGCATCGCTTGAGTTTGATGCAGTGATAGATCCGGCCGCATCACGTCAGTGGCTAGTACGTTGCCTGCAGTCGTTAAAGATGGTGGGGCCCAGGCAGGGCAAGAAGCGCCCCTTCATCGACACGTGGTGACGCTAGCGCACTCTGCACTCTTGAAGCTCAGCCGTCACCCCGACAACCCTGCGGTCGCCCACCGAGGCACTCAGCCGCAGGCGTCGCGGCGAGGTGCTGTGTGCGCAGAACTCAGCAACACAGTCAGAGCACTCTCCGACGAATACATTGTCGAAGAATCGGGCCTTGATTGACTTGTCGATTCCCCAACCCTAGCGCCTCGACGGCCCGGTCACCCCCAGTGGATCGGGTTCGGTTCATCCATCAGTGCGGCGATCACCTTCATGGTGACGGGGGCCTTTTGGGTGGTACCCACGTCGCGCTTCATAGCGTTTCTCCAAGGTTCATGTTGATAGGATGACTAACCACTGCTGTCCTACGGTGGTCAACGGATGTCCACCATCAGCCAGAATCCGGTATTCCAGCGTGACACGGTCGAACAGGGCATAACGCCAACCCTCCTTGCGCTCAATGGTGGTTATGGCAGTCGGCACCCGATAGCTGCTACGACGACGAAGGGCTCATCGAAACTGAAAGCAATCTCGTCGAACAACACTTTTTCGGCTCAATCCTGGGAAGGCTCATCAATTCACCGATCGACGCACCGGCACGTCGAAAGGCTATCAGGCACGCAATGCCCGGGTTATTGCCCAACTTGGAGGAGCATTGCACCGCATCGTGCTAAAGAGCTACATGGTGCTCGTGCAGGTTGAACATCCCCTCCCGGAACCGCGCAAATGCAAGCGGATCGGGGGCTGGCGGCGCAAATAGCATGACCTCGCCTTCTTCGGCGGAGGGAACTGACAGACTGGCGGTTCAGGCCCAGCGATCACTCCCCCGTGCGTCGATCGGCCGCCAGACAGCGGCTGGGCGGTGAAGGATTCAGCTTCTAGCCCAACACACTGGTGGGCCTATTGCCAACCCTGCCCTCCAGGCCACACCCATGCTGGAAACACCACGCCACCCGCAGCCGGGGACAGAAGTTCAGGACCTGGGCTTGATTATCGCTGCGCACCTGCTGCCCCCTCTTCCGCCCCTGCCTAGCTCAGACTCAGGCGATCCCGCGGTGCAGCGGGGCATCCGAGGCAATCGCCAGAGCTTGCAGAATAGCTTTGCGCCCGACGCCCAACTGCACTGCGTTGGCCAGGTGCAGGCGCAGACCCGGCATGAAGCGATGCGATGGTGCGGCATCCACCGCCAGGGAGATCAGCTCCTTGAGGTAGGCACGCAGTGCCGCGGTTTTCCAAGGCACTGCGCAGTACATGAAGAATGCCTCAAAGGCCTCGGGCGATTGACGAAGCAGGGCGTCCAAAAAACCGGGCACCTGCTGCTCCATGCTGTCCCAGAACGGATCATCACCGACATACTGATCCCAGAGCTGCTGGCGTAGGCTATCCAGCGGCGCGCTGATGGACAGGTCGCCCCGCTCACGCAGAACCGCGGCCACAGTACTCGAGCCCACCATGAGGGTGTGCACGCCCAGACCGGAGACCAGCACCAGTACTTCGTGCACCTGTGCGGCGCTCGCACCGGCATCCAACGCCCGCCGCACATAGTCTTGCGTGCCCTGCATATCCAGGGCCGATGGCGAGGCTCGGACCGCAAGGCCAATCAGCGCGGCATCCCGCTCGGATAAGGGCTCGCCGTCCAGCACGGACTCGAGAAAGCCCTCTGCGTAGGTTCCGATCTCTTCGAGTGTCAACATTCGCTACCCTGGCCCATATCCGTCTACCCCGTTCGGTTCTACTGTGACCGGGGTGCAACAGCGCCCCGGCGCGACACTGCGGCCTAGTCGGTCAGCATGCTGCGCAGCGCGCGCTTGTTGACCTTTGTTGCGGACATGGGCCAGGTACCCGGCTCAACGAAATGCACAGCCCGAGGGACCTTGAAGTTAGCGATTTTTCCTTTACAGAAAGCGATCAGCTCTTCAGCGTCGACAGTCTTGCCCGGCTTAAGCTCGACGAAGGCCACCGGCACTTCGTCCAGGCGCGGATCAGGCTTGCCAACCACTTCCGCAATGGCCACGCAGGGATGCTCGCAGAGGTAGGATTCGATCTCGATGGCTGCGACGTTTTCACCGCCGACCTTGAGCATGTCCTTGAGGCGACCATTGAAAACCAGGCTGCCGTCTTCGGTGCGCAGATACAGGTCGCCGGTATGCAACCAGCCATCCTTGTCCAGGGTGTCTGCAGTCTTCTCCGGGTCGCGATAGTAGCCTTCCATTACGCAGAAGCCACGCACCAGAATTTCACCTACTTCGCCGGGTGCGGCATCGCCTTTTCCGTCAAGGCTGGAAATGCGCACCTCCATACCGACGGCAGGACGGCCCTGGGTGTTGGCGCGCTGTTCTGCCGTTTCGCCTGCGTCGGTCAGGGCAAAGATACCGGCAGTCTCGGTCATACCGCAGGCCTGGAAAAGTTCAGCGTCGGGAAAGGTCTTCTGAACCTTTTTTACCAGTGCAGGTGGGCCGATCAGCATAATCTTGCGCAGCGACGCCAGCTTGCCGGCATCAAAATCAGGGTGATCAAGCACGCCTTGCACGATGGCAGGGAACCAAGGCCAGGCCATGCTCACCCCTTCCCGTTCCATCAAGGTGATGGCCCGCCCGGGCTCGAAGAAGGTATCGGTCAGGTAGGTGCCAAGGGTTCCAATCACGCCGAGGAAGGGGGCGATCGCTGCAATGTGGAACAGCGGACCTGGGTTCCAGGCAACATGGTGTTCACCTGTGGCAAACCGTGAACGGGCGCGCTGCACTGAGCCGCGCACAATGGCTTCATGGGTCAGCATGCAACCCTTGGGGTTGGCCGTTGTGCCAGAGGTGTAGACCAACAGTGCCAGATCGCGAATACGCACGCGCAGGCGAGCCTCATGCACTAGGTTCGCATCGATGCTCTGTGCCAAACGATCGAACTCCGAACGTCCGACAAACCCCTTACGGCACTCGCCCTTCAGCAACACGGTACTGCGCAGGCAGAGTACTTCTGGCAGGACCAAGGCTGCTGGGTTCACAGCCTTAGGCAATGAGGGCAATGCATCGCAGAACAGCGCGGTGAAATTGGTGTATTCGTTATCGTCCGCAGTGGTCAGCAAAGCGACGAGGTTGGCGTTTTGGATGATATAGCCAATCTCGCTGGCCTTGTGCCGGGCATTGATCGGCACCGCTACACAACCGAGCATCACCGCGCCGAGAAAACCTTCAATGAATTCAGGGCAGTTGGCGGACATCAGACCAACATGCTGACCAGGACGAACGCCGAGAGCGATAAGACCGCGGGCCACCTGTATGGCGTTGTCACACAGCTGACGGTAGGTGCGCCTTTCCTCAGGGAAAACTATCGCATCCCGCGCTGGCTGCAAATGCGCCCCTCGTACGATGAGGTCGCCTATTGGGGAAACCTCAAACCATTCTGTTGTTTTTGTCATTGAACGTCCTCCGCTACGGACAGAAGGCAGTTGTTACTCTGGTAGCCCTCTGCACGTTTTTAATTATGTGCACGGCACTGTTTGAATAACAAAAAGATCGCACTGCGCACACTAGAAGTCAACACAATCGTTGAAAACCAGCAGATCAGAATTCAGAATTCTGCATTGCAGGCGCATCACAAGTTGTCTGATTCAGCCTGCATTTACAGCCACTGGCAAAGATCAACGGGGGGGCAACTGAGCGCAGCTCCCACCCTTCAACATCATCTGGCCGTTTTGCCGGAAAGACTTACTTCTCGGCGGCCAACGCAGCCATTAGGCTGACCATTTCCATTGCCGACATGGCGGCTTCTTCCCCCTTATTACCGGCTTTGGTGCCGGAGCGCTCGATAGCCTGCTCGATAGAGTCGACCGTCAGCACGCCAAAGACAACGGGGACAGCAAATTCGAGGGCGAGCTGACCAATGCCCTTGATGCATTCGCCGGCCACATGTTCAAAGTGAGGTGTACCGCCGCGAATCACCCCCCCTAATGCGATGATGGCTTCAAACTGCCTGCGCTCGGCGACCTTCTTGACCACCAGCGGGATTTCGAAGGCGCCAGGCACGCGCACGATGGTAATGTCCTTCCCCTTGATACCGTGACGCTTCAGTGCATCTAGGGCACCGGACAACAGACTTTCCACCACAAAACTGTTAAAGCGCCCCACCACCAGCGCATAACGCCCCTGCACGGATGCCAAATCACCTTCGATGGTACGAATGGAATACATCCTTCAGCTCCATAACCCGTAAGTGGCCGCCGGAAAGCTAAATGTCGGCCGCAGCGCTGAATTCGCTTGGCTTCCAGCCTCTGCCAACTAGATATCAATCATCTACGCCTAGCATCCTTGCCCAGCCTTTCCTGCTTATCGCCAACCAGAAGGCGCTCCACATACCGCGCAATCAGATCGATTTCGAGGTTGACCTGCTGGCCGACTCGGTAGTCGGACATATTGGTCATTTTCATAGTGTGCGGCACGATATTCAGATCAAAGCAGTCATCGGCCACCGCATTGACCGTCAAACTGACACCATCCACGGTAATCGAACCTTTCTCCGCGATGTAGCGGGAGAGCGCCGCAGGCGTCTGGATGCGCATCAGCCATGAGCGCGCGTCACATGACAACAAAACCACCTTGCCGAGCCCGTCGACATGGCCACTGACCATATGACCACCCAACCGCGAGTTCGCCCTGAGCGCTTTTTCCAGATTGACGCGAGCGCCCTGCTTCAACCCGGCCAGACTGCTGCGGCTAAGCGTTTCCTGACTGACATCGGCCCAGAAGCCATCCTGCAGCAGACGGACGACTGTCAGGCAGACACCGTTGACGGCGACACTGTCCCCTAGCCCCAGATCAATCAAATCCAACGTACCGGTCTGAACGAAGATCCTGAGATCCCCATTGCAGGGCTCGATCGAGCCAATCAAACCAACCGCTTCAATAATTCCGGTAAACATCTATGCACCTAGATGGCCCGACTCAAGCGACCTACCCGCAACCTTGCCTAGGTTCGGCCGAGCCTTGCGCATAACCGACTTGCAGCAGCTTGCCAATTCCGAGTTACAGAGATGCAAAGCCACCATATCCGCCACGGTAGAAGAGCAGTGCAGAACCTTCGGACTCGATCTGCAACTCACGCACAGCACCAATGACGATATAGTGATCACCTGCGTCCTGAACGGAATGTAGGTCACAATCGATCCACGCCACCACGCCCTCAAGGATCGGGGAGCCATTGTCTGACAGCTGGTATGCCAGTCCAGCAAACTTGTCTTCCGCCTTGGAGGCAAAGCGTTTACAGACACCCAGTTGCTGATCGCTTAGCACATTGACGCAGAACTTGCCGGCACTCTCAATCTTCGGCCAACTGGTGGAACTGCGGTCGGGCAGAAAGGCCACCAACGGCGGATTAAGTGAAACCGAGGTGAAAGACCCAACTGCCATACCCGACACCCTGCCGTCCCGATCCATCGCGGTAATGGCACATACGCCGGTGGGATATTGGCCCAGAACGGTTCTGAACCATTGCGGGTCGATCACGTCTCGTACTATCTCTGTCGCGACTTCAGTCATGATGCATCTCCAGATAAATTCGCGTGGCGTTCACTCCTGATACCTTCACTGCATCTCAGGTTGATCAGGTGATGACGTTTGAAGCAGGGAGGACTGGTGCCGACCTGCTCCAATGGTGCTCTAGCTGGCGTTAAACCAGCGTCCCTTCGGCATCCTTGGTCGCGAACCGAGGGGCCACCAGGCTGGCAAACTTCTCCAACTCTTCATTGTTCTGCTCCGGGTCCAGGTGGCCCTGGCCAAACATCAGGAACAGTTCGTTGAAGCCCAGGCGGTCATGCGCGCGGCCGATCTGCTCGGCGATGTCGTCAGCCGAGCCGATCAGCACGTTCGGCATTTTCTGGCCGAACGGGATGAACCACTTGTCCCAGAACCACTTGTGCTCAGCCATCAACTGCTTGGCCTTGTCCTTGTCATCGGTCAGCATCAGGAAACCACCCCAGGCGGCAACATCCTCGCGGGCAACTTCGCGCTCATGCTGGCGGGCGGTATCGGCATAGCGGTTCCACAGGGCATCGCAGAAGTCCAGGTCGGCAGCCAGCACGATCGGCTTGCCGCCTTCCCGTGCCCACATGTCGACGGTGCGCATGCTGCCGGCAAAGCCGCCGTAAATCTTCGGGTGGGGATTCTGGTAGCACTTCGGCGCAATCCCGATCTGGCGCACGATGCCATCGGCATCCATGCCCTTGCCCATGCTGGCATAGGCCGGGTGACCGGCAGAGCCGCCATTTGGCGGGAACTCCCAGTGCTTGCCCTTGTGGCTGAACACGTCGTTGGCCCAGGCCTTCTTGATGACCTGCAGCGACTCCTCGAAGACTTCGCGGTTCAGCGCATCCTGCTCATCGCGGGCCTTGGCGTTGTCCGGCGTAGTGGCGCTGACCCCCGGACGCGCGGCATAGGAGTCGACCCAGCGCGCATGGTAACCACGGGTGAAACCGACCATCAGCCGCCCTTGGAGCATATGGTCAAGGGTGGCGATTTCTTCGGCGATGCGCACCGGGTTATGGGTCGGCAGGGTGTACCCCATGATGCCGGCCTTCATCCGCTTGGAATGCAGGCCCACATAGAGGCTGAACATGCCGGGATGGTTGTTGATCTCAAAACCCTCGATCTGCAGGTGATGCTCAGGTTGGCAGTAGCCTGCGTAGCCAAGCTCATCCGCCAGACGCACGTAATCGCGCACCTCGGATAGAAAGCGCTGATACAGCTCAGGGCGCTGACCGGCCATGCCCGCTTCCAGCTCATAACGACGACCGATCACACCTGTTTGCATCAAATGAAACTTCATTGGGCC
>NZ_SSOJ01000033.1 GCF_029871205.1 Pseudomonas sp. BN417 | reverse complement strand
GCCCCTGCTTGCGCCGTTCAATCCGTACGCCCGCAATACGCTCAACCTCATCCACGAAGTGGTTGTTCCCCGTCAGTTGGCCGCGTTGAATGGCCTCTCGAATCAGGTTCAGTTCCTCTGCGGGCACTGCTTGCCTGACGAACTCGGCATACCGGCGGCGCCGTGCGTTATCCGTAGCGCCGAGCGCGTTGAAACACGGGTCGTCGTCCAACCAGCTCTGCTCAGGTGCGCTCCCAACACGCAGGGCATAACTGGACCAGAGATAATCCGATGCCTCAGCCACCATGCACGCCCGCACCGGGTTCAGTTCGATGTAACGACTGCAGGCCAGCAAGTAGGCATCGGACTGCACGATGCTCGACTTGAAGCGGCTTTCCCACAAAGTGCCGGAACGGCCTTCCAAACGATTGCGGTAGCGCGTTGCGCGGGCCGCCAAGGTCTTCATCAACTGGCTGAGCCCTGCCAGCGAATCATCCGGGGCCAGCAGCAGGTGCACATGGTTGGTCATCAGGCAGTACGCATAGACCTTGACCCCGAAGGCATCCTTCAACTCGCGCAGGTCGGACAGGTAGCGCTCGAAATCAGCGTCCTCGGCGAACACGACCTGCCGGTTATGGCCACGCTGGACAATGTGATGTGGATAATTTGGCAATAAAACTCGCCCGACCCTGGGCATGGCTGCTCCCTCTACGAATCCCTAAATCCTACAGACCCACCCTGGATAAAAATTAGAGTAGGGAAAATAAATCTGTCCCCTTTTCCATGAAAAATTAGAGTAGGAAAAATAAATCTGTCCCCTTTTCCCGGTCGGAAAAATAAATCTGTCCCCTTTTCCCGGTCCCCTTTTCCCGTCCGCCCGACCCTGGGCATGGCTTCTCCCTCCATGAAGACCTAGAACCTGCTCTCCCCTCCTAAGGAATTAGAGTAGGAAAAATAAATCCCCTTTTCACGCATTCACGCTGTCCCCTTTTCCGCTTTTTCCGCTTCCTTTTCCGCTTTTCCGGTCAATTTGTCTCCTTTTCGCTTACATGGATCTAATCTCTAAAATTAACTCCAAGAATTCAGCCTCGCTCAATTCAAACTCCTTCCCCTCTTCCATTGCCATTAAAACAAGCAAGGCCCGATCCAGGGACGACGGAAGCTCCAAGCCATGCTCTTGATATATCTCGAACGCAACCTTCGATATCTTGTTCACGTCAAAGCCGTCAACTAATGTTTTTTCGAGTTCCAGAACCAGATCATTTTTTGAGAACATTACTTCCAACTCTCCAGTTCAGCACCTGTTGGAGGATAATGCTGAGCACTAACCGGCTGCCCATTTATGCTTTTGGGGTGGACACGTATTACTGCCCCTGAATGGTCGTAGCTTTCCATCCACTGCCGAGTAGAGCCAGTCGATGGATTGTACTCCGTTACGAACGACGCCCCCCGTGTGGTGCCTTCTGTTCGTGCAGGAACCTCTTGCGTGTAATAGCGAATCCGACCATCCGGGAGAGCTCTCGTAACAGCCGCTGTCTGTTGCGCTTTCTGAAGTCCGGAGAGCTTAGCTTTCAAAGCAGCTTGCGCATTAATGCTTGCCGCTTCGGAGGAAGATGTTACGGTCCCTTTTGAACCGTCCGCAGCCTTGACCTTAGCCCAGTACTCATAGGCCTTCTTGACCTGAGCCGAGCCAACAGTCGGATTGCTACCCGCAGGGCGAGCAGCGCTGCTACCGGGACGAGAGCCAGCTACCCCGCCGGCAACGCCGCCGATGACTCCAAGGATCGGCTCCCACTCCCCCACCACATCGGCCAAGTGAGCATAACTGGTCAGCGCGCGGTCAATGAGCGTGAACTTGTAGTTCTCGCAGGTCGTCGTGGCACAACTCATTGAGCCCAAGACTTCAAGGCCAGCACCTATCCGCCCCATCTGGTCTTTTGCCCAAACAGCACCGCCTGTAGCTAGGGCTTCGTCGAAGTTGGCTTGGCTCAGTTGGCCAAACCCACTGGCGGCGTCCTCCCATTTCTTGCGCTGACAACCCTCATCACTGCCGCATTCCTTCATGCTGGCTTCGAAGTCTTTCGAGTCGCTGTGATCCAGGTAGTTGTACTGCGTAGCGTTCTGCGCCACCCAGGCGCCTTTCTCCAAATCGCCATCCACCGCCGCAGCCGCGACCAGCCCCACTAACTGCGAGGACATGGTCAGCAACGCCGGGTCGCTCTTCACCAGTGCATCAAGTTGCACCACCAAGGCTTCGTTGGCCCCCGCCGCCATGGCGCCGGTCTTGAAGTCGCCGCCGGTGGCCTCGCTAAGTAGTCCGCCGACCATGGCGTGGATGGCGATTTTCTGCGGGCTTCCCTCCACCCACTTGTCTTCGGTGAAGTCGCCCACCGCGTTGAAGGCCGCTGCCGCCAGGGTGTTGTAGAGGGCGGATTGCAGGGCCTCCTTGAACGACGGATCACGCCCCATCAGCTGGTTCAGTGCCGCGGCCGTGCCGCTCTGGGCCAACTGGTTGCCGGCGAACTTGCCGATGCCCTCCATCGTGCTCAGGTCGACCTTGCCCACCTTGTCGGTGAGGGTGTTGGTCTCAGTCCCGAACAGCTTGTCGAAAAGGTCAGCGGTCAAGCCTGCCGTTACACCGGATACGACATAGTCCTTCAGGCTCTCCTTCGAGGTGACATCCTTGAGGGCAGCGCCCAGGTCCCCCTGGTTGTTAATGGCACTCACCGTGCCTTTGGTAGCGGCAGTCGCCGCGACCGCACCGGCGCCAGCAGCAACTCCGGCACTTGCACCAGCAGTCCCAGCCGCACTTGCGGCCGCTGGCCCCACAACGGCCGCCATGACGATGGCAATCGCCAGTTGCGCCCCCGCCCCCAACCCCGAATGGCTGTACTTGAAGCTGTCATGCACCTCCTTCACCCGCTGCCAGTCCACATCCCCGCGCTGTTCCAGATCCTTGATCCAGGCCAGGTTGGGGTCGGCCTGCACCATCGCGTCGATGGTCTGGCTGACGGTCTGCTGGTCGATGTGCTTGAGGTCGACTTTCAGGCCGTCCACGGCCTGGATGGCGATCTCGCCCTGGGCGATGAGTTCGCTCTGGCGCAGCGTCTCGTCGGTGCTGCCCTTGCCCTTGGCGCTGGTCCAGGCCAGGTCGCCCTTGCTCATCTCATGGCTTTCCTGGTGCAGGTCCTTCACCGCTTCGAAGGCGATTTCGCCGCCGCTGTCCAGGGTCAGGTCGGCGCCGGATTCCAGCTTGGCCTTCTGGTAGCGCTGGTCGCCTTCGCTGACCAGGATGAGGTCGCCGCCGGTGGTGATCTCGCTGCCAACGTGACGAATGTCGGTGACTTCATCACGCTGGGTCTTCTTGCTGCCGAAGCTGCCCTTTTTCTTCTTGTCGTAGAGGCTGGAGTCGCTGTCTTCGGCCGCCAGCAGGCTGAGGTCACGGCCGGCGTAGAGGTAGGCGTCGTCGCCGGCCTCCAGGCGGCTGGCGGTGACGGTCAGGTCTCCGCCGCTGATGACACTGAGGTCACCGCCGGCGGTTATATCGCTGCCCTGCTGGCGAACCTGGTCCTTCTGGATATCGAGCTTCTTGCCGCCGCCCTTGTAGTGGTACTCGTAGTGGTTTTCGTCGGCCGCCGAGCCGATATCGAGATCGCGCCCGGCCGCCAGGTCGATGTCACCGCCGGCCCCCACACGGCTGGCGATTAGCGCCAGGTCGCGCCCGGCCTCGATCTTGAGATCGCCACCAATCTGCACCTCGCTGGTGTGCTGGGTGATGTCGGTCTCGTTCCAGCGCGACTTCTTGGCGCGGCCTTCGGCGGTATCCACCTCGGTGGCGGAGCTGATGAGCAGGTCGCGACCGGCGCTGAAGCTGGCATTGCCGCCAGCGCTCAGGACGCTGCCGATATTGGCGAGATCGCGCCCGGCAGAGAGGCTCATGCTGTTGCCGGCCTCGATCCGGGCAGCGTTGTCCATGACGCTGTCCTGACGTGTGGTGGGCCCGACATACAGCAGGGAGCCCTGGCTGCGTTCATTGATGATGTCGCCGGTCAGGGCGATGGCGCTGACATCGCGCCCTTTGATGATGCCGCCCTGGGCGTTGCGGATGCTGTCGGTGGCCAGCAGGTCGAGGCGATTACCGGCTTCCATCAGGCCGCTGTTGGCGATGTTGCCGGCGGTGGCACTGAGGTTGTTGCTGGCGCGCAGGGTGCCCTGGTTGGTCAGGTCGCCGCCGGAAATCAATGCGACGTCCTTGCCCTGGATCAGCGCGCCAGTGGGGGCGAGCCGGCCGTCGGCCTGGGCCAGGTAGAGCACCGGCACCAGCACCTTCTCACCGTTCACCTCGTGCTCTTCGAGCCAGACGATGTCGTGGGTCAGCGCCGCTACCTGGGCGGCGGACAGGCTCACCCCGACACTCAGGCCGAGCTGCTGCTTGCTGGCAATGGCGTTGTCCATCAGGAAGCGGAACATCGCCTCGTCGCTGGTCAGGCCTTCGAGGAAGCGCTGGCCGGTACGGGCGGCGATGGCCTCGCGGACCAGGCGCTGCTCGTAGAGGCCGTCACCGAGGCGTTTCTGCGTCTGGTCCGGGTCGTAGCCGAGGTTGCCGAGCAGGTAGTCGGAGCTGAGGAACTGCTTGAGGTTGGTGAGCTCCGGGTTGGTTTCGATCAGGTATTTGTGCGGTTTGGGCTGGACGCTGTTGGCCGGCAGACCCTGGACACGGGCGATGCTCTGGTCCTGCGGCTGGCTACCGCCGCTGGGCCGCTGCTCCGCGATACCGCCGCCCAGGCTGGTGCCGCCGGCAGTGCTGGAGCGATCAGGTACCCCGAAATCGGAAGGTGCGGCGCCCACCTCGACCTGGATGGCGCCGACGCCAGCGCCCTCGGCCTGTAGGCGATCACCCAGTTCCAGCTGACGGCCGCCGATGACCGTCTGTCCGGCGTCATTGACCTGCACCTGGCGCGCCTGGGTATCGGTCAGCACCTGCTCGCGTTCGGCCAGGCCGATGCTGGCGCCACCCAGGGTCCAGCTCTGCGGGCCTTGCGCGTCCCGGTCTGCCTGGGCATCGCTGGCTAGGGTACTGCTGAGCCGGAACAGGCCGTTGGAACCCGTGGGGATGCTGAAGCCTGGCAGGGCCAGCGGGTTGACCTGCTGCTGGGCGAGATCTGGTGGCAGCTGGGCATTGATATGAATCACGGTACCACCAGTACCCGGGCCTACCGAGGTGTCGGACACCCTATTGCTACCACCCGCGTAGGCGACATTGCTTCGGCTGACGCCGTTGCCCAGGCTGCTGGACGCATTGATGGCAACGTTGCCGCCGGCCTGGACGATGGCGTTCGCCGCCACGCCGGTGTTGAGAGTGGTCTCGGAAGAGCTGGCCAGGATATAGCTGTAGAAGCGATCGGGTATTCCGTGCTCGAAGCCGGGATTGAAGTTCGGATTGGGTTTACTGGTTACCTGTTCTTCAGTACGGAAAATGATCTCGACTGGCTCCCGGCCTCCAACGATCTTCGTGTACTGGTGGACGTACCTCGAGTTGTACTTGTTGTATTCCGCCAATTGCCCGTTGATGAGTCCGTAAAACACCGAAGAAGGCTCGGTATCGTCGGTTTTGCGGAAAGTTCGGGAGCGGATGACGCTCTCCGTTGCAGCACCTTCGTTGTTGAAGGTTCCAGTGTTGATCGTGATGTTGCCGGCAGCCGAGACCAGGCTGTGCTGGTTGCTGAAGCTGCCGGAGGAAACGTTGAGGTTGTTGCCTGCCGCAATGGTCGAGGCCGCCGAGTCAGCGGTCACCGTGCGCTCGATTTCTTCATTGACGAAGTAGTCGAGGTCGTAGTGTTTCCCCTTGCAGTTGTAGCAGTGGAAGGTGATGGAGCCGGCAACCAGTCGCTCGGACACGGAGAAGGAGTCTTTGCGGTTGACGATGGTGGCCGCCGCCAGGCTCATGTCGCGGGCGCTTTCCAGGGTCGCGGAGATGTTTTCCAGCAGGGTGCTGCGCGCGCCCGCATCGTTGGCGGCGATATCCAGCGCGCCGAGGCTGTACACATCCGCATAGCGGTTGGTGAAGCTGCCCACCCGCAGTGCCATGTCGCTGCCGCTGAAGATCAGGCCGTTCTGGTTGAGCAGGTTCGGCGTCACCAGCCGCAGCGCCTGGGCGCTGCCCAGGCTGCCGTAGTTGTTCAGCTGTCCGGCGTTGACCATCAGGCCGCTGGCGGAGGTGATCACCCCGCTGTTGCCAAGCAGGCCACCCACGCTGAGGGTGGTGCTGCCACCGCCAGAGATGCGGCCGGCCGTGGGCAGGGTCAGCTGGGCGGCGCCCAGACCGAGGTCGCCCAGGCTGGTCACCCGCCCGCTGCCGCTGTAGCTGCCGCTGAGGGCGAGGCTGAGTGCGCCGTCGCTGGCGATCAGGCCGTCGTTGCTCCAGTTCCCGCCGGTGCCGGTGAAGCTGCTTGCGGCCAGCAGCTGGCCGCTGGCGGTCTGGGTGAACTGGCCGACGTTCACCGTCAGGCGGCCGGCCTGGATGACGGTGCTGTTGGTCCAGCTGTCGGCATTGAGGGTCAGGCCGCCTTGAGTGGCGATGCTGCCACCGGCGTTGACCACATTGGGCAGGGCGATGTCGAAGGCGCCGCTGCCGACATGCAGCAGTGTGCCGCCGACGTTGAGGAAGCTCCCCGCCACCAGGCCGAAGTCGCTGTTGGCGGTTTCCAGGGTGCCATCGCGGTTGTCCAGCAAGCCCTGCACGGTGAGCTGGGTGCGGCCGCTGGAAGCCAGGGAACGCAACTGGCCGCCACGGTTGTCCACGGAGGCGGCGGCCAGGGTCAGGCTGCTGTCGCTTTCGATGATGCCGGCCTGGTTGTCCAGCGCGCCGGCCAAACTGAAGTCCACCGTGCCGGCGGCGATCTGCCCGGCGTTGGTCAGGTGGTTGCCGCTGAGTTTGAGCAACTGCTTGGCAAAGAGCGCGCCCTGGCTGTTGTCCAGGCTGGCCACGCTCAACAGGGCGTGGCCGGAGAGGGCCGAGAGGTGCCCACCCTGGTTGGCCACGACGGTGGCCGTCAGGTCCAGAGACTGCCCCTGGACCACGCCGCCCTGGCCGTTGTCGAGCCAGCCGCTCAGGCGGGCCTTGACCCAGCCGTCCAGGCTGGCGAGGGTGCCGCCGCGGTTGTCCAGGTTGCCGGTGCGGATCTCCAGGTTTCCGGCCTGGCTGATCGCCCGTCCACCGAGGTTGAAGTAGTCCCCGCTGGCGATCTCCAGATCGCCCTTGGCCTGGAGGGCGCCCAGGCCGTTGTCCAGGCTGGCGGACTCGATGCGCACGCCGGCATCTCGGCTGAAGATGAGGCCGTCGTTGTCGTTCTGCACCGCGCCGGTCGCCGTCAGCAGCAGGGCGCCATTGGCGGCGATGGTGCCGTGATTGCGGTTGTCCAGACCGCCGGTGAGCAGGGTCAGCAGGCCCTGGCTGACGATCTGGCCGCCCTGGTTGTCGACCTGGCTGGCCCCCTGCAGCAGGAGCGGCCCCACGCTGGCGAGCTTGCCGTCGGCGTTGGCGAGGGAGCCGAGGAGGTCCAGCGTGACGGCACCATTGCCGGCAATGGTGCCGCCGCTGTTGTCGAGGTCGGTGGTACGCAGGCCCAGCGCCTGTTGCGCCTGCACCGTACCGGCGGCGTTGTTCAGGCTGGCGGCCTTCAGGGTCAATTTCGCGCCGCTGTCGATCTGCCCGCCCGCGCTGTTGTCCAGCAGGGTGGCGACATCTATCTGCTGGTCACCGCCGCTGGTGAGGATTCCCTTGTTGCTGTTGTCCAGGCTGGCGGCCTTGAGGTCCAGGCGGCCGTGGCTGGCCAGGGCGCCTTCGCCGCTGTTCTGCAGCGTGCCGCTCAAGGTAACGGACAGATCGCCGCCACGGCTGGAGAGGGTGCCGAGGTTGCGGTTGTCGAGGCTCTGGCCGCTGACGCTGAGACCCTGCCAGCCGGAGAGCAGCCCGCCCTGGTTGCGCAGCTGCGCGCCATTGACGCCGAGCTGGCCGCTGCTGATCAGCTTGCCGCCGCTGTTGTCCAGGTCGCGCAGGACGAGGACGAAGCTCTCGCTGCTGCTGATCTCGCCGCCCTGGTTGGCCAGGTCGCGCAGGCGCTGGAGGCTGAGCGGGCCCTGGGCGAGGATCAGGCCGCCCTGGTTGTCCAGGTCGCCACCGTTGAGGTCGAGAGTGAGGCCGGAGGCGCCGATCAGCCGCCCCTGGCGCTGGATCAGCCGGTCGAGGAACAGGCCCAGCGGGCCCTTGGCGGAGACTTCGCCACCCTGGCTGGAATCCAGTGTCCCGGCCTGCAGGTCGAGGCCGCCCTGGCTGTTGATCAGGCCGTTGTCACGGTTGTCGACGGACTGGGCGCGCAGATCGAGGGCTCTGCCGGCCAGCAGGCTGCCGCCGCGGTTGTCGATGCTGCCGGCCTTCAGGGTGAGCCGCTGGGTGGCATTGATCAGGCCCTGCTGGTCGTTGGCCAGAGCGCCAGCAATGTCGACCCGGGTGGTGCTGCGGCTGGTCAGGGTGCCGCCGCCGTTGGTCAGGCTGGCGGCCGCGACGTCGAGGCTGGCGGCGGCAATCAGGCCCTTGAGGTTGGCCAGCGCCTGGTCGATGCGCAGGCTCAGGGCCTGGGCGCTGAGCAGCTTGCCGCCGGCGTTGTCGAGGTTGCGCGCGGCCAGGGTGAAGGCCTGCTGGCTGGATATCTCGCCGCCCTGGTTATTGATATTGCCGAGGCGCTTCAGCAGAAGCTGGCCGGGGGCGTTGATCAGGCCGCCGACGTTGTTCAGGTCACCGCCCTGAAGGTCGAGGCTGAGGCCAGCATTGCTGAACAGCTGGCCGCCCTTCTGCGCCAGGCCGCTGGCGCTGACGCTGAGGGTCTGCTGGCTGCCGATGCGGCCGCCGTGGTTGATGAGTTCGCCCGCGGCCAGGTCCAGGGCATCGGCGCTGGTCAGCTGCCCCTGGCTGTTGTCGAGGCGGCCGGTGGTGAGCTGGGTCTTGCCCTTGGCGGACAGCACGCCCTGACGGTTGCTCAGGCTGTCGCTGGCCAGCGTCAAGGTGTTGTCCGTCAGCAGTTGGCCGCCGTCGTTGCCCAGCGCGCCACGGCTGAGGATGTCCAGGGCACCCGCGCTGGAAATGCTGCCGCCGCTGTTGTCCAGGCTGCCGGCCGCGAGGTCGAGACGACCTTCGCTGTTGATCAGGCCCTGACCATTGGTCAACGCCTGCTGCAGGGTGATGGCCACAGCCTGCTGGCTGAGCAGGCGGCCGCCGCTGTTGTCCAGGCTGCGGCCTGTCAGGTCTACCCCGGCCTTGCCGGAAATCAGGCCCTTGGCGCGGTTGATCACATGCTCGACGGCAACACCCAGGCGGGTGCCAGCCAGCAGCCGGCCTTCATCGCTGTTATCGAGCTGCCCGCCGACGATCTGGACAGCCTCCTGGCTGGAAATCTCGCCACCACGGTTGTCGATGTTCTCGATATCGAGGGACAGGCCCCGGGTGGCGCCGACCAGGCCATTGGCGCTGTTGTCGAGGCGCTGGCCATTCAGATTCAGGGCGCCTTGAGCGATCAGTAGTCCGCCGCGCTGGTCGAGGGTACTGACGGTTGCCTGGACATCCGCCTTGCCGGCGATTTCGCCGACGCGGTTGTCCAGCGTGCTGGCGGTCAGGACGAGCTTGCCGTTTGCCGCCACGGCGCCACTCTGGTTGTCGAAGTGGCCGGTCACCGCGAGCGTGTGAAGGTCGCGACTGTTGAGCAGCCCTTCGCGGTTGTCCAGGCTGCCGGCACGCAGGTCCAGCCCCTTGGCGGAGAGCGTCCCTTTGACGTTATCCAGGGCCTGGGCGATGCGCAGCACCAGCGCCTGGTTGCTGAGTAGTTTGCCGCCAGCGTTGTCGAGTTGGCGCGCGGCCAGGGTGAAGCCCTGCTGGCTGGAAATTTCACCGCCACGGTTGATGACCTGTCCCAGGTTCTGCAGCAGGAGCCGGCCAGGGCTGTTGATCAGGCCGCCGCTGCTGTTGTTCAACAGGCCCTGTTGCAGGTCGAGGCTGAGGTCGGCCTTGCTGAACAGCTCGCCACCGTCGTGCTGGTCCAGGCCGGTGACCTTGGCGGTCAGGCCCTGGCCGCCGGCGATGCGGCCCGTGGCGCTGTTGTCGACCTGGCCGGCGTCCAGGTTCAGGGTGCCGGCGGTGGTGAGCTTGCCGCCCTGGCGGTTGTTCAGCGCACCGGTGTCGATGCGTGCGTCGCCCTTGGCGCTGAGTACGCCCGCCTCGCTGTTGTCGAGGCTGGCACTGGCCACACCGAGGTTGCCGTCGCTGACGATGGAGCCGCCCTTGTTATCAAGTTGTCCAGCGCTGACCAGCCCCAGGTCGGCGGCGCTGGAGAGGGCGCCACCCTGGTTGTCGATCCGGCTGGCCTGGAGCTCAAGGGTGCCCTCGCTGCTGATCAGGCCCTGGCGATTGACCAGTTCGCCTTCCAGCCCACCGGCCTTGGGCGCCAGAGCGACGACCAGCGATGTGGCGCTGCCCAGGGTGCCGCCGCTGTTGTCCAGGCCGTGGGCGTCGAGGGTGGTGGCATGACGGCCGAAGATCAGGCCCTTCGCCTGGTTGATCACACGATCCACGGCGAGGGCCAGTTGGTTGCCGGCCAACAGCTTGCCGCCGCTGTTGTCGAGGCGCTGGCCTTTGATGCTGACGCCAATCTGGCTGGACAGCTCGCCGCCACGATTGTCGATATCGCCAACCTCGAGCTTCAGCGCTTTTGTGCTGCCCACCAGACCTCCCTGGCGGTTGTCCAGGGCGCGGGCCTGAAACTGAAGGGTGCCTTGGGCGACCAGTTCACCGCCCTGCTGCGCCAGGGTACCGAGCGTCGCGCTCAGGTCGCCCTGACTGGCGATACGGCCCTGGGCGTTCTGCACCTCCTCGGTCTCAAGAGACAGAGGACCGGCTGCGGTGATGTGGCCACCCTGGTTGTCCAGGCGCTGGCCCTGATAGGTGAGGCCGGCCTTGCTGCTGATCGCCCCCTGCTGGCGGTTGTCCAGCTGGTTCGCCCGGAGCACCAGCGGACCATTCGCCGCGAGCCTGCCAGCTCGATTGTCCAGTTGCTGGGCGGTAATCGTGACCGGCCCCTGGCCACTGACCTGGCCGGCGCGGTTATCCAGGCGCACGGCCTGGATCGCCAGGGGGCCCTTTGCGAGCAGGCTGCCTTGCTCCTGGTTGTCGAGCTGGTCGCTGATACGAGCGTTCAGTGCTCCGTCCGCCACCAGGGTGCCTCGACGGTTGTCGACACTGGCGGCCTGCAGTTCGAGGTCACGCCCGGTGCCGAGCGTGCCACCCTGGTTATCCAGCGCACCGCTCAAGGACACCACCAGGCCGTCGTCGCCCAACAGGTCGCCGCCCTGGTTGTCCAGGCTGGCGGCTTCCAGCCGAGTGGCACCACCGCTGGAAATCTCACCACCGCGGTTGCCGGCCTGGCCGGCAACCTTCAGCAGTAGGTCGCCGGTGCCGGTCAGCAGGCCGCCGCCGTTGTCCAGGGAGGCGCTGCGAACATCGAGCGCAGCGGCGGAAATCATTCCCTTGAGGTTGTGTAGCGCCTGATCGATGCGCAGTGTCAGGGCCTGGGCACTGAGCAGCTTGCCGCTGGCGTTGTCGAGGCTGCGCGCGACCAGGGTGAAGGCCTGTTGGCTGGAGATTTCGCCACCCTGGTTGCGGACATCGCCCAGGTTCTTCAGCAGCAGTCGACCGGGAGCGTTGAGCAGGCCGCCGCTGTTATTCAACGTGCCGCCGTTGAGGTCCAGGTCGAGGTCGGAGTTGCTGTACACCTTGCCGCCACCCTGCTGGTCCAGCCCGGCGACGCTGGCCGTCAGCTTGCCATTGCTGGCGATCCGACCTGCATCGCGGTTATCCACAGGGCCGGCTTGCAGATCCAGGGTCGAGCCGCTGGTGAGCTGACCGGTGCGGTTATCCAGGGAGCCCGCCTGAACCCTGGCGGCGCCATTGGCGCCAATCCGGCCCTGATCGTGGTTGTCGAGTTTGCCCGCCACCTGCACATCAAGGCCGCCCTGGCTGCTGACATTGCCCTGCTGGCTGTTATCCAGGCTCTCGGCCTTGACCTGCAGCTGCTGGTTGGCGCCGAGGCTGCCGCCCTGGTTGTTCACCGCGCCACTGGCTTCCAGCTGCAGCGTCTGCTCGCCGATGATCTTGCCGCTGCGGTTGTCGACGCTACCGGCCTGAACTCTGGCGCTGCTCTGGCTGAAGACCTCGCCGTTGCGGTTGTCCAGGTGACCGAGCTGCGCCGCGAGCGGGCCGGTGCTGCTCACCAGCCCGGCCTGGTTGTCCAGTTCGCCGGCGCTGAGCGCCATGTCGCCCTTGGCCAGGAGCCGGCCGCTGCGGTTGTCCAGCTTGCCGGCAGAGACGCGGGCATTGCCCTGGGCGCTGAGGGTGCCGCCCTGGTTGTCCAAGGTCTGGCTGGCGCTGACCTCGAGGGCGCGGTTGGCCACCAGGCTGCCGGCGTTGCGCACTTCCCGTGCCCGCACCTGCACGTCGCCGCCGCTGCTGCGGCTGTTGTCCGGGTTGACCCCGGCCTCGACCACCCCCTGGTTGACCGCGCGCCCGCCGCTGTTCAGGCGCACGGCGTCCTTCGCCACCAGGCTCTGGCGGATGGTCAGGTCGCCCTGGGTCTCCAGCACGGCGCTGCCGCCGGCATAGGCCTTGCCGGCCAGTTCGGCGCCCTGTGCCTTCACCCGCAAGTCG
This sequence comes from Pseudomonas sp. BN417, assembly GCF_029871205.1. Classification (GTDB taxonomy): domain Bacteria; phylum Pseudomonadota; class Gammaproteobacteria; order Pseudomonadales; family Pseudomonadaceae; genus Metapseudomonas. Next base: position 29,596 of record NZ_SSOJ01000033.1, on the reverse strand, counting down.
CCACGGGCTGCGGTCTGCGCCAGGGTCAACTGACCATTGGCGTCGATCAGGATGTCGCCGGCGCTGGCGGCCAGGTTCCCAGCCAGCTTCACCCCGACCCCGGCTTCGGTGCCCACCAGGTGGATGGCCCCGGCATACATGCCGCCCAGCGCCGAGCTGTCGATAGCCAAGCCAGGCTTGGCACTGCCGTCATCGGCACGCGGGGTGGCGGCCAGGCTATCGGCCTGCACGTCGTTGCGCCCGGCCACGATGGTCAGGTCGCGGGCGTGGAGTTCGGCATTCAGCCGGGCGCTGCGGGTGATCAGCTCGAACTGGTCGACATTGCCGGCATTGAGGCCGGCGCCTTCGAGGGTGATATCGCCGCCGTCCACCTGGAAGCGCTCGAGCCGCCCGCCTTCGAGCACCGGCGTGCCGGTGCTCAGGGTGGCGCGCGGGGTGTTGATGAAGCCGCAGCCGTTGCAGGTGAGGCCATGGGGGTTGGCGACTATGACCCGCGCGGACTGGCCGGCGACTTCGGTATAGCCGGCCAACTGGCTGCGGTTGCCACCGGTGACTTCGTTGAGGATGGTGCCGGCGGCGTGGCCCTGGAGGTTGGGGTTGCCGAGGATCAGGCCACCCAGCTGGGTGGCCTGGGTCCGGTCGGTGGCGTTGTTGAGGATCAGGCCCTGCTGGCCGACGTTGTACTCGCTGAACTTGTTGTGGGACAGCCCGCTGCCGTTGGGAGTGGCGATGTTGACCACCGGCACGCCGTTACCGGCCTGACCCAATTGGGTGTTGCCGCTGGCGGAGCCATCCACCGCCAGCTGCGCGGCGGTGGCGACGATCGGGTCGAGGAAGAGGATGCCGATCAGGACCAGGGCGATGTTCTGGAAGAAGGGGCTGCGGGTATCCATGCTGCGGGACTCCTGTCCTGGCCGACTCAGAAGAAGAGGTCGAAGCGGAAGTAGACGGGCCGTTCCCGACGCTCGATGGCATCCGGCCGTTCCAGGGAATGGGCGAAGGTGAGCGCGGCGGCGAGGTGCCGGCCGCGGGCGCTGAGTTCCAGCCCGTGGCTGCTCAGGCGGCCACTCTGGCCAGGGTTATGGGCATTGCCGTGAATCACGCCGAGGTCGTAAGCCAGCGCCGCGCCGTACTCCTGCAGCCAGGGTCGCAGCGGCTCCCAGGTGACCGCACGGCGCCAGCGCAGCTGGTTGCGCCAGTAGCCGCCGCTGTCGCCGGCCAGGGACTGGTCCTTGAAACCGCGCACCGAGCTGAGGCCACCCAGGCTGATGCGCTGCGGGCTGAACAGTGGATCCTCGCTGCGCTGGCCATAGGCGAGGCTGTCGAAGCTGAGGTTCTCCCCCCAGAGCTGGAAGGGCTGCAGGTAGCTGAGGGTGAGGCTGTACTTGCTGTAGCGCGCCACCGGTTCGCTGCCCCGAGGGTGTCCGGTGCCCTGGGCGTCCAGGGCGCCGATGCCGCGCTGCCAGCCGAGGTCCAGGTTGACGAACGCCGAACCGATGCGGCGGCCGTGGTTGAAGCCGAACTGGGCTTCGCTGAGGCGCTGGCTGGAGGCCTCGATCAGGCTGTCCTCGACGTAGTTGCGGGTGCGCAGGTGGGCCAGGCCGAAACTGGCGGAGGTCTTGCCGACGCTGTCGCGGTGCAGCACGCGCTCGGCGCGCAGCTGATGGTTCTTGCTCTCGCCATCGAGGGCGAAGGCGAAGCCGGGGCTGTCGTTGCGGGTGCGGTAGTAGCTCTGGCTGTAGCTGTAGGAGAGGCTCCACCAGCCGTAGGGGAGGCTGTAGGAGAAGCCCTGGTTGGCCGAATGGCGCCACCGATCGCTGACCGCATCGCCACCGCCGCGCAGGTTGAGCTGGTCGGCGAGGCCCAGGGGGCTGTCCCAGTCGAGACTGACGCCCCATTGCTGCTCGCCGGTGCTGCGCTGGCCGTCGTTGTCGCGGCTGAGGCCGACGCGCCAGGGCTTGGCGGCCTCGCCCTGGAGGCGCACGCGGCTGCCGCCGACCTGTTCGCCGGGCACCAGCTCCAGTTGGGCCGGGCGCGAGGGCAGGCGATTCAGCTGGTCTACCAGTTGTTCCAGTTCGCGAAGGTCGAGCAGGTCGCCAACGCGGCCGGGGAAGGTCATGGCCAGTTCGCGGTCGCTGGCCACGGAGGAGCTGTCGAGCCCCTCCAGCCGCCCCTCGATCACTATTACCTCGAGTTCGCCGTCCGCCAGGTCCTGTTGCGGCAGGTAGGCGCGCGAAGTGACGTACCCCTTGTCGATATAGAACCCGGTGATGGCCTTGAGCAACTCGTTGAGGCCAGCGCTACCCAGGCAACGCCCCTCGAAGGGGGCCAGCAGTTCACGCTGGCGCGGGGCGGGAATGAGATCGGCACCTTGCAGGTGGATGCTGCGTATGTGGAAGCACTGGGCTTCGTCGGTGGGTGCCGACGGCTCGGTCGGCGTGGTTTTCCCGGGCAGTTGCTGCAGTTCGTCGAGACGCCGGCGCTGTTCGTCGAGGAGACGTTCCTGGCGTTCGCGGATCAGCTCGCGGTCACCCGGCGAGACGTCGGCGCCAGCCCATTGCACGATGCCAAGGGTCAGCATGAGCAGTGGGAGAAGGTGGCGTTTCAATGAACGCGCGCTGGGCAATTCCATTGCGTTGGGCCTGGTACGAAAGCAGGCGCCAATGAAAGCAACTGAGCGCAAGGAGGTATGCCAGTGCGCTCTGAACAGTCAGATGGAAATTTCCTGATTGGGTGTATGAAGGGCTTTTGGTGGGCTGAAGCCCACCCTACGCAGCAGACGCCTGACGCCGAGTGAGCCGCAAACTAGGCCTGGTGCGCACAGCGCACCCTACGGACGGCGGACCTGTATGGCCCGGTGTTGGCCGGAAGCCCCTCTCCCTCGCCACGGAGGGGGGGCGGACCAAAGAAAAGGCCCCGCCGGATCGCTCCGGCGGGGCCTTTTTTCACTGCGGTGCCGAGTTACACCTTGGTGCGCTCGTAGCGCTTGCGGTCGTTCTCGTTCAGCATCTTCTTGCGCAGGCGGATCGACTTCGGCGTCACTTCCACCAGCTCGTCGTCGGCGATGAATTCCAGCGCCTGTTCCAGGGTGAAGCGGATCGGCGGAACCAGGGCGATGACTTCGTCCTTGCCGGAAGCGCGCATGTTGTCGAGCTTCTTGCCCTTGGTGGGGTTGATCACCAGGTCGTTGTCACGGCTGTTGATGCCGGCCAGCTGGCCTTCGTAGATCTCGTCGCCTGGGCCGAGGAACAGCTTGCCGCGGCTCTGCAGGGTTTCCAGCGAGTAGGTCAGCGCGGTGCCGGTGGCCATGGAGACCAGTACGCCGTTCTGACGGTTGCTGACTTCGCCGGCCTTGATCGGGCCGTAGTGGCTGAAGGTCGAGGTCAGGATGCCGGTACCCGAGGTCAGGGTCAGGAAGTTGTTACGGAAGCCGATCAGGCCACGCGCCGGGATGGTGTACTCCAGGCGAACGCGGCCCTTGCCGTCCGGGATCATGTTGGTCAGGTCGCCCTTGCGCAGGCCCATCTGCTCCATCACCGAGCCCTGGTGCTGCTCTTCGATGTCGATGGTGACGTTCTCGTAGGGCTCCTGCTTCTCGCCATCCTTCTCGATGATCACCACTTCCGGACGGCCGACGGCCATCTCGAAGCCTTCGCGGCGCATGGTTTCGATCAGTACGGAGAGGTGCAGCTCGCCACGGCCGGAGACCTTGAACTTCTCGGCGGACTCGCCCGCTTCGACACGCAGGGCCACGTTGTGCAGCAGTTCCTTGTCCAGACGGTCTTTGATGTTGCGGCTGGTGACGAACTTGCCTTCCTTGCCGGCGAAGGGCGAGTCGTTGACCTGGAAGGTCATGCTCACGGTCGGCTGGTCAACGGTCAGCGGCGGGCGCGCCTCGACGTTCTGCGGGTCGCACAGGGTGTCGGAGATGAACAGTTCTTCCATGCCGCTGACGCAGACGATGTCGCCGGCTTCAGCGTCGGCCACTTCCACGCGCTGCAGGCCGGAGTGCCCCATGATCTTGAGGATACGGCCGTTGCGGCGGGAGCCGTCGTCGCTCACGGCAACGACCTGGGTGTTGGCCTTGACGCGGCCACGGGCGATACGGCCGATGCCGATCACGCCGAGGAAGCTGTTGTAGTCCAGCTGGGAGATCTGCATCTGGAACGGACCGTCGACGTCCACGTCCGGTACCGGTACGTGGTCGATGATGGCCTGGAACAGGGCGTCCATGTTGTCGTCCATCTTCTCGTGGTCCAGACCGGCGATGCCGTTCAGGGCGCTGGCGTAGACGATCGGGAAGTCGAGTTGCTCGTCGGTGGCGCCGAGGTTGTCGAACAGGTCGAAGATCTGGTCGATGACCCAGTCAGGGCGCGCGCCCGGACGGTCGATCTTGTTCACGACGACGATCGGACGCAGGCCGGCCTTGAAGGCCTTCTGGGTCACGAAGCGGGTCTGCGGCATGGGGCCGTCCTGGGCGTCGACCACCAGCAGCACGGAGTCGACCATCGACATCACGCGCTCCACCTCGCCACCGAAGTCGGCGTGGCCGGGGGTGTCGACGATGTTGATGTTGTAGCCGTTCCACTTGATGGCGGTGTTCTTCGCCAGGATGGTGATGCCGCGCTCTTTTTCCTGCTCGTTGGAGTCCATCACGCGCTCGCTTTCCGCTTCTTTGCGGTCGAGGGTGCCGGAGAGCTTGAGGAGCTTGTCCACCAGGGTGGTCTTGCCATGGTCGACGTGGGCGATGATGGCGATATTGCGGAGTTTTTCGATCACGTTTGTATCTCGATCAGAGGATTCGGTGTGCCGCGCAGTCTAGGTCGCGCATATGAATGAAGTACGTATCAAGCGGCCCGATGGTCGGGAGGGCGATGGCGGATGCTGCCGCCATACAGCCCGGGCTGTTTAGGCCGGACGATAAACGCGCACATTGGCATGCCCCTCGCTGAGCAGGTGATGGGCATGCAGGCGGCTCATCACGCCCTTGTCGCAATACAGGAGGTACTGGCGGTTGGCGTCCAGTTCCTTGAAGCGGTTGTTGACCGCATAGAAAGGCAGGGCCTGGACTTCGATGCCCGGCAGCTCCAGGGGTTCATCTTCCTGAGCGTCGGGATGGCGGATGTCGAGGACGATCTGCCCCGGCAGGGCCTCGCGCACTTCTTCCACGGCCACGTCCTGGCCCAGTTCGTCGATCACCCGGTCGATGGGCACCAGGCGGGCGCGCTCCAGGGCGCGCTCGAGGATGGCCATGTCGAACTGCTCTTCCTCGTGCTCGATGCGGCCGATCTTGGCGCGGGTGGTCGGGTTCACCGAGATCACGCCGCAGTACTCGGGCATGTGTTTGGCGAACTCGGCGGTGCCGATACGGTTGGCGGTGTCGATGATGTCCTGCTTGTGGCTGGCGATCAGCGGACGCAGCACCAGCATGTCGGTGGCCGAATCGATCACCGAGAGGTTGGGCAGGGTCTGGCTGGAGACCTGGGAGATGGCCTCGCCGGTGACCAGCGCATCGATGGTCAGCTTACGCGCCATGTGGGTGGAGGCACGCAGCATCATGCGCTTGAGCACCACGCCCATCTGGCTGTTGTCGACCTTGCTGAGAATCTCGCCCACCACTTCCTCGAAGGGCACGCTGATGAACAGCACGCGCTGTGAACGGCCGAACTTCTCCCACAGGTAGTGGGCGACTTCCATCACGCCCAATTCGTGTGCACGGCCGCCGAGGTTGAAGAAGCAGAAGTGGGTCATCAGGCCGCGGCGCATCATCTGGTAGGCGGCGACGGTGGAGTCGAAGCCACCGGACATCAGCACCAGGGTCTGCTCCAGGGAGCCCAGCGGGTAGCCGCCGATGCCGTCGTGCTGGTGGTGGATGACGAACAGGCGCTGGTCGCGCACCTCCATCCGCACTTCCACTTCGGGGTTCTTCAGCGAGATGCCGGCGGCGTTGCACTCCTGGCGCAAGCGGCTGCCGACATGGCGTTCCAGCTCCATGGAAGTGAATTCATGCTTGCCGGCACGCTTGCAGCGCACGGCGAAGATCTTGCCGGGGATCTGGTCGGCGTAGTGCAGCTTGCACTTTTCCAGCACATCGTCGAAGTCACCCAGGGGATACTCGTGCACTTCGAGGAAGTGGGTGATGCCGGGGGTGCAGGTCAGCCGCTCGATCATCTCGCGCAGCAGCTTCGGCTCGGTCTGGCGAGTCTGGACTTCAAGGTTGTCCCAAACGCCGGTCACCTCGAGCTCCGGGTCCAGGTCTTTCAGGACCGCGCGGATGTTCTTCGAGAGCTGGCGGATGAAATGCTTGCGCACTGGCCGGCTCTTGATGGTGATTTCCGGGAAGACTTTGACGATGAGTTTCATGAAAACAGCGCTTGCGACAGCGGCCGAAAAAGAGGGGCGCGGATTATAGCGGAAATTGTTCAAGGTTTGACCAAAATCATTCAGCAAAGCTTGCGACGCACCAAAATGGATCACACGCACCACGACAGGCACGAAAACGGTGCGCAAAACTGCGCACAATCAGAGCGAAGCCCCCGCCAGGCGCGAGTTTTGAGGCTCCTGTCCATTCCGGGGCACTGGCACGCAATTTGCTCCCTTGTGAGGCAGGTCGCCCTGGCGGACTATCCCGCTCCGGCTTCAGCCCGAATTTCTGGGAGGCAAGGTTTCTGCCCCCAACCACCTGGAGGACAACATGTCGAAGTCGCTTCAACTGATTAAAGAACACGACGTGAAGTGGATTGATCTGCGCTTCACCGACACCAAAGGCAAGCAGCAGCACGTGACCATGCCGGCCCGTGACGCCGATGACGAATTCTTCGAACACGGCAAGATGTTCGACGGTTCCTCCATCGAAGGTTGGAAAGGCATCGAAGCCTCCGACATGATCCTGCTGCCGGACGACAGCACCGCCGTGCTCGACCCGTTCACCGAAGAGCCGACCCTGATCCTGGTCTGCGACATCATCGAGCCGAGCACCATGCAAGGCTACGACCGCGACCCGCGCGCCATCGCCCGTCGCGCCGAAGAGTTCCTGAAGACCACCGGTATCGGTGACACCGTGTTCGTAGGCCCGGAGCCGGAGTTCTTCATCTTCGACGAAGTGAAGTTCAAGTCCGACATCTCCGGCTCCATGTTCAAGATCTTCTCCGAGCAGGCTTCCTGGAACACCGACGCTGACATCGAAGGCGGCAACAAGGGCCACCGTCCGGGCGTCAAAGGCGGCTACTTCCCGGTACCGCCGGTCGACCACGACCACGAAATCCGTACCGCCATGTGCAACGCCCTGGAAGAAATGGGCCTGGTCGTGGAAGTTCACCACCACGAAGTGGCGACTGCCGGCCAGAACGAGATCGGTGTGAAGTTCAACACCCTGGTCGCCAAGGCTGACGAAGTCCAGACCCTGAAGTACTGCGTGCACAACGTGGCTGACGCCTACGGCAAGACCGTGACCTTCATGCCCAAGCCCCTGTACGGCGACAACGGCTCGGGCATGCACGTTCACATGTCCATCTCCAAGGATGGCAAGAACACCTTCGCTGGCGAAGGCTATGCCGGCCTGTCCGATACCGCCCTGTACTTCATCGGCGGCATCATCAAGCACGGTAAGGCCCTGAACGGCTTCACCAACCCGGCCACCAACTCCTACAAGCGTCTGGTTCCCGGCTTCGAAGCCCCGGTAATGCTGGCCTACTCCGCCCGCAACCGTTCCGCCTCGATCCGTATCCCGTACGTGAACAGCCCGAAAGCCCGCCGCATCGAAGCGCGCTTCCCGGACCCGGCTGCCAACCCCTACCTGTGCTTCGCAGCTCTGCTGATGGCCGGTCTGGACGGCATCCAGAACAAGATCCACCCCGGCGATGCCGCCGACAAGAACCTGTACGACCTGCCGCCGGAAGAGGCGAAAGAGATCCCGCAGGTTTGCGGCAGCCTGAAAGAGGCGCTGGAAGAACTGGACAAGGGCCGCGCGTTCCTGACCAAGGGCGGCGTGTTCAGCGACGACTTCATCGATGCCTACATCGAGCTGAAGAGCGAAGAAGAAATCAAGGTGCGCACCTTCGTGCACCCGCTGGAATACGACCTGTACTACAGCGTCTGATCCACGAATACCTATAAACAGCGTCAACATTAAGGCCTCCTTCGGGAGGCCTTTTTTATTGCGAACCCTGCAGCGGCCTCGCTTTTCCTGTGGGGGCGAATTCATTCGCTGGGGGCTGCGCAGCAGCCCCTGCAATGTCGACGCGTAGACCTGCGGTCTACATAGCGAATGAATTCGCCCCCACAATAATTCGTCCCGCCCCGCCGCTAGATCCCGCCATCCGCCGGCACGCCCAGTCCCTGCGCAGGCTCACTGTCCGGCCTGCGCGCCCGGGTCAGCTGCACGTTCAGGCGCGGCATCGCCAGCTCCAGCCCGGTCTGGTCGAGGCGGCGGCGCAGGCGCAGGTTGAACGCCCGCTGCACTTCCCACTGCTTGATCGGCGCGGTCTTGAAGCGGAAACGCAGGATCGCCTGGCCGTTGTCGAAGCTCTCCACCCCCTGCATCTCCAGCGGCGACCACAGGCTGCGGTAGACCGCCGGGTCGCTGCGCAGCTCCTTGGCCACCTCCTGCACCAGCGCCAGGGCATCGTCGATCGGCATGCTCGCCGGCACCGGCCAGCGGAACATGGCGTAGCCGAACTGCCGCGAGTAGTTCTTGATGCTCTTGATCTCGCTGAACGGGATGGTGTGCACCACCCCGTCCAGGTCGCGCAGGCGCACGGTGCGGATGGTCAGGCCCTCCACCGTCCCCAGATGGCCGCCGACGTCGACGTAATCGTCGATCGACAGCGAGTCCTCGATGATGATGAACAGGCCGGTGATCAGGTCCGCCACCAGCGACTGGGCGCCGAAGCCGATGGCCAGGCCGATGACGCCGGCGCCGGCGAGCAGCGGCGTGACGTTCATGCCCATGTTGGCCAGGGCGACGATCAGGGCGATCACCGCGATGGTGACGAAGAGCACGTTGCGGATCAGCGGCAGCATGGTCAGCGCGCGGGTGTTGCCGCGGTTGCGGCCACTGACGCCCAGGCTGTGCTGCACCGCCGTGTCGCTGAGGATCCACACCAGCCAGGCCACCAGCAGGGTGGTGCCGAAGCTCACCACCTTGATGCTGATCTGCTCGCCATCACCCTCGGCATAACGGATCAGCGACATGCCCCAGACCCGCAGCCCCACCTCGACAAAGAACAGCACCATGAACAGGTGCACCAGGGTGAAGCCGAAGCTCTGCAACTGCTCGATATAGGGGGCGCTGCGCCGTGGCCCCTCGCCGATCCGCCCGGAGCGGCGGCGGATCAGGCCGATCACGGTCATGGCCACCACCGCCAGCACCGCCGAGAGCAGCGCGCGGCGCAGGGCCGAGTTGCTGTCGCCGGCGGAAACGAAGGTGGCGAACATCGAAGTGCCCACCAGCAGCAGCACCGGCACGAACCACAGGGTGCCGACCAGCTGCACCAGGTCGTGCAGACTGCGGCGCTTGAGGCGCAACTCCAGCGGCTGGTTGCGGATCAGGTGGGCGATGGGCCGGCGGAAGCGCAAGACGAACAGTGCCGTGAACAGGGCCGCGCTGCCGTTGGCCAGGGTGCTCAGGCAGATTGCGGTGTGCTCGCCGAGGCCGGCGATCAGCCTCGGGTCGTGGGCCGTCTCGCCCAGGGCCGCCAGGCTGCCGATCAGCCACAGCGGACGAAAGGCCTGGCGCCGCAAGATATCCAGTGCCCGCTGGCGGTGCGGCCCTCCCACGAGCGACAGGCAGATCACGCAGAGCGCGGAGAACAGCGTGCCGGATACCAGCACGTAGGCCATCACCATCGCCAGGGTCTTGCTCAGGGAGCTGGGCAGCACCACCGAGAGATAGAGAGTAATCAGGAAGGCGATCAGCCAGGGCCCCAGCTTGCGCAGGGCGAACAGCACCAGGTCGCGGGTCTTGGGGTTGTGCGGCAATTCCGCCGACAGGCCGAAGCGCTCGCGCATGCGCCGCCCCAGCCAGAGCAGGGCCGAAGCCAGACAGGCCCAGAGCAGGATGACCACGGAGAAGTCGAAGACGATCGCCGGCAGCTCGCGCCAGGCCGGCATACGTTCCTCCAGCTCGGCGTGGGCCAGCTGGAACTGCCGGCCCCACAGTCGCAGCGGACTGTTTTCGCCCTGGAAACGTTTCTCCAGGCCGCCGAGGGTATCGCCGATCAGCGCCAGCACGCTGCCGTCTTCCTCCTTGCCCTTCTGGGTAACCTCGCGCATCTGCTTCAGTTTCTTCAGCAGGTCGGCGCGCTGCTGGTCATTCTCCAGGGTCTGGATCACCTGGTTGAGCGACTGCTCGAGCTGGGCGCTGCTGATCTGCTCACCGCCAGAGGAACTCCCCGCCAGCGGATTGGGCAGCGCCGCCCGGCTCTGCGGTGCACAGAACAGGCCGAGGAGCAGGCAAAGCAGCAGCGGGACAATGAAACGAAGGGCAGGCAAGGGCAGCATCGGCACGAGAGGGACATTCCCTGAAAACAAGATGGACCGCAGCATCATACAAAAGCCGGCGGTCCGAGCCTCCAGTCGGGGCAATCGCCTACAGAGGTTGCGGCAATCTTGGGAGGCGGTTTTCATGCCGGCTCCGCAGAGGCTGCTTTTTCTGTGGGGGCGATTTCAATCGCAAAGCAGGCCGAAGGCCTGCCCTGCCGGGCTCCAACGGGTCTGCTTCGCAGCCCTTGGCGAATGAATTCGCCCCGCAAGAAACAGTCGGCCTTTGTTGCTCAGCCGCACAACCAGGCCATGCCACTCTTGCCAGCCAATCCCGCCAGTGCAAGGCTTAGCGACATTGCATGAACGGAGCTCGCGCCATGCGTCCCCTGCTCGCCGGCCTGCTGCTGGCACTGGCCCTGCCAGCCACCGCACAGATCTACAAATACACCGACGCCAACGGCAACACGGTGTTCACCAACCAGCCACCGGACGGTGCCGCCAGCGAGAAGGTGGAGCTGCCCCCGACCAATGCGATCCAGGTGCAGCCGCCCAGTGCCCCGGCCAGCGATCCGGCCAGCACCGAACTCGAGGCCGTCTACCAGGTGCTGGAACTGACCGATATCCCCAACGCGGAAGCCCTGCGCGCCAACAATGGCACCTTCAGCGTCAGCGTGCGCCTGGAGCCGCGCCTGCAGCCCGGCCACAGCCTGCGCCTGCGCCTGGACGGCCAACCCTATGGCCAGGCCGTCAACGTGCCGCGCCTGCAATTGGTGAATGTCGACCGCGGCGAGCACAGCCTGGCGGTAGATGTGCTAGCAGGCACCAAAGTGGTGCAGAGCAGTGCCCCCGTCAGCTTCACCGTCCAGCGGGTCAACACCAGCAGCCCGGCACTGCGCCCGCCGCCCGCCCCAACACCCCGCCCCAGCAACTGACCGATGACCCGATTCCTGCTCCTCGCCCTGCTCTTCCTGGGCCAGCCCGTGCTGGCCGAGGTCTATACCTACATCGACGACGAGGGTAACCGCGTCTTCACCGACCGCCCCAAGGCCGGGAATGCCAAGCGCCTGGAGCTGGTGCCCTCCAACGCCATGGACAGGCCGGCGCCGATCCAGCCACCGCCCCTCTACCAGGCGCCCATCCCCCGCGAACAGGGCTACCAGGTGCTGCGCATCCTGGTGCCCGAGCCCGACGCCACCATTCGCGATATGGAGGGCAACCTGATCGTCAGCGCCATGAGCGAGCCGGGCCTGCGCGCCAACCACAGCTATCGCCTGGTTCTGGACGGCCAGCCCGTGGCCGAGCCGGGCCGCAGCCCGGTGTTCCCGCTGCAGAACCTGGACCGGGGCACCCACCAGCTGGCGGTGGAAATCATCGACGAGCAGGGCCGCATGGTTGAGCGCACCCCGAGCCAGCCCGTGCACATCATGCGCACCTCCCTGGCGCAGAAGCGCCAGGCCCGCCCCTGCAAGAAGCGCGACTACGGCGTGCGCCCGGAATGCCCGCTGAAGGACAAGCCCAAGGAAGAGAAAGACATCCCGTACGTGCCGTTCATCTGAACAGCGGGACGGCAAGACCCGGCGATGTCCGCATGGACATCGCTGCGCGCGCGGAACGCCACCCGTTCCATCCTGCGAAGTTCGTCTCTCCGCGCACCGTTTCGGTGCAACACCCTGCACCGCTTTCTATACTCTCCCCATTTTGGTTCGTCCGCGGCCGGACGATCTGCTCTGAAAAGCGGCCCGGGCCGGCAGAAACCCTGTTTTCCCGCGTCTTTTCAGGGCTTTGGTTTGCTTCTTGCATTTTCCAGTCATCGCCCCGAGCGCCGAAGCCATGACCATAAACGACGCGATCCACCGACTGCTGCTGGATAACCTGACCACGGCGGTGATCCTGCTCAACGCCGACCTGCGCCTCGAGTACATGAACCCGGCGGCGGAGATGCTCCTGGCCGTCAGCGGCCAGCGCAGCCACGGCCAGTTCATCAGCGAGCTGTTCACCGAATCGCCCGAGGCCCTGGCCTCCCTGCGCCAGGCCGTGGAACAGGCGCACCCCTTCACCAAGCGCGAAGCCATGGTCACCTCGCTGTCCGGCCAGACCCTGACCGTCGACTACGCCGTGACCCCCGTACTGCACCGCGGCGAAACCCTGCTGCTGCTGGAAGTGCACCCGCGTGACCGGCTGCTGCGGATCACCAAGGAAGAGGCCCAACTGTCCAAGCAGGAAACCACCAAATTGCTGGTGCGCGGCCTGGCCCACGAGATCAAGAACCCCCTCGGCGGCATTCGCGGCGCCGCCCAGCTGCTCTCCCGCGAGCTGCCGGAAGAGCACCTGAAGGACTACACCAACGTCATCATCGAAGAGGCCGACCGCCTGCGGAACCTGGTGGACCGCATGCTCGGCTCGAACAAGCTGCCGTCGCTGGCGATGACCAACATCCACGAAGTGCTGGAGCGCGTCTGCAGCCTGGTGGACGCCGAAAGCCAGGGCTGCATCAACCTGGTGCGCGACTACGACCCGAGCATCCCCGATGTCTTCATCGACAAGGAGCAGATGATCCAGGCCGTGCTCAACATAGTGCGCAACGCCATGCAGGCCATCTCCGCGCAGAACGAGCTGCGTCTTGGCCGCATCACCCTGCGCTCGCGCACCCTGCGCCAGTTCACCATCGGCCATACCCGCCATCGCCTGGTGACCAAGGTGGAAATCATCGACAACGGCCCGGGCATCCCGGCCGAGCTCCAGGAAACCATCTTCTACCCCATGGTCAGCGGCCGCCCGGACGGTACCGGGCTGGGACTGGCCATCGCCCAGAACATCATCAGTCAGCACCAGGGCCTGATCGAGTGCGAGAGCCATCCCGGCCATACCGTCTTCTCGATCTTCCTGCCGCTGGAACAAGGAGCTTCCTCGTCATGAGCCGTAGTGAAACCGTCTGGATCGTCGACGACGACCGTTCCATCCGCTGGGTCCTGGAGAAGGCCCTGCAACAGGAAGGCATGACCACCCAGAGCTTCGAGAGCGCCGACAGCCTGCTCGCCCGCCTTACCCGACAGCAGCCGGACGTGATCATCTCCGATATCCGCATGCCGGGCGCCAGCGGCCTGGACCTGCTGGCACGGATCCGCGAGCTGCACCCGCGCCTGCCGGTCATCATCATGACCGCCCATTCCGACCTGGACAGCGCGGTGGCCTCCTACCAGGGCGGCGCCTTCGAGTACCTGCCCAAGCCCTTCGACGTCGACGAAGCCGTGTCGCTGGTCAAGCGCGCCTTCCAGCACGCCCAGGAACAGCAAGGCCTGGAAGCGCCCGTGGCCCAGACCCGCACCCCGGAGATCATCGGCGAAGCGCCGGCCATGCAGGAGGTGTTCCGCGCCATCGGCCGCCTCAGCCACTCCAACATCACGGTGCTGATCAACGGCGAATCCGGCACCGGCAAGGAGCTGGTGGCCCACGCCCTGCACCGCCACAGCCCGCGCGCCGCCTCGCCATTCATCGCGCTGAACATGGCCGCGATCCCCAAGGACCTGATGGAGTCCGAGCTGTTCGGCCATGAGAAAGGTGCCTTCACCGGCGCCGCCAACCAGCGCCGCGGCCGCTTCGAGCAGGCCGACGGCGGCACCCTGTTCCTCGACGAGATCGGCGACATGCCGGCCGACACCCAGACCCGCCTGCTGCGCGTACTGGCCGACGGCGAGTTCTACCGGGTCGGCGGCCACACCCCGGTGAAGGTGGACGTGCGCATCATCGCCGCCACCCACCAGAACCTGGAAAACCTGGTGCAGGCCGGCAAGTTCCGCGAAGACCTGTTCCACCGCCTGAACGTGATCCGCATCCACATTCCGCGCCTGGCCGACCGCCGCGAGGACATCCCGGCGCTGGCCCGGCACTTCCTCGCCCGCGCCGCCCAGGAGCTGGCGGTCGAACCCAAGCTGCTGAAGAACGAAACCGAGGACTACCTCAGAAACCTGCCCTGGCCGGGCAATGTGCGCCAGATGGAGAACACCTGCCGCTGGATCACCGTAATGGCCTCGGGCCGCGAGGTGCACGTCGACGACCTGCCACCGGAACTGCTCACCCAGCCCCAGGACACCGCTCCGGTGACCAACTGGGAGCAGGCACTGCGCCAATGGGCCGACCAGGCCCTGGCGCGCGGCCAGTCCAGCCTGCTGGACAGCGCCGTGCCCTCCTTCGAGCGGATCATGATCGAGACCGCCCTCAAGCACACCGCCGGCCGCCGCCGGGACGCCGCCGTACTCCTGGGCTGGGGCCGCAACACCCTGACCCGCAAGATCAAGGAGCTGGGCATGAAAGTGGAAGGCGGCGACGACGACGACAACGACGTGGGCTGAATCCGAGCCCGGCGGGGCGCAATAGCGCCTCGCACCTCCCCTTCTCCCACGCCCGCCGTGAACTCTCCATCACGGCTTCAGCCCCGCCCCATCACACCCCTGCACCATTGCCAGCAATTCAATGCGAAAAGTCTGATTTCCGCGGGGTTCATGGACCGCGGCGAAGCATGGCGAGATGCTGTCCGGACCAGAATCAGAGGCAGGAAGTAGCCATGCAGTTTCATATGGGTATTCGTAAGGAAGGGGACGTACTCAGACTCAAGGCCATGGAAGGCTACAGCGATGCCGAGCTGATCCGGATGCTGCGTACAGCCGGTATCGAGATAGTGGTCGGACCGATGGACGGTGGCCGATCTCGAATCGGCGTCCGGGCGCCGAGGAGCCTATCGTTCAAGGTGGAGAGACTCAGGAATTGCAAATCCACTGAATCCTTTCTCCTCCCGACCCTTTAACCCCTTCACGAACCCCGCTCTGGCGGGGTTTTTTCTTTCAGCCGCAATGCTCCCGACCAGGGAAAAAAGGACCACCCCTGGTGCCTCTGGAGGCGCACCGCCTCAAAAAAGTGCTTCACGAGACTCTGCCTCCAGCCGCGAAATCCTCCTGCCGCAACCTTGGAAGGCACTCCACCGCCTCGGATAAAGCCAGCAATGACGGGGCCTCCAGGCAGGCATGCGGAATTTCCTCGGGTGCCTCATGAAAACTGGCACGCCCTCTGCAACAGACCATGTAACAGCGGTTTTGGGGCCCCTGGTACAGGCAGGCCAGGGAATCCCCACTCTTATGACAGGCAGGCTGACCTCCAGCCGCCACGGCTCCAGAAGGGCCGGATGCAAGACAGCGTCGCCCCAGGGGCGACCAGGTTTCAGGGGGCCTTGGTACAGGCAGGCCGGGGAATCCCCTCTTTTATCCACAGGCGTGCTGGCTTCCAGCCGCCAGGGTTCCAGCGGAGCCCAGCGCAGGACAGCGTCGCCAGCCAGAGCGGGCGACCACCCTTCAGGGGGCCTTGGTACAGGCAGGCCGGGGATTCCCCTCTTTTATCCACAGGCGTGCTGGCTTCCAGCCGCCGGGGTTCCAGCGGAACCCAGCGCAGGACAGCGTCGCCGGCCAGAGCGGGTGACCACCCTTCAGGGGGCCTTGGTACAGGCAGGCCGAGGATTCCCCTCTCTTATTCGGCGCGCAGGCTGATCTCCAGCCGCCAGTGCCCATCCGCTGCGGCACCCTTCCATTCACCGCGCAAGGGCCGCGCCGCGACGAAACGCAGCATCACCCCCTCGGTCGCCCGCTGCACCCGCCAGCTCACCGGCGCCGAGTCCAACGTCAGCTGCCCCCGCGCCGCCGGACCAAAGGCGCCCAGCACCAGCGCATAGGCTCCTTCCAATTCTTCGACGCGCACCTTCGGCTCATGGTCGAACCAGAGCGCGAGGCCACCCTGGCGCACCTCGATGCGTTGCAGGTGCACCGGCTCGGGCTCCGTCAGGCGGCCGATCATCAACCCCAGCAACAGGCCCAGCAGCGCCAGGGAGAACAAAAAGCGCGGCCACAGGCTCGGTCGTGGATCATCATCGGGAGTAGAATGCCGCCCGTCTTCGGGCTCGGGACCAGCCATGTTTCACGTCATCCTGTTTCAACCGGAAATTCCGCCGAATACCGGCAACATTATCAGGCTGTGCGCCAACTCCGGCTGCCATCTGCACCTGATCGAACCGCTCGGGTTCGAACTGGACGACAAGCGCCTGCGCCGCGCGGGACTGGACTACCACGAGTACGCCACCCTCAAGCGCTACAGCGACCTGGAAAGCTGCCTGGAAGCCCTGGGCCACCCACGCGTGTTCGCCTTCACCACCAAAGGTACCCGGCTGTTCCACGAAGTGGCCTACCAGAAGGGCGACGCCTTCCTCTTCGGCCCGGAAAGCCGCGGCCTGCCCCAGGAAATCCGGGAAAGCCTGCCCCCCGAACAGCGCCTGCGCCTGCCGATGCGCCCCAACTGCCGAAGCCTGAACCTGTCCAACACCGTGGCCGTGGCGGTGTACGAGGCCTGGCGGCAGCAGGGGTTCAGCCTCGATTGAGCGAACGCCGTTTTTCTGTGGGGGCGAATTCATTCGCTAAGCAACCCGCAGGGCTGCCCTTGAGGCCTCTGGGACCGCTTCGCGGCCCTTAGCGAATGAATTCGCCCCCACAAAGTTCTCTCGCCCTCTTTCTCCTGCCCAAAGAAAAAGCGCCCCGAAGGGCGCCTTTTTCATGGAGCCGGATGACTCAGGCCTGGGCTTCGCCGGCGGCCTGCAGGCGCGCCAGTTCCTGCGCGTAGAGCGCATCGAAGTTCACCGGGGAGAGCATCAGCGCCGGGAAGGAGCCGCGGACAACCAGGCTGTCCAGGGTTTCACGGGCGTAGGGGAACAGGATGTTCGGGCAGAAGGCGCCCAGGGTGTGGCTCATGGAAGCCGCATCCAGTCCCTTGATCAGGAAGATGCCGGCCTGCTGCACTTCGGCGATGAAGGCGGTTTCCTCGCCATTCTTCACGGTCACGGAGAGGGTCAGCACCACCTCGTGGAAATCGCCATCCAGCTGCTTCTGACGGGTGTTCAGGTCCAGGGCAACGCTCGGCGACCACTCCTGGCGGAAGATCTCGGGGCTCTTCGGCGCTTCGAAGGACAGGTCACGCACGTAGATGCGCTGCAGGGAGAACTGCGGGTTCTGGTTGTCGCCGTTGCTTGCTTGTTCAGTCATGGGTCTGCCTTGTTCTAGTGCGTTTCCGTTTGCGGGCGAGCCTGGAGCAGGGCGTCGAGCTTGCCGGCGCGCTCCAGGGCGTACAGGTCGTCACAGCCGCCCACGTGGGTCTGGCCGATCCAGATCTGCGGCACCGAGGTGCGCCCGGCCTTGCGGGTCATCTCGGCGCGAACTGCGGGGTTGCCGTCGACGTTGATCTCTTCGTACCTGACGCCCTTCTTGTCCAGCAATTGCTTGGCACGGATGCAGTAGGGACACCAGGCGCTCGAGTAAACGACTATCTCGGCCATCTCACTTCACCAGGGGCAGGTTGTCGCCACGCCAGCTGCCGATCCCGCCGGACAGTTTAAGGGCGTTGAAACCGGCCTTCTTCAGGTCGCGGCAGACGGCGCCGGCATGCTGGCCCATGGTGTCGACGACGATGATGGCCTTGTCCTTGTGCTTTTCCAGTTCGGTGATGCGGCTGGGCAGCTTTTCAACGGGGATGTTCAGGGCGTCGACGATGTGGCCGCCGGAGAATTCCTTGTTGGCGCGCACATCCAGCACCACGGCCTGGCCGCCGTTGACCATGGAGGTCAGCTCGCGGGTGGAAATGGCGCGGCCGCTGCGGCGCAGTTCGTGGGCCAGCAGCAGTGCCAGCAGCACGACGAACGATCCACTCAGTACATAGTGGGTAGTGGCAAATTCAATCAGATGGGCGAGCATCGTCGGGTTCCGGGACGGTAAAATGCCGGCCAGTATACACAGCCCCACAGGTCGGCCAAACCCCGCCCGGCGGTGACGCCGACGGAACCAGACCGTAGAATGCCGCGTCTTTTTCCGGGGCCCGTGCCCGCTACTTTCCACCACTTGCAGCAGACGAGTCGGACTTTATGACAGCCACGCCCAAACCCCTGGTCCTGATCATCCTGGACGGTTTCGGTCACAGTGACAGCCCCGAGTACAACGCCATTCACGCCGCAAAGACCCCGGTCTACGACCGCCTGCGCGCCACCCAGCCCAACAGCCTGATTTCAGGCAGCGGCATGGATGTCGGCCTGCCGGACGGCCAGATGGGCAACTCCGAAGTCGGCCACATGAACCTCGGCGCCGGCCGCGTGGTGTACCAGGACTTCACCCGCGTGACCAAGGCGATCCGCGACGGCGACTTCTTCAGCAACCCGGAAATCACCGCTGCCGTGGACAAGGCCGTGGCCGCTGGCAAGGCCGTGCATTTCATGGGCCTGCTCTCCGAGGGCGGCGTGCACAGCCACCAGGACCACCTGGTCGCCATGGCCGAGCTGGCCGCCCAGCGCGGCGCCGAGAAGCTCTACCTGCACGCCTTCCTCGATGGCCGCGACACCCCGCCGAAGAGCGCCGAGCCGTCCATCAAGCTGCTGGACGATGCCTTCGCCCGCCTCGGCAAGGGCCGCATCGCCAGCCTGATCGGCCGCTACTTCGCCATGGACCGCGACAACCGCTGGGACCGCGTCGAAGCCGCCTACAACCTGATCACCGAAGGCCAGGCCGAGTTCTCCGCCGCCTCGGCCAGCGAAGGCCTGGCCGCCGCCTACGAGCGCGGCGAGAGCGACGAGTTCGTCAAGGCCACCCGCATCGGCGAGCCGGTGAAGGTCGAAGACGGCGACGCCGTGATCTTCATGAACTTCCGCGCCGACCGCGCCCGTGAGCTGTCCCGCGCCTTCGTCGAGCCGGGCTTCAAGGAGTTCACCCGCCAGCGCGAGCTGAAACTGGCCGACTACGTGATGCTCACCCAGTACGCCGCCAGCATCCCCGCCCCCAGCGCGTTCAAGCCGGAATCCCTGGACAACGTGCTGGGCGAGTACCTGGCGAAGAACGGCAAGACCCAGCTGCGCATCGCCGAGACCGAGAAGTACGCCCACGTGACCTTCTTCTTCTCCGGCGGCCGCGAAGAGCCTTTCGAAGGCGAAGAGCGCATCCTGATTCCGTCGCCCAAGGTCGCCACCTATGACCTGCAGCCGGAAATGAGCGCCCCCGAGGTGACCGACAGGATCGTCGACGCCATCGAGAACCAGCGCTACGACGTGATCGTGGTGAACTACGCCAACGGCGACATGGTCGGCCACACCGGCGTGTTCGAGGCCGCGGTCAAGGCCGTGGAGTGCCTGGACAGCTGCGTCGGCCGCATCGTCGCGGCGCTGGACAAGGTCGGCGGCGAAGCCCTGATCACCGCCGACCACGGCAACGTCGAGCAGATGGAAGACGTGATGACCGGCCAGGCCCACACTGCCCACACCTGTGAGCCGGTGCCCTTCATCTATGTCGGCAAGCGCCCCGCGAAGATCCGCGACGGCGGTGTGCTGGCCGATGTGGCGCCGACCCTGCTGACCCTGATGGGCCTGCCGGTACCGGCCGAGATGACCGGCAAGACCATAGTCGAGCTGCAATGATCGACGCGGGCCGTCGCCTGAGCGCGGCCCGCACGCAGAAAATCTGCGCGCCTCATCAGGAAACGCCCCGAACCCCAGGTCCGGGGCGTTTTTTTTGCCCGGCACCACGGGCATACTAGGCCGACCCTCCCCCCTGGTGCCCCACCCCCCATGTTTCGCGCCCTTGCCTTCGTAATCCTCGCCAGCCTGATCACCCCGGTCATGGCCGACCAGCGCGCCGAAACCCAGCAACAGCTGGACAAGGCCGCCAAGGACGTCGCCGAGCTGAAAAAGCTCCTGCAGCAACTGCAGCAGGAAAAGTCCGGCGTCCAGGCAGACCTGAAAAAGACCGAGACCGAGATGGGCGGCCTGGAACAGCAGGTCAAGGACCTGCAGCAGGAGCTCGAGAAGAGCGAGGGCGAGATCCAGCGTCTGGACGGAGAGAAAAAAAAACTCCAGGACGCGCGCGCTGAGCAGCAGCGGCTGATCGGCATCCAGGCCCGCGCGGCCTACCAGAGCGGCCAGCAGGAATACGTCAAGCTGCTGCTCAACCAGCAGCATCCCGAGAAGTTCGCCCGCACCCTCACCTACTACGATTACCTGAGCAAGGCCCGCCTGGAGCAGCTCGACACCTTCAACGAGACGCTGCGCCAGCTGGCCAATGTCGAACAGGAAATCACCGCCCAGCAGAACCAGCTCAACGAGCAGAAAGCCGCCCTCGACGGCCGCCGCGAACAGCTGGCCGCCGCGCGCAAGGAGCGCCAGCTGGCCCTGGCCAAGCTGAACCAGGACGTCAGCGATCGCGACAAGAAACTCAAGGCCCGCGAACAGGAACAGGCTGAACTGGGCAAGGTCCTCAAGACCATCGAAGAGACCCTGGCCCGCCAGGAGCGCGAAGCCCGCGAGGCCGAGGAAGCACGCAAGCGCGCCCTCGCCGAACAGCAGCGCCAGTTGCGCGAACAACCGGCCGGCACCCCGGCCCGGGCCAGCAGCGGCCCGCTGGTATCGAGTACCGGCGGCAACTTCGGCGGCCCTTTCGCCAAGTCCCGCGGCCAGCTGCCCTGGCCAGTGGACGGCCGCCTCGTGGCGAGCTTCGGCTCGGCCCGTGGCGGCGACTCGCGGGCCAAGTGGGACGGCGTGCTGATCGGCGCCCCGGCTGGCAGCAACGTCCGTGCGGTGCACGGTGGCCGCGTGGTGTTCGCCGACTGGTTGCGCGGCGCCGGGCTTCTGGTCATCCTCGACCATGGCAACGGCTATCTGAGCCTCTACGGACACAACCAGCGTCTACTGAAGAATGCCGGTGATATCGTGAAAGCGGGCGAATCCATCGCCACAGTCGGCACCAGCGGCGGGCAGGACACTCCCGCCCTGTACTTCGCAATTCGCCAGCAGGGCCGACCAACCGACCCGGCACAGTGGTGCCGCGCGCAAGGATAGGCGCCACCTCATCTAGCAGGAGTTAGTTCGCATGTCGCATCAGTCCCGCCTCACTTCCCTGGCCATGGCACTGGCGCTGCTCGGCGGCGCCCCGCAGCTTCTGGCCGCCGAGGAGCCGGCAAATCTTCCCGCCACGGCGGTGAACGGCAAGGCGCCGCTGCCGCTGGACGAGCTGCGGACCTTCGCCGAGGTGATGGACCGCATCAAGTCCGCCTACGTCGAACCCGTGGATGACAAGACCCTGCTGGAAAACGCCATCAAGGGCATGCTCAGCAACCTCGACCCGCACTCGGCCTACCTGGAGCCGGAAGACTTCCAGGAGCTGCAGGAGAGTACCAGCGGCGAATTCGGCGGCCTGGGCATCGAGGTCGGCACCGAGGATGGATTCGTCAAGGTGGTCTCGCCCATCGACGACACCCCGGCGTCCAAGGCCGGCATCCAGCCCGGCGACCTGATCGTGAAGATCAACGGCCAGCCGACCAAGGGCATCTCGCTGATGGAAGCGGTGGACAAGATGCGCGGCAAGGCCGGCAGCAAGATTGTCCTGACCCTGGTGCGCGACGGCGGCCAGCCCTTCGACGTTGAGCTGACCCGCGCGGCGATCAAGGTCAAGAGCGTGAAGAGCCAGATCCTCGAGAAAGGCTACGGCTACCTGCGCATCACTCAGTTCCAGGTCAACACCGGCGAAGAAGTCGGCAAGGCCCTGGCCAAGCTGCGCAAGGAAAACGACGGCCGCCTCAGCGGGCTCGTCCTCGACCTGCGCAACAACCCCGGCGGCGTGCTGCAGTCAGCCGTGGAAGTCTCCGATCACTTCCTGAGGAAGGGCCTGATCGTCTACACCAAGGGCCGCATCGCCAATTCCGAGTTGCGCTTCTCCGCCGACCCGGCCGACGCCAGCGAAGGGGTGCCGCTGGTGGTGCTGATCAATGGTGGCAGCGCCTCGGCTGCCGAGATCGTCGCTGGCGCCCTGCAGGATCACAAGCGCGGCGTGTTGATGGGCACCGACAGCTTCGGCAAGGGCTCGGTGCAGACCGTGCTGCCGCTGAACAACGACCGCGCCCTGAAACTGACCACCGCGCTCTACTACACCCCCAACGGCCGCTCCATCCAGGCCCAGGGCATTGTTCCGGACATCGAAGTGGCGCGCGCCAAGGTCACCCGCGAGCAGGACGGAGAATCCTTCAAGGAAGCCGACCTCGCCGGCCACCTGGGCAACGGCAACGGCGGCGCCGACAAGCCCAGCTCGGGCAAGGCCAAGTCGGACCAGCCGCGCCCGCAGGATGACGACTTCCAGCTGAGCCAGGCCCTCAACCTGCTGAAAGGCCTGAACGTCACCCGCGGAAAATGACGGTGCGCTGGGGTATCTGGTTGTTGGCGCTGTGGTTGGGCGCGACGGCAACCGGTGCCTGGGCCGCACCAACGGCACGCCTGGCCCTGGTGCTCGATGACCTGGGCCAGGCCCCGGCCCGCGACCGCCGCGTCCTCGCCCTCCCCGGCCCGGTGGCGATGTCCATCCTCCCGGATACACCCCACTCCCGCGAACTGGCCGAAGCCGCCCATGCCGCCGGCAAGACGGTAATGCTGCACCTGCCCATGGACCCGGCCACCGGACCCTATGCCTGGCACCCGGAGTTATCCACAGCCGAGTTGGAGAAACGACTCGATGCCGCCCTGCACCAGGTTCCCTACGCGCGCGGCCTGAACAACCACATGGGCAGCCGCATGACCGCCCAGCGTCCGGCCATGGCCTTGTTGATGCAACGGCTGCAGCGGGATCACCGGTTCTTCATCGACAGCCGCACCAGCGCCGCCACCGTGGCCGCTGCCGAAGCGCAGAAGGCGGGCCTGCCCAGCCTGTCGCGGGACGTATTCCTCGATGACGACCAGAGCCCGGCAGCGGTGGCCGCGCAGTTCGACGCTGCACTGAAGCTGGCGCGCAAGCAGGGCTCAGCCCTGATGATTGGCCATCCCCATCCGGCCACCCTGGCGCTGCTGGAACGCGAGCTGCCGCGCCTGAAGGAACGGGGTTTCGAGCTGATCGATGTGGAGATGCTCATCGCCCTGCGCGGCAACCGCGCCATGGCGGCCCATGGCAAGGCGGGGGTTTACAGGTAGGCGGCCGATCTTGGCGTTGGATCAATTGTGGGGGCGAATTCATTCGCTAAGCAGGCCGCAGGTCTGCCCTGCAATCCCTCAGGGGACCGCTGCGCGGTCCATCGCGAATGAATTCGCACCCACATGGGACAGCCCCATGGGAGGCCTTGCCGTTACAGGTAGTTCTGGGTGATCTCGTCGACGAAGCCGTCGTTGCGCATCTCGTCCAGGGCCTTCTGCAGGCGCTCGATCACCTCGTCCGGGGTGTCCTTGTTGAAGGCCAGGTAGAGGTCGGCGCTGTTGAAGCGCAGCACGGTCTGCAGCCCGGTCACACCTTCCTGCTTGGCCAGGTAGCGGCCCACCGGATCGGTAGTGGCCCAGAGGTCGATCTGGCCCTTGAGCAGTTTCTTGACGTTTTCCTGGTCGCGCAGGGCGTTCTGCGGTGCCATGCCCTGGCCCTCCAGATGCTGGCTCACGGCATCGTTCTTGTAGGCACCGATGCGGTACTGCGCGGCGCTCTTCAGGTCCTTGACGCTGAGGTTGTTGCCCGGCGCGGCGAGCAGCACCCACTCGGTCTTGGCGATCGGGCCAACCCACTTGAACAGCGGCTGGCGTTCGGGGGTGAAGGTGGTGGAGAACAGGCCGTAGTTGGACTTGTCCAGGGTCAGGCGGTAGAGACGGTCCCAGGGGAAGCGCAGGGTCAGGCTATAGCTGATGCCGGCACGCTTGAACATCTCGCGGACGATATCGGCGCTGATGCCGTCGATGCCGTCGTCGCGGGCGAAGTTCTTGTCGTCCACCGCCATGTTGAAGGGCGGGAAGTTCTCGGTGAGCAACACCACCTTGTAGTCCGCCGGCAACTCGGCGCGCGCCGTGAAGGCGATGAACATCAGGCCCAGGGTCAGGGCGCGTTGGATCAGCTTCTGCATGGTCATACCGCTCGCTTGGATTTGTGGTTGTGGCTAAGCGACTTCCTTGCGTGGGCTCCCCACCCACGGACATCTGTCCTGCCTTCCATGGCAATGGCAAACGACCGGCTCATGGCCGGTCGTTCGTGTCTTTCTACAGGTAGCTGCTGAGGATCTCGTCGACGAAGCCCTCGGCGCGCATCTGATCCAGTGCGGCCTGGAGTTTGTGCACCACTTCGTCGGGGACGTCCTTGTTCAGCGCCAGGAAGAGTTCGGCCTGGTTGAAACGCAGCACGGTCTTCAGGCCGCTTACGCCTTCCTGCTTGGCCAGGTAGCGGCCGGCCGGATCGCCGGTGGCCCAGAGGTCGATCTGGCCTTTCTCGAGTTTTTTGGCGTTTTCCTGGTCGCGCAGGGCGGTGATGGGTTCGAGCTTCTGCTGGGTCAGGTATTCGGCGATAGCGTCGCCCTTGTAGGCACCCACCTTGTACTTGCGCGCGTCATCCAGGCTGGCCAGGGCAACCTGGCTGTCGGCGCGGGCCAGCATGATCCAGTCGTCCGGACCGATCGGCCCGACCCACTTGAAGGACTGCTCGCGCTCGGGGAGCCGCGCGGTGACGAAAACGCCGTAGCCCGGTTTCTCCAGCGCCAGCTTGTAGATGCGGTCCCAGGGAAAGCGCAGGGTGAGGCTGTACTTGACCCCGGCGCGCTTGAACATCTCGCGCACAATGTCGACGGCGATACCGTCGATGTTGTCTTCCTGGGCGAAGTTCTTGCCGTTGATCGACATGTTGTAGGGCGGGAAGTTTTCGGTCAGGAGAACCACGCTGTAGTTCTCGTCCACTTCGGCGCGAGCTGCACCGGCCAATACCATCAGGGTACCGGCCAGCGCCAGCAGCAGGCGTTTCGACATATGCGGCTACCTTGCAGGAGAGAAGGGGAATGCGCTGAGCTTAACCTCGCGGTAACAAGGCTCGGGCATCAGCGGCCCAGGCTGCGAACTCCGTCACACGGAGCAGCCTGGGCGAAGGTCAGGCAAGAATCGTGCTCAGCGCACCAGGATTCCGCGGCTGGCCAGGTAGGCCTTGGCTTCGGGCACGGTGTACTCGCCGAAGTGGAAGATGCTCGCCGCCAGAACGGCGTCGGCCTTGCCTTCGAGGATGCCGGCGGCCAGGTGCTCGAGGTTGCCGACGCCGCCAGAGGCGATCACCGGAATCCCGACGCTTTCGCTGATGGCGCGGGTGACGCCCAGGTCGTAACCGCTCTTCACGCCGTCCTGGTCCATGCTGGTGAGGAGGATCTCGCCGGCGCCCAGGTCTTCCATCTTCTTCGCCCAGGCTACGGCATCCAGGCCAGTGGGCTTGCGCCCTCCATGGGTGAAGATTTCCCAGCGCGGCGTTTCCCCGGGGCCCGACACTTTCTTGGCGTCGATGGCGACCACGATGCACTGGGAACCGAAGCGCGAGGCCGCCTCGCCGACGAATTCCGGGGTGAAGACCGCGGCGGTGTTGATCGACACCTTGTCGGCGCCGGCATTG
This sequence comes from Pseudomonas sp. BN417, assembly GCF_029871205.1. Taxonomy (GTDB): domain Bacteria; phylum Pseudomonadota; class Gammaproteobacteria; order Pseudomonadales; family Pseudomonadaceae; genus Metapseudomonas. The sequence continues at coordinate 3,680 of NZ_SSOJ01000033.1, read as the reverse complement.
AGCAGGTTGCGGATGTCCTGCACGGTACGCACGCCACCGCCCACGGTCAGCGGGATGAACACCTGGCTGGCCATGCGCTCCACGGTATGCAGGGTGGTGTCGCGGCCGTCGACGCTGGCGGTGATATCGAGGAAGGTGATCTCGTCTGCGCCTTGCTCATCGTAGCGACGGGCGATTTCCACCGGGTCGCCGGCGTCGCGGATGTTCTCGAACTTGACGCCCTTGACCACTCGGCCGTTGTCGACGTCGAGGCAAGGGATGATGCGTTTTGCCAGTGCCATTGCAGTGTTCCCGTAGGGTGCGCCGCGCGCACCGGTTGCCGTCGCTTAACCCTTGTAGCTATCGCAGAAGGCCTGCGCCTCTGCCACATCCAGGGTGCCTTCGTAGATGGCGCGGCCAGTGATGGCGCCGATGATGCCGGGGGCCTTGGCGGCCAGCAGCTTCTCGATGTCACCGAGGTTGTGGATACCGCCGGATGCGATCACCGGGATCTTGCTGGCGGCGGCCAGGGCGGCGGTCGCTTCGACGTTGCAGCCCTGCATCATCCCGTCCTTGGCGATGTCGGTGTAGACGATGGCGGATACGCCGTCGGCCTCGAAACGCTTCGCCAGGTCGACCGCCTGCACGCTGCTGACTTCAGCCCAGCCATCGGTGGCGACGAATCCGTCCTTGGCGTCCAGGCCGACGATCACCTTGCCCGGGAAGGCCTTGCAGGCCTCGGTGACGAACTCCGGCTGCTTCACCGCCTTGGTGCCGATGATCACGTAGCTCACGCCAGCCTTGACGTAGTGCTCGATGGTTTCCAGGGAGCGGATGCCGCCACCGATCTGGATCGGCAGTTGCGGGTAGCGCCTGGCGATGGCGGTGACCACCTCGCCATTGACCGGCTGACCTTCGAAGGCGCCGTTCAGGTCCACCAGGTGCAGGCGGCGGCAGCCACCCTCCACCCATTTGGCAGCCATGCTCACCGGATCGTCGGAGAACACGGTGGAGTCTTCCATGCGGCCCTGGCGCAGACGCACGCAGGCGCCGTCCTTCAGATCGATAGCGGGGATAATCAGCATCGGTTCAACCTGTTCGAAGTCAGTGGAATCGGCTTGGCGCTCAGTCTTTCTCGAGCGCCCACAAGTCGCTCTCGATGCTTTCGAACCTGTCTTTCAGGTGCGCCTGCACATCGAGGATCGCCTTGTTGTAGAAATGCGGTGCGAACTCCCGGGCGAAGAAATCCAGCACTTCCTCGGCCTCGAAGGAGCCCAGCTCCAGCTCGAAGCGGTCGGCCATGAAACGCTTGATCGCCAACACCGCGCCCTGGGTCTGGGCGGCGTCGAGTTGCAGGCTGGGGGCCTTCTTCGCGCGGCTCATAGGCTTACCAGCGCCCGTCCCAGGCGGCGAAGTTCTGCAGCAGCTGCAAACCGTGGGTGTGGCTCTTCTCCGGGTGGAACTGCACGGCGAAGCGCGAACCTTCGGCCAGGGCGGCGGCGAAATCCTTGCCGTAGTGGCCGCGGCCTACCACCTGGGTGGGATTGCCGGCCTCGATGTAATAGCTGTGCACGAAGTAGAAGCGCGCCCGGTCGGGAATGTTGTGCCAGAGCGGGTGAGCGACGCTTTGCGCCACTTCGTTCCAGCCCATGTGCGGCACCTTGAGCTGCTCGCCATCTTCCACCAGGCCCTTGCCGAAGAAGCGCACCTGGCCCGGGAACAGGCCGATGCAGTCGACTCCGTCGTTCTCCTCGCTATGCTCCAGCAATGCCTGCATGCCGACGCAGATGCCGAGGAAAGGGCGGTCCTTGCTGACTTCCTGCACCAGGCTGTCGAAGCCGAGGCGACGGATCTCCGCCATGCAATCGCGGATGGCGCCGACGCCGGGGAAGACCACCCGGTCGGCTTCGCGGATCACATCGGAATCGCTGGTGACCAGCACACGGCCGGCACCGACGTGCTCCAGGGCCTTGGCGACCGAGTGCAGGTTGCCCATGCCATAGTCGATGACTGCGACCGTCTGCATCAGAGCACGCCCTTTGTGGAAGGCATCTGCCCGGCCATGCGCGGGTCGCGCTCGACGGCCATGCGCAGGGCGCGGCCGAAGGCCTTGAACACGGTTTCGATCTGGTGGTGGGTGTTGTGGCCACGCAGGTTGTCGATGTGCAGGGACACCATGGCGTGGTTGACGAAGCCCTGGAAGAATTCCTGGAACAGATCGACGTCGAAGCCGCCAACCACCGCGCGGGTGAAGGGCACGTGCATCTGCAGGCCGGGGCGGCCGGAGAAGTCGATGACCACCCGCGACAGGGCCTCGTCCAGCGGCACATAGGAATGGCCGTAGCGGACGATGCCCTTCTTGTCGCCGAGGGCCTGGGTGAAGGCCTGGCCGAGGGTGATACCGACGTCTTCCACCGTGTGGTGATCGTCGATATGCAGATCGCCCTTGCACTCGATGTCCAGGTCAATCAGGCCGTGGCGGGCAATCTGGTCGAGCATGTGCTCGAGGAAGGGCACGCCGATATCGAAGCGGGCCTTGCCAGTGCCATCCAGGTTGATCGAGACCTTGATCTGGGTTTCCAGGGTATTGCGTTCGACGGATGCCGTACGTTCGGCCATCACCAGCTCCACAAAAGGCTCACGAAAAAGAGCGCCATTATAGGCCGTCGCGCCTTGGCGCCGCTACCGACGGCGGTCGGCGGGGTTTACACTGCCGAGCCGCGCCAGCGATGCCCTCCAGGAGCCACCATGCCCGTAGTAGTCGAGACCTTGAACATCCCGTCCGAGCAGGATCGCGGCGACCTGGCGAAGATCTACGCCGACGCCCCGGAGTGGTTGCTGCCACCCTACGCCAACGCCGCCGAACTGGTGCAGCGTGGCCTGGACGAGGGCCTGCTGGTTGCCGGGCGCTTCAACGACCGGCTACTGGGCGCGGCCCTGGTGGTGCGCGGCGCAAGCTACTGGCGGCTGTCCCACCTCTGCGTACGCCAGGTGACCCGCCACCGTGGCGTCGGCCGCCGCCTGGTGGAGGAAGTCGCGCGCCTCGCCCGGGAGGCCGGCAAGCCGCTGCACCTGGCGGCCCCCGGAGGCCACCTGGAAAGCCAGGCCCTGGCCGCGCGCCTGCACCTGCCGCTGGAAAGCCTCTGAGACGGATGCGTCAACATGACGCACTAGAGGAAAGCCGCCGAGCGGATTTCCATCCCGGACACCTCGACCGCTGAACCGTCCGCGGCTTTCGCCATCCAAAGTCCGATACCCGCTGTTCGAGGCCAGCGCCGCCGCACGCCATGGCTGATGGCCCGGCGCTATACTCGGCACCTCAAATTCACGCGATCCATCACAAGGACTGGCCAATGAAAGCCTTCGGCAAAATCCTGGGCCTCATCTTTCTCGGGCTGTTGCTGATCATAGTGGCACTGGGCTTTGCCCTGACCCACCTGTTCGACCCGAACGACTACAAGGACGAAATCCAGAAACTGGCCCGGGACAAGGCCAACCTGGAGCTGACCCTCAACGGCGACATCGGCTGGAGCCTCTTCCCCTGGCTCGGCCTCGAGTTGCACGAGGCCACCCTGGCCAGCGCCACCACCCCGGCCAAACCCTTCGCCAACCTCGACATGATCGGCCTCTCGGTGCGCGTGCTGCCGCTGCTGCGCCGTGAAGTGCAGATGAGCGATATCCGCGTCGAAGGCCTCAACCTC
>NZ_SSOJ01000032.1 GCF_029871205.1 Pseudomonas sp. BN417 | reverse complement strand
AAGCCCCGCACTAGGCGGGGCTTCTTCGTTACCGAGTTACCGCGGGGGCCTTAGGCCTGGACCAGCGGAATCTTGGCGTTGGCAGCCGCTTCCTTGTACTCGGCGATATGGTCGAAGGACAGGTAGCGGTAGATATCGGCCGCCATGCTGTCGATGTTCTTCGCGTAGCCCATGTACTCCTCGACGCTCGGCAGTTTGCCCAGGATCGAGGCAACGGCCGCCAGCTCGGCGGAGGCCAGGTAGACGTTGGTGGCGTCGCCCAGGCGGTTGGGGAAGTTGCGGGTGGAGGTGGAGACCACGGTGGCACCGGTCTGCACGCGGGCCTGGTTGCCCATGCACAGCGAGCACCCCGGCATTTCCATGCGCGCACCGGCCTTGCCGTAGATGCCGTAGTAGCCTTCCTCGGTCAGCTGGTGGGCGTCCATCTTGGTCGGCGGGGCCAGCCACAGGCGGGTCGGGATACCGCCCTTGACCTTGTCCAGCAGCTTGCCGGCGGCGCGGAAGTGCCCGATGTTGGTCATGCAGGAGCCGATGAACACTTCGTCGATCTTGTCGCCGGCCACGCTGGACAGCAGACGGGCATCGTCCGGGTCGTTCGGCGCGCAGAGCACGGGCTCTTTCACGTCGGCCAGGTCGATCTCGATGACCGCGGCGTATTCGGCGTCGGCGTCGGCGTGCAGCAGGTTCGGCTGGGCCAGCCAGGCTTCCATGGCCTGGGCGCGGCGCTCCAGGGTGCGGGCGTCGCCGTAGCCTTCGCCGATCATCCAGCGCAGCAGGGTGATGTTGGAGCGCAGGTACTCGGCGATGGCCGCTTCCGGCAGCTTGATGGTGCAACCGGCAGCGGAACGCTCGGCGGAGGCGTCGGACAGCTCGAAGGCCTGCTCGACGGTCAGCTCGTTGAGGCCTTCGATCTCGAGGATGCGGCCGGAGAAGATGTTCTTCTTGCCCTTCTTCTCGACGGTCAAGAGGCCAGCCTGGATGGCGTAGTAGGGGATGGCATGCACCAGGTCACGCAGGGTGATCCCGGGCTGCATCTTGCCCTTGAAGCGCACCAGTACCGATTCCGGCATGTCCAGCGGCATCACGCCGGTGGCGGCGGCGAAGGCCACCAGGCCGGAGCCGGCCGGGAAGGAGATGCCGATCGGGAAGCGGGTGTGCGAGTCACCGCCGGTGCCGACGGTGTCCGGCAGCAGCATGCGGTTCAGCCAGCTGTGGATGATGCCGTCGCCCGGACGCAGGGACACGCCGCCGCGGGTCTTGATGAAGTCCGGCAGGGTGTGGTGGGTGTTGACGTCGATCGGCTTCGGATAGGCGGCGGTGTGGCAGAAGGACTGCATCACCAGGTCGGCGGAGAAGCCGAGGCAGGCGAGGTCTTTCAGCTCGTCGCGGGTCATCGGGCCGGTGGTGTCCTGGGACCCGACGGTGGTCATCTTCGGCTCGCAGTAGGTGCCCGGGCGCACGCCCTGGCCTTCCGGCAGACCGCAGGCGCGGCCGACCATCTTCTGCGCCAGGGTGAAGCCCTTGCCGCTGTCGGCCGGGGATTCCGGCATCTTGAACAGGTCGGAGGCGCCCAGGCCCAGTTCGGCACGGGCCTTCTCGGTCAGGCCGCGGCCGATGATCAGCGGGATACGGCCGCCGGCGCGGACTTCGTCAAGCAGGACCGGGGTCTTCAGCTCGAAGCTGGCCAGCAGTTCCTCACTGCCATGGCGGCAGACTTTCCCGGCGTAGGGATAGACGTCGATCACATCGCCCATGGCCAGGTTGGCGACATCGAATTCGATCGGCAGGGCACCGGCGTCTTCCATGGTGTTGTAGAAGATCGGCGCGATCTTGTTGCCGAAGCAGAAGCCACCGGCGCGCTTGTTCGGCACGAAGGGGATGTCGTCGCCGAAGAACCACAGCACCGAGTTGGTGGCGGACTTGCGCGAGGAACCGGTACCGACCACGTCACCGACGTAGGCGACCGGGAAGCCCTTGGCCTTGACCGCTTCGATCTGCTGCAGCGGGCCGACGGAGCCCGGCTGGATCGGCTCGATGCCGTCGCGGGCCATTTTCAGCATGGCCAGGGCGTGCAGCGGGATGTCGGGGCGGGACCAGGCGTCCGGGGCAGGGGACAGGTCGTCGGTGTTGGTTTCGCCGGGGACCTTGAACACGGTCAGGGTGATCTTCTCGGCGACGGCCGGCTTGGCCTGGAACCACTCGCCGTCGGCCCAGGACTGCAGCACGGCCTTGGCGGCGGCATTGCCCTTTTTGGCGCGCTCGGCAACGTCATGGAAGGCGTCGAACATCAGCAGGGTGTGCTTCAGTTGCTCGGCGGCGGTGGTGGCCAGCTCGGCGCTGTCCAGCAGCTCGACCAGGGTGGCGATGTTGTAGCCGCCTTGCATGGTGCCCAGCAGTTCGGTGGCGCGCGCCTTGCTGATCAGCGGGGAGCTGGCTTCGCCCTTGGCGACGGCGGAGAGGAAACCGGCTTTGACGTAGGCGGCTTCGTCGACGCCCGGCGGCACACGGTTGGTGATCAGGTCGAGGAGGAAGGCTTCTTCGCCGGCCGGCGGGTTCTTCAGCAGCTCGACCAGGCCTGCGGTTTGTTCGGCGTTCAGCGGCTGGGGCACGACACCCTGGGCGGCACGCTCTTCTACGTGTTTGCGATAGGCTTCAAGCACAGTTTTACCCTCATCAGTGGCCCTGGAATCGTCCAGGGCGCTCATCCAGGAATCCGTCGAACGCATGCGCCGCACAGCTTTTTGGGCTGTCTGGCCAAGGTTTCGGCGGCCTCCATCGAGAAGCTGTTTTCAAAGTTTTACGCCGGAAGGAAGACCTGATGAGGGTTGGCGGCGGACACCCCTGGCGGGATGCCCGGCGCCATTGTTTCCTGCCGGATGAACTGTGCTCGTGACGCTTTGAAAACAGCTTCCAACGGATATCGGCGCCTTAAATGGCGCGGTGATTCTAATGGAAAGGCTTGGCAAAGTTAAGACAAAAACCCCATTTCCCTGAGGGTGACCCCGATTAGACAAAGGGCTAAGATGCCCGTCTGTTTCACCTGCCGAATCCGTTTCCAGCATGTCCAACCAGCGCATCAAGACGCCTTGCGTCGGCCTCTGCTCCACTGTCTACGGCGACCTGGTGTGCCGCGGTTGCAAGCGCTTCCACCACGAGGTGGTGAACTGGAACCTCTATAACGAGGAAGAGAAGCGCGCCGTCTGGCGGCGCCTGGAAATCCTCCTGGTGCAGGTGATGGCCGCCAAACTGGAAGTCTTCGAGCCGGTGCGGCTGCGTGCCCAACTGGAGCAGCACCAGGTGCGCTTCGTGCCCGAACAGTCCCACTATTGCTGGGCCTATCAGCTGATCGCGCGGGCATCGCGCATGATCAATCGGCTGGATGCCTACGGTATCGCGCTGCTCCCCGAGTTTCGCGGCTGGGCGCTGCCCGACCTGCGCGAGGCCATTGATCGGGAATTCTTCCTCTTGTCCGAAGCTCACTACGAACGCTACATCGCGCCGCGCTTCCTGCTCGAAGGCATGGAAATCCGCGTTTGACGCCATGAAAAGGTTCTTCACGGATTACCGGGGAATGGGGCTCACGCCGGATTGGTAATCCGGTGTGAGGGGGCTTGGAGTCTTTTCGTTCGGCTCATTGCCGAGTGGGCTTCGAGTCTCGGTTTCGCCTCCCGGCGAGTCACTTTTCTCAGTCGCCAGAAAAGTAACCAAAAGCGCTTGCCCCAGCATCCGGCCCGGCTGCGCCGGGTTCCCTCGCTCCAGCGTCGCGCCGGGG
>NZ_SSOJ01000031.1 GCF_029871205.1 Pseudomonas sp. BN417 | reverse complement strand
CTGACGGGGCAGAGTCGCTGCCCCACCTCTTCTGCACAGGTTCAGGCAATGACCAGGCGTCAGGATTACCGCGTCCTGTCAGGCGCGAGTCACCCCTCGCCCGCTTGCGGGAGAGGGGCCGGGGGAGAGGGATGTGTCAGGCCGGTGCGCAGGTCTGAAAGGTCCGTGCTAGGCGCTTCTATTCGGTTCTGCCACAGCTAACGGAGACATAGCCAATTTATTCGCCAAGCAGGTCTGCCAATGGACGCCTTTGGGGGCAGCTGCGCTGCCCTTGGCGAATGAATTCGCCCCTACATCCAGAGCAAGTCCTCAACTCGGCTCCTGGCACACATCCACCCATTTCGCTTCCACCAGCTCGGCCATGCGCGCCGGGGTAATGCGCACTGCGCTATGGACGGCGCCGGCCGCCGGCACCACTTCGTCGAAGGCTTGCAGGGAGCGGTCGCAGTAGACGGGCAGGGCAGTGGCCAGACCGAAGGGGCAGACGCCGCCTACCGGGTGGCTGGTCAGGGCCTCCACCGTTTCCGCGTCGAGCATCTTGGCCTTGGCGCCGAAGGTTTCCTTGAACTTGCGATTGTCGATGCGCGCGTCGCCGCGCGCCACCACCAGCACGGCGTCCTCGCCGACGCGGAAGGCCAGGGTCTTGGCGATGCGCCCGGGCTCCACGCCATGGGCTTCGGCGGCCAGGGCCACGGTGGCGGTGCTGGTCTGCAGCTCGATGATGTCGATCTCGGGCGCCTTCCCGGCGAAGAACGCGCGTACCGAATCAAGGCTCATGGTCGTTCCCTCTGTCAAAAGCCGAACCCTTGTTCAGCCATTTGCCCGGCGTCAACCGGGCCGGCATCTGTTTCAGGCGGCCAGCCCACGCACCGCGGCCAGGCTCTCGGCCAATCCGTAACGCCCTTTCCCATCACGCACCACGCGGCCCATGGCGATGGCCGGGTCGTGGGTGAAGACCAGGCGGCCGTTGCGCGCCAGCAGGTCGGCCAGCAGGGCCTCCTTCTCTTCGATCAGGCCTTCGGGGAAGCGGTCGTAGCCCATGGTGATGGGCAGGTGCACCCAGGGCGCGCCGGGGATCAGGTCGCCGCTGAACAGCACCGGGCCATCGGGCATGTCCACTTCCGGCAGCAGCTGGCCCGGGGTATGTCCGTCGCTCCAGTGAAAGCGCCAGCCGTCGCCGAGGCTCTCGCTGCCGCCGCCGTCGTCGATCAGTTCCAGGCGGCCGCTGCCTTCCAGCAGGTCGAGCAGTTCCGGGATGTAGGAAGCGCGGTCCCGCGCATGGGGCTGGCGGGCGCGTTGCCACTGGCGACGGCCGGTGACGAAGCGCGCCCGGGGGAAAAGCAGGCGCGGCGGCTGGCCCTCTTCCCAGGGAGCGAGCAGGCCGCCGGCGTGGTCGAAGTGCAGGTGGGTGAGCAGCACGACGTCTATGTCGGCGTCGCTGAGACCAGCCTCGGCCAGGCTGTCGAGCAGCACGTGGCGCTCTTCCTGGACGCCGAAGCGTTGCTTGAGGTCAGGCGAGAAGAAGGCGCCGATGCCGGTTTCGACCAGGATGTTGCGATCGCCGTCCTGGACCAGCAGGGCGCGGCAGCCGAGGTCGATGCGGTGCTCGGCGTCCGGGGTCATCCAGCGCTCCCAAAGGGCGCGAGGGGCGTTGCCGAACATGGCGCCGCCGTCGAGTTTCTGGCTGTTGCCGAGCAGGGTGGTGAGGGTACGCATGGCAGGGGGTTCACATCCGATGGCAAGTCGGCAAGGCTAAACCCTGGCGGCTGTGCTGCCCAGTCCCGGATATCAGCGGCCCAGTCGGCGCAGGTCGTCGGAATCGATGATGCGCACGCCGTCTTCCTCCTCCAGCGCCAGGCGCCAGAGTGCGCGGGCGAGGGTGCAGGCGCCGATGCCGCGGTATTTGCCCGGCAGCCAGCGCATGAAGGGCGCGGCCAGGCGTTCGCCGAGGCGGAACTCGCTGCGCGGGCCCATCAGCAGGGAAGGGCGGGCGATGGTCAGCTGCGGCCAGTCCATGGCCTTGAGGGCTTCTTCCATCTCGCCCTTGACCCTGTTGTAGAAGACCGGCGAAGCACGATTGGCGCCCACGGCGCTGATCACGATGAAGTGCCGGGCGCCCATCTCCCGGGCACGTTTGGCGACGGCCAGTACCAGCTCCAGGTCCACCGCGCGGAAGGCTTCCTGGGAGCCGGCCTGGCGGATGGTGGTGCCGAGGCAGCAGAAGGCGGTATCGATCCGGCCTTGCAGTTGCGGGAGCAGGTCGGCCAGCGGTCCGACGGGATTCTGCAGGTGCGGGTGTTCGGCCAGGGGACGGCGGGTAGGGGCCTGAACCTGCGTCACGGTGGGTTCGTTGAGCAGGCGGTCGAGCAGGTGCTCGCCGGTGAGTCCAGTGGCGCCGGCTAGCAGTATGTGCTGGGGCGTCAGATACATGTTGTTTCTCCGCTGATACAGACTCAGCTTAGTGGCTGCGGGCGGTTTTGTCGGCGCCCTGGGCACTTTGCGCGGTCAGGGCCTGTTCGGCTTGGCGCTCGCGCAGCACGCGCCAATGGGCGGTGACGGCCTTGGGTGCCCAGATCTGCGGCTCCGATGCCTCGAAGTCGTCGGCCTGTTCCCGTTCGGCGACTTTCTTCCTGGCGATGCCAAAGGCGCGCTCGAGATCGTCGGTCTCGCTGAGGGCGTCGGCGAACAGGGCGCGGCCGAAGTAGGTGAAATCGTTTTCTTCGGAGCAGCCGAAGGACACGCGGTCGGAGCGGGCGGCGGTCATGATCAGGGTCTTCTCATCCTTCAGCGGTGGAATGAAGCCACCGGAATAGCAGGCGGAGATCACCAGCACCTTGTACCTGTCCTTGAGCGGGACGAGCAGGTCCGCCAGTTCCTGGGCTGGCAAGTGGCCCAGCTGCAGGCCGGGTAGCTCCAGCGCCAGCTCGTGCTGCGGTGAGCCATGGCTGGTCAGGTAGATGAACACCAGGTCTTCCGGACCGCTGCGCCGGGCGATGGCCTGGATCGCGCGGGACAGGGTCTCGCGGGTGGCCAGCGGGCGGTCGGCCATGTGGTCGCGGTGGTTGACCAGGGTGACCTGGCCGTGGGCGCCGAAGCGCTCGGCCAGCAGCTTCGACACGTAGTCCGCCTCGCGCAGGAACACGCTCTGGCGGCCGTCGCCGGCCAGGCTGAGGGAATACAGTTCCACCGCGGAGGTGGATGCCGGCAAGGCGTCCAGGGCCTGGTCGAGCAGCTTGCCCTGGGCCAGCAGGCCGATTTCCAGCGGGTTGGGCAGGGCCTTGCCCTGTTCGTCGCGGATGCGCGTACCGTCCTGCCAGATACCGGCCTCGCGCTTGCCGTCGGCCAGGGTCAGGCTACCGCTGCCGCTGTACAGGCCGTCATTGAAATGGCCCTGGTAGCGGCCGCCGTCGGCCAGGGACAGCTTGCCCTCGCCCTGGTAGCGCCAGTGGCGGAAGTGGCCGTCGTAGTGGCTGCCGTCGGCGCCGATGAATTCGCCCTGGCCGACCAGGCCTCCTTCCTTGAAGGGGCCGCTCCAGACGTCGCCGTCGGCACTGGTGAAGCGGCCCTTGCCGTCGAACAGGCCATTCTTGAAGTCGCCGATATAGTGGGAACCGTCCTCGCCCTGGTAGCTGCCCTGGCCTTCCAGCTGGCCACGGCGGAAGCGTCCGCTGAAGCGGTTTCCGGCCTCGTCGGTGCGTACCCCTTCACCGTCCGGCTGGCCGGCGTCGAAGCGGCCCTGGTGGTTGCTGCCGTCGGGCCATTCGAGGTTGCCGAAGCCGTGGTACTTGTCATTGTGGAACTGTCCGCGGTAGGTGGCGCCACCCTGGCGCAGGGTGCCTTCGCCTTCGAACTGGTTGTGGGCGAAGCCACCTTCGTAGGTGGTGCCGCTGCCGTAGCTGAGATGCCCCTGGCCATGGAACAGGCCGGCCCTGAAGTCACCGACATAGACCAGGCCGTTGGGCCCGTGCCACTCGCCGCGGCCTTCGGGCTGGCCGTCCTTGAACTGGCCTTCGAACCAGGTGCCGTTGTTGTAGTCCAGACGACCGGGGCCTTGCAGCAGACCGTCGACCAATTCGCCGCGGTAGCGGGAACCATCGGGCAGACGGGCGTCCGGTGGGGTCAGGGGCTCCCCTTCGCCGCAGGCCGTGAGCAGCAGGGCGAGGGTCAGGGGCAGAAGCGGCTTCATCGGGTGTCCTTGTCCAGGCGTCTGCCCATCAGTTTGGCGCAAAAAAGCCCGCTACTGCGGGCTTTTTTGGGCAGACGGTTTCCGGGCTCAGACGAAGCAGAGGCTCAAGGACTCGGCAATGTAGGCGGGTTTCTGCTGGCCTTCGATCTCGAGGGTGCAGAGGGCCTTGATGAGCCACTGGCCGGGGTTCTTTTCGTTGACGTCGATGACCTTGACCGCGAGGCGCACGCGGGAGTCGACCTTCACCGGCTGGATGAAGCGAACGGTGTCGAGGCCGTAGTTGACCACCATCTTCGCGCCTTCGGGCAGAACCAGCAGGCCGTCGATCAGTTGGGGGATCAGCGACAGGCTGAGGAACCCGTGGGCGATGGTGGAGCCGAAGGGCGTCTGCTTGGCGCGCTCCGGGTCGACGTGGATGAACTGGTGGTCGCCGGTGCATTCGGCGAACTGGTTGATGCGCTGCTGATCGATGGTCACCCAATCCGAGTGGCCGAGTTCCTTGCCAACGTAGTTCTTCAGTTCCGCTACTGGTACGAATGCCATACGTCATCCTCCGTGGATGCAGTGTTGTAATTCTTATTGGTCCGGGGGCCTGCGCCCCTGTCTTGCGAGCAGGGCGTAGATCATCATGCCGAGCAGGTCAGGTCAAGCCGCCATGCCCCCTGCGAATGGCGGGTTATAGCGAGGCGACGGGCAGGCCTATAATGCCCCGGTCCCGGCCGAGGCTCGCCCGGCCGGACCTTCACCCTGGAGATTTTCATGCTGTTGCGCGGACTGACCTGGCTGGTGCTGTTCCAGCTGATCGGTAGCGGGCTGAACGCCCTGTTCCTGTCCATGCTGCCCGGGCCCATCATCGGCCTGGTGCTGCTCTTCATCTACCTGCTGGCCCGTGGCGAAGTGAGTGAGCCGCTGAGCCTGGCCGCCAGCAGCCTGTTGCGCTACCTGCCGTTGCTGCTGGTGCCGCCGGCGGTGGGGGTGATGGTGTACGCCGAGGCCATCTGGGCGGACTTCTGGGCCATAGTCGGCGCCCTGGTGTTGTCCTTGCTGACTGCATTCCTCTTCTGCGGCTGGCTGATGCAGAAACTCATCGATCGCCAGGCACAACGCCGGGAGGGTCCATGAGCCTCGACTGGCAGGCCGCCGTGCAGGCGGTGGTACACCATCCCCTGTTCGGCTTCGGTGTCACCCTGGGCGCCTATCAGCTGGCCCTGGCCGCCTACGAGAAGACCCGCTGGGTCTTCCTGCAGCCGGTGCTGCTGTCGATGCTGCTGCTGATCGGCGTGCTGCTGGCCTTCGGCATCAGCTACCAGGAGTACCGCCAGAGCACGCAATTGCTCACGGTGTTCCTCGGGCCGGCCACTGTGGCCCTGGCCGTGCCGCTGTTCCTCAACCTGCGGCGGATTCGCCAGCTGTTCTGGCCGACCCTGCTGACGCTGGTGTTCGGCGGGCTCTTCGCTACGCTGTCGGTAGCGCTGCTGGGCTGGTGGTTCGGCACCGAGCGCATGGTGCTGATGACGTTGTTGCCAAAATCGGTGACCTCGCCCATCGCCATGCTGGTGGCCGAGCAGCTCGGCGGAGTGGCGGCGCTGGCGGCAGTATTTGTGCTGATCACGGGCGTGCTCGGCGCGATACTGGGGCCGGAGCTGTTGCACCGTTGCGGTGTGCGCCATCCGGCTGCCCAGGGCATTGCCCTGGGAATCACGGCCCATGCCGTGGGCACCGCACGGGCGCTGCAGGTGGGTGAGGAGTGCGGCGCTTTCGCCGCCCTGGCCATGAGCCTGATGGGCGTGGCCACCGCGGTGCTGCTGCCGCTCGCCGTTGCGATGATTGCTTGAGGTCGATGCATGAAGTTGCCGTTGTTTCCGCTCAATACCGTGCTGTTTCCGGGCTGCACCCTGGACCTGCAGATCTTCGAGGCGCGCTACCTGGACATGCTCGGACGCTGCATGAAGCAGGGCGAGGGGTTCGGCGTGGTCTGCATCCTCGAAGGCCAGGAAGTGGGCGAGGCCGCCAGCCGTTTCGCCGCCGTCGGCTGCGAGGCGCTGATCCGCGACTGGCAACAGCAGCCCAATGGCCTGCTGGGCATTCGGGTCGAGGGTGGCCGACGCTTCCATGTCAATTCGGCGGAGGTGCTGCGCGACCAGCTGACGCTAGCCGAGGTGGAGTGGTTGCACGATGAACCCGAGCGGCCGCTGCGACCCGAACATGCCGACCTGGCGGCACTGCTCAATGCGCTGGCCGAACATCCCATGGTCCAGGGCCTGGGCATGGGCGGTGAGGTGGACGGGCAGCAGGCCCTGGCCAACCAGCTGGCCTACCTGCTGCCGTTCAACCTGAAGGAAAAGCTGCACCTCCTGACCCTGCCCACCCCCGACGAGCGCCTGGCTTTTCTCCAGGGGTTGCTCGATCAGTTGCAGGGCGAGTCCATCGCCTGACTTCCTCCCTGTGCAGGAGCCAGCTTGCTGGCGAACAGGGACTCCTCCTCCTGTTCGTTCCTCAATAGCTGTAGCGCGCCAGGGCCTCGGGCAGTGCCCAGGTGGCGACGCCGCCGAGCAGGGCCAGGCAGGCCGGCAGAATCAGCAACCAGACCTGCGGGCTCATGGCCGTCAGCGGCGCCGCGCGTTGCATCAGCGCCAGGCTGGCGGCGGAGATGCAGCCGGCCAACAGGCTGCCGGCAAGTATGTCGGTGGGCCAGTGCACGCCGAGGTAGACCCTCGACAGAGCGATGGCCAGGGCCGGCAGGCAGGCCAGCAGCAACCAGGTCAGGCGCAGCCGTCCCGGCTGGCCGCGGCCGGCGAGGATACCCAGCACCAGGAAAAAGGCGAAGGCCGCCGAACTGTGGCCGCTGGGAAAGCTGTAGGTGGACAGCGGCTCGGTGAGGACTTCCGGCCGCGCCCGCGCATAGAGCTGCTTGAGGGCGGTGTTGGCCAGCGCCGTGGCCACCAGCGTGCCGATGGCGAAACAGGCGGCGCGCCATTGGCGGACCACCAGCAACAGGGTGCCGAGCAGGGCGCCGGCGAGGAACTGGGTATTGAAGTCGCCCAGGCGGGTAACCAGCACCATCAGCCGGTCCAGGCTGGTGTGGCGCTGTTCCTGGACCAGCGCCATCAGGCCCTGGTCGAGTGCTTGCAAATGCGGCCAGCCGAGCAGCAGGGCACCCAGTCCCGCCAGGCAGAGCGAGGCCGCCATGGGGTTGGCCCAGCGCTTTTCGCCCAGGGTGCTGTGGATGGTCAGGCCGAGGATGGCCAGCATCACGACTATCACCACCCCGGCCTCGCCCCAGAAGCCTTCCGGCAACGGCAGGCGCAGGGCCGCGCCGGTGGCCCAGCCGGGCACCAGGTAGGCCACCGCCCAGCCGGCGGCGGCCAGCATGCTCACGGCGATGAAGCGTGGAAACGGCATGTCGAGCATGCCCGCCACCATCGGCAGCATGGGACGCAGCGGTCCTATGTAGCGGCCCACCAGCAGGCTGGCGACGCCGTAGCGCTGGAAGTAGTTCTCCGCGCCGCTGATCCATTCCGGGTGGTCGCGGAGCAGCGGCAGGCGCCGGATGTTCTGGTGGAAACGGCGGCCCAGGCCGTAGGAGATCATGTCACCCACCAGCCCGCCGGAGTAAGCCAGCAATAGGGTCTGCCAGAGTTCGAGGGCGCCGCTGCCGGCCATGACCCCGACGGCGAAGAGCAAGGCAACGCCGGGCACCACGATGCCGGCGATGGCCAGGCATTCGATGCAGGCAATAAGGAAGATGGCCAGGCCCAGCCATTCCGGGTTGGCGCTGAGCCAGGCAGTGACCTGGTCGAACCATTGGCTCATGGGTGGATGTCCTCGATCAGCTGGTAGTCGCGTCCTTCGACCTGCCCGCGGCGCAACGGGTTGCGCGTGCAGTGGCGGGCATGGCCGGCATCCACGAAGCGGTAGGGCAGGTGTTCGTCACGGCCATGGGGGATGCCCAGGCGCGCGGTCTGGATGATGGTAGCGGGGCGTTCGCCGACATCCTCGACGAACAGGCGCTGCCAGTCGAAACGCTGGCCGTCCCAGTCCGGCACCTTCAGGCCCAGGGATTTGCACAGCAGGGTCTGCCCGGCGCAGAGGCGCCCGGCCGGGCGCGGCTGGCCCTGGGCGTCGGGATTGTTGCGCTGCATGGCCGCCAGGGCGTCGGCGGGGGATATGGCATCCACCCAGGGATGGCCGGACTTGATCAGCACCGCGTTGCCGGCGCCGTGGGCGCTGAAGTTCAGCGAGTCGCCGCCACGGGCGTAGTACATATAGATGTGCCCGCCATCGAGGAACAGCGCCCGGCGCTTGTGGGTGTAGCCGAGGGAGGCATGGCTGCCCTTGTCCACCAGGTAGTAGGCCTCGGTCTCGATGATGCGCGCGGCCAGCCAGCGGCCGTCGACGCGGTGGCGGATGACCTTGCCCAGCAGTTCGCGGGCCACCTGCTGGGCATCGCGGTCGAAGAATTCGTCCGCCAGCGGGCGGGCGCCGGGCCAGGGCAAACTTAGGATGGGATCGCGGGACATGGGGCTGTCGCAGGGTTCCGGCTGGGAATAGGCTGGCGATTATACGGAAGCCATGCTGAGCCGAAGCTGAAGTACGGCGTCGGAAACGTCACGCAAAATAACAAGAGCCCGTCGCCATGTCCCGAACCGCCCGCCTCGACAGCGCCCATATCACCCCCAGCGCGCATTACACCGGTTACATCTGGTATCGCCACCGGCTGGCCGAGGCGCCCTTCGTCACGCCTTTCGGCCGCCTCGCCTATGGCGTGCTGGCACCGGTCAGCTGGGGCGCACGGGTGGCGTTCGGGCTGGATCTTGAACGCCTCCTGCTGCAGCGCCACCTGCTTATCGATGCCCAGTTGCACCAGGCCATCCAGCAACGCGGCGTGTGCCAGGTGGTGGAGATCGCCTGCGGGCTATCCCCCCGTGGCCGGCGTTTCTGTGCCCGCTACCCGGAGCTGCGCTACCTGGAGGCGGACCTGCCGCCCATGGCCGCACGCAAGCGCCTGCTGTTGCACGAAGAAGGCTGGCTGGATGCGCGGCACCAGGTACGCCCTGTGGATATCCTCGCGCAACAGGGGGCCAACGATCTGCAGGCACTGTTCGCCGGGCTGGACCGCGAGGCGCCGCTTCTGGTGATCACCGAGGGCCTGGTGAACTACTTCGCGCTACCGGTGATCGAGGCGTTCTGGAGCCGCCTGGCGGCGCAGATGCGCCAGTTCCCCAGCGCCACCTACCTCACCGACCTCTACCCCGACCTGCACGAGCACCCGCGATACCGTCAGTTGCGCTGGGGCATCGACCTGGTCGGCCGGCTGACCCGTGGCCGCTACTACCTGCACTACCAGGGTGACCGGGCGATAGTCGAGGGCTTTCGCGACTGCGGCTTCCGCGAGGTGCGGGTGCATGACCCGAAGGAGTTGGGCACGGGCCAGGTCGAAGCCTGGCCGGGGCTGGTGCGGGTGGTGGAGGCGCGGCTTTGAAGCCTGAGCTGCTGCGGCATGGCCTGTAGGGGCGAATTCATTCGCCAAGCAGCCCGAAGGGTTGCCGTAGGTTGGCGCGGAGGAACGAAGCCCAACAAAGTAGATTCCCCCGCCAGTCGTTGGGCTTCGCGTAGCTCAGCCACAACCTACCGGCATCCCGCCACCCGCATAGCTCTTGTAGGTTGGGCAGAGCGAAGCGAAGCCCAACCGCGGACTCCCCGGCCGATACCCGCTGCTAGCGCGCTTGTCCCGGCAAACGTTGGGCCTCGCGTAGCTCAGCCACAACCTACGGGATGCGGACATCAGGCATAAGCCACCGCCTGAGGCTCTGCCTGGACCACCTGTGCTGCCAGGGCTTCACTGGCTTCGGCGTCGGTGTGGGGGAACACCAGCGCCAGGTCGTCGCCCTCGCGGCGCAGGGGCAGCAGGTCCAGGGCGGGCAGGTCGCCGGCCTGAAGGCGCCAGCCCCGGTTTGGCAGGATCGCGGGCAGGTTGCCTTGCACCAGTCCGCCGAAGAAACCGAGTTCATTGACGTCCACCGGCCACTCGCCGGCTTCGGCGTGGAGCAAGCGGCCGCGCCGGTTCAGCGGCGCCACCCTCGGCTCCTGGCGCCGTTCCAGGCGGTCGAGGCGATTGCGCGCCAGGCGTGTGGCGCCGGGGCTGGCCAGGGGCAGGGCATTACCCTGGAGGAAGGGCCGGTAAAAACTGGCGCAGGCCTCGCGTTGTTCGAACTGGGCCAGGTGGTCGCCGTTGTGGATCAGCGCGCAGTCGGCGTCGCTGCAAGCGGCGGCGAAGCCGGCGTGTTCCCAGGGTTGGGTGAAGTGGTCGTACTCGCCGGCCAGGACCAGGGTCGGGCAGGCCGGGTGCCGGTCGAAGCCGGAAAAATCCAGGAGTCGGCGACTGTTCTGCTGATAACGTTCGACTTCTTGCCGGGAAAGTCGCTGCATCTGCCGTAAAAGCGCCTTGCGGAACACCAGCGAGATGCCGGTCTCCTCCAGGCGCAGGGGGTTGATCAGCCCGGTCAGGGCGCCTTGGGCGAAGCGCTGGGTCTGGCCTTCGGCCAGCAGGTCCAGGCCTTCCTCCAACATGCGTCGGGCGCCGGGGCGGCCGAAGGCGGTGATGCCGGCGAGCAGCAGCCGGGCGCAACGCCCCGGGTGGCGCACGGCGAACAGTGCCGCCAGGGCCGAGCCGTAGGACAGGCCGATGGGCATCAGCGGCGGAAGCTGGAACTCTTCGGCAAAGGCGGCGATCAGGTCGGACAGCTGCCCCAGGGAGAGTTCCGGCGCCAACTGCAGGTTGCCGCCCTGGCTCGGCAGGTCGAGGAGGATCACCGGGTGCCAGGGCAGCAGCTCCTGCACCTCGGCGCCGAAGGAGCGGAAGCTCTGGAAGGCGCCGCCGAGCATCAGCACGGGTTCGCGGCGGTCCTCGGCGTACCGGGAGAAAGCCTGGTAGTGCAAGGTCCAGGGGCCGAGCCGGACCACGCGGGGTGCGTCCGCCAGGTGTTGCGGGCTGAAGTCGGTCTGGTAACGCATGGCGGGTTCTCCGGCGCCGGGGCGCTTTCTTGTTCTTCTGTGGCGACTGCGCTTTGAAGGTAAACAGCAGGGACGGATTTGTTTACCCAACCTTCGGGCGGCGGCCGCCGCCGGGTGTCACCGTCCCGGGCCCAGCCCGCCAGGGGCCCGGTTTGCGCCGTTACCCACGGGAGCCCTGGAACGGCCTGTCTACCATCCGCCAGACGCCGCTGGGCGCGGGCGAGCGCGGTCGCTATAATCTGTCGCTTTCCCTCGACCGCCAGAATCGCGTGACCATGACTGAGTCCGTTCTCGATTACATGACCCGCCTGGGCCGCGCCGCTCGCGCCGCCTCCCGCGTGGCCGCCCGTGCCGGCACTGCGCAGAAGAACCACGCCCTGCTGGCTGCCGCCGATGCCCTGGATGCCGCTCGTGCCGAGCTTGCCGCCGCCAACGAGCAGGATCTGGCCAATGGCCGCGCCAATGGCCTCGAGCCAGCCATGCTCGACCGCCTGGCCCTGACCCCGGCACGCATCGATGACATGATCGAAGGCCTGCGCCAGGTCGCCACCCTGCCGGACCCCATCGGCGAAATCCGCGACATGCGCTACCTGCCGTCCGGCATCCAGGTCGGCAAGATGCGCGTGCCGCTCGGCGTGATCGGCATCATCTATGAGTCGCGTCCGAACGTGACCATCGATGCCGCCAGCCTCTGCCTGAAGTCCGGCAATGCCACCATCCTGCGCGGCGGTTCCGAGGCGATCCATTCCAACCAGGCCATCGCCGCCTGCATCCAGAAGGGCCTGGCCGAGGCCGGCCTGCCGGCGGAGCTGGTGCAGGTGGTCGAGACCACCGATCGCGCCGCTGTCGGCGCGCTGATCAGCATGCCCGAGTACGTCGACGTGATAGTCCCGCGCGGCGGCAAGGGGCTGATCGAGCGCATCAGCCGCGAGGCCAGGGTGCCGGTGATCAAGCACCTGGACGGCATCTGCCATGTCTACATCGACATCGCCGCTGACCTGGACAAGGCGATTCGCGTGGCCGACAACGCCAAGACCCAGCGTTACGCGCCCTGCAACACCATGGAAACCCTGCTGGTGCACGCCGGCATCGCCGAGCGCGTACTGCCGCCGCTGGCCGCCATCTACCGCGACAAGGGCGTGGAACTGCGTGGCGACGCGGCCACCCGCGCGCTGCTGGGCAGTGACGTGCTGGAAGCGACCGAGGAAGACTGGCGCACCGAGTACAACGCGCCGATCCTCTCGATCCGCGTCGTCGACGGGTTGGACCAGGCCATCGAGCACATCAATACCTACGGCTCGCAGCACACCGACGCCATCATCACCGAGAACTTCAGCGATGCCCGGCGCTTCCTCACCGAGGTGGATTCCGCTTCGGTGATGGTCAACGCCTCGACCCGTTTCGCCGATGGCTTCGAGTACGGCCTCGGGGCGGAGATCGGTATTTCCACCGACAAGCTGCACGCCCGCGGCCCGGTCGGCCTGGAAGGCCTGACCAGCGAGAAGTACGTGGTCTTCGGCGACGGTCACGTACGCACCTGATGGGTAAGCGCATCGGCCTCTTCGGCGGCACCTTCGATCCCGTGCACATAGGTCACCTGCGGGGTGCCCTGGAAGTGGCCGAACAGTTCGGTTTCGACGAACTGCGCCTGATTCCCAGTGCGCGTCCGCCGCACCGCGAGACCCCGCAGGTGTCGGCGGCCCAGCGCCTGGAGATGGTGCAGCTGGCGGTGGCCGGCGTCGCGCCGCTTTGCGTCGACGACCGCGAGTTCAAGCGTGAGCGGCCGTCCTGGACCATTGAGACACTGGAGTCCCTGCGCGCCGAACTGGCCGCCGAAGACCAGCTGTTCCTGCTGGTGGGCTGGGATGCCTTCTGCGGCCTGCCGAGCTGGCACCGCTGGAGCGAGTTGCTCGACCACTGCCACATCCTGGTCCTGCAACGGCCGGATGCCGACAGCGAAGCCCCCGAAAACCTGCGCGACCTGCTGGCGGCGCGCACCGCGGCCGATCCGCACTCCCTGCAGGGGTCGGCCGGACAGATCGCCTTCGTCTGGCAGACGCCCCTGGCGATTTCCGCCACCCAGATCCGCCAATTGCTGGGGGAGGGGCGCTCAGTGCGCTTCCTCGTGCCTGACGCGGTATTGGCCTACATCCATGCGCACGACCTGTACCGTGCGCCGAATTGATTCACTGAGGTAGTTGAACCCGATGCAAAACGAAGAACTCGTCCAGGTCGCCATCGCGGCCCTGGAAGACCTGAAAGGTCAGGACATCACCACCATCGACGTGCGTGGCAAGACCAGCATCACCGACTTCATGGTGATCGCCAGCGGCACCTCCGGCCGTCATGTCAAATCCATGGCCGAAAACGTGCTGGAGAAGGTCAAGGAAAAGGGCGTACGTCCGCTGGGCAGCGAAGGCCTGGATGGCGGCGAGTGGGCCCTGCTGGACCTGGGTGATGTGGTGGTGCACGTGATGCAGGTGGCCACCCGCCAGTTCTACGACCTGGAGCGCCTCTGGCAAGGCGCCGAGCAGAGCCGCGCGCACCACAGCCACGAGTAAGCGGGGCGTCCCTTGCGTCTACGTCTTATCGCTGTTGGTTCGCGCATGCCGGGCTGGGTGGAGGAGGGCTGGCGGGAATACGTCAAGCGCCTGCCATCCGAGCTCAGCCTCGAGCTGGTGGAGATTCCCCTGACCACGCGTGGCAAGAATGCCGACGTCGCCAGGATGATCCGCCAGGAAGGCGAGGCCATGCTGGCCAAGGTGCAGCCAGGGGAACGCGTCGTCACCCTGGAAGTCCAAGGTCGGCCCTGGAGCACCGAGCAGCTGGCGGCCGAACTGGACCGCTGGCGCCTGGATGCGCGCACCGTCAATCTCATGGTCGGCGGCCCCGAGGGGCTGGCGCCCGAGGTCTGCGCCCGCAGCGAGCAGCGCTGGTCGCTGTCACCGCTGACGTTGCCTCACCCGCTGGTACGCATCCTCGTTGGCGAGCAGATCTACCGCGCCTGGACCGTGCTGTCCGGCCACCCCTATCACAAGTAAGTCTTGTCCATGCCGCAACCGATCCGCCTGAAAGACCACGAAAAGGACGCCCGCCTGGTGCGTCGGCGCGTGATCGTGGGTGCGGTGGCGGTATTGATGCTGACCTGCGCGCTGATCGCCCGCCTCTATTACCTGCAGGTGATCCAGTACGAGTACCACTCGACTCGCTCCGAGAGTAATCGCGTCCATGTGCAGCCGATTCCGCCCACCCGCGGGCTGATCTTCGACCGCAGCGGCGTGATCATCGCCGACAACCGCCCCAGCTTCAGTCTCAGCGTCACCCGCGAGCGGGCCGGCGACTGGCGGCAGGTGCTCGATGTGATAGTCGAGGTACTGGAGCTGACTCCGGACGACCGCACGCTGTTCGAAAAACGCATGCGGCAGGGGCGTCGGCCCTTCGAACCGGTGCCCATCCTCTTCGAACTGACCGAGGAACAGATCGCCCGCGTGGCGGTGAACCAGTTCCGCCTGCCCGGCGTGGAGGTGGTGGCGCAACTGGTGCGGCACTATCCGCAGGGCGCGCATTTCGCCCATTCGGTGGGTTATGTCGGGCGGATCAGCGAGAAGGAGCTCAAGCAGCTCGATCCGACCAACTACGCCGGTACTCACCATATCGGCAAGACCGGCATCGAGCGCTTCTACGAAGACCAGCTGCATGGCGAAGTGGGCTATGAGGAAGTTGAGGTCAACGCCCGGGGCCGCGTGCTGCGGGTGCTGAAGCGCACCGACCCGAAACCCGGCAAGGACCTGGTGCTGACCCTCGATGTGCGCCTGCAGGAGGCCGCCGAGCAGGCCCTGGCCGGCCGCCGCGGCGCCATTGTCGCCATCGAACCGTCCTCGGGCGATGTGCTGGCCATGGTCAGCCAGCCGAGCTTCGACCCCAACCCATTCGTCACCGGCATCAGCTTCAAGGCCTATGCCGAACTGCGCGACTCCATCGATCGGCCGCTGTACAACCGTGTACTGCGCGGCCTCTATCCGCCGGGCTCGACCATCAAACCGATGGTGGCGGTGTCCGGCCTGGATGCCGGGGTGGTGACGCCGGCCTCGCGGGTCTTCGACCCGGGCTTCTACCAACTGCCGAACTACGACCACAAGTACCGCAACTGGAACCGTTCCGGTGACGGCTGGGTGAATATGGAAACCGCGATCATGCGGTCAAATGACACCTACTTCTACGATCTTGCGCACAAGATGGGCATAGATCGGATGCACGACTACATGAGCCGCTTCGGCTTCGGCCAGCGCGTGGCGCTGGACATGTTCGAGGAGTCCGCCGGCCTGATGCCGTCCCGCGAGTGGAAGCGCGCGCGCTACCGTCAGGCCTGGTACCCGGGGGAAACCCTGATCCTCGGCATCGGCCAGGGCTACATGCAGGCCACGCCGCTGCAGCTGGCACAGGCTGTGGCGCTGATGGCCAATCGCGGCAAGTGGATCCGTCCGCACCTGGCCAAGACCATCGAGGGCCAGCCACCGGAAGACCCCAATCCGATTCCGGACATCGTTCTGCGCGACCTGTCGTTCTGGGATGCAGGCCGCATCGGTATGGAACAGGTGGTCCATGGCGCCCGCGGCACGGCGCACAAGGTCGGGGCCAATTCCGTCTACCGCATTGCCGGCAAGAGTGGTACCGCCCAGGTGGTGGCCATCAAGCAGGGCGAGAAGTACGACCGCAACAAGCTCCAGGAGCGCCACCGCGACCACGCCCTGTTCGTCGCGTTCGCCCCCGCCGACGATCCGAAGATCGCCGTCGCGGTGATGGTGGAGAACGGCGAATCCGGTTCGGGCGTCGCCGCGCCGGTGGTCAAGCAGGTGATGGACGCCTGGCTGCTCGGCGAGGACGGCCAGTTGAAACCCGAGTTCCGCCCGCCCCAGCCGCTGGCAGACCAGCAGAGCGCCAACCGATGAACAGCAATTTCGACCGCACCATCTCCCAGGAGGACGTGCTCAAGCGCCGCGCCACGTTGTTGCAGCGCATGCACATCGACGGCTGGCTGCTGCTGATCCTCCTGTTGCTGGCGGCCGGCAGCCTGTTCGTCCTCTATTCGGCCAGTGGCAAGCACTGGGACCTGCTGATCAAGCAGGCCTCCTCCTTCGGCCTCGGCCTGGGCGCGATGATCGTCATCGCCCAGTTCGAGCCGCGCTTCATGGCGCGCTGGGTGCCGCTCGGCTACGTGGTGGGCGTGAGCCTGCTGATGGTGGTGGAGATCATGGGCCACACGGCCATGGGCGCCACGCGCTGGATCAATATTCCCGGGGTGATCCGCTTCCAGCCCTCGGAATTCATGAAGATCATCATGCCGGCGACCATCGCCTGGTACCTGTCGCGGCACAACCTGCCGCCCAAGCTCAAGCACCTCGCCATCAGTCTGGTGCTGATCGTGGTGCCCTTCGTGCTGATCCTCAAACAGCCCGATCTCGGCACCGCGATGCTGATCCTCGCCTCGGGCGCCTTCGTCCTCTTCATGGCCGGCCTGCAATGGCGCTGGATCCTCGGCGCGGTGACGGCCGTGGTGCCGGTAGCGGTGGCCATGTGGTACTTCGTCCTGCACGACTACCAGAAGCAGCGGGTGCTGACCTTCCTCGACCCGGAGAGCGACCCGCTGGGCACTGGCTGGAACATCATCCAGTCGAAGGCCGCCATCGGCTCGGGAGGGGTATTCGGCAAGGGCTGGCTGCTGGGCACCCAGTCGCACCTGGATTTTTTGCCCGAAAGCCACACGGACTTTATTATTGCCGTCCTCGGCGAAGAGTTCGGCCTCGTCGGCGTCTGCCTGCTGCTGCTGGTCTACCTGCTGCTGATCGGCCGCGGGCTGGTGATTACCGCCCAGGCCCAGACCCTGTTCGGCAAGCTGCTGGCGGGCAGCTTGACCATGACCTTCTTCGTCTACGTGTTCGTCAACATCGGCATGGTCAGCGGACTGCTGCCGGTCGTGGGGGTGCCCCTGCCCTTCATTAGCTACGGCGGAACCCACTTGGTGACGCTGCTGTCTGGGTTTGGGGTTTTGATGGCTATCCATACCCATCGCAAATGGATTGCCCAGGTTTGAAACGAGTGAATGATTTGAAAGCACTGCGCAAGTGGATGCAGCTGGGGGCCGCCGGAGCGGCCCTGGTCGGCCTGCTGGGGGCAGCCGTACCGGCAACTTCCGGAGATTACGAGGGGTCGCCCCAGGTCGCCGAGTTCGTCGCCGAGATGACCCGCGACTACGGTTTCGCCGGCGAGCAGCTGGTGGACCTGTTCCGTGAAGTGGAACGCAAGCAGTCCATCCTCGATGCCATCTCCCGGCCCGCGGAGCGGGTCAAGACCTGGAAGGAATACCGCCCGATCTTCATCACGCCGGCGCGCATCCAGAAAGGCGTGAACTTCTGGAACCAGCATGCCGACGCCCTGGCCCGCGCCGAGAAAGAATACGGCGTGCCGGCCCAGGTGATAGTGGCGATCATCGGCGTCGAGACCTTCTACGGCGGCAACACCGGCAACTTCCGCGTCATCGACGCCCTCTCGACCCTGGGCTTCGACTACCCGCCGCGCGCCGACTTCTTCCGCAAGCAGCTCAAGGAATTCCTCCTGCTGGCCCGCGAAGAACAGGTCGACCCGCTGGTGCTCAAGGGTTCCTACGCCGGCGCCATGGGCCTGCCGCAGTTCATGCCGAGCAGCTTCCGCTCCTTCGCCGTGGATTTCGACGGCGACGGCCATATCGACATCTGGAGCAACCCGGTGGACGCCATCGGCAGTGTCGCCAGCTATTTCAAGCGTCACGGCTGGGTGGCCGGCGGCCGGGTGGTCAGCCGCGCCCAGGTTCGCGGCGAACGAGTCGACGAAGGGTTGACCCAGGGGCTGGACCCGGTGAAGAACGTCGGCGATCTTAGGGCGCTGGGCTGGGCAAGCTCCGAGGCACTGCGCGATGATGTGCCGGTCACGGCTTTCAAGCTGGAGGGTGACGAGGGAGCGGAGTACTGGATGGGATTGCCGAACTTCTACGTCATAACCCGCTACAATCGCAGCGTGATGTACGCCATGTCCGTGCATCAGCTATCTGAACTGCTGGTCAACGCAAGGGGCGGGCGTTAACCGATGCCACTACCGATAAGAGTCGCCGTTTACGGCGCCGTAGCATTGTTACTGGCCAGCTGCTCGAGCAGCCGCGCGCCTGAGCCGGTTCAGCCCGGCGGGCCGATCTCCGGCCCAGGCGACTATTCGCGTCCGCACAAGGACGGCGCGCCCTGGTGGGACGTCGACGTCTCGCGCATTCCCGACGCCGTGCCCATGCCGCACTACGGCGCGGTCAAGGCCAATCCCTATACCGTGCTGGGCAAGACCTACTACCCGATGAACGACGCGCGTCGTTACCAGGCGACCGGCACCGCGTCCTGGTACGGCACCAAGTTCCATGGCCAGGCTACCGCCAACGGTGAGGCCTACGACCTCTACGGGATGACCGCCGCGCACAAGACCCTGCCGCTGCCGAGCTATGTCCGGGTGAGCAACCTGGACAACGGCCGCAGCGTGATCCTGCGGGTCAACGACCGTGGGCCCTTCTATTCCGACCGTATCATCGACCTCTCCTTCGCCGCGGCGAAGAAGCTCGGCTATGCCGAGTCGGGCACCGCCCGGGTCAAGGTAGAAGGCATCGACCCCCAGCAATGGTGGGCCGCCCAGGGCCGTCCGGTGCCGATGGTGCTGGCGCAGCCGCAGATGGCAGCCAAGCCCCAGCCGAAACCGGCCGTGCAGCAGCTCGCCAGCGCGCCGATCGAACAGTACAGCCCACCACCGCAGCAGCACGCCGCCGCCGTCCTGCCTGTGCAGATCGACGCAAAAAAAAACGATTCACTCGCAGCGTCTGGCCTGTATCTCCAGGTGGGCGCCTTCGCCAATCCGGACGCTGCGGAACTCCTCAAGGCCAAGCTGAGCGGGACGGTGAGTGCGCCGGTCTTCATCAGCTCGGTCGTGCGCAACCAACAGATACTGCACCGGGTACGCCTGGGGCCGATCGGAACTCAGGGTGAGGCCCAGCAACTGCAGGACTCGGTGCGCCTGGCCAATCTCGGCCAGCCAACCCTGGTGAAACCGGATTGACGGTTTCCTTGAATTTGCCCGCAAGGGCCTGATTGACCATTAGCTACTTTTCAGAGAGACGGATGAACATCTTCAGCTTCGCCAAACGCCTACTACTGCCCGCAGCCCTGCTCATCGTCGCGCCGGTCTCCATGGCGGCCCAGCAGATCGTCCCGTCGCCGCCGCAACTGGCCGCCAAGGCCTATGTACTGATGGACGCCCAGAGCGGCCAGGTCCTGGTCGAGAACAATGGCGACCAGCGTCTGCCCCCGGCCAGCCTGACCAAGCTGATGACCGCCTACATCGCCACCCTGGAAATCCGCAGGGGCCAGGTCGGCGAGAGCGACCCGGTGACCATCAGCGAGCACGCCTGGCGTACCGGCGGTTCGCGCATGTTCGTCCAGGTCAACACCCAGGTGACCATGAGCGACCTGCTGCACGGCATCATCATCCAGTCGGGCAACGACGCCAGCGTGGCGGTGGCCGAGCACATCGCCGGCAGCGAAGATGCCTTCGCCGACATGATGAACACCACTGCCGAGAAGCTCGGCATGACCAACAGCCACTTCATGAACGCCACCGGCCTGCCGGACCCGGAGCACTACTCCAGCGCCCATGACATGGCTCGCCTGGCCCGCGGCATCATCTACGAGGACCCGGCCCACTACGCCATCTACTCGCAGAAAGAGTTCTTCTGGAACAACATCAAGCAGCCCAACCGCAACCTGCTGCTGTGGCGCGACAAGACCGTCGACGGCCTGAAGACCGGTCACACCGACGAAGCCGGCTACTGCCTGGTGGCGTCCGCCGTACGCGACAACATGCGCCTGATCGCCGTGGTCTTCGGTACCAACAGCGAGCAGGCCCGCGCCGCCGAGACCCAGAAGCTGCTGACCTATGGCTTCCGCTTCTTCGAAACCCAGACCTTCTACCAGAAGGGCGCCGAGCTGGCCAAAGCCCAGGTGTGGAAGGGCGCGACCCGTGAAGCCAAGGCCGGCCTGGCCCAGGACCTGACCCTGACCCTGCCCAAGGGCCAGGCGAAAAAACTGCAGGCCAGCATGACCGTCAACCCGCAGCTGATCGCCCCGATCAACAAAGGCGACGTGATCGGCAAGGTCGAGGTCAAGATGGAGGACCAGGTTGTCCACAGTGCCGACCTGATCGCCCTGGAAACCGTCGAGGAAGGTGGCTTCTTCCGCCGCCTGTGGGATAGCATTCGCCTGTTCTTCTTCGGCCTGTTCAACTGACCTTCTGAGCCGACGCCTCGCTCCCTACCCAGGGTCCGGGGCGTCCGCATCGCGGATCACGAGTCCGCCGCCGCCATGACCGATACCCCTGACGTACAACCCCCGAAAATCGAGTTTCCCTGCGAGCGCTATCCCATCAAGGTGATTGGCGATTCCGGTGAAGGCTTCGCCGACCTGGTGATCGAGATCATCCAGCGCCACGCTCCCGACCTCGACGCTGCCACCCTCGTGGTGCGCGACAGCCGCAACGGCCGCTTCCTCTCGGTGCAGGTGCTGATCACCGCGACCAGCGTCGACCAGCTGCAGGCGATCCACGTCGACCTGCGTGCTACCGGCCGCGTGCACATGGTGCTCTAGTGGCACCTGCCGACCTCATCGTGCGTCATCTGGGGCTGGTGGACTACCTGCCGACCCTGGAGGCGATGCGTCGTCTGACCACCGAGCGGGATGAACGGACGCCCGACGAAATCTGGCTGCTGCAGCATCCCCAGGTGTTCACCCAGGGCCAGGCCGGCAAGGCCGAGCATCTGCTGGCACCGGGAGACATCCCGGTGATCCAGGTCGAGCGTGGCGGCCAGGTCACCTACCATGGCCCTGGCCAATTGGTGGCCTATCTGATGCTGGACCTGCGCCGCCTGGGACTGGGCGTGCGCGAACTGGTCACGGCGATGGAGCAGAGCCTGGTCGATGTGCTGGCTGCCTATGGCGTCGAGGCAGCGCCCAAGGCGGATGCTCCCGGCGTCTATGTCGAAGGCGACAAGATCGCCTCGTTGGGACTGCGGGTCAGCCGGGGCTGTTCCTTCCACGGCCTGGCGCTCAACGTGGATATGGATATGTCGCCGTTCTGGCGGATCAACCCCTGCGGCTACGCCGGGCTGAAGATGGTGCAACTCAAGGACCTGCTCGAGACGCCGCCGCAGCTCGATGAGGTGGCGCAGCGCCTGGAGCAGGCTCTACGCCGGCGGCTGGGCTACGCCCGATAGGCGACAGGGCGGGATGCCCTGGATCGCTTCGAAGGCTATGCCCCTGTCAGCTGTTGCTAAGCGGTTTCGGTCAGGGCTCGGGGTCCTCCCTACGGACCTCTGCGCCATATCCCGGCACTTAACGCACACGAAAACGCTGCACGCACGGCTTCCCCCTGGCACGTTGGCTGGAGTGGGCCGTGCAGCTTCCAATCAGTTCAGGTTGAGTGCCGGAATAATGCTCGTATCGACGGGCTGGCCCGGTACCGGCACTGGCGCCGCCAAGCCCAGGTTGTTCTTCTCGAACACCCGGTCGGCCCTGTAGCTGGAGCGCACCAGCGGACCGGCTGCGACTTCCATGAAACCCTTCTGCAGGCCGATATCGCGGAAGCGGTTGAATTCCTCCGGGCTGACCCAGCGCTTGACCGTCAGGTGGTTACGGGTGGGCTGCAGGTACTGGCCGAGGGTGAGGATGTCGACGCCGATTGCGCGCAGGTCGTCCATGGTTTCGATGACTTCCTCGTCTGTCTCTCCCAGTCCCAGCATCAGGCTGGTCTTGGTCAGCACGTCCGGGCGGTGGCGCTTGGCATGCTCCAGCACGCGCAGGGTTTTCTCGTAGCCGGCGCGCGGGTCGCGCACCACATGGGTCAGGCGCTTGACCGTCTCGACGTTCTGCGCGAACACCTCCAGGCCGGAATCCACCACCCGCTGGATGGCCTGATGGTCGCCATTGAAGTCCGGGGTCAGGGCCTCCACCACCACCTGCGGCGTGCGCTCCTTGATGGCGCGCACGCAGGCGGCGTAGTGGCTGGCGCCGCCGTCGTCCAGGTCATCGCGATCCACCGAGGTCAGCACGATATAGCGCAACGCCATCAGCTCGACCGACTTGGCGGTGTTCTGCGGCTCTTCCTGGTCCAGCCAGCCGTTGGGATTACCGGTGTCCACGGCGCAGAAGCGGCAGGCACGGGTGCACACCGAGCCCATCAGCATGATGGTGGCGGTGCCGTTGGACCAGCACTCGCCCATGTTCGGACAGTGTGATTCCTGGCACACGGTGCTCAGGCGATGTTCGCCGACATTGCGCTTGACCGCATCGAAGCGGCTGCCGCCCGGTGCCTTTACCCGCAGCCACTTGGGCTTGGGTTCGAATACCTGGGGTTCGGCCGAGGCGCGACGCTTCTGGCCATCCTTGATAGCGGTGATGCCCTGAGCAGTACGGAACTTTTCGCCGCTGGCGACGGGTTTGGACGAGTCTGTATCGGACATCGGAAATCTGGGCTCCGCTAGAGGCTTCGTGGGCTGCCGGAGGGGCACGGGAGGGTGGCGCAGTGTATCACAACGGTGTCTGCACGAGCTGGCAGCCGTCTGGCGGCGGGAGCCTTCGGCGCCCCTCGCGCAACGGCCTGAGCCCGTAGGGTGGACAGCGCTTTTCTGTCCACCAGGTGCGCTCAGCCTGGCGCCCATGGTGGATAAACGAGCGTTATCCACCTTACACGGCTGGACTGAGCAACGAGATTGGGCCCCGCGGAGCCCTTTCTTCAATTCGGGACCGCTGTGCGGTCCTTGGCGAATGAATTGGCTATGTCTGCGTTAGCTGTTGCAGAACCGAATAGAAGGGTCTAGTACGGGCATTTCAGGCCTCCGCGCCTGCCTGAAACTTCCCTCTCCCTCAGCCCCTCTCCCGCAAGCGGGCGAGGGGTGACTCGCGCCTGACAGGGCGCGGCAATTCTGACGCCTGGTCATTGTCTGAACCTGTGCAGAAGAGGTGGGGCAGCGACTCTGCCCCGTCAGAAGGCCGAGCGGAAGCGTTGCGCAGGGGGACGAGCGGCATGGATGCCGCGAGAGGCGTGCGGGGCCAKGGATGGCCCCTCACGCCGGGCCCCCGGAGCAATGATGGAGCGAGGGAACCCGACGAAGTCGGGCCGGATGCAGGGGC
>NZ_SSOJ01000030.1 GCF_029871205.1 Pseudomonas sp. BN417 | reverse complement strand
GCTGTTGAAATCCGCCATCAGCCTGGCCGCCCTGTCCCTTTCGCTCCAGGCCAGCGCCCTGAACATCCTGCTCACCAACGACAACGGCTGCCGTGCGCCGGGCATAGACGCCGTCTACCAGGCCCTGGTAGAGCGTAAGCCGAGCACAAATGTGGGGCAGCGACTACGCCCCTTCAGGAGGCCGAGCGGAATCGTTGCCCAGGGGGACGAGCGGCATGGATGCCGCGAGAGGCGTGCGGGGCCATGGATGGCCCTTCGCGCCGGGCCCCCGGAGCAACGATGAAGGGAGGGAAACGCAGTAACAGCCGAAGGCTGGTCACCCCGGCGAAGCCGGGGCCGGATGCAGGGGCAAGTTTTTTGGTTCCTTTTCACGGGGCCGGCCATCCGGCGACTGGAAAAGGGACTCGCCCGGGAGGGCGAAACAGAGACCCGAAGCTCACTCGGCAATGAGCTGAACTCAGCAGCATTAAGCCCCCTCACACCGAATTGCCAATCCGGTGTGAGTCCTAAACATAGCGCTCCAAGGGCAGACCTACGGCCTGCTTGGCGAATGAATTCGCCCCCACAGGTAGGGCACAGCTAGACCCCATACCCGCCATCCACCGCCAGCACCTGCCCGGTGGTGTAGCCAGCTCGGCGGGACGCGAGGAAGGCCACCGCTTCGGCGACCTCTTCGGCCAGGCCCCAGCGCTTGATGCAGAGCTTGGCCTGCACGGCGTCCTTCCACTTTTCGTCGAAGGTGCCGTCGGCCCACAGGCGGTGGAAAATGCCGGCGTCTATCACGCCGATGGCCACGCTGTTGGCACGGATGCCGTGGCGGCCCTCCTCCTTGGCGATGCCCTGGATCAGCGACTCGATGGCGGCCTTGGGCGCCACCGAGAGCACATCGCCCTCCGGCCAGCGGAACAGCCCGGCGGAGCTGATATGGACGATGGAACCGCCGCCCTGCTCGCGCATGTGCGGCAGCAGGCACAGCACCAGGTTGAGAAAGCCGTTGAGGTCGGCATCGATCACCCGCTTCCACTGCGCCAGGGTCAGTTCGCCGATCTTCGGCTGGCTGATATCGGAGCCGGAGGCGATGACCAGGGTGTGGATGCGCCGGCCTGCGGTGAGTTGCTGCAAGGTTTCGCTGACAGCGGCTTCATCGCCGAGGGTCAGCTGCACCGCCTCGGCGCGACGACCGCGCTCGCGCACCTCGCCCACCACGGACTCCGCCCGCTCTGCATTGCGGTGGTAGGTGAGCACGACATCACTACCGGCTTCGGCCAGGCGCTCGCAAATCGCCTGCCCCATGCCACCACTGCCGCCCACCACCAGGGCGATGCCTTCGGGAAAATCCTGTCGTTCGCGGGACATGTACTGTTCCTTCTTTTATGGGGTGAGCTCGGTGATGACCTGGGGGCTGCAATCTGTGGGGGCGAATTCATTCGCTAAGGGCTGCGAAGCAGCCCCTGAATACCTGCCGGGCAGACCTGCGGCCTGCTTAGCGAATGAATTCGCCCCCACAAGGGAAAAGCAGCTACAGCGCCGTACTAGCCAAATGCATTCGGCTGGTTCAGGGTGCAGCGGATGCCCCCTGGCAGCGCCATGCTGGCCACGCACTGGTTGCAGTGGGTGCAAGGGCTAATCCAGCCCTCGCCCTGTTCACGCACGCGCTGCAGCAGTTGCGAGTCATTGAGCAGGGCACGCCCCATGGCGATGAAGTCAAAGCCTTCGGTCATGGCCTGGCCCATGCTCTGCGCCGTGGCCACACCGCCGAGGTAGACCAGCGGCATGCTCACGGCGCGACGCATCTGGCGGGCCAGTTCGAGGAAATACATCTCCTCGTAGGGCATCGACGGGAAGCTCGCACCGCCGAACCATTTCATCGCCGTGCGCTGCCATGGGTTCCTTTCCAGCGGAACCATGTACTTCAGCGGGCTCTCGCCGCGGAACAGGAACATCGAGGTACGACTGACCAGACCGCCGCTCATGACGATGGCATTCAGCCCGCCCTGCTCCAGCAACTGCGCGGCCTGGCAGGACTCCTCGATTCCCAGGCCGCCTGCCAGTCCATCGCTGAGGTTGAGCTTGGCCAGTAGCGGGAAGTCCTTGCCGACAGCCGCGCGCACCGCCGCCAGCACCTGCAGCGGAAAGCGCATGCGATTTTCCAGGCTGCCGCCGTAGGCGTCGCGGCGCTTGTTCAGCAGCGGCGAGATGAACTGGCTGAGCAGGTAGCCATGGCCCATGTGGATTTCGATGGCATCGAACCCGGCATCGCGCACGAAGCTGGCGGCTGCCGCGTACTCGGCGATGGTCCGGTTGATGTCGGCGTTGTCCATGGCGCCCCCGAAGGGCACACCGGAGAACACGCCGTACTGGTTGATGGAGGCGCTGGGGCCGCGCGGACGCGGGATGTTGCGCGGCTTGTTGCGGCTGAAATAGCCACAGTGCGCCAGCTGCGCGGAAACCGCGCCGCCTTCGGCATGCACCGCGTCGGCCACACGCTGCAACTGCGCAAAGACGCCGCTGTGCATCCACATCTGGTCAGGAAAGGTCAGGCCATCGGGCGACACGCCGCAGTAGGCCACTGTGGTCAAACCGACACCACCGCGTGCCATGCCGGCATGATGGTTGACCAGATCGTCGCCCGGCACGCCACCAGGGCACATCCCCTCGAAGGTCGCGGTCTTGATGACACGATTGCGCAACGTCAGGCCGGCCAGCTTGGCGGGGCTCAATAGCCTGTTCAGTTCGTTGCTCATGCTCACTCCTGCGGTTCGAAAGGGACGAGTTCGACGACTTCCAGCTCGAAGCCGGAAACGGCCTTGTAGCTCACGGGGAAACTCAACAGGCGCATCTTGCGCACGCCCACATCGCGAAGGATCTGCGCGCCGATACCCAATGTACGCTGCGGAAATACCGGCGGGCGTGGCCTTTGTCCGGCGCGCTGCTGAAGCTGTTCGATAACCGCGCAGGGCGTTTCCTGCTGGGCCAGCAGTACCACCACCCCGGCACCCTCCTCCGCCACCCGAGCCAGGGAACGGTCGAGGTTCCACTGGTCGGGATGACTGCCCAGCAGGTCGCGCAGGGTTTCCACCGCCTGCACCCGCACCAGGGTCGGCGTGTCGCGGCGCACCTCGCCACGCACCAGCGCCAGGTGCAACTGGCCCTGGTAGTCGTCCAGATAGGTGATGACGCGGAAGTCGCCGTGGCGGGTGCGGATGGGGTATTCGCCGGAACGGCGGATGGTGCCCTCGTGGAGGATGCGGTAGTGGATCAGGTCGGCCACGCTGCCCAGCGGCAGGCCGTGGCGCTCGGCGAAGTCGCGCAGGGCCGGGCCGCGCGCCGGTTCGCCCTGCTCGTCGAGGATGCCCACCAGCACGGCGGCGGGCATCAGCCCGGCCAGGCGCGCCAGGTCGCATGCCGCCTCCACATGGCCGGCGCGCTGCATCACGCCACCCGGCTGGGCGCGCAGGGGGAAGATATGGCCGGGCTGCACCAGGTCGGAGGCAACGCTGGCCGGGTCCACGGCCACGGCGACGGTGCGCGCGCGGTCGGCGGCGGAAATCCCGGTGGAGACCCCTGTGCGTGCTTCGATGGACAGGGTGAAACCCATCCCGTGGCGGGCCCGCGAGTTGGGCACCATGAGTTCCAAGCCGAGGGCCCTGCAGCGGTCCTCGGTCAGGGCCAGGCAGATCAGCCCTCGCGCTTCGCGGGCCATGAAGTTGATGGCGGCAGCATCGGCATGGCCGGCGGCGATCAGCAGCGAGCCTTCGCCCTCCTGCTCGTCGTCGGTGACCACCAGCATGGCGCCGCTGGCCATGGCCTCGATCAGTCGTTGCGGGCTGTCCATGGGGGGCTCCTTCAGCTCAAGGCCTGGCGCAGGTCGGCGGCGGCGGACTCCAGGGCGGCCTGGGCCTTGGCGACGAAGGCGGCCATGCTGACGAAGCCGTGGATCATGCCTTCGCAGCGCTCCAGGCGCGTCTTCACCCCGGCCTGCTCGAGGCGGCGGGCGAAGGCCTCGCCCTCGTCGCGCAGCGGATCGTACTCGGCGCTGATCAGGGTGGTGGGCGGCAGCCCCTCCAGGTCCTCGGCGCGCAAGGGCGAGGCCAGGGCCTCGTCGCCCTGCTCCGGGCGCGCCAGGTACTGGTTCCAGAACCAGCGCATCTGCTCACGGGTGAGGAAGTAACCCTCGGCGAATTCGCGCTGGGAGGCGCTGTCGCAACGGGCGTCGGTGGCCGGATAGAACAGGCACTGGTAGGCAATGCGCGGGCCCTTGCGGATCTGTGCCAGGCGGCTCACGGCGATGGCCAGGTTGGCGCCGGCGCTGTCGCCGGCCAGGGCCAGCCGGCTGGCGTCGAAGCCCAGTTCGCCGGCGCGCTCTACCAGGTCGCAGGTGGCCCGGTAACAGTCGTGGGGGGCGGCCGGAAAGCGGCTTTCCGGTGCCAGGCGGTAGGCCACCGAGACCACCACCGCGCCGCACAGGCGGGCCAGGCTGCGGCAGAGGTTGTCGTGGGTGTCGAGGTTGCCGATGACGAAGCCGCCACCGTGGAAGTACACCAGCAGCGGCAGATCGTCGTTGTCCGCCGGGCGGTAGAGGCGCGCGTCCAGATCGCCGTCTGCACCGGCCAGCCGTAAGTTGCGCACCTCGAACAGGCGCTCGCCAGGCATGGGTGGCATCAGGTTGTCGGAGAACTGGCGGTACTGGGCAGGGTCGAGCTGGCTGTAGTCCGGCTGCGGCATGCCGCTGAACTGCTGGAGTACGGCGGCGATCTGGGCGTCGAGGGGCATGCGGGCGTTCCTTATGCGTCGGCCATCTGGAAGACCGGGTTGGTCTCATCAAGGATGCTGGCCAGGCGCCGTTCCAGCGCTGGCTTGAAGTTGTTGTGGGGCAGCAGCCAGAAGCGCCCGGCCTCGATACCGGCGAAGACCTCCCGCGCCAGACCTTTGCCGATGCCACCGGCAGCACCGGTGATGACCGCCACCTGGCCTTGTTGAATGAGCATCATGGACTCCCGCTCTTGTTCTGTTTGGCCAGTAGAGCTGTTCCGCCGGGCCCGGCCATCGTCCGCTCGGACGATGGCCGGCGTGATTCAGTCGGCGACCAGCAACACCTGCTTGGTACGCGCCCGGCCCTGCTGCAGGCGTTCATGGGCGATTGCCACGTCGGCCAGGGGCAGCAACTCCAGCCGTGGCGGGTGCACGCGCCCGGCCGCCAGCAGCGCGGCGATCCGCCCCAGGGCTCCGCCGCTGGGCATGCGGCTGTAGGCCACGGCGGTACGCAGACCTCGTCGGGCAGCGGCGGCGTGGTCAGGCCCGGCATCGTCTGGCGCCAGGGTGAGAATCGCCACCAGGATGCCGCCAGGGCGCAGCAGATCCAGCGCGCCAGGCAAGCTGCCGCCGCCAATGCAGTCGAGCACCAGGTCGACGCCTTCCGGCGCCCAGTGGAGCAAGGCCTGCTCGATCGAGCCGGCTCGGTAGTCGATCGCGCACTCGGCGCCGTGGGCCTGCACATGCGACAGGTTGTCCTCACTGCAGGTCGCGGCGATACGCGCACCGGCGCAGCGTGCGAACTGGATTGCAAAGCCGCCTACCGCGCTGCCGCCACCGTGGATCAGCACTTTCATGCCCGGTCGTAGGCCGCCTTCGTCGAACAACCCCGCCCAGGCCGCCAGGGCTGGCGTGGGCACGGCCGCCGCGGCGGCGAAGTCGAGGTTGTCCGGCATGGGCACCAGTGAGGCCCGGGATACACAGGCGTATTCGGCGTAGGAACCCCACTTGCCGGCGCCGACGTCGCTCTGGGCGAACACCCGGCTGCCCAGGGGCAGGTCGTCAACCCCTTCCCCCAGGGCGGCTACCGTGCCGGCGAGGTCGAAGCCGAGGACGAAGGGGAAGCGGTAGTCGAGGAAGGCGCCGAGATAGCCCTCGCGGCATTTCCAGTCCGCCGGGTTGACCCCGGCGCAGACCACCCGCACCAGCACTTCGCCGGGGCCGGGTTGCGGGCGTTCGACTTCCTTCAGTTGCAGCACCTCGGCTCCGCCAAGGCGTTCGATGACCACTGCGCGCATGTCATGTCTCCGATGGGCCGACTGGGTAGGGCGCCGCGGATCGCGACGCAGAGGAACAGGCAGTACGCAGGAGCCGGCCGTCCGTGAACGCATCTGTTCTTGTTCTGCCGGGCAGTAAAGCCGGGCATCGGCGGGCGGCCATCGTCCGATCAGACGATGCCGGGAAATGCAGGCACCGCAGAATCCGCTCGGTACGTAAGCTGCAGCGGCCTGCCTAAGCCGGATGCAGCCCTCAAGGACCCTGACGGGAGAACAAGAAGATGAGTACGCTGCACCGAATCGAAGCCAAGCAGCTGGAAGCCCGCTACGCGCGCGGCTGGCATTGCCTGGGACTTGCCTCCCGGTACCGCGATGGCAAAGCCCATCGCCTCGACGCCTTCGGCACCCGCCTGGTGGCCTTCGCCGGAGAAGACGGGCAAATCCGCATTCTCGATGGCTACTGCCCGCACATGGGCGCCGACCTCAGCGAAGGCTGCGTCGAGGGCGACGCCATCCGCTGCCCCTTCCATGAGTGGCGCTGGCGCGCCGACGGGGTCTGCGACGACATTCCCTACGCCAAGCGCATCCCCCCGCGAGCGAAGATCAAGTCCTGGCCGGTGATGGAGCAGAATAACCTGCTATTCGTCTGGAACGACCCGGAAGGCAACCCGCCCATCGCCGAACAGGCGATCCCGCGCATCGACGCCTGCTTCGACGACGAATGGGCCGAATGGGAAGTCGCCGAGCTGAAGATCGACACCAACTGCCGCGAGCTGATCGACAACGTGGCTGACATGGCGCACTTCGACTCGGTGCACGGCACCGATCTGACGCACTTCAGCAACAAGTTCGAAAAGCACCTGGCAATCCAGTACATGCGCGGCGGCAGCGCACGCCTGTCCGGCGAGAGCCAGCTGACGACCGTTGCCACCTATTTCGGCCCGGCCTACCAGATCACCGAAATGACCGGTGCGATGAACGGCATGCCGATTCACTCGATCCTGCTCAACTGCCATGTGCCCATCGACCTGAACAGTTTCACCTTGCGCTACGGCGTGCTGGTGAAGAAGGTCCCCGGCCTGACCGCGGAACAGAATCACGCCATGGCACAGGCCTATGTGAAGCAGGCCCAGGACGCGTTCTACGAGGACGTGGCCATCTGGCACAGCAAGACTCGCGTCGACAACCCGTTGCTCTGCGACGGCGATGGCCCGGTCTACCAGCTGCGCAAGTGGTACGAGCAGTTCTACACCGACGTGGCCGAACTGAGCGCCGAATCGGCCGAACCCCGCTCGTTCGTGGTACTTGACGTCAAAGAGACTGCTTGAGGCCGTCCTGGAGCCAATCGTCTGCCGATCAGCGGGAGACGATTGGTCTTGAAGAGAAGGCCTAAACCTCTGTAAGAAGCGTCCTATATATAAAAATAAAAGTTTGGTTCAGACATGCCACAAATACTCACGCTCGACGAGTTCAGCGGGATGCTTCGCAACCTCTACCAGGGCCCGCTGGAGGACATTCCATGGACCACCTTCCTGGATCAGCTGAAAAACTGCCTTTCAGCCAAGTACGCCACCTTCATCCTGCGCCCGCCCAGCCAGCATGTGGATGGCCTTCAGGTCTCCACCGCCGGTTCGTCCGCGGAGGTAACGGCCTCCTATAATCAGCATTTCTACAGCCTGGACCCCTTCGTCGGCCTGCCCAACCGGCAGGTGATCACCCTGGCCGAGTTCGTCTCGGACAAAGACTGGCTGGATTCAGAGTTCTACAAGAGCTTCATGGAGCCGGTGGACGTGTTTCACATCCTCGGTGCGGACATCAACACCAGCGATGGTGCGCAGTGCCGTATTCGTATTTCCCGCGGCAAGGGCGATCCCCCGTTCGATCAACGTGACAAGGACCTGCTTACCCTGTTCCTGCCCCATCTCGAACAGGGCGTTGTGCTGCACATGCACCTCAACCGGGTGGAAAGCGAGCGCAACCTCTACGCCGGCGCTGTCGACCAACTGGCAGTGGGCACCATCATCCTCGACCAGGACGGCAAGGTCCTGCAGAAAAACCGCCTCGCCGACCGTCTTCTGGACGAGAAGGACGGCATCAAGATGGTCAATGAAGGCCTGCAGGTCGGTACCGCACGTGACAGCCAGGTGTTCCGCCAACTGATCAAGCAGGCCCTGCTCTCGCAGAAAAGCAGCAACCCCTCGGTGGTCGAGGCCATGCGTGTGCAACGCCCGTCCGGGCGTGCGGACCTGGGCATCATCGTCCGCTCGGTGCCGCCCAGCACCTGGAGCGAGGGCAAGCAAAGCCCCTCGGTGGTGATTTTCATCAGCGACCCGGAGCAGGAGTCCAGCGCACCCCAGGAGATCGTCAAGGCGCTGTTCGACCTGACCCCGGCGGAAGCCCAGCTGGCCATGTTGTTGGCCAACGGCCTGACCCTCGACGAGGCCTCCGACGCCCTCGGTATCAGCCGCAACACCGCGCGGGCGCACCTGCGCTCGACCTTCTCCAAGACCGGGGTGACGCGGCAGACCATGTTGGTGCGGTTGATCCTGCGCAGCGTGGCGACACTGGGGTGAGCGGGCCCACACCCTTTTCGTAGGAGCGAGCTTGCTCGCGAACAACCACCGCGCGCGGCCATTCGCCAGCAAGCTGGCTCCTACAGCGTCACCCGCAGAACCTGCGCTCGACCTTTGACCTAGTCCATCCAGACGATGCCCCCAACCCCGATGCGCGCGACGCTCTGCCGGGTCATGCCACGGGAGAGCGCCATGCGCAGCCTGCCCACCATCCTGAAGACCGAACTGCTGGCCGAGAGCGCCTGGTTCCAGATCGAAGCCCTGCACCTGGAGTTCAGCAATGGCCAGCAGCGCGTCTACGAGCGCCTGCGCGGTTCCGGCTACCAGTCGGTGCTGGTAGTGGCCCTGCCCGACCCACAGCACGTGCTGCTGGTACGCGAGTACGCGGTGGGCGTCGAGCAGCGCGTGCTCGGCCTGCCCAAGGGCGGCGTGGAAAACGACGAGACCACCCTGCAGGCGGCCAACCGGGAGTTGATGGAAGAGGTCGGCCTGCGCGCCGGCCGCCTGCGTGAGCTGGGTGTGCTGAGCCTCGCGCCCGGACACCTCTGCCACAGCTGCCGGGTGGTGCTGGCCGAAGACCTGGAGCCCAGCACGGCCCTGGGCGACGAGCCGGAGCCCCTGGAAGTCGTGCGCGTGCCGCTGGCCCTGGTTCCGGCCCTGGTCGCCTCGGGCGAGCTGCACGAAGCACGCGCCATCGCCGCCCTGTTCATGGCGCTCAGCAACAAAAGCGGCATCTAGTCCGTT
This sequence comes from Pseudomonas sp. BN417, assembly GCF_029871205.1. Lineage (GTDB taxonomy): Bacteria > Pseudomonadota > Gammaproteobacteria > Pseudomonadales > Pseudomonadaceae > Metapseudomonas. The sequence goes on along the minus strand of NZ_SSOJ01000030.1, from coordinate 5,889 downwards.
CGGACGAGGCGGCGTGCAGAGAGGCTTCCTAGTCTTGTCCACATAACAACGTGTCCCTCCTGTGTAGAGGAATGAACATGAAAACAAGAAAGAAGATTTGCCTCACTGTCCTTTCCTGCGCTTTCGTAGCGGCCTATGTGGCGATGATGACGCGCCCCCTGCCGTCGTCGCTGGCGGCCACCCAGTACTGCCAGCCCCACTACCCCGCCTGCTACATCCCGGTCCCGACCATCGGGTCGCTGCTGCCGTAACCCTGCCCAGTCCCGGGCGACGCTGTTCGACGCGCCGCCTGCCAGCCGCATTGCCGCTGCGCTCGATCTTCAGCCCGGTGGCCCGCGACCTATTGCCGCGCTCGCGGCACGGCCTGCCCGGCCTGACCCCCAATCCACGCGCCCTGCGCCTTCGCGCTCGCCCGACACGCATCTGATATGGTTTTTGCCGCCTGATCTGAATCTGTTTTGCCGATCAGTGCATTCCTATAGTCCGTCTCGCCGTAACAGCCTGATGGGCACTGATCATGAGCGAGAGAATCCCGGCGCAGGTAATAGAGGTCACTCCCACCCTGCCGCCCGTTGCAAGCAAACCCCTTTCCGCCTCCAACGGACCTGTCCACACCCGCCGCTTCACCGGTTTCTACCGCGACCTGCGCCGCATTGGCGCGGGTCTCCTGTGCCTGTTGTTCTTCGGCACCCTCTGGCTCGACTGGGATGGCCGCCAAGCCGTGCTCTGGAGCCTGGAGCAAAGCAAGTTCTACATCTTCGGCGCGACCTTCTGGCCCCAGGACTTCATCCTGCTCTCGGGCCTGCTGATCATCTGCGCCTTCGGCCTGTTCTTCATCACCGTATTCGCCGGCCGCGTCTGGTGCGGCTACACCTGCCCGCAGAGCGTCTGGACCTGGATGTTCATGTGGTGCGAGCAGGTCACCGAGGGCGACCGCAACCAGCGCATCAAGCTGGCCGCCGCACCCTGGAACGCCGGCAAGCTGCTGCGCCGATCGATCAAGCACGGCCTCTGGCTGGCCATCAGCCTGGCCACGGCCATCACCTTCGTTGGCTACTTCACCCCGGTGCGTGAACTGGTGGCCGACCTGGCCAACTGGCAGATCGGCGGCACGGCGCTGTTCTGGGTGCTCTTCTTCACCGGCGCCACCTATATAAATGCAGGCTGGCTGCGCGAGCAGGTGTGCATCCACATGTGCCCCTATGCGCGTTTCCAGAGCGTGATGTTCGACAAGGACACCCTGATCGTTTCCTACGACGCCACCCGCGGCGAATCCCGTGGGCCGCGCAAGAAGGGTAGCGACCCGAAGGCCCAGGGCCTTGGCGACTGCATTGACTGCCAGATGTGCGTGCAGGTCTGCCCCACCGGGATCGACATCCGCGACGGCCTGCAGATCGCCTGTATCGGCTGCGCCGCCTGCATCGACGCGTGCGACTCGATCATGGACCGCATGGGCTATGCCCGTGGCCTGGTTGGCTACAGTTCGGAGCGCGCCCTGGAAGGTGGCAAGACCCATCTGCTGCGTCCACGGTTGCTCGGTTATGCGACAGCCCTGGTGCTGATGATCGTCGCGCTGGTCTGGATGGGCGCCACCCGCTCGCAGCTGTCGGTGGACGTGATCAAGGACCGCGGCATGTTCCGCGAGAACGCCGCCGGCGAGATCGAGAACATCTATAACCTCAAGCTGATCAACAAGACCCAGCAGGCCCAGCGATATCGCCTGGAGCTGGCGGAGACCAAGGGCTTCCGCCTGCAGGGCGAGAACGAGGTGAGCATTGGCGCCGGCGAGATCCTCTCGCTGCCGGTCTCGGTGGCGCGCACCGACGACAGCGGCCCGGCCGGCTCGCGGCCGCTGCGTTTCCTGGTGCGCAGCCTGGACCAGCCAGGCACGGAGGCCAGCGCCAGCAGCACCTTCGTCAGCCCGAGGCGCTGAAACCATGGCCCGGGACCATGGCGGCGCACGCAGCGAGCGCTTAGAGTGGGGCACCGCCGACTTGCAGGTGCCCAGCCAGGAAAAGATGAAGCGCTACGAGAAATTCGCCGACGAGATCGCCGAACTGATCCGCACCGGGGTGCTGGCGCCGGGGCAGAAGGTACCCTCGGTGCGCCACGCCAGCCGCACCTATGGGGTAAGCGCCTCCACCGTGTTCCAGGCCTACTATCTGCTGGAGAGCCGCGGGCTGATCATGGCCCGCGCGCGCTCGGGCTACTTCGTCTGCGAACATGTGCGCCGGCCGCTGCCGGAGCCGCAGCCGGGACCGCGGGAAGCTTCGACCACCGAGGTGGATGTCAGTGAGCTGGTGTTCTCGGTGCTGAGTTCGATCAAGGACCCGGACACGGTGCCCTTCGGCTCGGCCTTCCCCAGCCCGGAACTCTTTCCCCTGCAACGCCTGGCCCGCTCGATGGCCCACGCGGTGCGCGAGATGGACCCGCGTTCCACGGTAGCCGACATGACCCCGGGCAATCACGCCCTGCGCAGGCAGATCGCCTTGCGCTACATGGTCGGCGGCCTGCCGCTGCCGATCGAGGAGCTGGTGATCTGCAACGGCGCGCTGGAAGCCCTCAACCTCTGCCTGCAGGTGGTGGCCCGCCCCGGCGATTTGGTGGCGATCGAGGCGCCGGCCTTCTATGCCAGCCTGCAGGTGCTGGAACGGCTGAAGCTCAAGGCCGTGGAAATCCCTGTGCACCCGCGCGACGGCATCGACCTGCAGGTGCTGGAAGACAGCCTGGAACGCCTGCCGATCAAGGCCTGCTGGTTCATGAGCAACTTCCAGAACCCGCTGGGAGCGAGCCTCTCCGAGGACAAGAAACGCCAGTTGGCGGCGCTGCTGGCCAAGCACCAGGTGCCGATGATCGAGGACGATGTCTACGCCGAGCTGTATTTCGGCCAGCACGCGCCCAAGCCGGTGAAGGCCTTCGACAGCGAAGGCCTGGTGATGCACTGCAGCTCCTTCTCCAAGAGCCTGGCACCGGGCTACCGGGTCGGCTGGGTCTCCGGCGGGCGTTTCGCCGGACAGATCGAGCGGTTGAAGCTGATGACCAGCATTTCCGCCTCGGTACCGGCCCAGGCGGCTATCGCCGACTACCTGCAGCACGGCGGCTACGACCGTCACCTGCGCAAGTTGCGCTACGCCCTGGAAAGCCAGCGCAACGCCATGCTGGCGGCAGTGGCCCGGCATTTCCCGGAAGAGACCCGCGTCAGCCGGCCGGAGGGCGGCTACTTTCTCTGGCTGGAATTCCCCGAGCAGGTGGACTCGCTGCGCCTGTTCCAGCTGGCCCTGGCCCAGGGCATCAGCATCGCGCCGGGGCCGATTTTCTCGGCAACACGGCGTTTCGGCCATTGCGCCCGCCTCAACTTTGGTCATCCCTGGAGCAACTCCAGTGAACAAGCGATGGAAACTCTCGGCAGGATAATAAGGTCTCTTATGGACAATCCCTGATTATCGAGGAGTTGCCTTCCTTCACTACTTTAGGAACCTCCTGCGATGGAGGTTTCTTTTTTGCTTGTTATACTTGTCAAGGTTCTTTCCAGGCTTTTTGCGGAATTGACTTCTAAGCCCGGAGACATCGTAGGGTCTTTCCGTAGTGCGTAGGGAAGTAACCGGTAGTTGCGATAGCAGAACATTGTCCTACAAGAAGACTGCGCCGACGGTCTCAGCCGGGCGACCGACACTTTGGAGGCCAGAGCCTCTAGATCGCCTGTTTCACCTCAAGACCATTGATCAAAGAGACGGATAACCACGTGACGAAAGACGAACTGCGCGCCGAGCTCGAGCGCCAGGCGCAACGTTACAAGGAAGTTTACGGCGGTGAGGTCACGACCTATGCCGCGCAAAGGGACCCTGAGCGTAAAGCCTGGCGCAAGAAACCCAGCCTGCTCGACAAGAGCTTCGAAAAAGAGCTGGAAAAGATCGAAAAAGAGCTCAGACAGGACCCCTGACACATTGCCGCACCCGCCCCATCCGGGGAGTCCCTCGTATTGATTTGCGACAACTTCTGTGTGAGATGCCGAAAACCGCTCGACGCCTGGGACTGGGCGACGATCGGTTTTCTGGCATAATCGCGGCCCCTTCATGAGCCAGTCACACAAACTTCATGTTCGATCTCTTCAGCGGGCTAGATGCCTGGCTGGTGCTGAGCCTCTTGCTCGCCCTGGCATTCGTCCTGACCTTCGAGTTCATCAATGGTTTCCATGACACCGCCAACGCGGTGGCCACGGTCATCTACACCAAGGCCATGTCGCCCTACCGGGCGGTGATCCTCTCAGGGATCTTCAACTTCCTCGGTGTGTTGCTGGGCGGTGTCGGCGTGGCCTATGCCATTGTCCACCTGCTGCCGGTGGAGCTGCTGATCAACGTCAATACCGGCCATGGCCTGGCCATGGTGTTCAGCCTGCTCACCGCAGCCATCGCCTGGAACCTCGGCACCTGGTACTTCGGTATCCCGGCGTCCAGCTCCCACACCCTGATCGGCTCGATCCTCGGCGTGGGCCTGGCCAATGCGATGCTCACCGACGTGCCCCTGGGCGAAGGCGTGAACTGGGGCAAGGCCATAGACATCGGCCTGTCGCTGATCTTCTCGCCGGCTGCCGGCTTCATGGTCGCCGCCCTGCTGCTGGTGGGCCTGAAGTGGATGTATCCGCTGTCGAAGATGCACAAGACCCCGGAAACCCGTAAGGAACTGGACGAGAAGAAGCATCCGCCCTTCTGGAACCGCCTGGTCCTGGTGCTTTCCGCCATGGCCGTGAGCTTCGTGCACGGCTCCAACGACGGCCAGAAAGGCATCGGCCTGATCATGCTGGTGCTGATCGGCATAGTCCCGGCCAAGTTCGTACTGGACCTCAACAGCACCACCTACGAGATCGAACGTACCCGCGACGCGGCCACCCACCTCAGCCAGTTCTACCAGCGCCACACCGACACCCTCGGCGAGATGCTGGCCCTGGGCAAGAGCAACGGCAGCGAGATGCCGAAGCTCTACCGCTGCGATCCGAAGCAGACCGAGCCGACCATCGCCGCCCTGCTCAAGTCCCTGAACGGCGTCGCCAACTACAAGGACCTGGGCGACGAAACCCGCGTGGAAGTACGTCGCTACCTGCTCTGCCTGGACGACACCGCGAAGAAGGTGGGCAAGCTCTCTACCTTGCCGGCCCGCGAGAAAGCCGACCTGGAGAAGCTGCGCAAGGACCTGACCGCCACCACCGAGTACGCGCCCTTCTGGGTGATCCTGGCGGTAGCCCTGGCCTTGGGCATCGGCACCATGGTCGGCTGGAAGCGCGTGGTGCGCACCGTCGGCGAGAAGATCGGCAAGCACGGGATGAGCTATGCCCAGGGCATGAGCGCGCAGATCACCGCCGCCTTCGCCATCGGCATGGCCAACATCTACAGCCTGCCGGTGTCCACCACCCACGTACTGTCCTCCGGCGTTGCCGGCACCATGGTCGCCAACAAGAGCGGCCTGCAGGGCGGCACTGTGCGCAATATCCTGCTGGCCTGGGTACTCACCCTGCCCACCACCATCCTGCTCTCCGCCGGCCTGTTCTGGCTGGCCATCACCTTTATCGTGTGATTCGGACGAGCATGCAAAAGGCGCCTTCGGGCGCCTTTTTCATTCCAGTGTCCCGCATCCCCGCCGCCCACTCCATCGATGGAGAAGCCTTCTTTTCCGTGGGGGCGAATTTATTGGCTATGTCTGCATTAAGTGTTGCTAGAAAGTCCTGAGCCGAGTTGCTTATCGAGTGGGCTGCGAGTCCCTGTTTCGCCTCCCGGCGAGTCTCTTTTGGCAGTCGCCCCAAAAGAAACCAAAAAGGCTCGCCCCTGCATCCGGCCCGACTTCGTCGGGTTCCCTCGCTCCATCATTGCTCCGGGGGCCCGGCGTGAGGGGCCATCC
>NZ_SSOJ01000029.1 GCF_029871205.1 Pseudomonas sp. BN417 | reverse complement strand
ACTAACCGGGCTCGAGGCCTTGCTCCGCGAATGCGGCACCGACTACCGCGACAGCCAACGGCCGTACTACCGGGACCAAATTCTCGAGAAAGTTCGCCGCGGCGACTGGCTGCTGGTCAGCCGGCGCCCCTTCAAGCCGCTGAGCGGCAAGCAGCGCTCCTGGACCGATGATCTCGGCTTTTTCGGCGGTCAGCCTACCGCCCCCGCCGAGTCCAAACTCCCGCCCGATTGGAAACCCTTCACACCCACCCTACAGGCCAGACTGCGCGTCGCCCTGCGCATCGGCGTGTTCTTCGACGGCACCTACAACAACGCCGCCAACGCCGCCCAGGGCCAGCTCTGCGGCGCCCAGCACGCCATCACCGAGGATGACCTGGACGCCAGCTGCAAGCCCTATATGCGCGACCCGGAGAGCAGCTATGGCAATGGCGTGACCAATATCAAGCTGCTCCACGACCTGTATCCCGAAACCCAGAAGCTGCCGACCAGCGCCAAACAAGCTCATCGTCGGGTCTATGTCGAAGGCATTGGAACCCGTGCAGGCGAAGAGGACAGCCCGTTCGGAGCCGGAACAGGACGTGGTGCCACTGGCGTGGAAGCGAAGGTGCGGGACGCATTCAGGTATGTCCGGAGAACATGCTACGACTTCATCGACGAAAACCCCGAGTATGAAATCGAATCACTGACCATCGACATCTTCGGCTTCAGCCGCGGCGCAGCGGCGGCTCGCCACTTCGCCAACCAACTGGCCAAGGGTCGCAACGGCCCGCTGGGCATGATGTTCCCCGATACCACCAGCACCTTCAGCAAGGACCTGAGCGGCCGCTACGGGCAGGGAGTACAAGTGGCCTTTATCGGCCTGTTCGACACCGTGGCCTCCACCGCCGGCCTGGCCAACCTGGGCAATGTGCGCAGCGCCAGCACCCCGGGTCTTCAGCTCTACCTGGCACCCGAGCACTTCCCAACCGTGGTGCACCTGGTGGCGCGGGACGAATACCGCGCCAACTTCGCCCTCAACAGCACCGCGCCCGAACACCGCGAGCTGGTCCTGCCCGGCGCCCATGCCGACCTGGGCGGTGGTTACCTGGCCGAAGCCGAGGAGTGCCTGCTGGTCAGCCCCATGCAGGCCCTGGAAGTGCCGCGCCACACTCCAGTGGAGCACACCAGTATCTACCGTGATGCCAAGCGGGCCCGGGACGCCTGGCTGGCCAGAGGCTGGACGGCGGAGATGTTGACCATCGTCACCCCCGGGGCCCGGCCGCTGCCACCCGATCCAACCGACCGCCTGGCCCCACCACGCAAGCGGGTCTATGCCGCCCTCCAGCTGAAGCGCCCGGTGCGCGGCGAGCTATCGCGGGTCTACCTGCGGCTGATGCATCAATTGGCCCGGCAGCACGGGGTAACGTTCAAATCCATCGACGAACAGGATCCAGACTTGATGCTTCCTGGAGAGCTACGCCCCCTCAGTGCGCGATTTATCGCGGGCGACTACAGCACCATGCCAACCGAAGAACGGCTGCTGCAACTGCACTACATCCACTGTTCGGCCCACTGGAACCCGCCCACACGCCTGCAGGGCCAAACACCCCGCACGGGAGTCGCCTTGACCTTTGTAAACGCCCCCACCGCCGACGAACAGCGCGCGCGCCACCCCCACTCCCGGACAGGAGCCTGATCTCATGCGGTATTTCATTACCCTTCTAGGGCTGCTGGTCACCGGCTGCCAGGCCATGGACCCACTGTCTGGCGCCCAGGACGAACACAATCCCTGGTGGAGCCAGGGATTCGTCCAACCCGCCTATATGGAGGTCTGGGTCGAGGACAGCGCGGTCATTGATGTTAAGGGCCGGCTATTCCGGCATACCGGCCGGGGCATTGCGGCTGGTTATGAGCCGGAGGATGGCACCGAAGCCGCCCGCGGATGGGGTGGCGGCGCGGGCCCCAGCGGGGTCGCGGTGGTCGGCGCCGACCTTCCCCAGCGCATCTACGTGCGCTGGCAGTCCATCGTCGAGCCCCAGACTTATCGCGCCTGGGTGGACATTCCGGAGGAAGCACGGCAGATCATGCGCGACTCCGTCGCCTGGCGCTGTCCTGAGAAACCGCACAGAGTGTCAAATTACCGCGCCACGCTTTACCTGGGTCTGGCCCCGGGCGGCACCATCCAGGTCTGGGTCTACAACCGCTGCTACAAATCGGTCAAGGTGGCCCGCGCCCAGGCCGAGGTGGAGCCGCTGGGACCACACCTGGGCAAATCGGGAGGTCACTACTATCCCCAGTCGGAAGCCTCTAAGCGCTACATCGAACGCTTCGGCATTCCCTACGGGAGCTGGTGATGCATCGTTTCCTTGTCTTCGTCGGCCTGCTGCTGGTCAGCGGCTGCCAGGCCATGGACCCGTTGTCCGGGGCCCAGGATGAACACAGCCCCTGGTGGAGCTTGGGTTTCGCCCATCCGGCCTATATGAAGGTGTGGGTCGAGGACAGTGCAGTCGTCGATATCCGCGGCCGCCTGTTCCGAAATACCGGCGGTGGCTCAGCCGCCGGCGATGAACCGGAGGATGGCACCGAAGCCGCCAGGGGCTGGCGCGGCGGCGCGGGCCCCACCGGCGTCGCAGTGGTCGG
>NZ_SSOJ01000028.1 GCF_029871205.1 Pseudomonas sp. BN417 | reverse complement strand
TCCGGTGCCGATGAGCGACTGAGCGCGAAGCGATCAGGCTGGGGCGCAGGGCGGGGGCCGGGGCGGGCCGCGTTCGGGTGAGGGATGCATCAGCAAGCGCGGAGGCCTGAAAGGCCCGTGCTAGACGCTTCTATTCGGTGCTGCAACAGCTCACGTGGACATAGCCAATTCATTCGCCAAGGACCGCGTAGTGGTCCCTTTTCATCAGCGCATCATCTGCTCGAGCATCCTTTTCTGCTCGCTCAGCTCCTGTTGGCGCGCATCGATGCGTGCGGCCAGCGGGAAGTTGCCGCTGGCGCGACGCTTGGCGAAGTCCAGCTGCTCGATGGCCTGATCGAAGTCGCCCACCAGGGCAAAGTACTCGGCGCGGGCCTGGTGCAGTCCGATGGTGTTGCCGGCCAGGCCGCGCACTTCGGCCACCTGGTACCAGATGTCCGGGTCGTCAGAGCGGGTCTTGAGCAGGTTGTCGAGGACCTTCTCGGCTTCTTTCGGCTTGTTCTGCTTGAGCAGGAGGTCGCTGCGGGCCTGCTTCAGCGGGTAGCTGTTCGGGTACTGGACGAGCAACCGATCGACCCGCTGCTGGGCGTCGGCCAGGCGGTTGGCGGTGATGTCCAGGTCCACCTGGGCCAGGTTGTAGACGATCTCGTTGGGTGCCTTGGCCAGCAGGGGCGCCAGGTTCTCCCGCGCCTGGTTCAGCTGGCCGCCCTTGATCAGGGCAATGGCCAGGCCGTAGCGGGCTGCGTCCAGTTTCGGCTCTTCGTCGAGCATGGCGCGGAAGCGCTTGGTGGCGATGCCCGGGGTTTCCTCGAACATCAGCTGCACGCGGGCGCGCATCAACTGGTAGCGCAGGCTGTTCTCGATGCCGCCAGCGGGCAACTGCTCGGCGCGGTTGCGGGTGTCGGCGATGCGGGATTCGGTCACGGGGTGGGTCAAGAGGAATTCCGGCGGCTTGGCATCGTAGCGGTACTGGCGCATCAACCGCTCGAACATGCGCGGCATGGCGCGCGGGTCGTAGCCGGCTTTCTCCAGGTTGAGGATACCGATGCGGTCGGCTTCCTGTTCGTTCTGCCGGGAGAAGCGGCGCTGTTCCTGGATGGCCGCTGCCTGGGTGGACATGATAGCCGCCATGCCGGCATCACCGGCGCCTGCAGCCGCCGCGACTATGCCGGCGAGCATCGCCGCCATCACCGGAATCTGCATGCGTTGCTGGGCCTCGACGCCGCGGGCGAAGTGGCGCTGCGACAAGTGCGCCAGTTCGTGGGCCAGCACCGAGGCGTACTCGGCTTCGTTGGGGGCATAGAGGAAGAGGCCGCCGTTGACGCCGATGATTCCGCCGGGGGCGGCGAAGGCGTTGAGTTGCGGACTGTTGAGCAGCACGAATTCCAGCCGGCGGTCCTGCAGCTGGCTGGTTTCGGCCAGACGGTAGACACTGGTCTCGACATAGTCTTTCAGTTGCGGGTCGTTGAGTTGCGGTACCTGGCCGCGCAACAGGCTCAGCCAGGCGCGGCCGAGCTGGTGTTCCTGTTCCGGTGAAACGATGGAAGAGCTGGAATCCCCCAGCGACGGCAAGTCGTCGGCCATGACGGCTGGAGCGAGAAAACAGGCAAGCGTCAGCAGAGTGGGGCGCAGAAGATTCATGCACTGGGCTCGTTGGCGGCAAAGGCCTAACTGTAGCCTCCTGGCCTGCCGGCTGGCCAGGGTTGCGCTGCCTTGGGTATCCTAACCGCCCTCTCAAGTTTCAACGTCCGCGACCTTCCCGAGGGACCCGCGAGGCGCCTTCCCCGGAGAACCACCATGACTGACACCGCGAGTCGAACCGAGGCCTTCGACGCCGAGCTGGATGCCAGCGGCCTGAACTGCCCCTTGCCGCTGCTCAAGGCCAAGCTCGAGCTCAATCGCCTGCCCAGTGGGGCGGTGCTCAAAGTGATCGCCACCGACGCCGGCTCCCAGCGGGATTTTCGCGCTTTCGCGCAGCTGGCCGGGCACCAGTTGCTGCGGGAAGAGGTCGAAGACGGCGTGTTCCGCTACTGGCTGCGCAAGGCCTGACCCCCGGGTCCGGACGCCCGGGCCATTCAAGGATTTCCAATGCTCAAGGTGCTTCGCGACTGGGTTCAGCGCTATTTCTCCGATGAAGAGGCCGTGGTCCTCGCCGTGGTCCTGGTACTCGGCTTCGCCGCCGTCCTTACCCTCGGCAACATGCTTGCGCCGGTGCTTGCCGGGCTGGTACTGGCCTTCCTCATGCAGGGGCTGGTGAACCTGCTGGAGCGCCTGCGGCTGCCCCAGACCCTGGCGGTATGGATAGTCTTCGCGCTGTTCATCGGCGTCCTGGCGCTGATCATGGGTGTGCTGATGCCGCTGCTCTGGCAGCAGGTCAGCACCCTGCTCCAGGAGCTGCCGGGGATGCTCGGCGAATGGCAATCGCTATTGCTGCTGCTGCCCGAGCGCTATCCGCACCTGGTGACCGACGAGCAGGTGCTCAAGGCCATCGAAGTCACCCGCAGCGAAGTGGGCAAGTTCGGCCAGTGGGCGCTGACCTTCTCGCTGTCGAGCCTGCCGCTGCTGGTCAACATCATGATCTACCTGGTGCTGGTGCCCATCCTGGTGTTCTTCTTCCTCAAGGACCGCGAGCTGATCGGGCGCTGGCTCGTCGGCTACCTGCCCAGCGAGCGCGGCCTGATGACCCAGGTCTGGGACGAGATGAACACCCAGATCGCCAACTACATCCGCGGCAAGGTGATCGAGATCGTCATCTGCGGCGGCGTCACCTACGTCGCCTTCGTTTCCCTGGGCCTCAACTATGCGGCCCTGCTGGCCTTGCTGGTGGGGCTCTCGGTGATCGTTCCCTACATCGGCGCGGTGGTGGTGACAGTGCCGGTGGCGCTGATCGCGCTGTTCCAGTGGGGCTGGAGCGACCAGTTCATCTACCTGATGGTGGTCTACACCGTGATCCAGACCCTGGACGGCAATGTGTTGGTGCCACTGCTGTTCTCCGAGGCGGTGAACCTGCACCCGGTGGCGATCATCTGCGCCGTGCTGCTGTTCGGCGGGCTCTGGGGCTTCTGGGGGGTGTTCTTCGCCATTCCCCTGGCGACGCTGTTCAAGGCGGTGCTGGATGCCTGGCCCCGCGCTGGGCCTCCGGTCCAGGCGGGGAGCTGATTCCTAGTCACAAAAAAGGCCGCAATCGCGGCCTTTTTCGTTGTGGCGGGCTTCAGCCCTTGTTCAGCGCCTGGGCCGCGGCCAGCACGGCATCCACATGGCCCGGCACCTTCACGCCGCGCCATTCCTGGCGCAGCACGCCGTCCTTGTCGATCAGGAAGGTGCTGCGGTCCACGCCCAGGTATTCCTTGCCGTAGAGCTTCTTCAGCTTGATCACGTCGAACAGCTGGCAGAGCGACTCATCCTTGTCGGAGATCAGCTCGAAGGGGAATTCCTGCTTGCACCTGAAGTTCTCGTGGGACTTCAGGCCGTCGCGGGATGCGCCGAACACCACCGTGTTGGCCGCCAGGAAGGCCGCGTGCTGGTCGCGGAAGCCCTGGCCTTCGGTAGTGCAGCCGGGGGTGCTGTCCTTGGGATAGAAGTAGATCACCACTTGCTTGCCCTTGAGCGCCGACAGGCTGACCTCCTGGCCGCTGGTGGCCTGGGCGGTGAAGTCGGGGACGGGTTTGTCCAGGGATACGGCCATGTCTGCTTGCTCCTTAGGGGTGCTGCGGGCGCCAGGGTTCGATCAGCGCGTCCAGGTTCAGGGCATCGGCGAAGTCCAGGAACTGGTCGCGCAGCCAACTGATCTGGGTGCCGGCGGGCAGGGTCACGGTGATGGTGGCGTTGAGCATGGTGCTGCCGGTCTGCGGTGCCTGGTAGGTGTCGCAGGTGAGGTTCTCCAGCTCGATGCGATGATCGATGAAGAACTGGCACAGCTCGTTGAGGATATCCGGGCGGTACACCGCGCTGACGTAGGCCACGTAGGGCAGGGCCTGGGGGCGGATCTCCAGGGCGCTGCTGCGGGTCACGTTGGCCGTGAAGGCATGGCGCTTGGACAGCGCCGACAGGCCTGCTTCCAGCCGCGCCAGGCCGTCCCAGCTGCCGGAGATCTGCAGCACCAGGGCGCAGAACTCGCCATGGCGGGTCAGCCGGCTGCTGACCACTGCACAGCGGTTCTCCTGGCTGGCTCGGCACAGCACGTTGGTCAGCTCCATCGGGTTACGGCCCAGGGCACTGATCAGGAGGAATTGTTCGCGGGGCGGGGTGGTGGACATGCAGCGTTCCTAAAACGAGGGGAGGGCGGCCGGGCCGCGCTGTTCAAACAGGGAAGGTTAGCGAAAAGCGCAGCCGAGGGAAATGCCGGAGCCGCCTGACGGCCTCGCGTTCACCTTGTGCAAGGCCAGTGCCGACAGTACCATTACGGCTCTCTTTTTCCGGCAGGAGCGGTTGCATGATTGCGGGCAGTATGGTGGCACTGGTTACGCCCATGGATGCACAGGGTCAACTGGACTGGGATAGCCTGGCCAAACTCGTGGACTTCCATCTTCAAGAGGGCACCAACGCTATCGTCGCGGTCGGCACCACGGGTGAGTCCGCCACGCTGGACGTCAGTGAGCACATCGAAGTGATCCGCCGCGTGGTGGACCAGGTCAATGGCCGCATCCCGGTCATCGCCGGCACCGGTGGCAACTCCACCCGCGAGTCGGTCGAACTCACCGCCGCCGCCAAGAAGGTCGGCGCCGATGCCTGCCTGCTGGTGACCCCCTACTACAACAAGCCGACCCAGGAAGGCCTGTACCAGCATTTCCGCCACATCGCCGAAGCCGTGGCCGTCCCGCAGATCCTCTACAACGTACCCGGCCGCACCGTCTGCGACATGCTCCCGGAAACCGTCGAGCGCCTGTCCAAGATCAGCAACATCATCGGCATCAAGGAAGCCACCGGCGACCTGCAGCGCGGCCAGGAAGTACTGGATCGCGTCAGCAAGGACTTCCTCGTCTACTCCGGTGACGACGCCACCGCCGTCGAGCTGATGCTGATGGGCGGCAAGGGCAACATCTCGGTGACCGCCAACGTCGCCCCGCGCGCCATGGCCGACCTCTGCGCCGCCGCCATGCGTGGCGAGGCCGAAGCTGCCCGCGCCATCAACGACAAGCTGATGCCGCTGCACAAGGCCCTGTTCATCGAGTCCAACCCGATTCCGGTGAAGTTCGCACTGCACGAAATGGGATTGATCCCCGATGGCATCCGCCTGCCGCTGACCTGGCTCAGCCCGCGCTGCCATGAACCGCTGCGTCAGGCAATGCGCCAGTCCGGCCTGCTCGCTTAACCCAAGGAAGCATTACGCATGAAGCGACTGGCCGGACTTTCCGCTCTCGCCCTGATCATTTCCAGCACCAGCGGTTGCGGCTGGCTCTGGGGTCAAGATGGCTACTTCCGCGACCGTGGCAGCGACTACCTGGAAGCTCGCCAGACCGCGCCCATGCAACTTCCCCCGGCTGTCGACGCCAAGCGCCTCGACCCGCTGCTGCCGGTACCGATGAACGTGGCTGACAGCCGCGCCGAAGGTGAATTCGAAGTGCCCCGTCCGCAGGCCCTCCAGGCCAAGGGCGAGGTCAGCGACTACAGCCTGCAGAAGAGCGGCGACTCCCGTTGGGTGGTCGCCCAGCGCGTGCCCGCTGAAGTCTGGCCGGTGGCTCGCCAGTTCTTCGAGGACGGTGGCTTCCGCATCGCCGACGAGCGCCCGCAGACCGGTGAATTCAGCACCGACTGGCAGCGCCTCGACCAGCTCTCCGGTCCCCTGGCCCGCCGCCTGGGCAGCCGCGTCAGCGGCGTCGAGCCGGACAGCGAAGTTCGTGCCCGCGTGCGTATCGAGCCGGGTGTCCAGCGCAATACCAGCGAAATCTTCGTCCTGACCACCACCCGCCCGGCCGGCAGCACCGCCGACACCGGCTGGCCAAGTCGTTCCGACAGCCCGAGCCTGGAGGCCGCGCTGGTCGACGAAATGCTCGCCAGCCTGGCCCGCAGCGCAGAACAGGGCGGTTCCGTGTCCCTGCTCGCCGCCCGCGACTTCGACGCACCGAACCGGGTAACCCTCTCCGAGGATGGCAACGGCAACCCCATGCTCAGCCTCGGCGCCGACTTCGACCGCTCCTGGTCCAGCGTCGGCCGCGCCCTGGAAGCCGGCGACGTGCGCGTCGACGACATCAACCGCAGCCTGGGCGTCTACTACATCAACCTCGCCGAAGGCGCGGTGAAGAAGGATGAGAAACCCGGCTTCTTCAGCAGCCTGTGGGGCAGCGACCCCAGCGAAGAAGAGATCGAGGCGCGCGCCGAGCGCTACCAGGTTCGCCTGACCCGCGTCGGCGACAGCGTGCAGGTCACCGTGGAGAAGGACATCAACACCGTGGCCCCCGCCGATGTGGCGCGCCGCGTGCTGACCCTGATCCAGGAAAACCTCGGCTAAGCGTGGCTGGCCGCTCCATTCAGCGGCAGGCCGTGGAAACAACAAGGCGAAACCCCCGGGTTTCGCCTGTTTCGTTTGATAAAGGCGGAAAAACGACATGAGCACACCCACCAGCCTCAGCCTGAAGAAAATCTACTCGGGCAAGGTCCGCGACCTTTACGAAATCGACGCCAAGCGCATGCTGATGGTCGCCACCGACCGCCTCTCCGCGTTCGACGTGATCCTCGACCAGCCGATCCCGGAAAAGGGCAAGATCCTCACCGCCATCTCCAACTTCTGGTTCGAAAAGCTCAAAGGCGTGGTGCCCAACCACTTCACCGGCGACAAGGTGGAAGACGTGGTTCCGGCGGCCGAGCTGCCCCTGGTGGAAGGTCGCGCCGTGGTGGCCAAGCGCCTGAAGCCGGTGGCCGTCGAAGCCATCGTGCGTGGTTACATCGTCGGTTCCGGCTGGAAGGAATACCAGAAGACCGGCACCGTCTGCGGCATCCAGCTGCCGGCCGGCCTGAAGGAAGCCTCCAAGCTGCCGCAGCCGATCTTCACCCCCTCGACCAAGGCCGCCGTCGGCGACCACGACGAGAACATCTCCTTCGAGCAGTGCGAAGCCATCATCGGCAAGGAACTGGCCGCCAAGGTCCGCGACACAGCCATCGCCCTCTACAGCACCGCCGTCGAGTACGCCGCCACCCGCGGCATCATCATCGCCGACACCAAGTTCGAGTTCGGCATCGATGAAGACGGCACCCTGACCCTGATGGACGAAGTGCTGACCCCCGACTCCAGCCGCTTCTGGCCGGTGGAAAGCTATGTCGAAGGCAAGAATCCGCCGAGCTTCGACAAGCAGTTCGTCCGCGACTGGCTGGAATCCACCGGCTGGAACAAGGAACCGCCGGCCCCGGCCGTGCCCGCCGAAGTCGCCCAGAAAACCGCCGACAAGTACCGCGAAGCCCTGACCAAGCTGACTTCCTGATCCGTTCTTCTCCTCTCTCCCTCCGGGAGAGGGGGCGGGGGTGAGGGGGCTTCCCATTGCTGGGACTCACCCCACCTACGCAACCATCTGAAACCACGCGAAAAAAACTTGCCACGGGCTTCGCCAATGGCCGATGAGCTGGTATGATGCGCGCCGTTCGGGAAGATGCCGGAGTGGCCGAACGGGACGGATTCGAAATCCGTTGTGTCAGCAATGGCACCTAGGGTTCAAATCCCTATCTTCCCGCCATACTTGAAAAGCCCCGCAGATCCAGGTCTGCGGGGCTTTTTGTTTTCCGCGTGCTCCCCATAGGTTGGCGCCGAGCGCAGCGAGGCCCAACGTAAACGTGCTATCGCCACGTCGCCCCCATCCAGGCTGCGGCCCCGTCAGATGCGCGCTAGCGCGGCTCGGCAGTGCCTGTTTTCAGGCCGGCACCGTCATCAAATCGGCGAAGCGGCAGAAGTTGGCGGAAAAAGGGGAATAGATTCATTTGTTGTCGCTCCCCTGCATCCAGGCTGGGATATCCCTCATGCCATGCAGTACCCGCCACACGTCGATGTGATCGTCTCGCTCGATATAGAAGACCAGGTAGGGATAGCGCTTCAGCGACCAGGAGCGCAGTCCCGGCAGGTCGAGTTCGTGGGCGTACCTCGATGAGCCCGATTCGGGATGACGGCTGATGCGCTTGTAGGCACCCTCGGGTGCATCGATAAAGCCCAGTGCGGCTTGTTCCGCGTCTTCGTTCAGGTAGTAACCGACGGCGTCGTCGATATCCTGATTGGCCAGTGCCCGGGGAATTACGGGTTTGGCCTTCATGCCTTGGTGTTCCGTACCCGGTTGCGCAGTGCTTCGAAGTAGTTGTCATCAGCCGGGGCGGCGGGGGAGGAGGCGGCGCCTTCCAGGAGCAGGCTGCGCAGGCGCTGACGGTCCTGGTCCTTGCGGATCAGTTCGCGCACATATTCACTGCTGGTACTGTAGCCGCGCTGGCTGACCTGCTCATCGACAAAGCTCTTCAGGGCGTCGGGCAGGGAGATGTTCATGGTGCTCATGGATGCCACCTTTTGGCAAAATTTGCCAAAGCATGTTAGCACCTGGCTCCCGTTGCTGGAGTCGAAATTACAGGCACGAGCTGCCGAGTACCGACATGGGTGCGAAGGCCGCTGACGACAGGGGAAACACTCTGCAAAACCTGTTCTGTTGAATGCCTTGCCGGGCCTTTGTAAGGTGCGCGGCGTGAAGCCGGGCCCCTCTGGCGACTGATGGTCGCGATGTCGGAGTCACAGTCTGTACAACTTCGACTGTAAGGAGGGGCTTCATGAGCGCCCTAGAACCGTTCCTCTTCGCCGACTTCCTCGGCACGGCCACCTGGTTGTGGCTGGTTTTCATCGCTGTAGTGGCTTCCCTGCTGGCCTTCGACCTCGGCGTGCTGCATCGCGAAAATCGCGAAATCGGCGTGCGCGAGAGCCTGCTGCTATCCGCTGGCTACATCAGCGCCGGCCTGTTGTTCGGCTTGTGGGTGTTCTTCCAGAAGGGCGGCGACGCCAGCATGGATTACCTCACGGGCTTTCTCATCGAGAAATCGTTGTCGATGGACAACGTGTTCCTCATGGCGATGATCTTCAGCTTCCTGGCCATTCCTCGGCAGTACCAGCACAAGGTGCTGTTCTGGGGGATCATGGGCGTGATCGTGCTGCGCGCGATCATGATCGGCCTGGGTGCCGCGCTGATCCATGAGTTCAGCTGGATCCTCTATGTGTTCGGCGTGTTCCTCGCCATCACCGGGGTGAAGATGCTCTTCTCCAAGGTGGATGAGCATCCGAAACTGGACGACAACCTGCTGGTGAAATTCCTGCGCAAGCACCTTCGGGTCACTGATCGCCTGCATGAAGAGCGTTTCTTCGTCCGCCAGGCGGATGCTTCGGGCAAGAGCCTGCTGTGGGTGACGCCGCTGTTCCTTGCGCTGATCCTCATCGAGTGTGCCGACCTTGTGTTCGCCATCGACAGCGTGCCGGCGATCTTCGCCATCACCCAGGACCCGTTCATCGTCTACACCTCGAACATCTTCGCAATCCTCGGCCTGCGCGCCCTGTACTTCGCCCTGGCGGCGATGATCCATCGCTTCGCTTACCTGAAATATGCACTGGCCCTGGTGTTGGCGTTCATCGGCGCGAAGATCTTCCTGGTCGGTATCATCGGCAAGATTCCTGCGGTGATCTCTCTCTGCGTTACCCTGGGCCTGCTGATAGGCGGCGTGCTGGTGTCGATGTACAAGACCCGCGGCCAGCCGTTGGAGGAGGATCGGAAGGACCTTGCGACCTGACTCGTGAGCCGGTGGGAGGGGCCGAGAAGCGGCCCTTTCCGCGATGCTCGATGACTGAGCCCCTGAGCTCCCGGAGTTTCAGGGGCTTTCGCTTTTCCGGGCCGGCCAATCGTCAAACCCGGCAGTAAGGCGAGGCTGATCCGCAGGGCCCGAAAGCGCCTGCATGGGCGCATACTGGCAATCTTCGAGGATCTTTCCTGGCGAGGGCCTTCGATGTCTCATCCGCCTCCGGAAACCCGCAGCGTTCCTGGCTTCGATGAGGACGCGGAAAAACTGCTCGGAGTCGTTCAGCGCACCGTGGCCGAGTTGCGTCCACAAGCGGCGCCGGGATTGCGCGTCAGCTTGCACAGCGTGCTGGACCGCGACCTGGGCGTGGACAGCCTGGCGCGGGTCGAGCTCTGGTCGCGGATCGAACACGAGTTCGGCGTGCGTCTGCCGCAAGAACTGTTCGCCTCGGCCAGCACGCCCGCCGATGTGCTGCAGGTGCTGAGCGGCCGTTCCGCGGGCCGGTCTGTCCAGCCTGCCTCCGCAGTAGTTCCCGATTCGCCCGACAGCGTCGAGTGGCAGGCCCCGGATACCGCACGCACCCTGGTCGACGTATTGAACTGGCATGCGCAGCATCAGCCAGGGCATACCCACGTGCGCCTGCTGGATGACGACGACCGGCCGGAGGACATCAGCTACGGCGACCTGCAGCGCGAGGCCCGGGGCGTGGCGGCTGGGCTGCAACGCGGTGGCCTGCGCGCCGGAGAAACCGTGGCGCTGATGTTGCCAACCGGTCGCGACTTTCTGCGGGGCTTTTTCGGGATCCTGCTGGCCGGCGGCATCCCGGTGCCGATCTACCCGCCGCTGCGCCTGTCGCAGATCGAGGATCACCTGCGGCGCCAGGCGGGCATCCTGCGCAACGCCGAGGCCAGGGTCCTGATCACGGTGACGGAGGCGAAGCTGCTCGCCCAGTTGCTCCGCTCCCAGGTCCCGAGCCTTGCGCGTATCGCCAGCGTGGCCGAGCTGGCTGGCGAGGAACAGGAATGCATGACGCCGCCGCGGCAGCCGGAGGATATCGCCTTCCTGCAGTACACCTCAGGCAGCACAGGCCAGCCAAAGGGGGTGATGGTGAGCCACGCCAACCTGTTGGCCAACCTGCGTGCCATGGGGACCTCGCTCCGGGTGGGGCCACGGGATGTGTTCATCAGCTGGTTACCCATGTACCACGACATGGGGCTGATCGGCGCCTGGCTGGGCAGCCTGTACTACGGCTTCAGCCTGGTACTGATGTCGCCGTTGGCCTTCCTGGCCAGGCCGGCACGCTGGTTGTGGGAGATCCACCGCTTCCACGGCACCCTGTCGGCGGCCCCCAATTTCGCTTACGAGCTGTGCCTCGGCAAGATCACTGACGCCGATCTAGAAGGGCTTGACCTGAGCAGCTGGCGCCTGGCGCTCAATGGCGCCGAGCCGGTCAACCCGGGCACCCTGCAGCGTTTCACTGAGCGTTTCGCGCACTACGGCCTGGAGCCCGGTGCGCTGGCACCGGTCTACGGCCTGGCCGAGGGAACCCTGGGCGTAGCTTTTCCGCCATTGGGGCGCGGACCGCGGGTCGATCGGGTGCAGCGCGAGGCCTTCCAGGTCCAAGGCCAGGCTCTTCCCGCCAAGGCCGACGACGGCGCCACCCTGAGCTTCGTCTCCTGCGGCCGGCCGTTGCCGGGCCACCAGCTGCGCGTAGTCGATGGCAATGGCATCGAGCTGCCCGAGCGCCGGGAAGGCCGCCTGCAATTCAGCGGGCCGTCCACCAGCGCCGGTTACTACCGCGCCCCGGAGGAGACCCGCCGAGTGCTGCGCGACGGCTGGATGGACTCCCTCGACCTGGCCTACATGGCCGATGGCGAGCTCTACCTTACCGGCCGGTCCAAGGACCTGATCATCCGCGCCGGACGCAATATCTACCCCTACGATGTCGAAGCGGCGGTCGGCAGCCTCGCGGGCCTGCGCAAGGGCTGCATTGCGGTATTCGGAAGCCCGGACCCGGCCACGGGCACCGATCGCCTGGTGGTGATGGCGGAAAGTGCCGAGAAGGACTCGGCTGCATGTCAGAGACTGCGTCAGGCCATCAATCGGGTGGTGGTCGACCTGGCCGGCGTACCGCCCGACGATATCGTCCTGGCACCGCCCCGTAGCGTGCTCAAGACCTCCAGCGGCAAGATCCGCCGGGCCGCCTGCCGCGAGCTTTACCTGCGAGACGAAGTGGGACGGCCTGGGCTGGCTCCGTGGCGCCAGGTACTGCGCTTGCTGCTGCAGGCCATCTTTGGCTATTTCGGGCACGCTTGGCGATCGGGCCGCAGCCTGCCCTACGCCGTCTATATCTGGTTGCTGTTCTGGGTGGTCGCGCCACTGACCTGGTTGGGTGTGGCGATCCTGCCGAGCCAGCGCTGGTGCCGTGTCTTCACCCGGCTGGCTGCGCGCCTGTTCGTGCGCCTGGCTGGGGTTCCGTTCAGCGTCGAGGGAGTGGAGCATATGCCAAGGGCCGGGCCGAGCGTGCTGGCCGCCAATCATTCCAGCTACCTTGACGGCGTCATCCTTTGCGCGGCGCTACCGCCGCGGTTCGCCTTCGTCGCCAAGCGCGAGCTGGCGAGCCAGTGGCTCGCCGGCCTGTTCCTGCGCAAGCTCGGCGCGCGGTTCGTCGAGCGCTTCGACCTGCAACGCAGCGTCGCGGACAGTGAGGCCCTGGCCGAGGCGCTGGGGGCTGGCCAGGCCCTGGTGTTCTTCCCGGAAGGGACCTTCAGTCGCGCGCAGGGCCTGCGCCCCTTCCATATGGGCGCCTTCGTGCTCGCCGCGAACGCCGGTGTGCCCCTGGTGCCGGTCGCCATCCGGGGCACGCGCACGGTACTGCGCGACGGCCAGTGGTTCCCGCTACGGGAAGCGATCCACGTCAGCCTGTGTGCGCCATTGCTGGCGCAAGGACCCGGCTGGTCGGAGGCTATCAGCCTGCGGGATGCGGCGAGGGCGGAATTGCTTGAACACCTGGATGAGTCGGAACGCGCCCTGAGTTGCTCGTAAGTGGGGTAGGGCGGGACCGTTTCGTTTCATGGGGTGGGATCGGCAACCGGCTCGATCAACTGCGAATCGTCGTTCTGCGGGCTGTTGACCCGGATGGATACGGCGTGGCCGACGAAATCCTGCCGGGCGTTGCTCATGGCCGCCTGCACCTGCTCGCCCGGGGTGCTGGGGGTCAGCCACAGTTCGAACTGCTCGGGGGCCAGGATTACCGGCATGCGGTCGTGGATGGCCTGGATGGCGGGAGCGGCATCTTTCGTGAGCAATGCACAGGAGGTGATCTGCTGCCCGTCCGGGCTCCGCCAGGTTGTCCACAACCCCGCAATCGCCAGCACAGCATTGCTCCGGTCGTGAAGGTAGTAGGGCTGGTGGACCTTGCGGCCGCTGGTGCTGCGGACCTCCTGGTGCTGGTTCCACTCATACCAGCCCAAGGCCGGCATCAGGCAGCGATGGGTTCGCAGGCTCTGGCGCCACATGGGCTTGCTGGCGGCTTCTTCGCTGCGGGCGTTGAAGGACATGGCCGGTGGCTTGGCATCCTTCCACCAGGGCGGAATCAGTCCCCAGCGGGCCGGAACCACTTCCAGCTCTCCTGCTTCGTCCAGGCGCAGCATGGGCACGATGCTGGTCGGGGCCACATTGAAGCTCTGGATCCAGCGGCCGGAGTTCCGGGCGCCTATGTGCCAGTAGTCTTCGATGGCGCGATCCGCGGGGCTGACGTAACGGCCGCACATGGTTGGGTCCTCTGGGGGGATGCCTTCCAGCATAGGTAGTGAATCCAGAGGTGGATGGGGGCGCGCAGGTTGATTCTGAGCGGAGCCCACCAGGACGCGCTCTGTGCCCGGAATTGTTGGGCTTCGCAGGCTCAGCACCAACCTACAGCGTCCGCTCCGCACTCTGTGATGATGGCCTCTTGCCTTCACGAACGCCGGCGAAAATGTTCCAAAAAGGCGACCAAGTGCACATTTCGGCGTGAAAACAAAAAGAACCGAACGACGAACCGACCAGTCTCTTTTCCTAGGCCCGTCCCGAGGATGCCGTACCGGATGATGGCGCAATGCCATATCAGGCCTGCCTACAACCACTTCACAAGGATTGAAGTCATGTCCCACAAGAACAGTGTCAGACGTGTTGTTGGTTCTCTCGTTCTAGCCGCTTCCACTTCCACACTCGCCGCCCCGGCTGCCGAAGGCGACGCCTTCGGCGAGTTCTGGAGTCCGGGCAAACCCAACCCCTCTATCTGCAAGTCTCCGGTTCTGGTCGGCACACCGCTGGGCCTGCCGCGCTGTCTGGAGGCGAGCAATGTGATGACCCGCCTGCAGGAGCTGCAGGACATCGCCACCCTCAACGACGGCAATCGCGCCGCCGGCCTGCCGGGCTACAACGCCTCCATCGATTACGTGAAACAGACCCTGGAGCGCGCCGGCTACCAGGTGCTGGTGCAGCCGTTTCCCTTCACCGCTTTCTTCCCCAAGGGGCCGGGCACCCTGCAGGCGCTGGCGCCGCAGCCGGCCAGCTATGTCTGGGAGGAGGATTTCAACTACCTGTCGCAGACCGATCCGGGTGATGTCAGCGCCCCGGTGGTGGCGGTGGACCTGGCCCTGGGGGCCGGCAACACCTCCAGCAGCGGCTGCGAGGCGGAGGACTTCGCCGGTTTCCCCAGTGGCTCTATCGCCCTTATCCAGCGCGGTAGCTGCACCTTCGAGGTGAAGGCGGAGAACGCCGCGGCCGCCGGTGCGGTTGGCGTGATCATCTTCAACCAGGGCAACACCGAGGACCGCAAGGGGCTGGAGAACGTTACCCTGGGCGAGACCTACGAGGGCGGCATCCCGGTGCAGTTCGCCACCTATGACAACGGTGTGGCCTGGTCGCAGACCGCCGGCCTGCAACTGCGCATGGTGGTGGACGTGATCCGCGAGAAGACCGAGACCTTCAACCTGGTGGCCGAGACCCGCCGCGGCAATCCGAACAACGTGGTCATGGCCGGCGCGCACCTGGACTCGGTGTTCGAGGGGGCCGGTATCAACGACAACGGCTCGGGCAGCGCGGCCCTGCTGGAAATGGCCGTGCTGCTGCGCAAGGCGCACCCGCAGAACAAGGTGCGGTTCGCCTGGTGGGGCGCCGAGGAGTCCGGGCTGGTGGGCTCGACCTTCTACGTCAACAGCCTGAGCGACGAGGAGAGGAAGAAGATCAAGGCCTACCTCAACTTCGACATGATCGGCTCGCCGAACTTCGCCAACTTCATCTATGACGGCGACGGTTCGTCCTTCGGCCTGCAGGGCCCGCCCGGCTCGGCGGCCATCGAGGGTCTGTTCGAGGCCTACTTCAATCTGCGCGGTGAAGGCTTCGAGGGTACCGAGATCGACTTCCGCTCCGACTACGCGCAGTTCTTCGAAGTCGGCATCCCCTTCGGCGGCCTGTTCACCGGCGCCGAAGACATCAAGAGCGAGGAACAGGCGCAGAAGTACGGCGGCGCCGCCGGCCAGCCCTTCGATCCCTGCTATCACCAGGCCTGCGACGGTATCGGCAACATCGACCTGAATGCCCTGGAGATCAACGGGGATGCCATGGCCTTCGCCACCAGCTGGCTGTCGCTGTCCACCAAGATCATCGACGACGAGATAGCCGCCGCGCAGGAAGCGCAGGGCGCCACCACCCTGCGCAAGCAGGCGGTGCGCCAGGTCGAGCGCTGGGGTAACCACTACGTCAAATAACGGGCTGACCGCCTGACCTGCGGGAGCCGGGTGCTCCCGCAGGCCTTCTGTCTTTCCCTGATTGACCGGGAGAAGTCTGTACGATTAACTGTATATAAATACAGTATTCGTAGGATTTCCCCTAATGGCCTCGGTAGCTTTTATTGGCCCCATCGGCAGCCCATTCTTGGTGCTGCCGTTTTTCTCTTTCCGCAGCGGTCAGGCCTGATGGGCGCTGTCGTTGCCCTCGATACCCTGCTCAACGAGCGGCGGGTGTGGAAGGGCCAGTCCAGTGCGCAGCCAGCCAGCAGCGACCAGCCCACCGGCCTTGCTGCCCTGGATGCGGCCCTGTCCGGCGGTGGTTGGCCCGAGGCCGCGCTCAGCGAAATCCTCGTCCCGGCCACGGGGCTGGGCGAGTTGCGCCTGCTCTGGCCGACCCTGGCGCGGCTGACCGCCAGCGCCGAGCGTGTAGTGCTGGTGGCGCCACCCCATATCCCTTATCCCCAGGCCTGGCTGGCTGCCGGCGTGGACCTGCGCTGGCTGGCGCTGGTGGAAGCCAGTGGGCGTGACGCCCTCTGGGCGGCCGAGCAGTGTCTGCGTTCGGGCAGTTGCGGCGCGGTGCTCTGCTGGCCGCAGCAGGCCGACGACCGTGCCCTGCGCCGGCTGCAGGTGGCCGCCGAAACCGGCCAGACCCTGGCATTTGCCTACCGCCCGCTGGAGGCCGCCCTCAACCCCTCGCCGGCGGCCCTGCGCATCGCCGTCGAGGGCCGGCCGGCGCAGATGCGGGTACTCAAGTGCCGCGGCGGCTTGCCGCCGGCAGCGCCCATCGCCCTGGCCTGGTGAAGCCGCCATGCGCTGGGCCTGCATACTGCTGCCGCAGTTGGCGCTGGATGGCGTGCTGCGCGGTCACCCCGAGCCCGAGGCGCCCCTGGCGCTGGTCACCGGCACTCCGCAACGGCGCGTGCTGCGTGCCCTCAATCCGGCGGCCAAGGCGCTGGGGTTGCGACCCGGCCAGTCGCTGACCGCCGCCCACGTCCTGACCCGCGACTTCACCCTGGTCGAGTACGACCCGGCACAGATCGACCGCTGGCAGCAGCTGCTCGCCGCCTGGGCCTACCGCTTCAGTTCCCAGGTCAGCCTGCGTTATCCGCGCACGCTGCTGCTGGAGGTGGAATCCAGCTTCGCCCTGTTCGGCCCCTGGCCGCGCTTCGAGGCGCGTTTGCGCCGGGAACTGACGGCGCTGGGTTTTCGCCACCGCATAGTGGCCGCACCCAACCCGGCTGCGGCACGGATCCTGGCCAACGCCTACGACGGACTGGCGGTGGCGAGCCAGGATGAGCTGCGCCAGGCCCTGGGGCGGATGCCGGTGGAGCGCGTCGGCCTTGCCCGCGAGGCCGCCACCGCCTTTGCCCGCATGGGCCTGCGCAGCCTGGATCAGGTGCTGGCGCTGCCACGGCAAACGGTGGCCCGGCGTTTTCCGGCCGAAGTGCTGCAGCACCTCGACTGCCTGCTCGGCGAGCGGCCGCTGGCGCTGGAGTGCTACCGGCCGCCGGACGAGTTCGACGTGCGCATCGAGCTGAACTTCGAGGTGGAATCCCACCAGGCGCTGCTTTTCCCCCTGCGACGTCTCACCGCCGACCTGGCCGCCTTCCTCGCCGGCCGCGACAGCGGCGTGCAGCGCTTCATCCTGCACCTGGAGCACCGTGACCTCAGCGATACCCGGGTGCCGGTGGGCCTGCTCAGCGCCGAGCGCGAGGCGGCCATGCTTTTCGAACTGGCCCGCGGCCGCCTGGAGCAGTTACAAGTTCCGGCGCCGGTGCGCGCCTTCCGCCTGCAGGCGCGGGACCTGCCGGTCTTCGTGCCGGAGCGCCGCGAGCTGTTCGACGAACGCCCGCAACAATCCCTGCCCTGGGAACAGCTGCGCGAACGCTTGCGCGCGCGCCTGGGGGACGAGGCCGTACACAGCCTTGCTGCCCGCGCCGACCACCGTCCCGAGTGCGCCTGGCAACTGGACGGCGACGCCCCGCCGGCCGCGTTGCAACCCGGACCGCCACGTCCCGGCTGGCTGCTGCGCGAGCCCGTGCCCCTGCGCGAGGCGGCCCTGCGCATACTCGCCGGCCCCGAGCGCATCGAATCCGGCTGGTGGGACGGTGGCGACGTACGCCGCGACTACTACCTGGTGGAAACCCGCAGCGGCCAGCGCGGCTGGGCCTACCGGGCGGTGGGCGGGGAGGGGCCGTTGTTGCTGCACGGCTGGTTCGCATGAGCGCCTACGCCGAGCTGCACTGCCTGTCCAACTTCAGCTTCCAGCGCGGGGCCTCCAGCGCCACCGAGCTGTTCCAGCGCGCCGCACGCCACGGCTACCAGGCCCTGGCGATCACCGACGAATGTACCCTGGCCGGCGTGGTCCGGGCCTGGCAAGCCTCGAAGGACAGCGAGCTGCCTCTGGTGATCGGCAGCGAAGTGCGCGTCGAGGGCGGGCCCAAGCTGGTGCTGCTGGTGGAGAACCTGGCCGGTTACCAGCGCCTCTGTCGCCTCATCACCCAGGCCCGGCGCCGGGCGAAGAAGGGCGAATACCGCCTGCTGCGCGAAGACCTGGCCGAGCCAACGGACGGCCTGCTGGCCCTCTGGGTGCCCGACTTCGAGGACGACGACCGCGAAGGCCGCTGGTTGCGCGACTGTTTCCCCGAACGCCTGTGGCTGGCGGTGGAACTGCACCAGGGCCCGGACGATGCCGGGCGGCTGGCGCGCCTGTTGGCCCTGGCCGAAGGCCTGGGCATCCCGCCGGTGGCGACGGGCGATGTGCACATGCATGCCCGTGGCCGCCGCGCCCTGCAGGATTGCATGACCGCCGTGCGCCACCATTGCACCGTGGCCGAGGCCGGGCAGCGGCTGTTTCCCAACGGCGAGCGCCACCTGCGCAGGTGCGAGGTGCTGGCCGGAATCTATCCGGCGGAGCTACTTGCCGAATCGGTGCGCATTGCGCGTCGCTGCTCCTTCCACCTGGGCGAACTGAAGTACCAGTACCCCCACGAACTGGTGCCGGAAGGCCACAGCCCGAGCAGCTGGCTGCGCGAGCTGACCGAAAAGGGCATGGCCTGGCGCTGGCCGGAGGGGGCCAGCGCCAAGGCGTGGCGCCTGGCGGAAAAGGAGCTGCAACTGATCGCCGAGCTGAGCTACGAAAGCTACTTCCTCACCGTGCACGACATCGTCCGCTTCGCCCGCAGCCAGGACATCCTCTGCCAGGGTCGTGGTTCGGCGGCCAACTCCATCGTCTGCTTCGCCCTGGGGATCACCGAGATCGATCCCTCGCGCATGGAGATGCTCTTCGAGCGCTTTCTCTCCCGCGAACGCAACGAGCCGCCGGACATCGACGTGGACTTCGAGCATGAGCGTCGCGAAGAGGTCATCCAGTACGTGTTCCAGCGCTATGGACGGGGAAGGGCGGCGCTCACCGCAGTGGTCAGTACCTACCATGGCGCCGGAGCGGTGCGCGACGTGGCCAAGGCCCTCGGCCTGCCGCCGGACCAGGTCAACGCCCTGGCCGACTGCTGCGGCAGCTGGAGCGACCAGGCGCCGCCGCCCGATCGCCTACGCGAAGCCGGCTTCGACCCGGACAGCCCGGTGCTGCGCCGGGTGCTGGCGCTGACCGGCGAGCTGATCGGCTTTCCCCGCCACCTGTCGCAGCACCCTGGCGGCTTCGTCATTTCCGAGCAGCCGCTGGACAGCCTGGTGCCTGTGGAAAACGCCGCCATGGCCGAACGCACCATCATCCAGTGGGACAAGGACGACCTCGACCTGGTGGGGCTGCTCAAGGTGGATGTGCTCGCCCTCGGCATGCTCAGCGCCATTCGCCGCACCTTCCAGCTGCTGCAGCAGCATCGGGGCCGGGAGCTGACCCTGGCGAGCATTCCCGCCGAGGACGCCGCCACCTACGAGATGATCAGCCGCGCCGACACCATCGGCGTATTCCAGATCGAATCGCGGGCGCAAATGGCCATGCTGCCGCGGCTGAAACCCAGGACCTTCTACGACCTGGTGATCCAGGTCGCCATCGTCCGTCCCGGTCCCATCCAGGGCGACATGGTCCACCCCTACCTGCGCCGGCGAAACAAGGAGGAGCCGGTGGAATACCCCTCCAAAGAACTGCGGCCGGTCTTCGAGCGCACCCTGGGCGTGCCGCTGTTCCAGGAACAGGTGATGCAACTGGCGATAGTCGCCGCCGACTACACACCCGGCGAGGCCGACGAGCTGCGCCGCTCCATGGCTGCCTGGAAGCGCCACGGCGGCCTGGAACCGCACCGCAAACGCCTGACCGAACGCATGCTGGAGAAGGGCTACACGCCCGAGTTCACCGCGCGCATCTTCGAGCAGATCAAGGGCTTCGGCAGCTACGGCTTCCCCGAGTCCCACGCCGCCAGTTTCGCCCTGCTCACCTATGCCAGCTGCTGGCTGAAATGCCACGAGCCGGCGGCCTTTGCCTGCGCCCTGATCAACAGCTGGCCAATGGGGTTCTACAGCCCCGACCAGGTGCTGCAGGACGCCCGCCGCCACCACATCGAGGTGCGCCCGGTGGATGTCCGGCATTCCGCCTGGGACTGCTCCCTGGAGCCGGTGGGACAGGGCGATGAGCTGGCCATCCGCCTGGGGCTGCGCATGGTGCGCGGCTTCCGTGAGGAGGATGCGCGGCGCATCGAGGCGGCGCGGCCCTTCGCCAGCGTTGGTGACCTCTGCGACCGCGCCCATCTGGATGCCCGCGCCCGTGAGCTGCTGGCCGACTCCAGCGCCCTGCGCGGCCTGGCCGGGCACCGTCACAAGGCGCGCTGGGCGGTGGCCGGCGTGGAGGTGCAGGCACCGCTCTTCGCCGACTTGCCGGAGCAGGAGGAGGCGCAGGTGGCCCTGCCGTTACCCACGGTGGGCGAGGACCTGTACGCCGACTACGCCACGCTGGGCACCACCCTCGGGCCGCACCCCATGGCCCTGCTGCGTGGCGCTCTGCGCCAGCGACGCTGCCGCAGCTCGCGGGAGCTGCCGGCGGTGGAGCACGGGCGGCAGGTCCGCGTCGCCGGCCTGGTGGTGGGCCGGCAGCGCCCGCAGACCGCCAGCGGGGTGATCTTCGTCACCCTGGAAGACGAGCACGGCATGGTCAATGTGGTGGTCTGGAACGACCTGGCCGAACGCCAGCGCCGCGTCCTGGTGGGCTCGCGGCTGCTGCAGGTGGATGGCCGCCTGGAGGCGGTGGACGGCGTGCGCCACCTGATCGCCCGCCGCCTGCAGGACCTCACGCCACTGCTTTCAGGACTCGATGTGAAAAGTCGGGATTTTCATTAGATAGGCGAAGATGGCTACACGTTGCTCTCGGCTTCCTGCGTGCTCCATGTAGGTTGGGCAGAGCGCAGCGAAGCCCAACGAGGCTCAGGCTCGACCCCGCCAGCTCAGCCGCAACCTAGGTAAATCTGCCTGGGAGATGAGAGAAGCGCGACATAGCCCGCGGGAGCGAATTCATTTGCGATCGAAATCGCTCCCACGGGAATCTTCAGTGCGGAGTGAGCGGCGCACCCTTCACCTTGTGCCGCCGGAACGAGCGCGAGGAGTGGGGCGGCGAAGGCCGGTCGTGATGATGGTGGTGATGGTGGGAGATCCTGAGCATGGCCCAGAGCAGCGCTACCGCTGCCAGCAGCCAACCCAGGACCATCAAGGCTATGAAGATTTCGGGACCCATTGCGAACCGCCTCTGGCGCCAAAGTGTAGGACGCACCCCCAGAGTCTAGTCAGACCAATATGACGGTCGCTTGAAGCAGGATGCCTTTGGTCGGTTGGCGGCGTGGAATCAGACGGGACGTCGTGGCCGGGCGCGCATCAGCTCGATGAAGTGGCGGGCGCCCAGGCCCAGTGGACGGCTGTTGGACCAGACCACGTCAACCCAGAGGTGGAAGGCGTCGGTGACATTGTCCAGCTCCACCTGCACCAGGCTTCCGGCCGCCAGGTACGGCTGCACCAGGGAAAAGGGCAGCAGGCCCCAGCCGAGGCCGCACTGCATCAGGCTCAGGGCTGCGGTGTGATTGTCGGTACGCCAGTGCCGGTGGGCCTGGAGGAAGCGTGGCGCCTGCTGCTCCGGATCACGGCTGGCGACCACTATCTGGCGGTGTCCGGCCAGGTCCTCGATGCGCAGCCGGCGGCCTCCCGACAGGGCCGGGTGCTGGGGCGCCATCACCGCCACCAGACGTTCCTGGGCCACCTCCTGGCAGTTTTCGCGGGCGTCGAAGTTGGGGCTCTCGAAGACCAGTGCCAGCTGCACCCGACCTTCGTGGAGCAGGCGGATGGCATCGTCCTGGGGCGTCGCCAGCACCTCCACTTCCAGCAATGGATAACGCTCGGCCAGGGCGACCAGCGGCGGCGCCCAGTCCGAGGCCAGCAGTTCCGGGGCTATGGCCAGGCTCAGGCGGCTTTCCAGCCCTTCCGACAGCGCCCTGGCCTGGGCATCCCAGGCGGCGAACTGCTGCAGCATGAAGCGCGCCTGGGGCTCCAGGGCGCGGGCGGCCTCGGTGGGCCGTGGTTCTCGGCCGCTGCGGTCGAACAGGCTGAGGCCCAGGTCGGCCTCCAGGTTGGCGATGCTCATGCTCACCGCCGAAGGCACCCGGCCGAGGGCGCGGGCCGCCGCGGAAAAGGAGCCTTTGTCGAGAACGGCGAGGAAGACCTGGATGCTGTCGGTGCTGGGAATCATCTGTCAATTTTCCTGAAAGAAGCTGACTTATTACTTCAGGAGAATAGAAATACAGTGGCCGCATTTCCCGTGCAACGACAGGAGTGGCGCCATGCAGGGCCCTCGGAGAAAACTGCTGCAGGCCGTCGCCCACGAGGGTTTCGCCCTGCTGCTGATCACCCCGGCAATCGCCTGGACATTCGGCTCGGACCTCGGCCATGCCGGTGGGCTGACGTTGCTGCTGTGCAGCACGGCCATGCTCTGGAACATGGCCTTCAACAGCCTGTTCGAAGCCTGGGAGGCGAGCCGCCGCGACCCGCGCCGCACGCTGGTGCGACGCGTGCTGCATGCCTGCGGTTTCGAACTGGGGCTGGCCCTGCTGACCGTGCCGATGATCGCCTGGTGGCTGGCGATAACCTGGTGGCAGGCGCTGCTCACCGATGGCGCGCTGAGCCTGTTCTTCCTCGGCTACACCCTGGTGTTCCAATGGGTCTTCGACCTGGCCTTCGGCCCGCCGGCTGCGACCCTGGGCGCGGGTGCCGCTACTTGCACTCCTCCTCCATGCTGCGGCGGGCCTTGTCGGTAGGCGCATTGCGGTACTGCTCGGTCCAGAACTGGCACTTGGTGTCGCTCAGCCGGCGCTGTTCCTCCAGCCTCTGCAGGCGCTCGTTGTCTGCACGCTGGGTGGCGTTGTAGTTCTCTTCGTACTTCTGCAGGCGCTCCTCGCTGCCGGTGGGCGGTGCAGGGGCTGGTTGGGGCGGGGTGGGCGGCGGCGTGAGGACCTGGCTGACCGGGGCTTCGGCGTCAGCCATGTAGAGCCGGTAACCGAGGTAGCCGGTCAGGCCTATGGCGATGAAACCGAGCCACACCCCCAGCGCGACGCTGAGGGTCAGGACCAATGGGTTGAAGCTGATGCGCAGGATGCGGCGGCGTTGCTGGACCATGGGGCCTCCGAAGCGTTGGGCGGCACATTCAGTGTACCTCCAGCACCTCGAACGTCTGCGTGCCATTGCCGATGACGACGGCCACCTCGGCGCCTTCGGCCTTGCCCAGCAGGGCCTGGCCCAGGGGCGAGCGGGGGCTGATCACGGTAATCTCCCGGCCTTGGTCCACCACCTTCAAACCGGCGGCCTCGGGGCCGAGGAACAGCCACTGCTCGCCGCCATCCTCGTTGGCCAGCACCACCAGGGCACTTAGCTGGATGCCCCGGGCGGGATCGAAGGGACGCAGGCTGAGGTTCTCGAAGAGACCCAGCGCCTGTTTGATCTCGGCGGCACGGCGGGCCTGGCCGGTAGCCAGGTAGGAGGCTTCCAGGCCGAGGGTGTCGTATTTGTTCTCGGCGATGTTCTCCGCATGGGTCGCCGCCTCGTAGGCGGTCTGCGCGGCGCGCTGCAGCAGCTGCAGGTCGGCGCCGAGCTTGTCGAGGATCAGGCGGTGGATATGGGCTTTGTCCATGGGCGCGGGGTCGGCTGGGCGTGGCTGGGTATTCTAAGGTCCTTCCCGGCGAGACGGGGAGGCTGGCTTGTACAAATGGGCGATGAAGTTGTGCACAGAGTTGGCGCAGAAGGACGTCAGTACCAGCTTTGGAAATGTTTCTGGAGCCCCTTTTTCGCACCATTCATCGTTGCCTGGAACGCCCGTGCAACACAGGTTGCAGCTGGGTTTTCGGGTTGAATGCTCCGTAAAGGGGCGAGCCGGGTATTGACAACCGACAGTTGTGCACAGTCGCGAAGCAGCTTCGCAAAAGACTCGTGGATTGCTCGCTAAGCGCTTGATTCTCTGTGCTGATTTTGTAAGTGTATGAAAAATAAGGAGTTTTTTGATTGGTGAAAAAATCATCAGTTTGAGTGGAGGCCCCGATCCACTAGCACTTGGTGACGTTTCGAGCATCTTCTGCACAGAGTTATCCACAGCTTCTGTGGATTGTCCCGAGCACTTGCTCTAGAACGCGACCTGCGGCAATTGCAAGACTTTACCTGGCAAAAAAAAAGAGTAGAGTTGCGCGCCTTTCCGGCCACCTGCCCTCAATTCATGAAGTACCGCGTCCCTGCCGATTCCGCTTCCACCTCGCAAACCCTGCCGACGCGCGTCGCCCTGTGGCTGCTGGACAGCCCGCGACTGGGCCAGGCGCCGAGCGTGAAGCGATTCGCCGGCAAGCTGCTCAAGCAGCCGGCGCGGGAAGGGGTGGTGGCAGCGCAGAGCCGCCTGGGCCAGATGCTCTGCCGAGACTGCGGCAATAACCGCGATCGCCGCATCGGCCTGGACATGCTGCGTCAGGCCGCCCGCGCCGGCGACCGCCGCGCGCAGCTGGAGCTGGGCCGCCTGTGCAGCCTTCCGCGCATCAATGAACCGCAGCAGGCCCGTCACTGGCTGGAACAGGCCGCGGCCCAAGGCTCCCACGAAGCGGAGCGACTGCTCAGCCGCCTCCCGCTGCAATCCTGATCGCACCGCCAGCGGCTGGGTATACTCCCGCCATTCCAGCGCGGAGTCCCCATGCCCATTGATATCCCCAACCTGCTGATCGGCTTTTTCGTCGCCGCCCTGCCCCTGCTCGGCCTGGCCTGGCAGCAGTACCGGCGCCTGACCTCGCTCCAGGCCGAACAGGCCCTGCTCGAAGAGCGCCTGGCCAATGCCCAGTTGGCCCAGGACGGCCTGACGGTGCAACTGGACGACAGCCGCGAGGAAAACCGCGAACTCGGCCAGCTCAATGCTGCCCAACAGGCCGAGCTGGCGGCCCTGCGCCGCGAGGCCGAGCTGCTTGGCGTCGAGCGCCAGAGCGCCCGCGAGGCCTTGCAGGCCTGGAACCAGGAGCGCGAGCGCAAGGAGGCCGAACTGCGCCGCCTGGCCGCCGAACGTGCCGGCCTGGAGGCCGAGCTGAGGGAGCAGCGCGACGCCCATGAGCAACGCCTGGGTGACCTGCAGGCCGCCCGTGATGACTTGCGCGCACAGTTCGCCGAACTCGCCGGGAAGATCTTCGACGAACGCGAGCAGCGTTTCGCCGAGACCAGCCAGCAACGCCTCGGCCAATTGCTCGACCCGCTCAAGGAACGCATCCAGGCCTTCGAGAAACGGGTGGAGGAAAGCTATCAACAGGAAGCCCGCGAACGCTTCTCCCTGGGCAAGGAGCTGGAGCGCCTGCAGCAGCTCAACCAGCGCCTGGGCGACGAAGCCACCAACCTCACCCGCGCCCTGAAAGGGCAGAAGACCCAGGGCAACTGGGGCGAGCTGGTGCTGGAGCGGGTGCTGGAGCATGCCGGCCTGGAGAAGGGCCGCGAGTACCAGACCCAGGTCAGCCTGAAGAGTGCCGAGGGCGAGCGTTTCCAGCCCGACGTGCTGATCCAGCTGCCGGGGGACAAGCAGGTGGTGGTGGACGCCAAGGTCAGCCTGACCGCCTACCAGGCGTTGATCGCCGCGGAAGACGAAGCCGCCCGTAGCCTGGCCCTGAAGCAGCATGTGCTGTCGCTGCGCAGCCACCTGAAGGGCTTGTCGGTGAAGGACTACCAGCGCCTGGATGGCCTGCACAGCCTGGACTTCGTGCTGCTCTTCGTCCCTATAGAAGCTGCCTTCGCCGCTGCCCTCCAGGCCGACCCCAGCCTGTTCCAGGAAGCGTTCGAGCAGCACATCGTGATCGTCAGCCCGACCACATTGCTGGCTACCCTGCGGGTGATCGACAGCCTCTGGCGCCAGGAGCGGCAGAGCCAGAACGCCCGCGAGATAGCCGAGCGCGCCGGGGCGCTCTACGACAAGTTCGTCGCCTTCGTCCAGGACCTGGACGAGATGGGCAGCCGCCTGCAGCAACTGGACAAGGCCTACGCCAATGCTCGCAACAAGCTGGTGGAAGGCCGCGGCAACCTGATCAGCCGGGTGGAGAACCTCAAGCTCCTCGGTGCCCGCGCCAGCAAGAGCCTGCCCAATGACCTGCTGGAGCGGGCTGCGGAGTTGCCGTTGCTGGATGAGCAGGTGGAAGGCTGAGGTTCCATTCGCAGAGTCACCGTAGGTTGTGGCTGAGTGAAACGAAGCCCAACGTTTTCGGGCGGGTTCGGTGTTGGGCTTCGCTGCGCTCTGCCCAACCTACGGCAGCCCTTCGGGCTGCTGGGGCGGGCGGCGGGGTTGCCGCTGCTGGATGAGCAGGTCGAGG
>NZ_SSOJ01000027.1 GCF_029871205.1 Pseudomonas sp. BN417 | reverse complement strand
CTGGCCCCGGGCGGCACCATCCAGGTCTGGGTCCACAACCGCTGCTACAAATCGGTCAAGGTGGCCCGCGCCCAGGCTGAGATAGAACCTCTGGGGCCATCCCAAGGACAGACGGCCGGCGAGTATGCCTACGACCCCAGCGAAAAGGCCAAGCGATATATCGAACGCTTCGGCATTCCCTATGGGAGCTGGTGAGACTGGGAACCGCCCCCCTTGTAGGAACGAATTCATTCGCGAAAAGACCGGCTACCGAGCAGGCCGATGCGGCCCTCTCCCAAAGGGAGAGGGGGCTCTCCATGCATGGTGGGCGAACCGTGCGTTCCTGTCGGGGCATGCGCATCCGCTACCAGAGCGCGATGGTGTAGCTGAGGATCAGTCGGTTCTCGTCGATATCCGGGCCGAAGTTGCTGCGCACCGTCGCGTTGCGCCACTTGAGGCCAAGGTTTTTCAGCGGCCCGCCCTGGATCACATAGGCGATATCGGTATCCCGCTCCCACTCCTTGCCCTCCTCCGCGCGGCCGGCGACCTCCACGCCGTCGCCGGACAGGTAGCGGGTCATGAAGGTCAGGCCGGGCATGCCCAGGGCGACGAAATCGAAGTCATAGCGCGCCTGCCAGGAGCGCTCGTCCTCGTTGCCGAAGTCGTTCACCTGCACCAGGTTCACCAGGTAACCGTCGGCGCCGTTGACGTAGGCGAAGCCGGTATCCCCGGACATGCGTTGGTAGCCGAGACCGAAGGACTGCGGGCCGCGCTTGTAGGTGAACATCGCACCCAATGCGCGGTTGTCGACGTTGCTGCCGCCGTCGTCGACGCTGCGCGCCCAGCGCAGGTCGGACTTGAGCGAGCCGTCCGCGCCGAAATCCAGGGCGTGGCCCAAGGTGAAATAGTGCTGACGATAGATCCCGTCCAAGGCCCCGTAGTGGTAGGCGGTGCTCAGCGCGGGCGTCCATTTGTAGCTGGCGCCGGCGAAGTCCAGGGCATCGCTGGTCTTGCTGCGGCCGAGGACGATGTTCCGCGCCCCGCCGTTGAACACCTGCATCTCCTCGTTATCCGAGGAGTTGCGCAGGTTGATCCGGTCGAAACGGCCGAGGTCCAGGGTCAGGTCACGTACCTCCGCGCTGCTCAGCCAGGCGCCGCGAAAGGTCTGTGGCAGCAGGCGGCTGTCGTTGGCCAGGGCGATGGGCAGCTTGGGCTGCAGGGTGCCCACCTTCAGCAGGCTGTTGGACGCGCGCAGCTTGGCGGTCAGGCCGAGTTCGCCGTACTCGTCCTGGGCACGGTTGGGCTTCTCCCTGTCGGCTTGCAGCAGCCCGGTGCCGCTGCGCTCGGGGCTGGAGTCCAGCTTCACCCCGAGCAGGCCGAGCGCGTCGACGCCGACACCGATCGGTCCCTCGGTAAATCCCGACTCGTAACGCAGCAGGAAACCCTGGGCCCACTCCTCGGCCTTGCTCTGCGCGGCGCCGTCCTGGCGGAAATCGCGGTTGAAGTAGAAGTTGCGCAGCTCCAGGCTGGCCTTCGAGTCGGTGAGGAAGTCAGCGGTGGCGGTGGCACTGGCGGCCAGTCCGAAGAGCGCAAGGAGGGCATGGGGTCCGAACGAATCGGCCCGTTTCGGGGTGGTCATGGAGCGGCACTCTCTTGTTGTTGTGATAGGTTCGGTGCCGATGCTAGGAAGGCCCCGGAGGCCGCGACAAACGAGAAAATCAGAGCGCTCGCTTGAGATTTACTCAATCAGATCTAGAGTAAGATTCCGCGCCTTTTCACGACTCCAAGAAGAAGATCCGAGCATGGACAGACTGCCGCCGCTCAATGCCGTACGCGCTTTCGAAGCCGTCGCCCGGCACCTCAGCATCACCATCGCCGCCGATGAACTGAACGTCACTCCCGGGGCTGTTTCACGGCAGATCCGCGCCCTGGAGGACTACATGGAGCAGCCGCTGTTCCTCCGCGGCCACCGGCAGATCACCCTCACCCCCGCCGGGGAGCAGTACTTCAAGGCGGTGGCGCGGATAATCGAGGACCTGCGCGGCGCCACGCGCAAGCTCAAGCGCCCCGCCAAGCGCAGGCAGATCAAGGTGCGCGCCTACACCACCTTCGCCATGCAGTGGCTGATCCCACGGCTGGCCAGCTTCCACCAGGAGAACCCCAAGATCGAGGTGCTGCTCACCGCCTCCCTCGACCCCGTGGACTTCCACAAGGAAGACCTGGACGCTGCCATCCGCCTCGGTTCCGGCGACTGGCCCAACTGCAACTGCTACGTGCTCAGCGACAACGTACTGGCCCCGGTGTGCAGCCCCGCCCTGCCCGACCTCGGCCCCGGCCTGCACGAACCGGCGGACCTGGCCGACTACACCATGCTCCACTCCATTGCGCGCCCGGACGACTGGAACCACTGGCTACAAGCCGTCGGCGTCGGCAGCGCCGTGGATGCCCGCGCCGGCATGACCTACCAGAGTTCCTCCATGGCCTACGCGGCCGCCGCCGGTGGCCAGGGCCTTGCCATCGCCCAGCTGTTCCTGGTGGAAAAGGAATTGCGCGAAGGCACGCTAGTGCGGCCCTTCCCGCAAACCGTGGACATGGGCGCCTACACCTATTACCTGCTCACCCCCAAGCACCGGACGGAAAGCGAAGACATGAGCACTTTCCGCACCTGGCTGCTGGAGCAGGCGCGTAAGACTCGCCAGGGCGCTTGAGTTTTCCTCAAGGCGCCACCGCCAAAAAGTGCTTTGTCCGCGTCATTCGCCGCTTTCTACGATAGGCCGTCCGGTGCACGGCCAACGTTCGCCGGACCATCACCTGCCTGCCCCTTCCAGGTGATGCCCATCCGTTGAACTGGAGCGACAAGAATGAACGAAAGCATCGGTTTCATCGGCCTCGGCGCCATGGGCCAGAGAATGGCGCGACACCTGCTGGACCATGGCTTCGGCCTGGAGCTGCACGACCCCAATCCGCAAGCGCTGGCGCCCCTGCTGGCCCGCGGAGCCCGTAGCCACGGCTCGCCACGGCAAGTGGCCGACGCGGCGGAAATCGTGCAGGTCTGCGTGCCCACGCCGGAGATCGTCGAACAGGTGGTGCTGGGCGAGAACGGCGTGATCCACGGCGAGAGCGTGCGCGTGCTGGTGGACCACTCCACCACCGGCCCGAGCATGGCCCGCCGCCTTGAACAGGCCCTCAAGGAGCGCGGCATCGCCGCCCTGGATGCGCCCCTGGCGGGCGGTGTCGCCGGTGCCGAGGCGGGCACCCTGTCGGTGATGGTGGGCGGTCCCGCCGACGCCTATGCGCGCTGCCAACCGGCATTCGCCGTCTTCGGCCGCAAGGTGGTGCACCTGGGCGACGCCGCCGGCCTCGGCCAGACCCTCAAGCTGGTGAACAACATGATCGTCGGCGCCACCCTGGTGGCCACCAGCGAGGCGCTGCTGTTCGGCGCCAAGGCGGGTCTCGATCCCCGGCAGATGCTCGACATCCTCAATGTCGGCACGGCGCGCAGCTACACCAGCGAGAACATGCTGGCCGGCACCGTGCTCAAGCGCGAATTCGATTTCGGCTTCCGCCTCGACCTGATGCGCAAGGACATCCGCCTGTTCCTCGCCGAAGCCGAAGCCAACGGCGCCCCCGCCTTGACCTGCGCCGTGGTGAAACAGTTCTTCGACCTCGCCATCAACAGCGGCGAGCCGACCCGCGACATGACCCGGGTCGTGGAAGTCCTGGAAGGCCTGGCGGGGGTGAAGATCGCGTGACGGTGGAATGAAGAATCCCGGCCAGTTGGCCGAGGTTCTTCTCGGGCCTGTGGGGGCGATTTCAATCGCTATGCGGACCGCAGGTTCGCCCTGGGGCCTCGAAGGGGAAAGCTTCGCTGCCCTTGGCGAATGAATTCGCCCCCACAAGAGCGCCAATCTACGCGGCAACCACCGCCCCGCTGTCCAGCATCTCGGCCACCTCCAGCTCGCTGAAGCCCATTTCCGCCAACAGCTCGCGGGAGTGTTCGCCCTTGTCCGGGGCCGGCTTGTAGGGCTGGCGGGCCGCTTCGGCGCTGTTCACCGGGAAGCCGGGGACGCGCAGCGTGCCATGGCGCGGGTGCTCGATGCTGGCGAGCATGCCGTTCTCCGCCAGTTGCGGGTGGTTCAGCAGGTCGCCGTAGTCGGCGACCTTGGCGCAGAGGATATCGGCCGCGCGCAGCTGTTCCAGCCAATATGCGGTGGACTGGGTGCGGAACACGCCGGTGAGCGCTTCCTGCATCTCGGCGCGATGCAGCACGCGTTGGGCGGAACTGGCGAAACGCGGATCGCCGGCCCACTCGGGATAGCCGAGCAGCGTGCACAGACGCTCCCAGCGGTTGCCGTTGTAGGCCGCCACCATCATCCAACCGTCCTCGGTCTGGAAGGCTTCGTTCGGTGCCGAATACGGCGCCGCGCTGCCGATGGGCGTCGGCAGTTCGCCGTCGCGCAGGTAGCTGCTGATGGACGACTGCTGCAGGGCCAGGGCGGAGTTCATCAGGCTCACGTCCAGATGACC
Source organism: Pseudomonas sp. BN417 (assembly GCF_029871205.1). Lineage (GTDB taxonomy): Bacteria > Pseudomonadota > Gammaproteobacteria > Pseudomonadales > Pseudomonadaceae > Metapseudomonas. The sequence continues at coordinate 20,692 of NZ_SSOJ01000027.1, read as the reverse complement.
GCCCTGCCCGTCCCGGTGCCGCGCCTGCAGCTTGGCGAGAATCGCCATGCAGGCCATGTAGCCGGTCACCACGTCCACCACCGGCGCCTGCACCTTGCAGGGTGGCGCACCGGGAATGCCGATCAGGCTCATCAACCCCGAATCGGCCTGGAGAATGCCGTCCACCCCGGCGCGGTCCGCGTAGGGGCCCTGGTGGCCATAGGCGGAAATGGAGCAATAGACCAGGGCGGGATTCAGCGCGGCAACGGCTTCAAAGCCGAGCCCGAGGCGCGCCATCACGCCGGGTCGCATGCTTTCGATCAGCACGTCGGCCTCCGCCACCAGACGCTTGGCCACCGCCAGGGCGCGGGGGTTCTTCAGGTCCAGGCAGAGACCTTCCTTGCCCCGGTTGAAACCGTGGTACAGGGCACTGTCGTCACCGATCCAGGCCGGCCCGAGGGTGCGGCCGAGATCGCCTTCCGGCGCCTCGACCTTGATCACCCGCGCGCCCATGTCGGCCAGCAGCATGGTGCAGGTGGGGCCAGCGGCGATCTGGGTGAAATCCACTACCGTCAGGCCCTGCAAGGCATTACGCAACATGGCGGCCACCTCCCTGCTTGAAGGTGCCCTGGGCGGTCGCCAGCAACTCGCCGTCGTCGCTCAGCAGGGACGCCTCGGCGAAGTACAGGCTGCGCCCGCTGCGGCTGACCCGACCGCGAGCGATCACGCGGCCGGAACGCGCCGCCTTCAGGTAGGCGATGTTCAGCATCACGGTGACACCGTGCACCTCCTCCTCGCCCTCGGCGGCATGCAGGCCCGCGTAGCCGCAGGCCGCATCCAGCAGGGTGGCGATCAGGCCGCCGTGGAGCATGCCCTGGCGGTTGAGGTGGCGCGCCTCGATGGGCATGTGGAACTCGGCCTCGCCGACGGCCCAGCGGACCAGTTCGACGCCGAGGCTTTGCAGGAACGGATTGCTCAGTTGCATGACGGCTCTCCCCGACGCTAGCGGCCCTTGTAGTGTGGCGGACGCTTCTCGGCGAAGGCCGTGCGTCCCTCCAGGCGATCCTCGGTATCCCGCAGCACGCCCCAGTACAGCTCGGCGAGGCGCTGGGCATCGGCATCGGACAGATGCGCCGTCTGCCGGGCCAGGGATTGCAGCGCCTGGATCGCCAGCGGCGCGGCCAGGGCGATCCGCTCCGCCAGTTCCAGGGCACGCTCCAGCAGCGCCGCCGGGGTCTGCGCCACCTCCGAGACCAGGCCGATGGCCTGGGCCTGGGCGGCATCGATGCGCTGGCCGGTCAAGGCCATCTGCATGGCGTGGGCCGGCGGCACCGCCTTCAGCAGGCGATGCAGGCCGGACACCGCCGGAATGGAACCAACCACCGCTTCCGGCAGGCCGAAGCTGGCATTGGCCGAGGCGATACGCAGGTCGCACTGCAGCGCCAGTTCCAGGCCACCGCCCAGGCAATGGCCATTCACCGCGGCGATCAGCGGCTTGCGCAGGTCGAGGTCGGAAAGGTCCATCAGGCGGATGTAGAGTCCCGCGTCGGCGGCCGGCTCCTTGTCGAGGAACAGCGCCTCGGCATAGGAGGCCGTTGAGGCGCGCGTGCTCTTCAGGTCGGCGCCGACGCAGAAAGCGCGCTCGCCGGCGCCGCTGATGATCGCCGTACGGATCTCGCGGCGATCGCGGACTTCCTCCAGGTGCCCACGCAGGGCACGCAGGGCGTCGAGGTCCAGGGCGTTGAGGGCCTCCGGTCGATCGAGGGTGATCAGGGCGATCGCGCCCTGGACCTGCATGGTCACGGACATGGCGGCCTCCTTACACGCTGGCCGAGGACAGGCTGCGCCCGCCGCAGACATACAGCGTCTGGCCGGTGACGTAGGAACTGGCCGGCGCAAGGAAGAACTCCACCGCGTTGGCGATATCGTCCGGGGTACCGATGCGTTTCACCGGCACCGTGTCCTTCAGGCGCGCCTGAACCTCGGGCTCGAAAGCCTGGAACAGCGGCGTATCGACGATACCGGGGGCGATGGTGTTGACCGTGATGCCCTTGGACGCGAACTCGATGGCGAGGCTGCGGGTCAGGCTCACCACCCCGCCCTTGGCGGCGGAGTAGTTGGCCTGGCCGAAGCCACCCAGCCAGGCGCGCGACGACAGGTTGACGATGCGCCCGAAGCCGGCCTCGAGCATCAGCGGCAGCGCCGCCTTGCAGCAGAGGAACTGCGCCCGCAGGTTGGTATCGACCACCAGGTCCCAGTCGTCCTCGGTCATCTTCAGGAAGCGCTTGTCGCGCACCACACCGGCGTTGTTCACCAGGAAGTCCAGGCGCCCGGAGCGTTCGCGGACCTGGCCGAAGGCGTTCTCGACATCGGTGCCGAGGGTCAGGTCCAGGGCGATGCCGTGGGCGTCGAGGCCCTCGTCCTGCAGCAGCTTGACGGCATCCAGCAGCGCCGGCGCGTCGCGGTCCAGCAGGTAGACGGTCACGCCCTGGCGCGCCAGGCGGGTGGCGATGCCCAGGCCGATGCCACGGGCGGCGCCGGTGACGGCCGCCACCTGGCCTTGTTGGAAAGCTTGTGCGCTCATCTCACACCCCCAGCACGTGAACGGAAGACGCCGCGTGATCGACGCCGGCAATGCCGCCGCCGGTGCACTGGGCAACGCCGATGCTGAGCTGGTTGTCGGCCTGGCGCTCACCGGCACGGCCCTGCAGTTGCCACATCAGCTCGACCATCTGCGCCACACCGGTGGCGCCCAGCGGATGCCCCTTGGCGAGCAGGCCGCCGCTGGGGTTCACCGGCACGCGGCCGCCCAGGCGGGTGGCGCCGGACTGCAGCAGCGCCACGGCTTCGCCGTGTGGAGCCAGGCCCAGGGCTTCGTAATAGATCAGCTCGGCGATGGTGAAGGCGTCGTGCAGCTCGACCACGCCCACGTCCCGGGGATCGACGCCGGACTGCTCATAGGCCAGTCGCGCCGCGCGGGCGGTGATCTCGGCGTCGAGGATGTCGTCACGGGCGCCTTCGCGCAGGCCGGAAACGACTATGGAACCCAGCACGCGCACATCCTTGGCATGGGGGCCGGGCTGGTTGCCCAGCACCAGGGCGGCGGCGCCATCCACCTGGGACGGGCAGCACTGCAGCAGGGTCAGCGGGTCGGCGATCATGCGCGAGGCGAGCACTTCGTCGAGGGTCACCTCGGTACGCTGCTGGGCGTATTCGTTGAGGGTGCCGTGGTAGCGGTTCTTCACCGCGATGCCGGCCAGGTCGGCCGCGCTGGCACCGCGCTCGTGGATGAAGCGCGTGGCGCGCATGGCGTAGATCGCCGGCAGGACCATGCCGGCCTTGGCGAAGAGGTCGGTCTTCTCGTCATTGCGTTGCATCGGGATGGTGCCACCGCCCAGCTGGGTCAGTTGCTCGATGCCGAACACCAGCACCCGCTCGTACTGCCCGGCCAGCAGTGCGTGGCGCGCCAGGTGCACGGCGGTGGCGCCACTGGCGCAAGCGTTCTCGACGTTGTAGACGGGAATGCCGGCAAGGCCCAGGTCGCGCACTATCACCTGCCCCAGGATCATGCCGCCGAGGACGTTGGCGCAGTAGATCGCCTGGATGTCCGCAAGCGCCAGGCCGGCGTCGGCCACGGCCTTGAGGATGGCCTGCTGGGCCAGTTCCGGCGCCATCACGCCCTGGTGGCGGCCGAAGCGGGTCATGGCCCCGCCCATTACATGCATCTGGCTCATTGGTTGACCTCCAGGGGTTCGAACAGGCAGCCGTATTCCTCGTCCGGCTGGACGCGATATGCAGCGCCAATCTGCGGGCGACCGCTGCCGGCGATGCGCCCGAACAGGCGTACCGGGCCGGGCAAGTCCAGATAGCCCAGGGCGAAAGGCGCGAGGCCGCTCTTCGGGCTCGGATGGATGACGCTGAAGCTGTAGAGGTTGCCCTCATCGGCCAGCGACTCGATGCGGTACTGGTCAGCCAGCGGGGAATGCCCTGGCAGCGCCGGGAACACCAGTTCACCGGTGGCCAGGTGACGGGAGCCAAGCAGGCGCGGGGGGCTATCGCTCCCCCAGAGGGATGGCAGCGGGTTCATGTCGACCTCCTGATGTTTTAAGCCGCGCGAACGGCTCTGGACTGGAGCTATGGTCGACATCGAGCGGAACCCCGACAAACGATATAAAGACCGCTATCGATTGAGTTTTTCGCAACCCAGAAGGCGTGCGTGCTCTTGTAGGATGGGTGGAGCTTGCGATACCCATCAGCTCTGTCCGCATGGGTATCGCTCCGCTCCACCCATCCTACGGAGGGACACGAGGCAGCTGGCAGTCGGTAGCCCGGATGAAATCCGGGAAAATTCCTTCACCGCTCCCGGATTTCATCCGGGCTACGGACCTACAAGGGTGGATCACGCTTCACCGATCCACCATCGGTGCCGGGCCTGGCCTCGCTGGTGGATGTGAAAAGCGACATCCACCCTCCGGGGCTATGGCGTTGAAGGGCTACGAGAGGGGTTTGTAGGAGCGAAATCATTCGCGATTCGGACAACGGGCCGCTGCGCGGCCCTTCGCGAATGAATTCGCTCCTACGGCGAGGTGCCCATCAGGCCTGTTTCAGCTCGGCCGGATCGATCGGCAGGGAACGCAGTCGCTTGCCGGTGGCGGCATAGATGGCGTTCACCACTGCCGGTGCGACCACCACCGTGGAGACTTCGCCCAGGCCACCGGGGGATTCACCGCTGTTGATGATGTGAGTCTCCATCGGCGGTACCTCGTTGATGCGCAGCAGGCGGTAGCTGTCGAAGTTGCCCTGCTCCACCCGGCCATCCTTGTAGGTGATGTTGCCGAACAGCGCCGCCGTCAGGCCGAAGACGGTGCCGCCCTGCATCTGCGCCACCACCGAGTCCGGGTTGATGGGGATGCCGCAGTCCACCACCGAGGTGATCTTGTGCACCTTGACCAGGCCGCTGGCGTCCACGCTGACTTCCGCCACCTGCGCCGCATAGGTGCTGAAGCAGTAGGTCATGGCCAGGCCGCGGCCATGCCCTGCCGGCAGCGGCGAATCCCAGCCCGACTTCTCGCGCAGGGTCTCCAGCACCTTCAGCGCGCGCGGATGCTTCTCCAGCAGCGGATAGCGGTAGCTGAAGGGATCGACCTTGTTCATCGCCGCCAGCTCGTCCATGAAGCCCTCCACCATGAAGGCGTTCTGGGTGTGGCCCACGCCGCGCCAGAAGGCGGGGGTGATGCCCGTGGGCGGCTCGTGGCGCACGTAGTGCACCGCCAGGTTGGGGAAGCCATAGGGGCCGCAGGCGTCGCGCACGGCGTCGCCGTCGACACCATTGGTGAAACGCGCCGGCGCCCAGCGCGCGATGATCGAGCCGCCGGTGACCTTGTGGGTCCAGGCGATGGGCCTGCCCTGTTCGTCCAGGCCGGCGGCCAGGTGGTTGTAATGGAAAGGCCGCAGGGTGCTGTGGCGGGTGTCTTCCTCGCGGGAATAGATCACCTTCACCGGGTAATCCACCTGCTTGGCCACCTCCACCGCATGGCCGACGAAGTCCGTTTCCAGGCGCCGGCCGAAACCGCCGCCGAGCAACTGGTTGTGCACCTGCACCGATTCTTCCGGCAGGCCGGTGAGCTGCGCCGCGAGGGTCTTGGCCCGCGCCGGCACCTGGATGCCGAGCCAGAGGTCGCAGCCATCCTTGCGCACATGGGCCGTGCAGTTGACCGGCTCCATGCAGGCATGGGCGAGGAAGGGTACCTGGTAGATCACCTCCACCTTCTTCGCCGCCTTGCCCATGGCTTCCTGCACATTGCCTTCAGCGCGAGCCTGCACGCCCTCGGCCTTGGAGGCCTCTGCGATGTTCTTCAGCAGCTCGGCGCTGGACACCTTGGCGTTCGCGCCCTCGTTCCACTTGATCGAGAGTGCTGCCAGGCCCTTGCGCGCGGCGCCGGTGTGGTCGGCGATGACCGCCACCGCATCCTTCGTGCGCACCACCTTGTGCACGCCCTTCACCGCCATGGCAGGCGCGTCATCCACCTCGGCCAGGGTGCCGCCGATCACCGGGCAGATGGTCAGCGCGGCGACCTTCACGCCCTCAGGGCGGGCGTCGATGCCAAACATCGCCTTGCCCCGCACCTTGTCCGGCGAGTCGGTGCGCTTGGCTGGGGTACCGATCAGCCTGAACTGCGACGGGTCCTTGAGCGGTACCTCACCCGGCAGCGGCAGCTGCGCGGCGGCATCCACCAGCTCGCCGTAGCCCAACTTGCGACCACTCTCCGCATGCACCACGGCGCCGTTCTCGGCCTTGCAGCTCTCCACCGGCACCGACCACTGTTGCGCCGCCGCCGTCACCAGCAGGACGCGCGCCGTGGCACCGGCCTGGCGCAGGGGTTTCCAGTTCGCCGGCACCGAAGTGGAACCGCCGGTGACCTGGAAGCCCAGCATGGGGTTGGCGTAGCGCTTGTCGTCGGCCGGCGCGTGCTCGATCACCACCTGGTCGAGGCTCACTTCCAGTTCTTCGGCGATCAGCGCCGGCATGGAGGTGTAGGTGCCCTGCCCCATTTCCACCGGTTGGATGACGAAGAACACCTTGCCGCTGCGGTCGATGCGGATGTAGGCGTTGGGATTGAACTCGTCCTCCGCCGCCTGCGCCTCGCCCATCAGGGCCGGGAGGGTAAAACTGATCAGCAGACCGCCGCCCACGGCGGCGCTGGCCTTGAGGAAGCCCCGACGGCTGAGGCCGGGCAAGACCGGGGAAGTGAGGTCGTTCATGCCGCATCCTCCGCCTTCGATTTGCTCTGGGCGGCCACCTTGATGGCCTCGCGTATGCGCAGATAGGTGCCGCAGCGGCAGATATTGCCGGACATGGCGCCGTCTATGTCGGCGTCGCTGGGGTTGGGGTTGGCCGCCAGCAGCGCGCTGGCGGACATGATCTGCCCGGACTGGCAGTAACCGCACTGCACCACTTCCTTGGCCAGCCAGGCGTCCTGCACGCGCTTGCCTGCGTCGGTTTCGCCAACGGCTTCGATGGTGGTGATCTCGGCACCGATCATGCTGCTCACCGGCATTACGCAGGAGCGTACCGCCGCGCCGTTCATGTGCACGGTGCAGGCGCCGCACAGCGCCATGCCGCAGCCGAACTTGGTGCCGGTCATGCCCAGCACGTCACGCAATACCCAGAGCAGCGGCGTGTCAGGATCGACGTCGACGCTGTGTTCAGTTCCATTGATTTTCAAGGTGAGGGCCATATCGCCTCCCAGTGGTTTTCATCAGGACGGCCGCCCGTCGTCGCGGGCGGTCCACGGTTGGCCAGGGCGATACGGCGGCCCTGGAAAGGAATCGGAATGGGGGTTGAATCAGGGAGCGCCGGAATGGGCTTCGGGAATCGTGCCTGGAGTGTCGCGGGCCAGTGGGCCATCGAGCAGGACCTGGAGCATGGTTGCCTCCGTGGGCAGGCCGTTCCATCAGGGCTGGGCGACTGACGCATCCACGGCGCCAGCGTGGGGCAGCCCGAAGGATGCTAGAAGCCCCTCGCGCACCCTGCCAACCGATTTAAACGCACTATTGGGCTGAGTTTTTTTCAAGCCGTTTCGGAGCCATCCGCGCCACTCGCGTTATCCTGTTGCGCTCGTTCGCACAGGCCCGTTGTACCGATGTCCGCAACCTCCCCCCAGGAAAACCTACCTCCCGTCCTCGCCGGCCCCTTGTTGCGCCGCATCGAATCCCGCCGCCTGGTGCTCTGGCTGGTGGCGTCGCGCCAGCTGTCGCCGGTGCTGCGGCTGTCGCCGGACGGTGGCGTGGAGTACAGCCTGGAGGGTGACGCCTGCCGGGTGATCGCCGTGGGGCGGCATGCCTTCGTGCACCTGATCGACCTGCGCCTGGAGACCTCGCTGCCCCTGGACCAGCAGATCGACTACGACCTGCTGATCGACGGCCAGGGCATCGGCGACTGGGCGCCGCACCTGCTCTACGGCGAGGCGCGCCAGCCGAGTTTCGTGCTGCGTTCGCGCATCGACCAGCTGCTCCATGGTTCCTGCCGCAAGCCGCACTTCCCGGCGCCCGATGGTCTGCTCTGTGCTGACCGCCTGCTGGCCGCCGTCCCGGCGCCCGAGCAACGCCCTGCGCTGCTGCTGATGAGCGGCGACCAGGTCTACGCCGACGACGTGGCCGGCCCCATGCTGCGCGCCATCCACCAGTTGATCGCGCGTCTCGGCCTGTTCGACGAGCGCCTGGAGGGCGCCGTCGTGGACGATAGCGCGGCGCTCTACGGTCATCCCGCCACCTATTACCACCGGGCCGACCTGCTGCCGGCGCTGGAGAGCAATGAAACCTTGCGCGAGCGCTTCTTCGGCGGTGCGCGCAAACCCATCTTCACCAGCAGCAACGCGGAGAACCACCTGGTGACCTTCGCCGAGGTGCTGGCCATGTACCTGCTGGTCTGGTCGCCGGTGCCCTGGCCCCTGGTCGACCCGCAGATGCCCGCCCTGGAGGCGGACAAGATCGAACGCTACCGGCTGGAGGAGTCCCGCCTGGCCGGTTTCCGCGACGGGCTGCCTGGCGTGGCGCGGGTGCTCGCCCACCTGCCGACGCTGATGATCTTCGACGACCATGACATCACCGACGACTGGAACCTCTCCGCCCAGTGGGAACTGACCGCCTACGGCCATCCCTTTTCCAAGCGCATCATCGGCAACGCGCTACTGGCCTACATGCTCTGCCAGGGCTGGGGCAATGACCCGGCCGCCTTTGCCGAGCTGCTGGACCAGACCAAAGCCCTGAGCGCCACGGCCGCCACCGACAACCATTTGGACAGCGCCGCCCTGGACCGGTTGATCGACCGCCTGATCGGCTTCAACCGCTGGCAGTACGTACTACCCACCACGCCGGCGCTGGTGGTACTGGACACCCGCACCCGCCGCTGGCGCAGCGAAATCGACCTGGGCCGTCCCTCCGGCCTGCTGGACTGGGAGGCCCTGAGCGAACTGCAGCAGGAACTGCTGGACCATCCGTCGGCCATCATCGTTTCGCCGGCGCCCGTCTTCGGGGTCAAGCTTATCGAGACGGTGCAGCGGGTGTTCAGCTGGTTCGGCTACCCGTTGCTGGTGGACGCGGAGAACTGGATGGCCCACCAGGGCGCCGCCCAGGTGATCCTCAACATCTTCCGCCACTCACGCACACCAGGCACCTACGTGATCCTCTCCGGCGACGTGCACTACTCCTTCGTCTACGAAGTGACCATCCGCCACCGCCAGCAGGGCCCGAAGCTCTGGCAGATCACCAGCAGCGGCATCAAGAATGAGTTCCCCCGCCGTCTGCTGGACGTGTTCGACCGCCTCAACCGCTGGCTCTATTCACCGCGTTCGCCGCTGAACTGGTTCACCAAGCGCCGCCCTATGAAGGTGGTGCCGCGCACGCCGGCGCACAGCAAGGCCGGCGAGCGCCTGTGGAACTCCGCCGGCCTCGGCCAGGTATTCTTCGACGACCAGGGTCGGCCGGCGCGCATCTTCCAGTTGAATGCCGACGGCTCGGTGCCCACCGAATTCATCGAGGACCGCGACGATCTGGCGGCTGAACATCCGGTGGCACGGCGGGTATGATGCCGTCCCCGAAATTCGACGAGGTCCATCCGTGAGCAGCACGCCCCCCTTCGGCACCGGCGACGCCTCCTACCAGGCCGCCGGCGGCATCGACGGCCTGCGCCGCCTGGTCGACGACTTCTACCGGCTGATGGACGAATTGCCCGAAGCCGCCGACCTGCGCCGCATGCACCCGCAAAGCCTGGAGCAATCCCGCGACAAGCTGGCCTGCTTCCTCAGCGGCTGGCTGGGCGGGCCGAAGCTGTTCAGCGAGAAGTACGGCCCCATCTCCATCCCCGCCTTCCATGCCCAATGGCCGATCGACGAGGCGGGCAGCGCCGCCTGGCTTGGCTGCATGGAGCGCGCCATTGCCCTGCAGCCCTTCTCGCCGGAGTTCGCCGAGTACCTGCTGGCGCAGCTGCGGGTGCCCGCGCACCGGGTGGTGCAGGCGAGCCGCGCGCGGCACGGCTGAACCTGGCAAATCCCCTGAGGCGGGCTCGTCCCCTTGTGGGGGCGAATTCATTCGCTGAGCAGCCCGAAGGGCTGCCATGCTGTTCTGATCGGGGTCGCTGCGCGCCCCTTAGCGATTGAAATCGCCCCCACAAAAGCATGAGCCCCATTCGAGCTTTGACGGCGCGCTCGTCGCGGTCATATAGTAAGCAACGCTTATTATATGGATTCCTTCTCATGTCCCCTCGTGAAGAGAGCCTCGGCTTCCTCCTCGCCGATGTTTCGCGGCTGATGCGCCGCTCCTTCGAGCGGCGCCTGACCGGCAGCCCGCTGACCCTCAGCCAGGCCCGCGCCCTGGTGCACATCGCGCGCAACGAGGGCTGCCGTCAGGTGGAGCTGGCCGACCAGCTGGAGGTCAAGCCGATCACCCTCGCCCGCCTGATCGACCAGCTGGAGCAGGCCGGACTGGTGGAGCGCCGGCCCGACCCGGAGGATCGCCGCGCCTACCGCCTCTACCTGCGGGAGCAGGCCGGCCAGGAACTGAGGAACATCCACGAAGTCGCCGCCGCCACCCATGCCGAGGCGCTATTCGACCTTTCCGAGGCGGAGGCCGCGGCCCTGGCCGCTGCCCTGCGCAAGATGCGCCAGAACCTCTCGTCCCGTTGATTCCCCAAGGAACCGCAACGCCATGAACACCCATACGGTCATAGCTCCGGAGCAGGATGCAGCGGTCGCCACCAACCCCCGCCTCAAGCGCCTGCTGTTGATGGGGGGCGTCCCTCTGCTGGTGGCGGCGGCGACCTTGTTCGCCTACCTCCATGGCGGCCGCTATGTCGAGACCGACAACGCCTACGCCAAAGCTGACAAGGTGCCGGTCAGCACCGATGTCTCGGGCACCATCACCGAGGTGCTGGCCAGGGAGAACGACCAGGTGGTGGCCGGCCAGGTGCTGTTCCGCATCGATCCGGCCAGTTTCCGCATCGCCGTCGCCAAGGCCGAGGCACGCCTGGCCCAGGTGCGCACCGACCTCGCCGCGCTCAAGGCCAGCTACCAGGAGAAAACCGCCGAACTGGCCCTGGCCCGCACCCGTCACGACTTCGCCGAAAAGGACCTGCAGCGGCAGGCAAACCTGGCGCAGAAGGGATATCTCTCCCCTGCCCGCCTTGATGAATCCCGCCAGGCCGCGCAGGTGGCCACCCAGGAGATCGACGCCCGCGAGCATGACCTCAAGCGCATCGCCGAGAACCTCGGCGGCAGCCTCGGCCTGCCCATCGAGCAGCACCCCAGCTACCTCTCCGCCCTGGCCGAACTGGATCAGGCGAAACTGGACCTGCAACGGGTGGAGGTGCGTGCCTCCTTGCCCGGCAGCGTCAGCAAGGTGCCACAACCGGGCCAGTACATCAGCGCCGGCAATACCGCCTTGACCCTGGTGGCCGACGGCAATCTCTGGGTGGAGGCCAACTTCCCGGAGAAGGACCTGACCTATGTGCAACCCGGCCAGAGCGTGGACGTGCGTTTCGACATCTACCCGGACCGCACCTGGCCGGGCGAGGTGGAAAGCCTGAGCCCGGCCACCGGCTCCGAGTTCTCGGTGCTGCCGGCACAGAACGCCACCGGCAATTGGGTGAAGGTGGCCCAGCGGGTGCCGGTGCGCATCCATCTGCAACCCGGGCCCGATCTGCCGCGCCTGCGCGCCGGCCTCAGCGCGGTGGTCGAAATCGACACAGGCCACCAGCGCAGCCTCGCCAGCCTTTGGCCCTGACGGACGTCCGCGATGAACGCGACCATCGCCCGTGACGCGGGCTCGCACCGCTGGCTGATCACCGTATCGGTGATGCTGGCGACCATCATGCAGGCGCTGGACACCACCATCGCCAACGTCGCCCTGCCGCACATGCAGGGCAGCATGGGCACCACCCAGGACCAGATCAGCTGGGTGCTGACCTCCTACATTGTGGCGTCGGCCATCTGCCTGCCGCTGACCGGTTTCCTCGCCGCGCGCTTCGGCCGCAAGCGGCTGTTCATCTGGTCCATCGTCGGTTTCACCCTGGCCTCCATGCTTTGCGGCGCGGCCCAGAGCCTGGAACAGATAGTCGCCTTCCGCCTGCTCCAGGGTGTGTTCGGCGCCAGCCTGGTCCCGCTGTCCCAGGCCGTGCTGCTGGACACCTACCCCCGTGAGCAGCACGGCTCGGCCATGGCGGTCTGGGGCATGGGCGTGATGGTCGGCCCGATCCTCGGCCCCAGCCTCGGCGGCTGGCTCACCGAGTACTACGACTGGCGCTGGGTGTTCTACATCAACCTGCCGTTCGGCCTGCTGGCCTGGTTCGGCCTGGCGGCCTTCCTCAAGGAAACCCCGACCGAGCGCGAGCGCCGCTTCGACCTGCTGGGCTTCGCCCTGCTCGCCCTGGCCATAGGCGCCTTCCAGCTGATGCTCGATCGCGGCGAATCCCAGGACTGGTTCGGCAGCCGCGAAATCCTGCTCGAGGCGGTAATCGCCGGCCTCTGCCTCTACCTCTTCGTCGTCCATGTCCTGACCCATGACCAGCCCTTCATCGAGCCGGTCATGTTCAGGGACCGCAATCTCAGCATCGGCCTGCTGTTCATTTTCATGATCGGCATCATGCTGTTCGCCACCATGACCCTGCTGCCGCCCTTCATGCAGAACCTGATGGGCTACCCGGTGCTGGACGTGGGTAACCTGCTCGCCCCGCGCGGCCTGGGCACCATGCTGGCGATGATGCTGGTGGGACGGCTGATCACCCGGGTCGACCCGCGCTGGATGATCGGATTGGGCCTGCTGCTCACCGCCCTGTCCCTGTGGGAGATGACCCTCTTCACCGCGGATGTGAGCGCCTATGACATCGTCCACACCGGGGTGGTCCAGGGCTTCGGCCTGGGGCTGATCTTCGTGCCACTGTCCACGCTGACCTTCTCCACCCTGGCGCCGCGCTACCGCAACGACGGCACCGCGCTGTACAGCCTGATGCGCAACGTCGGCAGCGGCATCGGCATCTCCCTGGTGATCAGCTACCTGGCCCAGCGCACCCAGATCAACCACGCGGTCTTCACCGACTTCATCACTCCCTTCAGCCAGGCCCTGACCCAGGCCACGGAAAGTGGCGCCTACGACCTCTCCAGCGCCGCCGGGCTGCTGGCCCTGGACGCCGAGGTGACCCGTCAGGCCGCGATCCTGGCCTACCTTCAGGATTTCCGCCTGATGATGTTCGTCACCCTCGCCTCCCTGCCTCTGCTGCTGCTTCTGCGCAAACCGCCCACCGCATCCGCAACGCCGGATACCCATGCGGTGCTGGATTGACCTCGGAGCCGGTCCGTAGGGTGCGCCATGCGCACCAGGTCCAGTGGCCGTGCCTGGCGCCGAGCTAGCCGGCAACAATCGCTGGTGCGCACGGCGCACCCTACCCATCGAGCATGGGCTAACTCGCTGGTTGGCGCTGCGCCCGGCTGCGCCGCCAGGCCGCCGGCGGCGCGCCGAATTCGCGGCGGAAGGCTCGGCTGAAGGCGGTATCGGTCTGGTAGCCGACATCTTCGGCGATACGTGCCAGGGGCGCGTTGCTGCGGGACAGCAGATTGGCCGCCAACAGCATCCGCCACTGGGTCAGGTATTGCATCGGTGAACTGCCTACCAGTTGCTGGAAGCGCTCGGCCAGCACCGAGCGCGAGGTGCCGGAGGTGCGCGCCAGCTCTTCCAGGGTCCAGGCCTGGGCCGGGCTGCGGTGCAAGGCGCTCAGGGCCGCGCCGACGATGCGGTCGCCAAGGCCGGCCAGCCAGCCGGTGCGGCCTTCGGCCTGCTCGTTCATGTACAGCCGCAGCACCTCGATGAAGAGCACTTCCGCCAACTTGGCCAATACGCCCTCGCCACCCGGCCTCGGCGACTTGGCCTCGGCCAGGGCATAGCGCACCGAAGCCTCCAGCCAGGCGCCGGCGCTGGAACCGCGCACATTGACCCGCACCAGCGGCGGCAGACCGGCCAGCAGCAGCTCCGCCAGCCGCGTATCGCAGGCCAGGTATCCACACACCAGTCGCGTGATCGGGCCACCGCCACCGTAGGACAGCTGCCGTGGCCGGCGCGCCAGCACCGTATCCAGACGCGCGCCGGTGGCCGGCGGCAGGCCGGGCTGGGAGGTCATCCGGTGGGCATGGCCCTGGGGAAAGATCACCGCATCGCCGGCCACCAGGCGCACCGGCGCGTCAGGGCCGAGTTCGACGAAACATTCGCCCTCGGTGATCAGGTGGAAGATCACCAGCCGCTCGGCGCCAGGCTCCAGCAACGGCGCCACGCTGTCCGCGCGGGGCGACTGGTAGCACCAGGGCGCACTGAACCTGGCATTGATGAAGATGGCGCCGACCAGGTGGACGACGCGCAGGGTTTCCGACAGAGCGTCCATCCGCCCGCACCTCAGGCCGCATCCTTGCAATTCTGGGCGCCAGCGGCGCGACGCGACTGCCGGCCGGATAAATGGACGCACTCACGGACGATCGGACAAGCCTCGCCGACGTTCGGGCAGGACGCCGGCGCAGCGGTGGCGGATAGTTCGCCTGCACGCCGCTTGCTGCCCAATCCACCCAAGGCGTGTCCGCAAGCCAAGATCAAGAGGTTGCCATGCCCAAGTTCCTCATTGAAAGAGAGATACCGGATGCTGGAAAACTCACGGAACGAGACCTCAAGGCCATATCGCAGAAATCCTGCCGGGTGCTCGCCCAGCTCGGACCAGAGGTGCAGTGGGTCCAGAGCTACGTCACCGACGACAAGCTGTACTGCGTCTACATCGCCGCCAGCGAGGAGCTGGTGAGGGAGCACGCCAGTCGAGGCGGCTTCCCTGCCAACCGCATCTCCCGCATCAGCTCGATCATCGACCCGACTACAGCCGAGTGAGCCCAGAAAATGACCAGCGAAACTGATTTCAGCGCCCTGAAAAGCCGGCAGATGGCCTCCTGGGCCAGCGGCGACTACGCCGTGATCGGCACCACCCTGCAACTGGTCGGCGAACTGCTGGCCGAGGCCTGCGACCTGCGCTACGGCGAAAGCGTGCTGGACGTCGCCGCCGGCAACGGCAACGCGACCCTCGCCGCAGCGCGCCGCGGTGGCCGGGTGACCTCCACCGACTATGTTGCGGCCCTGCTGGAACGCGGCCAGGAACGCGCACGGGCCGAGCGCCTCGATGTGCACTTCCAGGCCGCGGACGCTGAAGCCTTGCCGTTCGACGACGCCAGCTTCGATGTGGTGCTGTCCACCTTCGGCGTGATGTTCACCCCCGACCAGGCCAAGGCTGCCGCCGAACTGGCGCGGGTCTGCCGCCCAGGCGGCCGCATCGGCCTGGCTAACTGGACGCCGGAAGGCTTCATCGGCCAGGTGTTCAAGACCCTCGGCCGCCACCTGCCGCCCCCACCCGGGGTGCAACCGCCGTCGCGCTGGGGCGTCGAGGAGCACCTGCACAGCCTGTTCGGCGACAGCGCCCGGTCGATCTCGGTGACCCGCCGCCAGTTCAACTTCCGCTACCGCTCGGCCGCGCATTTCATCGAGGTCTTCCGCACCTGGTACGGCCCGGTCCACAAGGCCTTCGCTGCTCTCCCCGCCGATGGCGCCGAAGCCCTGGAGCGCGACCTGACCGAACTGCTGGAACGCAGCAATCGGGCCGGGCCGGATTCCCTGGTCGTGCCCAGCGAGTACCTGGAAGTGGTGATCACCCGCAGCTCGCGGTCCTGAGCCGCACCCGCAGCCCTGCAGATCCGGAACGGTAGGATGGGTGGAGCCCCGCGATACCCATCAGCCTTACCCCCATGGGTATCGCTTCGCTCCACCCATCCTACGGATCGCAAACTGCGGGCCGATCCCGAAATTCCGCAAATCTGGTAGCCTCGGCGCATTCCGCCTCAGCGGCAGCAGCCATGGAAGCCCAGGACCAATGCCCACTTCGATTCTCGACCCACTGGACTATGAAATCGTTCGCGAGCTGCAGGAGGACGGGCGCAGGGCCTTCCGCGAAGTCGCACGCAACCTCTCGGTGCCCGAGGCCACTGTCCGCACGCGGGTGAAGCGCCTGCAGGACCAGGGCATCCTGCAGATCCTCGCCTTCACCAACCCCTCCAAGCTGGGCCAGGCCAAGCTGGCGCTATTCTTCGTCGAAGTCGCTCCCCAGGACCACGACCGGGTGGTCGACACCCTGGGCCGCTGGACCGAGGTCAGCTACCTCTCCACCACCATGGGCAACGCGGATATCTGCGTGCAGGTGCTCTGCCGCGACGACGAGACCCTCTGGGGCCTGCAACAGAAGGTACGCAGCCTGCCCGGCGTGCAGGACGTGCGGATGATGCAGGAAGTGAAGGTACACAAGATCCGTTTCACCATTCCGGCGGGGCAGTCGGAAGAGTCCTGAGTTCGCCCAGCATCTCCAGCCGTAGGGTGCGCTGCGCGCACCGATATCCTTGCACGGTGTTCGTGGTGCGCGTAGCGCACCCTACCGGGTAGGCCGCGACTGCTTCACCCCACCGCTCGTCCGCTCATTGCGTATTTTCAACCCCAGACCTTCTGCGCATTGCGCATTTGGAGCCGTGCGATTTTCGCGCATAGCTTCGCCCCTTCCTCCTCCCCTACTCCAGCCAACCCTTCTAGCACAGGCCTTCCGGACCGGGTCCCGCCTTGACGCACCACTTCCACAAAATGAACGCAATGCGTATTTTTATTACACGCGTATTGCGCAATGCGTATTTTCAATCGACATAAACGTATACATGCGCAAATAAACGACTTAGCATCAACTCATCGCGCGACCTTCCAACAAAACGCACAAGATGAGGGCGATGCAATGCACCAGGCCAATCCAGGCTCCGAACCTACGGCGGCACTCGCAAAAACCATTCGCTGGTGGGACGGGGTAGCCATCACCCTCAGCCTGCCCGCGGCCCTGTTCGTCGGCCTCGGCTACTCCATCGGCGCCATCGGTGCCTGGGCCGCCATCGCGCTCTGGGCCGTGATTGCCGCCATCGCCGTGCTGCACAACTGGGTCTACTCGGAAATGGGCGCCATGTTCAGCGAGAAGTCCGGCGGCATCGCGCTCTACGCCAACGAGGCCTGGAGCAGGCGCATCCCCTGCCTCGGCCCACTGGCCACCTACGCCTACTGGTTCGCCTGGGCCACCGCCCCGGCGATCTGGGGCCTGGCGGTGGCGCAGATCCTCACCGAGCAGTTCTTTCCCAACGCCAGCTACAGCCTGGACCTGGGCGTGACGCAGCTGGACCTGCCGCAACTTATCGCCCTGGGCGTGGCCCTGTTTTCCTGGGCGCTGAGCATGGTCAACCTGCGCTTCACCATGGTCATCATCACCGCCGCCGGCGTGCTGCTGATGATTCCGGTGCTGATCTTCAGCGGCAGCTTCGTCGCCAGCGGCTGGACCACCGCAAGCTTCACCTGGCGCATCGGCGGCGATGCCGAAGGCCTGCGCACAGTGCTCGCCTGGCTGTTCGTCATGGCCTGGTCGGCCTATGCCGTGGAAGCGGCCGCCTCCTTCATCCCCGAGTTCCGCGACACCGTGCGCGACACCCGCAAGGCCCTGCGGATTTCCGCACTGATCCTGCTGCTGGTGTTCACCCTGACCCCGCTGGGCCTGGCTGGCCTCTTGGGTGAGCAGGCCCTGGCCGAGCATCCTTATGGCTTCCTGCAGATTGGCGCCCAGGCGCTGCTGGGTGGTGGCGCGGCGCTGATCACGCTGGTGCTGATCGCCGGCATCCTGGTGCTCTCGGTGATGGGCACCGCCGACGCCGGCCGCGCGCTCTACCAGAGCTCCCTGGATGGCCTGACCGTGCGCCAGTTCGGCACCCTCAACCGCTCCGGCGTCCCGGCCCGCGCCGTCACGGTGCAGCTGTTGATCAACATCGCCCTGGTGCTCTTCGTCGGTAACGCCCTGGCGGTGATAGTCGCCGGCAACGTCGGCTATGTCCTCGCCCACCTGCTGGCGGTGGCCGGCTTCGTGGTGCTGCGCAAGGACCGCCCGGACGCCGTACGGCCGATCCGCCTGGGCCGCTCCTGGGTCGGCATCGCCGCAGCCCTGGCGCTGTTCGACGGGCTGATCCTGGTAGTCGGCACCACCAGCGCCTCCATCACCGGGTATGGCGGCCTGAAGGAAGTCGGCATCGCCGTCGCCGTGCTGGCCATCTCCCAGGTGCTCTACCGCCTGCGCCGCTTCCAGGACCGCGCGATTCCCGCGCCCGCCCCCTTTCACTGATTCCAGTAACGCCAGAAGGAACCGCCCTGATGAGCATCGATAACAAGGCCCGGCTGCAGTGGCCGAACAAGAGCCCCGTCGCCATTTCCCTGACCTTCGACGTGGACGCCGAAGCCGGCCTGCTAGGCGAGAGCCCGACCTTCGTCCGCCGCCTGACCAGCCTGTCCGAAGGCCGCTTCGGCGTGGTGCGCGGGGTGCCGCGCATCCTCGAACTGCTGCGCCGGCACAAGCTCCCGGCCACCTTCTTCGTACCCGGCCACACCGCGGAAGAGCATCCGCACCTGGTGGAGCGGCTGCTCGAGGAAGGTCATGAAGTCGGTCACCACGGCCATATGCACCTGCGCAGCGACCGCATTTCCACCGCCGAACAGGTGGAAGAGATGGAACAGGGCCTGGAAGCCCTGGCCAGGGCCGGCGCGCCCAAGCCCGCCGGCTACCGCTCCTCGTCCTGGGAACTGACCCCGGAGACCTTCGAGCTGGTCCTGGCCAAGGGCTTCACCTACGACTCCAGCTGCATGGGCGACGACCGCCCCTACTACGAAACCTGGAACGGCGCTTCCATCCTCGAACTGCCGGTGCACTGGTCCCTGGACGACTGGCCCATGTTCGGTTGGGGCATCGACAACGGCGGCAACTTCACCCACCCGCGCACGCTGGCCGATACCTGGCTGGCCGAGTACGAGTCGGCCCGCCGCGACGGCCGCCATACCAGCTTCACCATGCACCCGGAAGTGATAGGCCGCGCCGCGCGCTTCGAGCAGCTGGAGCGTTTCGTCGAGCGCATGGTGAGCGATGGCGATGTCTGGTTCGCCCGCCTGGACGAAGTGGCCCGCCATGTCGCTCCGCAGTTGCAGAAGGTGGCGGCATGAGCATCCGCTTCCGTTCCTCCGTCACCGAGCCAGCCGAGCGCGGCCTCGAATTCGGCCGCGTCCACGGGGAGAAAATCCAGGCCACGGTGGACAATTACCGCGCCCTGTTCGAGCGGGTCGCGACCCGTCCCTTCGACCTGCTGGCGCTAGGCTCCCAGGCCCTGGCGCGGATCGAGGCCTTCGCCCCGCCGCTCTACCAGGAAATCCTCGCCATGGCCGAAGGCGCCGGCACCGAACCGTCGTACCTCGGCGCGATCAATGCGCGGACCGAGATCCTCGCCCACCTCGGCGCCCAGCTGCGCGGCGAATGCTCCACCGTGGTCCGCCTGGAGCCTTTCAGCGGCAAGCCGGTAGCCGTGCAGACCTGGGACTGGTACGCCGAATTCGCCGGCCAGTGGCTGACCTGGGAGATCCCTCACGCCGACGGCAGCCTGACCACCACCGTTACCGAGTTCGGCATCGTCGGCAAGGCAGGCGTGAACAGCCGTGGCCTGGGCGTGCACTTCAACATCCTGCACCACCAGAAGGACGGCCAGGGCATCGGCGTACCGGTGCACGTGGCCTCGCGCTGGATGCTCGACAGCTGCAAGGACATCAACCAGGCCCTGCAGTTGCTGGGCTCGGCACAGGTGTCGGCCTCCAGCTCGCTGACCCTGATCGCCGCCGTCGACGACTCCAGCGCCGCCGTCTCGGTGGAACTGCACCCCGGCGGCCCCGGCCTGGTGTTCCCCGATGCCGATGGCCTGCTGGTACACACCAACCACTTCCTCTCAGGCCCGGCCCGCGAGTTCGACACCGAGCCCGCCGCCTACCCGGACACCCTGGTGCGCCATGACCTGCTGGTGCGCCGCCTGGCCAACCGCCGTGGCCTGACGCCGCAGAAGGTCCTGGCCGCCATGAACAGCCACCTGGGCGGCATCGGCGCGGTCTGCTGCCACCCGGACCCGAGCCTGCCCGAGGCCGGCCAGTACGCCACCCTGGCCAGCATCGTCATCGACGTTGCCGGCGGCACCCTCACCGCCCTGCCCGGCGGCCCTTGCGGCCACCCGCACTGGCTCGACAACGACTTCAGCTGAACACACGCAATCGGACAACGACAAAGGAGCCATCCCATGCTCAAGCTCAAACGCCTCGACAACATGGACATCCTCACCAACGACGTGCAGCGCCTGGTGGACTTCTATCACGGCACCCTCGGCCTCGGCTTCTTCCTGCCCTATGTGGCTGAAGAGAAGTGGGCCGCCATCGAGATGGGCAACGTCACCCTCTACATCTTCCACACCACCAACACCACGCCCGTGGAGCCGCGCACCGCGGTGAACCTGGAAGACAAGCCGGGCCTGGACTCCTTCGCCTTCGAGGTGGAGAACCTCGACGACGCCATCGCCTACCTCAGCGGCAAGGTCGAGTGGGTGACCGCCGAGCCCATCGAATGGCAGCACCCCAACGGCACGCACTACCGCTACCGCCCGATGTTCGACCCGGACGGCAACATGCTCTACGTCACCGAGCCACACAAGACCGTCTGAACCCCGCCAAGAACCGGAGAAACCCCATGACTGCTGCAACCCAAGGGGCCCTGGCTACC
>NZ_SSOJ01000026.1 GCF_029871205.1 Pseudomonas sp. BN417 | reverse complement strand
CTGAGGAAGTAGGTGGTGCTCATCGGACTGAAGTCCAGCTCGCTGAGGTGACAGAGCTTGAGCGCGGCCGGGACATCCGGTTCATCCATGAAGCCGAAATGCAGCAGCACCCGGAAGAAGCCCTCGCCGTAGGCCTCCACGTCGAAACGCCGTTCCAGCGGCACGCGCGGCGTGTCTTCGCTGACCACGGTCAGCAGCACCACCCGTTCATGCAGCACCTGGTTGTGCAGCATGTTGTGCAGCAGCGCATGGGGCACGGCGTCCGGCCGGGCGGTGAGGAACACCGCGCTGCCCTGCACGCGGTGCGGTGGCTGCGCGCGGATGCTGCCGATGAACAGAGGGAGCGGCAGCGTCGTTTCGTCGAGGCGCTCGACCACGATCAGCTTGCCGCGCTTCCAGGTGGTCATCAGCACGAACAGGGCAATCCCCGCCAGCACCGGGAAGGCACCGCCCTGGAAGATCTTCGGCACGGTGGCGGCGAAGAACAGGCTGTCGACGAAGAGGAAGCCCAGCAGCACCGGGATGGCCAGCCAGCGTGGCGTCTTCCACAGCAGCAGCATCACCGCCGACACCAGCAGGGTGGTGATCAGCATGGTGCCGGTTACCGCCACGCCGTAGGCCGCGGCCAAGGCGCCGGAGGACTCGAAGCCCAGTACCAGCAGCACCACGCCCACCATCAGCGCCCAGTTCACGGTGCCGATATAGATCTGCCCTTGCTCCTCATGGGAAGTGTGCTGGACGAACATGCGCGGGATGTAGCCGAGCTGCATGGCCTGGTGGGTCAGGGAAAAGGCGCCGGAAATCACCGCCTGGGAGGCAATCACCGTGGCCAGGGTAGCCAGTGCCACCATGGGCAGCAGGGCCCAGTCCGGCGCCAGCAGGTAGAAGGGGTTCCGCGCCGCTTCCGGGTTGCCGAGGATGGTGGCGCCCTGGCCGAAGTAGTTCAGCACCAGACCCGGCAGGACCAGGAAGAACCAGGCCCTGGCGATGGGCTTGCGGCCGAAGTGGCCCATGTCCGCGTAGAGTGCCTCGGCGCCGGTCAACGCCAGCACCACCGCGCCAAGGATGGCCACGCCAATGCCCGGGTGGGCGATGAAGAACTGGACGCACCAGTAGGGATTGAGAGCGCTCAGCACGTCGGGCTGCTGAAGGATGCCATAGACCCCGAGGGCACCGAGCACGCTGAACCAGATCACCATCACGGGTCCGAAGAGGATGCCGATCCGCGCGGTGCCGTGCTTCTGGATCAGGAACAGCCCCACCAGCAGGATCAGCGACAGCGGCACCACCCAGTGCTCAATGCCGTCGAAGGCGATGCCCAGGCCCTCGACGGCCGAGAGCACCGAGATCGCCGGGGTGATCATGCTGTCGCCGTAGAACAGCGCGGCGCCGAACAGCCCCAGCAGCACCAGGACCATCTGCAGCCGTGGGAACGGCCTGGAAGCACGCTGTGCCAGGGCGGTCAGCGCCATCACGCCGCCCTCGCCATCGTTGTCGGCACGCAGGATGAACAGCACGTACTTGATCGAGACGACCCAGATCAGCGACCAGAAGATCAGCGAAAGGGCGCCCAGCACCCCGTCATGATTGGGTAGCACGCCGTAGTGCGGGGCGAAGACTTCCTTCAGGGTGTACAGCGGGCTGGTGCCGATATCGCCGTAGACCACCCCTGCGGCGGCCACCAGCAGACCGAGTCCGGATGCCGTATGCCCGGTGTGCTGGTCGGTGGGTTGCGTGATGCTCTCGCTCATCTAGAACTTCCTGTTGATGACAGTAGGCGCGCCGTCCTGGCAAGGAGAAGCATTCCGCCCTCCCTACGCCAGCTTCCTACAGGCTAGCTGCGAAATGACGTTAGATTTGGGTAGAAATGGCTGACGCCTGCCGCTAGAATTGCGCACTTTTTGATCAGAGGCGCCCTTCCGAGCGCCCATCGAGGTTAGCCGCAATGTCCACCGCCACCCCCAAAGTCGGATTCGTCAGCCTGGGTTGCCCGAAGGCCACAGTCGATTCCGAACGCATCCTCACCCAGCTGCGCATGGAAGGTTACGAGATCGTGCCGACCTATCAGGATGCCGATGTGGTGGTGGTCAATACCTGCGGTTTCATCGACAGCGCCAAGGCCGAATCCCTGGACGCCATCGGTGAGGCCATCGCCGAAAACGGCAAGGTGATCGTCACCGGCTGCATGGGTGTGTCCGAAGACGCTATCCGCGACGTGCACCCCAGCGTGCTGGCGGTGACCGGCCCGCAGCAGTACGAGCAGGTGGTCAGCGCCGTGCACGAAGTGGTGCCGCCGTCCGCCACCCACGACCCCTTCGTCGACCTGGTGCCGCCGCAAGGCATCAAACTGACCCCGCGCCACTACGCCTACCTGAAGATTTCCGAAGGCTGCAACCACAGCTGCAGCTTCTGCATCATCCCCTCCATGCGCGGCAAGCTGGTCAGCCGCCCGGTGGGCGACGTGCTCTCCGAGGCCGAGCGCCTGGTCAAGGCCGGCGTCAAGGAGCTGCTGGTAATCTCCCAGGACACCAGCGCCTACGGCGTCGACCTCAAGTACAAGCTGGACTTCTGGAACGGCCAGCCGGTGAAGACCCGCATGCTGGAACTGTGCGAGGCCCTGTCCGCCATGGGCGTGTGGGTGCGCCTGCACTACGTCTACCCCTACCCCAACGTGGATGACGTGATCCCGCTGATGGCCGAAGGCAAGCTGCTGCCGTACCTGGACATCCCCTTCCAGCACGCCAGCCCGAAGGTGCTCAAGTCCATGAAGCGCCCGGCCTTCGAGGACAAGACCCTGGCCCGCATCAAGAAGTGGCGCGAGATCTGCCCGGACCTGACCATCCGCTCCACCTTCATCGTCGGCTTCCCCGGCGAGACCGAGGAAGACTTCCAGTACCTGCTGGACTGGCTGACCGAAGCCCAGCTGGACCGCGTCGGTTGCTTCCAGTACTCCCCGGTGGACGGCGCCCCGGCCAACGACCTGGGCCTGGAACCCGTACCGGACGACGTCAAGCAGGACCGCTGGGAGCGCTTCATGGCGCACCAGCAGGCAATCTCCACCGCACGTCTGCAACTGAAGATCGGCCGTGAAATGGACGTGCTGATCGACGAAGTGGACGACGAAGGCGCCGTGGCCCGCTCCTGGGCGGACGCACCGGAGATCGACGGCAGCGTGTTCATCGAATCCACCGATGTGAAGCCGGGCGACAAGGTCCGCGTGCGGATCGTGGATGCCGATGAGTACGACATGTGGGCCGAGCTGGTCTGATGTGATTCCGCAC
Source organism: Pseudomonas sp. BN417 (assembly GCF_029871205.1). Classification (GTDB taxonomy): domain Bacteria; phylum Pseudomonadota; class Gammaproteobacteria; order Pseudomonadales; family Pseudomonadaceae; genus Metapseudomonas. The sequence goes on along the minus strand of NZ_SSOJ01000026.1, from coordinate 60,550 downwards.
TGAAAGAGCCCCGCGATTGCGGGGTTTTTTCTTGGGTCCGCGCCCACGGAAGCCCGGCCCCTCTCCCGGCGGGCAAGGGGTGATTCGCTCCGTTCAGCACGAAGCTCCCTGTAAGCCCGTGCAAAGCCAAACCCGAGAGCAATAGTCGTAGGATGGGTGGAGCGCAGCGATACCCATCATCGGAGCCCGGCCATGCTCAAGGTCTTCTACGACGGCGCCTGCCCCCGCTGCATCGCCGACCGACGCTGGTACGAATCCCTCCCCCGCGCCGCTGAGGGCGTGGAATGGATCGACATCACCGGCCGCGACGCCGAGCTGCGCGCCCTTGGCATGGACCCCTACCTCGCACTCACCGAACTCCACGTCCAGGACGAAACCGGCCGTATCCACCGCGAACTGGACGCCTACATCCTCCTGCTGTCCCGCGTGCCCAGGCTGGCGCCGCTCGCCTGGCTGGTTGGTCTGCCCCTGATCAAACCACTCCTATCGCATGCCTATCGCCAATGGGTTCTTCGTCGTCTGCGCCGCAGCGGCAGGCTCTAGAGGCAGGGGCTAGACTCGCTCCATCCAAGGCCCAAGCGGAACAATGACAATGACCAGCCAGAACCGCCAGGTTACCCTCTACCACTGCCCCTACACCCGCTCCACCGGCGCCCTGACCCTGCTGGAAGAACTCGCCGCCGACTACCAGCTCCATGTGATGAACATGAAGGCCGGCGAGCAACGCAAGCCGGAGTTCCTCGCCATCAACCCCATGGGCAAGGTGCCCACGCTGACCCACGGCGACGCGGTGGTCACCGAACAGGTTTCCGTCTACCTCTACCTCGCCGACCTCTATCCCGAAGCCAGGCTGGCGCCGCCGCTGGGCGATCCGCTGCGCGGCCCCTACCTGCGCTGGATGGTGTTCTACGGCTCCTGCTTCGAACCGGCGGTGGTGGACCGCGTGCAGAAGCGCGAACCCCTTCCCGAGGCGCGCTCGCCCTACGGCGACTTCGACAGCGTGATGAAGGCCCTGGTCAGCCAGTTGCAGCAAGGCCCCTGGCTGCTGGGCGAGCAGTTCACCGCCGCCGACGTGCTCTGGGGCAGCGCGCTGAACTGGACTACCCAGTTCGGGCTGATCCCGGAGGTTCCGGTGATCAAGGACTACATTGCCCGCTTCATCAAGCGCCCAGCCTACAACCGCGCCCTGGCCAAGGATGCGGAGCTGGCCGCCGCCCAGGCCGCGCAGGCCTGACAATGCCGCTGTATTCCGCGCCTCGATAATGCCCCCGCCCCGGCCACGCCGGGGCTAGGGTATGGGCCTCCCCAGGCTCACTTGCGAGGTTCGCAATGCACCCCTACTTCAGTCTCCAAGGACGCACCGCCCTGGTCACCGGCGGCACTCGCGGCATCGGCCGGATGATCGCCCAGGGCTTCCTCGAGGCCGGCGCGCGGGTCTTCATCTGCGCCCGCGATGCCGAGGCCTGCCGCGAAACCGCCGTCGAACTTTCCGCCTTCGGTGAGTGCCACGCCCTCTCCGCCGATCTCTCTGGCGAAGAAGGCGCCAAGGCCCTGGCCCAGGCGCTGGAGCAGCACATCGAGCAGTTGGACATCCTGGTGAACAACGCCGGCACCACCTGGGGCGCGCCCCTGGAAAGCTACCCGGTGAAGGGCTGGGAAAAGGTCATGCAACTCAACGTCACCTCGGTATTCAGCTGCATCCAGCAGTTGTTGCCCCTTCTGCGCAAGGCCGGCAGCGAGGCGAGCCCGGCGCGGGTCATCAATATCGGCTCGGTGGCCGGCATCAGCTCCCATGGCGAGGAAGCCTACGCCTACGGCCCGAGCAAAGCCGCGCTGCACCAACTTTCGCGGATGTTGGCGCGGGAACTGGTGAGCGAGCACATCAACGTCAACGTGATCGCCCCTGGCCGATTCCCCAGCAAGATGACCCGCTTCATCGCCAATGACCCGGAGGCCATGGCCCGCGACACCGCACTGATCCCGATGAAGCGCTGGGGCCGCGGCGAAGAGATGGCCGCCCTGGCCATCAGCCTGGCGAGCACGGCGGGCGCCTACATGACAGGCAACATCATCCCCATCGACGGCGGCTTCCACCTCTGAGCAGGGAACCTCCGGCCCCCGGTCGGCGGCCACCTGTTGCCCCCTTAGGCTTCTGCTAGCGTTGTCTATCAGGTGCAACGGCTATTCCACTGCAAGGGTGGAAAGGAGGTAGGGCCATGGCCATGGCTGAGTGGCGCCTTCAGGGCGTCGAATTCACGAGCTGCAATTGCAACTGGGGCTGTCCATGCCAGTTCAGCTCCCGGCCCACCCACGGCCATTGCGAGGCCGTGGTGAGCATGCGCGTCGACAAGGGACACCTGGAGGACGTCGCGCTGGATGGCCTCTGCTGGGTCGCTACCTTCGCCTGGCCCGGCGCCATCCATGAGGGCAACGGCCGCTGCCAGGTGTTCATCGAAGAACGCGCCAGCGAGGCTCAGCGCAATGCGTTGCTGACCATCCTATCGGGCGGCGAGACCGATCCGGGCGCCACGGTGTTCCAGGTATTCAGCACCACGCTCAGCGAGGTGTACGAGCCGCGCTTCGTGCCCATCGAATTCAGCGTCGATGTGGACGGTCGCACTGCCCACACCCTTATACCTGGCGTACTGGAAGTAACCGGCGAGCCCATCCGCAACCCGGTCACCGGTGACCCCCAGCGGGCGCGGCTGGTGCTGCCCGACGGTTTCGAGTTCACCGAGGCCGAAATGGCCAGCGGCAGCTATCGGACCCAGGGCGATATCAAGATCGAATCCCAGGGTGGACACGGGCATTTCGCACGACTGCACTTCACCGGACGTGGCGTGGTGCGATGAGGCTGTCCGTCCCCGGCCGGGTCGAGGGAGCGTTCAGGCGGCTGGGGCGGCAGCAGTTGCTCCTGCCCTTCTGCCTGGTGGCGCTGACCGGCCTGTCCTGGCTCTTCCTCATCGATCTGGCGCGGCGCATGGAAGCGCCCGGCGGTATGCTGGAGATGGCCATGGAGGGCATGCCGATGCCCTGGACCCTTCGCGATGCGCTGCTGATGTTCGCGATGTGGAGCGTGATGATGGTCGGCATGATGCTGCCCAGCGCGCTGCCGATGATACTGCTGTACCAGAAGACGCTGGGCACGCGCCTGCCCGAAGGACAGCGCGGCCGGGCGTCGTGGCTGTTCTGTGGCGCCTATGTGCTGGTCTGGAGCCTGTTCAGCCTGGCCGCGACCCTGCTGCAATGGCTGCTGGACCAGTTCGCCCTGCTCGACTTCGAGATGCGCAGCCAGAGCCTGTGGCTGGCCGCCGGCCTGTTGCTGGGTGCCGGGCTCTACCAGTTCTTCCCGGCCAAGCAGGCCTGCCTGAAGCGTTGCCGCTCCCCCCTGCAATTCCTGATCGGCTACTGGCGCCCGGGCCCGGCCGGAGCCTGGCGCATGGGTATGGCCCATGGCCTGTACTGCCTGGGCTGCTGTTGGGCCCTGATGGGGCTGCTGTTCGTGGGGGGCCTGATGAATCTGCTCTGGGTCGCGCTACTGGGCGCCTATGTGCTGCTGGAGAAATACCTGCCCGGCGGCCAGTGGCTGAGCAAGGCGGGGGGCGTGGCCTTGATCCTCTGGGGATTGCTGGTGCTGCACGGCGCCTGACTTGCACAGCGCCGGGGGGAGCGCTAGGGTAGCCGCGCCACCCACCTGATTACCTGCCGATGCGCCTCGCTCTGCTCACACTCCTGCTCGCCCTTTCCGCCCCCGGCATCGCCGCGCCGGCGCCCTTCTTCATCTGGCAGAGCAAGCTGGATGGCGGGCTGACCTGCGCCCAGGCCAGCCCCGGCGAAGGCTGGCAGCGCCTGGGCGGGCCGTTCCGCGATGCCGGCTGCCGCGTGCCCTACTGATATGCAACACAGCGTCTCCCCGGTCGGCTACGTCCGTTCCTGCTTCAAGGAAAAGTTCGCCATTCCCCGCCAGCCGCATCTGGCCCCTGCCGCGCGAGGTGTGCTGGAGCTGCTGCCGCCCTTCGATACGGGCGAGGCCGTGGCCGGGCTGGAGCAGGTCAGCCATGTCTGGCTGCTGTTCCTCTTCCACCAGGCACTGGAAGACAAACCGCGCCTCAAGGTGCGCCCGCCACGCCTGGGTGGCAACCAGTCCATCGGCGTCTTCGCCAGCCGCTCGACCCACCGCCCCAATGGCATCGGCCAGTCGGTGGTGAAGCTGGACAAGGTGGAAGCCGGGCGTCTCTGGCTGTCGGGTATCGACCTGCTGGACGGCACCCCGGTGCTGGATATCAAGCCCTACGTGCCCTATGCCGACCGCCAGGACGGCGCGTTGAACGCCATAGCCGATGCCGCGCCCGAACTGATTCCCGTGGAATGGGAACCTGCCGCCCTGCTCCAGGCCCGCGAGCACGGCCAGCGCCTCGGCGAACCCCTGGCCGAACTCGTCGAACAGTGCCTGGCCCAGGACCCACGCCCCGCCTACCAGAAGCCCGAACCCGAGCGACGCTATGGTGCGCGCCTGTGGGACGTCGACGTGCGCTGGCACTATCCCGATCCGGGCCGCATTCGCGTACTGGAAATCGCGCGGGCCTGACATCCCCGGTGCGCGCGGCGCACCCTACGGAATGTCCCGCACCCCATTCGTCTGCAGAACCACCTCAGGGTAGGGTGCGCCATGCGCACCGCATTGGCGCGCCGAACAGGGTCAACGCGAAGCGTTCAGCGCCATGGAATCCGCTTCGATGCAATCCTGGTCGAGGATCAATGGCTCCACCAGCGGCCGGCTGGCCAGGAAGTGCGGGGTACGCATGTGCGCCTCGAATGCGGCTTCGCCGGTGTAGACCTCGTAAAGCCAGACCAGGTCGGGATCGCTGCGGTCCTGCAGCACATCGAATACCAGGCAGCCGGGCTCGTCGCGCACCGAAGCGGCGGCGTTGACGCGCATGGCGTCCATGAAGGCATCCAGGCTACCGGGGCGCAGGCGGGTCTTGAGTAGAAGGCAGTACACGTTGAGCTCCATTTTGTCTTATATTTCACGCAAATTGTATACAAAACTGGAGTTCAGGAAATGCCCAGCCGTCCCGGCCGCCTCAATGGCCTGCGCCATATCGCTATCCTCGTGCCCAACATGGAAGAGTGCGAACGTTTCTATGTGGATGTCCTGGGCATGGAACTGCTCAACCGGGCCAACGAAGACCTGGTTTACCTGACCTGCGGCAACGACAATCTGTCTCTCGGCCGCGCATTCGCTCCCAGCAGTGGCGTACAGGCGGTGGACCATTACGGATTCGTGGTGGACAGCCTGGAAGAGCTGGAAGCCTGGTACCAGTACCTCAAGGCCCAAGGCGTGACCATGCTCGACCGCCCCTTCGCCCATGGCGACGGCGCCCACAGCTTCCACGTGCTCGACCCGGCCGGTAACAAGATCCAGCCGATCTATCATCCGGCCATTTCCGGGCAGCGCTTCAGCTCTCCGGTCTGAAACGACAAAGCCCGCCAATTGGCGGGCTTTGCTTTGGAGCTTTCGGCGCTTACTTTTCGACGAAGGCGCGCTCGATCAGGTAGTCGCCCGGCTCGCGCATGCGCGGGGAGATCTTCAGGCCGAAGCTGTCGAGGACTTCGCTGGTCTCGTCGAGCATGCTCGGGCTGCCGCAGATCATGGCGCGGTCGTCCTGCGGGTTGATCGGCGGCAGGCCGATATCCTCGAACAGCTTGCCGCTGCGCATCAGGTCGGTCAGGCGGCCTTGGTTCTCGAACGGCTCGCGGGTCACGGTGGGGTAGTAGATCAGCTTGTCCTTGACCGCCTCACCAAAGAATTCGTTCTTCGGCAGATGCTCGGTGATGAACTCGCGGTAGGCCACTTCGTTCACGTAACGCACGCCATGGACCAGGATGATCTTCTCGAAGCGTTCGTAGGTTTCCGGGTCCTGGATCACGCTCATGAAGGGCGCGAGGCCGGTGCCGGTGCTCAGCAGGTAGAGGTGCTTGCCCGGGTTCAGGTCATCGAGGACCAGGGTGCCGGTGGGCTTCTTGCTGATGATGATCTCGTCGCCTTCCTTGAGGTGCTGCAGCTGGGAGGTCAGCGGACCGTCCGGCACCTTGATGCTGAAGAATTCCAGGTGCTCTTCCCAGTTCGGGCTGGCGATGGAGTAGGCGCGCATCAGCGGGCGGCCGCTATCCTGCTGAAGACCGATCATCACGAACTGGCCGTTTTCGAAGCGCAGGCCCGGGTCGCGGGTGCACTTGAAGCTGAACAGCGTGTCGTTCCAGTGATGAACGCTGAGGATGCGTTCGGAGTTGAGGTTGCTCATTTACGGGGGCTCCGAAAGTTTGGAATTCGCCAGCGCCAATGGGCGCAATTGCGCGCCATTGTAGTGACAGCCACAATATCTGTTAACTGAATTATCAAGATATAGGTTATCGGTTATATAGATATGCGATTTACTCTCCGTCAGCTCCAGGTATTCGTTGCCGTCGCCCAGCAGGAAAGCGTGTCCCGTGCCGCCGAACAGCTGTCCCTGTCGCAGTCGGCGACCAGCACTTCGCTGACCGAACTGGAGCGACAGTCCGGCTGCCAGTTGTTCGACCGCGCCGGCAAGCGCCTGAGCCTCAACGCCCTGGCCCGGCAACTGCTGCCCCAGGCCGTGGCCCTGCTGGACCAGGCCCGCGCGATCGAAGACCTGCTCAATGGCAAGACCGGCTTCGGCTCGCTGGACGTCGGCGCCACCCTGACCGTGGGCAACTACCTCGCCACCTTGCTGATCGGCTCCTTCATGCAGCGCCACCCCGAATGCCGGGTCAGCCTGCATGTCCAGAACACGGCGAATATCGTCCAGCAGATCGCCCTCCACGAACTTGATCTGGGTCTAATCGAAGGCGATTGCCAACACCCGGATATAGAGGTCCTGCCCTGGGTGGAAGACGAATTGGTGGTGTTCTGCGCGCCTCAGCATCCCTTGGCGTCACTCGGCCAGGCCAGCCTGGAAGAATTGAGCCGGGAAGCCTGGATCCTCCGCGAGCGCGGCTCGGGCACGCGGCTGACCTTCGACCAGGCCATGCGCCACCACCCTACCCCGCTGAACATCCGCCTGGAACTGGAGCACACCGAGGCGATCAAGCGTGCGGTGGAGTCGGGCCTGGGCATCAGCTGCATCTCGCGCCTGGCGCTGCGCGACGCCTTCCGCCGCGGCAGCCTGGTGCCGCTGGAAACCCCGGGGATCGACCTGCGCCGGCAGTTCTACTTCATCTGGCACCGGCAGAAGTACCAGACCGCCGCCATGCGCGAGTTCCTCGACCAGTGCCGGGCATTGACCGCCGGAGTCGCCCGGAGCGACGAGATCGTGCTGCCGCCGATCGCCTGAGGATTTCGCTCAACCCAGCAGGATCACGGCCCATACCGCAGTTATCAGGGTCAGCGCGGTGAACTGCGCGGCGCTGCCCATGTCCTTGGCGTTCTTCGACAGCGGATGGCGTTCGAGGGAGATGCGGTCGATGGCCGCCTCCACCGCGGAGTTCAGCAGTTCGACAATCAGCGCCAGCAGGCAGGCGCCAATCATCAACGCGCGTTCGCCGCGGCTGACGTCGAGGAAGAATGACAGCGGGATCAGCACCGCATTGAGCAGTACCAGTTGGCGGAAGGCGGCTTCGCCGGTGAAGGCGGCACGCAGGCCGTCGAGCGAATAACCGGCGGCATTGAGGACCCGTTTGAGGCCGGTCTGGCCTTTGAATGGCGACATATCGGAAGGGACTGATGAAAGGAGCGCGCAGCCTAACGCAACGCGCTTCAAATTTGCGTGAAATGACCGCGTTCAGGCCGAGGGAATCGATTCCATCTGTTGCAACAGCAGCGCGGCCTGGGTGCGCGTGCGCACGTTGAGCTTGCGGAAGATGGCGGTCACATGGGCCTTTACCGTGGCTTCGGAAACATGCAGTTCGAAGGCGATCTGCTTGTTCAGCAGACCTTCGCAGACCATGGTCAGTACCCGGAACTGCTGGGGCGTGAGGCTGGCCAGGCCTTCGCTGGCAGCCTTGGCCTCCGCGGACAGGGCCTGGGCTTCCTCCACCTGCGGCGGCCACCAGGTATCGCCGTCGAGCACCGCACGCACCGCGTCCTGGATGACCTCCAGCGGGCTGGACTTGGGAATGAAACCGCTGGCGCCGAACTCGCGGGAGCGGGCAACCACCGCCGCTTCTTCCTGCGCCGAGATCATCACCACCGGAATCTGCGGATACTGGCCACGCAGCAGCACCAGGCCGGAGAAGCCATAGGCGCCGGGCATATTCAGGTCGAGCAGGACCAGGTCCCAGTCGGCGCGCTCGGCGAGACGAGACTCCAGCTCGGCGATGCTCGCCGCTTCCACCAGGCGCACGTCGGGGCCCAGGCCCAGTGTCAGGGCCTGGTGCAAGGCGCTGCGGAACAGCGGGTGGTCATCGGCAATGAGGATTTCATATGAGGCCATGGGCATGTCCTTTTTGTAATGGGCCCAGACACGCCTCCCAGGGGTGAGAGAGGCGCTTCGGCACGACGGGGTACGCCGGCCAGGCCCAAAGTCGATACGGGCAGGCCGTAAAGCGGCGCTCAGCATGCCGAGCCGGGGCGGGGTGGTCAAGTCAATCGCTTTGCGGCAAAGTTCCAGGCTTTTCCCGTCGAGAACCACCATGCGAAGCCAAGCACTGCGCGCCGATATCCTGATGCTGATCACCGCCGCCATCTGGGGTGCGGCCTTCGTCGCCCAGCGCCTGGGTATGGATGCGATCGGCCCCTTCCTCTATACCGGCCTGCGCTTCGCCCTCGGCGCCCTCATCCTCCTGCCCCTGCTGCTGGTACTGCCCAAGCCCGCGGTCAAGCAACCGCTCAACCGCGGGCTGCTGCTGGGCGGCCTGCTGATGGGCCTGGCCTTGACGGTGGGGATCAACTTGCAGCAAGTGGGCCTGCTGTTCACCAGCGTCACCAACTCCGGCTTCATCACCGGCCTGTACGTCATCATAGTGCCGTTGCTGGGCCTCTTCATCGGTCACCGCACCGGCCTCGGCACCTGGATGGGCGCTTGCCTGGCGGTGCTGGGGATGTTCCTGCTCAGCGTCGGCGAGGGCTTCCAGGTCGCCTCCGGCGACTGGCTGCAACTGGCCGGCGCCTGCGTCTGGGGCGTGCATGTGCTGTTGGTGGGTTTCTTCGCCAGCCGCTATGACCCGATCCGCCTGGCCGTCCTGCAATTCGCCGTGTGCGCGGTGTTCAGCCTGATCCTGGCCCTGGTGTTCGAGGATATAAATCCGAGCGCGATTCTCCAGGCCGGCCCGGCGATCCTCTATGGCGGGGTCATCGCCGTGGCCATCGGCTACACGCTGCAGGTGGTAGCGCAGCGACACGCCATTGCCTCCCACGCGGCCATCATCCTGTCCCTGGAAGCAGTATTCGCCGCCATCGCCGGTGCTCTGCTGCTGGACGAATCCCTGCATGCGCGCGGCTATATCGGCTGCGCCCTGATGTTCGCCGGCATGCTGATCGCCCAACTCTGGCCGCAAAAGCACGCAGCGCCGGCGGCCACCGGCAAGGAAGCCGAGGCCTGATCAGAGGAATTCGCGCAGCGCCTGGTGCGCCGGGCTCGCCTCGTCCAGGGGCAGGGCCCGCTTGGCGCCTATGTAGCGCTCGGTGAAGACGTCCAGGTAGGCATTCAGTGCACCTCCCGCCTGCTCATCGCCGGCCAGATCCAGGCACAGGGCGGCCACCTCGGCCGTGCACAGGTGTTCCTCACGGGTCGAGCGGCGCAAGCGGTAACGGGAGATCTGTTCGGGAGTCAGGCTGAGCACGGGGAACCGGTCGAGGTAGGGGCTCTTGCGGAACATCTTGCGCGCTTCGGTCCAGGTCGCATCCAGCAGGATGAACAGCGGCCGCTTGCCCTCGACTCGTTCCATCCGGTCCACCACCCGCGCCGGTTCCGCATACTCGCCGGGGAACACCAGGTAGGGCTGCCATTGCGGATCTTCCAGCAGGGCCAGCAACGCCTCGTCCACCTCGGTGCGCGACCAGCCGAAGGCCCAGGTGTCGGGGACCAGGTCGGCGATCAGCCAGCCGGTATTGCTCGGTTTCATGGGTTCCGAGTAGTACATCAGCAGGCACACGCCCGACTGTACGGGAACCTCGGGGCGCCAAGCGCAGAAGCAATAGTCGAACGCCACCCGGCACTCCGGGCAGCGCGGCGACCGCGATCCACGGGCGACGAAGGGGCGGGTGCTGCGCGCAAGGCATTCGGCGCGCAGGCGAAAAACAGCGTGACTCATCGAGCTTGGTTCCAGTACGGCAGCGAGGTACCGGCGTCTGCCTTGTCGGCGGCGGGCGGCCCATTCGGTGATGGCAAGAAGGATCGGGCGATTTTACCAGAGCCGTGGAGCGACGCCGCTGACCGCCTGGAGCAGAATTTTCACGCGACAAGCCTTGCCGGCGAACGCACAATTGCGGCGCTGGTCAAACAGCTTCTTTTCGTTAGGAGATCCCCATGCTGCGCCTCACCGCCCTCGCCCTTTGCGCGACCCTGCCGTTCTGTGCCCAGGCCGCTTCGCTCAAGGACTACGAGCTGACCAAGATGCTCGAGAAAGTCGCCCAGGAAAGCAGCGCCGGTACGCCGCGGGCGATCAACGAGGACATCCTCGACCAGGGTTACACGGTGGATGGCAACGACCTGGTGAATCACCTCAGCGTGCGCGAGGCCCACGCCGCGCAAATGCGCGCCAACCCGGACGCGGTACGCTCCCAACTGGGCGCCAGCGTCTGCCACAACACCGGCTACCGCCAACTGCTGGCCCGCGGCGCCGGTCTGCGCTACGAGTTCAGTGAGTACAAGACCAACCGCCCGGTGACGTCCGAACGCTTCAGCGCCAAGGACTGCGGCCTGAAAGCCAAAGCCAACTGATTCCGTCAGCGCGGCGGCTCCTCCGCTGCGCGCAATTCGGCGAGCAGCGCTTCCATATAGGAGGAGCGCCGCAACCCGGCCTCCAGGCGGCGCCGACACTCCTCCTCCAGCGACAGACCGTTTCTTTGCGCCGCCTCAAGCAATAACCGGTAGTGCTCCCCGTTGATTTCCACTTCACGCCTGGGCATTGCTGCACCTCCGCGCGCGCGCAAGTCCTTCCGGTTTCCGGCAGCATAGGCCAGTGCCGACATCCCGGACGCAATATTCCGGACACCTCAGCGGGTTCCAATTACTTGCCGGCGAACTGGAAAAGATCCGGTCCCTGCCGCAAGCTGTAGCTAAGCGGCTCGACTGGGTCGCCCGGATTCCGGACCCGGCCAGCAGAGCACGCTCTGAGTTGTTGATGAGCAAGGAGAACGCTATGCCCTATGACCCGGACGACTATCTCTCCCGGCACTTTCAAACCAGTGGCATCGACCTCACCCAGAAAGTCGACGAACTGATCAACCTCACGGTTCCGAGCGGCAGTCCCAACCTCGCGCTTTACCGTGAAATGCTGATCACCGTGGTGCGCATGTCCCAAGCCGACCGCAACCGCTGGGACGCCAAGATCATGCTGCAGACGCTACGCGAAATGGAGCACGCCTTCAGCGTCCTGGAACAGTTCAAGCGGCGCCGCAAGGTGACGGTCTTCGGTTCGGCCCGCACCCCGGAGGGTCACCCCATCTACACGCTGGCCCGGCAACTGGGCGCCGAGTTGGCCAAGCGCGACCTGATGGTGATCACCGGTGCCGGTGGCGGCATCATGGCCGCGGCCCACGAAGGCGCGGGGCTGGAGAACAGCCTTGGCCTGAACATCACCCTGCCCTTCGAGCAGCACGCCAACACCACAGTGGACAACACCGAACACTTGCTGTCGTTCCACTTCTTCTTCGTGCGCAAGCTGTTCTTCGTCAAGGAAGCCGACGCGCTGGTTCTCTGCCCGGGCGGCTTCGGCACCCTGGACGAAGCCCTTGAAGTCCTGACCCTGATCCAGACCGGCAAGAGCCCGGTGGTGCCCGTGGTGCTGCTGGACGAACCGGACGGCAGCTACTGGGAAGACGCCGTCGGCTTCCTCCACGAACAGCTGGAACGCAACCGCTACATCCTGCCCAGCGACATGAACCTGATGCGCCTGGTGCGCAGCGCCGACGAGGCAGCCGCCGAGATCGCCCAGTTCTATCGCAACTACCACTCCAGCCGCTGGCTGAAGAACAGCTTCGTGATTCGGATGAACCATTCTCTCAACGAAAAGGCGCTGGGCCAGATCCAGGAGCAGTTCGCCGACCTCTGCCTGGAAGGTGATTTCAGCCAGCAGGCCTATTCGGAATCGGAGAAGGACGAGCCGGAGTTCAGCGAGCTGATCCGCCTGGCATTCCGCTTCAACGGCCGCGACCATGGCCGCCTGCGTGAACTCATCGATTTCATCAACCTTCCGCAACATTGGGCCGCCAAGGCCTGACCCGGCTCGCCCGACGCAACTTCCCCAGAGCAACCAGCCATGCGCATCAGCGCATGGCTTAAGGCTGCCCGGAGTTTCAGTCGTCGGGGTTGCCGCGCAGGAGACGGCCGATCATCTCCATGGAGTAGCCGCGGTAGGCCAGGAAGCGGCCCTGCTGTGCGCGTTCGCGGGCATCCTGGGGCAGTCGGCCGCTGAACTTTCGCCGCCAGACATCGCGCAATTGTTCGCTCCAGTCGACGTCGGCCTCGCGCAGGGCCTGATCGATGTCGCCACGCGGCAGTCCGCGTTGCGCCAGTTCCTCACGGATTCGCTGCGGCCCATAGCCGCCACGGGCGCGACTGGCGATGAAGCTTTCCAGATAGCGGGATTCACAGAGCAGCCCCTCTTCCGCCAGGCGGTCGAGGGCACTGTCGATCAACTCGGAAGGGGCGCCGCGCTGACGCAGCTTGCGCGTCAGCTCGACTCGCCCGTGTTCGCGCTGCGCCAGCAGGTCCATGGCGGCCCGCCGTACCGCGGCGGGGCTGTCGAGCACGACGGGCATGGGAGGATCAGAGGTCTACGTCGGCCAGGTCGTCAGCGGTGGCGGCCGACTTGCTGGCAGTCGAATCGACCAGCAGCCGCTCGCGAATGATCTTCTCGATGGCGCTGCCGACTTCGGGGTTGTCTTCCAGGTACTTGGCGGCGTTGGCCTTGCCCTGGCCGATCTTGTTGCCCTGGTAGCTGTACCAGGCGCCGGATTTCTCCACCAGGCCCTGCTGCACGCCCAGGTCGATGATCTCGCCGGTGCGGTAGATGCCCTTGCCGTACATGATCTGGAACTCGGCCTGGCGGAAGGGCGGGGCCACCTTGTTCTTCACCACCTTGACGCGGGTTTCGCTGCCCACCACTTCCTCGCCGTCCTTCACCGCGCCGGTACGGCGGATGTCGAGGCGCACGGACGCGTAGAACTTCAGGGCGTTACCACCGGTGGTGGTTTCCGGGTTGCCGAACATCACGCCGATCTTCATGCGGATCTGGTTGATGAAGATGACCAGGCAGTTGGCGTTCTTGATGTTGCCGGTGATCTTGCGCAGGGCCTGGGACATCAGGCGCGCCTGCAGGCCGACGTGGGAGTCGCCCATCTCGCCTTCGATCTCGGCCTTGGGCACCAGGGCCGCTACCGAGTCGACGATGATCACGTCGACGGCGTTGGAGCGCACCAGCATGTCGGTGATTTCCAGGGCCTGCTCGCCGGTGTCCGGCTGGGAAACCAGCAGGTCGTCGACGTTCACCCCGAGCTTGCCGGCGTAGTCCGGATCCAGGGCGTGTTCGGCGTCGACGAAGGCGCAGGTGGCGCCCATCTTCTGGGCTTCGGCGATGACGGAAAGGGTCAGGGTGGTCTTACCGGAGGATTCGGGACCGTAGATCTCGACGATACGGCCTTTCGGCAGGCCGCCGATGCCGAGGGCGATGTCCAGGCCCAGGGAACCGGTGGAAATGGCCGGGATGGCCTGGCGGTCATGGTCGCCCATGCGCATTACCGCCCCCTTGCCGAACTGCTTTTCGATCTGGCCCAGGGCAGCAGCCAAGGCGCGCTTCTTGTTCTCGTCCATTGAAGTCCTCACTAAAATCAAGAGGGCCTGGCGGCCACCAATAACTGTATAAGTAGACAGTATTATTCCATAGGGCAAGTCACTCGCCTACCCCTGCCCGGCTTTTTCTCCTGCAGCTAGTCGGATCAAACCCTGTAGGGCATCGGCCACCGCTTGCCGACGAACCGCCAGGCGATCGCCCGGGAACTGGCGGCGCACGGCCTCGATCTCGGCGCCATCGCCCCAGGCCAGCCAGACAGTGCCCACCGGTTTCTGCGGGGAGCCGCCATCGGGACCAGCCACACCACTGACCGCCACGGCGAAACGCGCACCACTGCGCTGCTGGGCGCCACGCACCATGGCCTCGACCACCTCGCGACTGACCGCCCCCACCTGCGGGAACAGCTCCGCGGGCACAGCCAGCTGCTCGGTCTTCTGCTGATTGGAATAGGTGATATAGCCGGCCTCGAACCAGGCCGAGCTGCCGGGAATCCGCGTGATGGCTTCGGCGATACCGCCACCGGTGCAGGACTCCGCGGTGCTCACCAGCTCACCGCGCGCCTTCAGTTTCTCGCCGAGCCGGGCGGCCAGCAGCGTCAGCTCATCTTCGGTAACGGACATGTGTACTCCGGGGTTAAAGCGGGCCAACGGGATACCGTACACTAGCGCCTTTTGCACGCAAGGCCAGGCAATGAGCGATCTCAGCGAACACACACCCATGATGGCCCAGTACTGGAGGCTGAAGAACCAGCACCCGGACCAGCTGATGTTCTATCGCATGGGCGACTTCTACGAGATCTTCTACGAGGACGCCAAGAAGGCCGCCAAGCTTCTCGACATCACCCTGACCTCTCGGGGTCAATCGGCGGGCAAGGCCATTCCCATGGCCGGCATCCCCTTCCACGCGGTGGAGGGCTACCTGGCCAAGCTGGTCAAGCTGGGTGAGTCGGTGGTGATCTGCGAACAGATCGGCGACCCGGCCACCAGCAAGGGGCCGGTGGAGCGCCAGGTGGTGCGCATCATCACGCCCGGCACCATCAGCGACGAAGCGCTGCTCGACGAGCGCCGCGACAACCTGCTGGCGGCCGTGCTGGGCGACGAGCGCCTGTTCGGCCTGGCAGTGCTGGACATCACCAGCGGCCGCTTCAGCGTGCAGGAGATCAAGGGCTGGGAGAACCTCCTGGCCGAACTGGAACGCCTCAACCCCGCCGAGCTGCTGATCCCGGACGACTGGCCCCAGGGCCTGCCCGCCGAAAAGCGTCGGGGCGTGCGCCGCCGCGCGCCCTGGGACTTCGACCGGGACTCGGCGAAGAAGAGCCTGTGCCAACAGTTCGGCGTGCAGGACCTCAAGGGCTTCGGCTGCGAATCCCTGACCCTGGCCATAGGTTCCGCCGGCTGCCTGTTGGGCTATGCCAAGGAGACCCAGCGCACCGCCCTGCCCCACCTGCGCAGCCTGCGCCATGAGCGCATCGACGATACGGTGATCCTCGATGCCGCCAGCCGCCGCAACCTGGAGCTGGACGTCAATCTCTCCGGCGGCCGCGACAACACCCTGCAATCGGTCATCGACCGCTGCCAGACCGCCATGGGCAGTCGCTTGCTGAGCCGCTGGCTGAACCGCCCACTGCGCGACCGTGCCGTACTGGAAGCGCGCCAGGACGCCATCGACTGTCTGCTGGACCGCTACCGCTTCGAGTCCCTGCAACCGCAGCTGAAGGAAATCGGCGACGTGGAGCGCATCCTCGCGCGTATCGGTCTGCGTAATGCGCGGCCGCGCGACCTGGCGCGCCTGCGCGATGCGCTCGCCGCCCTGCCCCAACTCCAGGGCGCCATGACCGAACTGGAGGCACCGCATCTGCAGGCCCTGTCCGGAAACATCCGCACCTATCCGGAACTGGCCGACCTGCTCGCCCGCGCCATCATCGACAACCCACCTGCGGTGATCCGTGACGGCGGGGTGATCAAGACCGGCTACGACGCCGAGCTGGATGAGCTGCAGGCCCTGAGCGAGAACGCCGGCCAGTACCTGATGGACCTGGAAGCCCGGGAAAAGGCCCGCACCGGCCTGCCCAACCTCAAGGTCGGCTACAACCGCATCCACGGTTACTACATCGAACTGCCCCGCGTGCAGGCCGAGCAAGCGCCGGCGGACTACATCCGCCGCCAAACGCTCAAGGGCGCCGAGCGCTTCATCACCCCGGAGCTGAAGGCCTTCGAAGACAAGGCACTGTCGGCCAAGAGCCGCGCCCTGGCGCGGGAGAAGCTCCTCTACGACGAACTGCTGGAGCTGCTGATCGAGCAACTGGCACCACTGCAGGACACCGCCGCCGCCCTGGCTGAACTGGACGTGCTGAGCAACTTCGCCGAGCGCGCGCTGAACCTCGACCTGAATCGCCCACGCTTCGTCGACGAGCCCTGCATGCGCATCGACCAGGGCCGCCACCCGGTCGTGGAGCAGGTGCTGGACACGCCCTTCGTGGCCAACGACCTGGCCCTGGACGACGCCACCCGCATGCTGATCATCACCGGCCCGAACATGGGCGGTAAGTCGACTTACATGCGCCAGACCGCATTGATCGTCCTGCTCGCCCACATCGGCTGCTTCGTGCCGGCGGCGAGCTGCGAACTGTCGCTGGTGGACCGCATCTTCACCCGCATAGGCTCCAGCGACGACCTGGCCGGCGGCCGTTCCACCTTCATGGTGGAGATGAGCGAGACCGCCAACATCCTGCACAACGCCAGCGCCAGCAGCCTGGTGCTGATGGATGAAGTGGGCCGCGGCACCAGCACCTTCGACGGCCTCTCGCTGGCCTGGGCAGCCGCCGAGCACCTGGCCCGCCTACGCGCCTTCACCCTGTTCGCCACCCACTACTTCGAGCTGACCGTACTACCGGAAAGCGAACCGGTGGTGGCCAACGTCCACCTGAACGCCACCGAGCACAACGAGCGCATCGTCTTCCTGCACCACGTGCTGCCAGGTCCGGCCAGCCAGAGCTATGGCCTGGCCGTGGCGCAACTGGCTGGGGTCCCGGGTGGCGTGATCCAGCGCGCCCGCGAACACCTGGCGCGACTGGAAACCACCAGCCTGCCCCACGAGATACCCCGCCCGGCTCCCGGCCAGCCAAGTGCGCCCATGCAGAGCGACCTGTTCGCCAGCCTGCCGCACCCGGTGCTGGATGAATTGGCGAGGATCAACCCGGATGATCTGACGCCCCGGCTCGCACTGGAGCTGTTATATACACTGAAGTCACGCATCTAACGCCTGAGGCGCACAAGCTGCTAGAATCCCGCGCGCTCTGGAATGCAGCCGGGAAACAGCCTGCCCGACGCCGTGAGTTCCCGAGCCGAGAAGCCTGGCATAGAAGGCTTCCGAGCCGCCGCTTGAGGAGAAGAATTGAAATGACCTTCGTCGTCACCGACAACTGCATCAAATGCAAATACACCGACTGTGTGGAAGTCTGTCCGGTGGACTGCTTCTACGAAGGCCCGAACTTCCTGGTCATTCACCCGGACGAGTGCATCGACTGCGCGCTCTGCGAGCCTGAATGCCCGGCGCAAGCCATCTTCTCCGAGGATGAAGTGCCTGAGGACATGCAGGAGTTCACCGAGCTGAACCGTGATCTGGCCGAGGTCTGGCCAAACATCACCGAGAAGAAGGACTCTCTGCCCGACGCCGAAGAGTGGGACGGTGTCAAAGGCAAGCTGGAGCATCTGGAGCGCTGAGTTTTCGCACCCAATGCAAAAAGGCCCGCATATCTGCGGGCCTTTTGCTTTTCTACGGACAAAAAAAGGGGCGGGGATTACCCGCCCACTCTTTTGTCCCTATTCCCTGTAGTCCTTGCTCATCGTCCTGATGAATCGCCTCCGGCGATGTCCTGGCCAACATCCTTATCAGCCCGCATACATCCTGTACGCAGGTGTGATATTAGCGATCCAGGAGCGCCGGGCAAGCGGGTGAATTAGCCGAACGAAGAGCAAAGCGCGTCGTACTTTTAAAATAAAATCCTTTAATATCAATTCATTACAAATTTACGGCGACCGAATACCGCCGTTCACGAGCAGGAACTTCCAGCGATCACGTACAACGCGTGTAAGCAATCACCTACATTGCAGCGCATAAAAAAACCCGGCCGGAGCCGGGTTCTTTCAGTCCGCCGACGCGCTACTGGAATAGCGCATCGCTGGACAGCCCGTTCTTCTCCAGGATTTCCCGAAGACGCTTTAGCGCTTCGACCTGGATCTGCCGCACCCGCTCACGGGTCAGGCCGATCTCCTGGCCCACCTCCTCGAGGGTGCAGCTTTCGTGACCACGCAGGCCAAAGCGTCGCACGACCACTTCGCGTTGCTTGTCGGTCAGTTCGGAAAGCCACTGATCGATGCTTTGCGAGAGGTCGTCATCCTGCAGCAGTTCGCAGGGATCGGTCGGACGGTCATCGGTCAGTGTGTCCAGCAGAGTCTTGTCGGAGTCCGGCCCCAGGGAAACGTCCACCGAAGTCACCCGCTCATTGAGGCCGAGCATGCGCTTGACCTCGTCAACCGGCTTTTCCAGCAGGTTGGCGATTTCTTCCGGTGAAGGCTCGTGGTCGAGCTTGTGGGTCAGCTCACGCGCCGCCCGCAGGTAGACGTTGAGCTCCTTGACCACATGGATGGGCAGGCGGATGGTCCGGGTCTGGTTCATGATGGCCCGTTCGATGGTCTGACGGATCCACCAGGTCGCATAGGTGGAGAAGCGGAAGCCCCGTTCCGGATCGAACTTCTCCACCGCCCTGATCAGGCCGAGGTTGCCCTCTTCGATCAGGTCGAGCAGCGAAAGCCCGCGATTGACGTAACGTCGCGCGATCTTCACCACGAGTCGGAGGTTGCTTTCGATCATGCGTTTGCGCCCGGCAGGATCTCCGCGCTGAGCAAGGCGCGCGAAGTGCACTTCTTCTTCCGGGGTTAGCAGGGGGGAAAAGCCGATCTCGTTAAGATACAGCTGGGTCGCATCGAGCGCGCGGGTGTAGTCGATGTACTTGTGTTGCTTGGGTGAGGTTGAGTGTCTGGATTTGGCGGTGGGTAGAGGCGCGTCGTTCTCCTCGCTCAACGCATCGTCCATTATGACGCCCGGCTCCAGAAGGAGCAGTTCGTCATCGACGTCAAACTCCGGCGCTTCTTTATTGAGTGCCATTGTTGTTGTCCCTTGCTGAGTTCGACAACAAGCCCTGGCGATGCCTTCTTCCCTGGCGCCGCCCGAGCCCGTCCTTACCACGTGGTGGAACGGGCTGAAAAACGGGTCAACGACGTGGCAGGTATTGCAGCGGGTCTACAGGCTTTCCTTGACGGCGAATCTCAAAATGAAGCTTCACCCGGTCAGTCCCCGTTGAGCCCATCTCGGCAATTGTCTGCCCGACTTTGACCTGCTGTCCCTCCCGCACCAACAGCCTGCGGTTATGACCATAGGCGCTTACGTAGGTATCGCTGTGTTTGATGATGACCAGTTCGCCGTAGCCCCGTAATCCACTTCCGGCATAAACAACTGAACCATCTGACGCAGCCAAGACAGGCTGGCCTAATTCCCCAGCGATATCAATCCCTTTATTCAAACTGCCGTTTGAGGAAAAACGGCCGATCAGAGGGCCGTTCGCGGGCCAGGACCAACCGGCTGCAGACCGCGCGCTAGACGCGCTCGGCGCGCTCGCGGGGGCGGTCGCCACCGGTGCCGGCGACGGCGGTTGGGGACGGACAGCCGGTTGCGTGGCCGGCACGGACGGCTGGCTGGAAACACTGCTGCCAGTCCTAGGTTTGGTGACTACAGGGGCCGTGGCAACCGCCTTCGGGCGTGTCTGACCGGGCTGAACGTCGAAGCGAATTATCTGACCAGGGCGGATTACATAGGGCGCCGGAATACCGTTGCGCGCGGCCAGGGCTTTCCAGTCCCAGCCGAAGCGGAAGGCGATGGAATAGAGGGTGTCACCGCGCTGGACCCGGTACTGGCCGCTGGTGACGGGTTGCCGTTTCGTGGAGGATGCCGCTCCCTGGTGATTGCGGTCGACGACGCTGACACCATCGCGCTGGGTGCTGGAGCAGCCGGCCAGCAAGATGCCAACGGCGATAGCGGGCAACCAGGCGAGCCCCTTCCCAATGCGAATCCTCTGCCGAATGGCCATCAGGCTCACTCTTGTCCCCTTTTCCCAACGTTCCAAGATCGTAGTTATTGTGCCGGAAATATCCGAACGAGCCAGCCGCCTGCCGCACAAAGTACAGCAGGACGACAGCTTGGCGGTGCATCAGAAAGTTGCCCGCGACGCAGGTTCCCTTGGTCCGGTCTCAGGCCAGCGGGCCACTGAGCAGAGGGACGAAGCGCACCGCATCGAGCACGTGGCGGGTGAAGCCCTGTTCTTCGCGAACGATCAGCATCAGTTGCTGGACGTCGCCGGCTCCGACCGGAATCACCAGGCGCCCGCCGGGCGCCAGTTGGTCGAGCAAGGCCGGCGGGACATCCGCCGCCGCCGCGGTCACAATGATGCCGTTGTAGGGCGCCAGCGCGGACCAACCCTCCCAGCCATCCCCCCAGCGGAACACCACATTGCGCAGGTTGAGCACCGCCAGGCGCTCCTTGGCCTTGTCCTGCAGCACCTGGATGCGCTCCACGGAGAACACCCGCTCCACCAGTTGGGCGAGGATCGCAGTCTGGTAGCCGGAGCCGGTGCCGATCTCGAGCACCTTGTCCAGCGGGCCGGCGGCCAGCAGCAACTCGGTCATTCGGGCAACCATATAAGGCTGGGAGATGGTCTGGTTGTGGCCGATGGGTAACGCGGTGTCTTCATAGGCCCGATGGGCCAGGGCCTCGTCGACGAACAGGTGACGCGGCGTCCGGCGAATCGCCTCGAGTACATGGGCGTTGGACAGCCCTTCCTCGTAGAGGCGCTGGATAAGGCGCTCGCGGGTTCTCTGGGACGTCATGCCGATCCCGCGGCGCATCAGGTCATCCTGTTCCCGGGACATCAGAGCAGGTCCTCCAGCCAGCTTCCGAGGCAGTTGAATGCCTCGTTGAAGGTGCGATCGAGCTGCAGGGGCGTGATGGACACATAGCCCTGCATCACCGCATGGAAGTCCGTCCCCGGCCCGCCGTCCTCGGCGTCGCCGGCTGCGGATATCCAGTATCCCTCCTTGCCCCGTGGATTGACTACCTTCACCGGTGCCGCGGCCCGGGCACGATGGCCGAGCCGGGTGAGCCGGATCCCGCGGATCTGATCCAGCGGCAGGTTGGGGATGTTCACGTTGAGCACGGTGCGCGGCGGCAGGTCGAGCCTGTCGTGGGCGGCCACGAGTCGCCGAGCGATATGGGCGGCGGTCGGCAGGTTGTCCACCTGACGCGACAGCAACGAGAAGGCGAACGCCGGCAGGGCGAGGAATCGTCCTTCCAGGGCCGCGGCCACCGTACCGGAATAGAGCACGTCATCACCCAGATTGGCGCCCAGGTTGATGCCCGAGACCACCAGGTCCGGAAGCTGCTCCAGCAAGCCATTGAGGCCCAGGTGGACGCAATCGGTCGGCGTGCCGTTGAGGCTGATGAAGCCGTTGTCCAGCGTGCAGGGGTGAAGCGGGCGGTCCAGGGTCAAAGAACTGCTGGCGCCACTTTTGTCCTGGTCCGGTGCGATGACTACGCAGTCGGCGTAATCCTTGAGCGCACCATGCAGAGCGGCGAGCCCGGGGGCAGTCACCCCGTCGTCGTTGGAAATCAGAATGCGCATGGGTTTTCCGTCTGCCCTGCCGGCAGCAGATCGACGAGCTCACGCACCACTGCGGTGGCGAAGCATCCAGCCGGCAGGACGAATTCCAGTTGCAGAACGTCAGGCTCGGGATAATGCCACGTCAGGCCGCCGATGGGGAGGCGCAGGATGCGCCGTTCGTGCGCCAGTCCCGCTTCGGCGAGCCAGTCGCGCAGGGCCGGATCGGCATCGACAACGCCCTGTTCCAGCGTTTGGCTGTGGCCTGCGGCGGGTGATTCGCCCGCCCCCCAGAGTGGACCGGTGGGATGCAGGTCGAGTTGCGCCAGGCGCGGATCGCTGCATTCCGCCGGGCCCGCGGCGAAGAAACTGCGACTGTCGGTGAAGGCCAGCAGGTCGCCGACCTGGGCCTGGTTCCAGGTGCCGGAGGCGACCCGCTCGGCCAGCACCCGGTTGAACAGGAAGCTGCGGCCCGCCGACAGCAAACGCGAACGCACATTGCGCTGCACCGGCAATTCCTTGCGCTCGGCGAAGGCGCGGGCATCCTGCACATTGCCGCCGCCATGACCGAAACGCTGCAGGCCGAAATAGTTGGGCACGCCGGCCTCCACCAGGCACTGGAGGCGCTGCTCCAGGGCAGCCCGGTCGGCCTGCAGGCGGGTAAGGCGCAAGGTGAATCCATTGGCCGAATGGGCGCCGCGCTGCAGTTTGCGCTTGTGGCGCTCGCGCCGGAGGATGCGCAAGTTGGCATTCTCCGCGGCAGCGAGATCCGGATCGGCCTTGCCCGGCAAGTGCAGGCTGAACCACTGGCGGGTCAGGGCCTGGCGATCCTTGAGGCCGGCATAGCTGACCACCCGCAGTGGCACGCCTGCGGCCCGGGCGATGCGCCGCGCCGCTTCCTCGGTGTTCAGCTCGCGCTTCTCCACCCAGAGCCAGAGGTGCTCGCCCTCGCCGGCGAGAGGGATATCCAGCACTTCATCGACCTGGAAATCTTCGGCAGTGGCTTTCAGTTGCGCCTTGCCAAGGGGCTCGCCATGGGCGCGTGGACCGAGCAGTTCGAGTTCGTTCATGCGGGCAGCAACAGGGCGACCGCATGCACGGCGATGCCCTCCTCGCGACCGGTGAAGCCGAGCTTCTCGGTAGTGGTGGCCTTTACATTGACCTGGTCCAGCTCGACCTCGAGATCCGCAGCGATATGGGCGCGCATCGCCTCGATGTGCGGAGCCATCTTCGGTGCCTGGGCGACTATGGTCCCGTCGACATTGCCGACCTTCCAGCCCTTGGCCTTCACCTGGGCCAGCACGTGGCGCAGCAGGACACGGCTGTCCGCCCCCTTGAACTGCGGATCGGTATCCGGGAAGTGCTTGCCGATATCGCCCAACGCAGCTGCGCCGAGCAGCGCGTCGGCGAGCGCGTGCAGCAGCACGTCACCGTCGGAATGGGCGACGAGCCCGAACTTGTGGGAGATGCGCACGCCGCCCAGGGTGATGAAATCGCCCTCGCCGAAGCGGTGTACGTCGTAACCGTGGCCAATTCGCATGATCAGAAGAACGCCCTGAAAAGTCAGGGCGTGATTCTACCCGCTTTGCTCGTGCTTAGGCTTTCAAGGCCTCGGCGTGATGCCTCAGGTGATCGTCGATGAAGCTGGCGATGAAGTAGTAGCTGTGGTCGTAACCCGGCTGCAGGCGCAGGGTCAGCGGATGGCCCGCAGCCTTCGCGGCCGCTTGCAGCGCTTCCGGCTTGAGCTGGTTGCTGAGGAAGTCGTCGCGGTCGCCCTGGTCCACGAGAATCGGCAGGCGCTCGCTGGCATCGGCCATCAGCACACTGGCATCCCACTCGCGCCAGCGCGAACGGTCTTCCCCGAGATAGCGGCCGAGCGCCTTCTCTCCCCAGGGGCAGGCCATGGGATTGCTGATGGGCGCAAAGGCCGACAGAGACTGGTAGCGACCCGGATTGCGCAGCGCGCAGACCAGCGCGCCGTGGCCGCCCATGGAGTGGCCGCTGATACCGCGTTTATGCGACACCGGGAAGTTTGCCTCGACCAACGCCGGCAACTCATGCACCACGTAGTCGTGCATTCGGTAGTGCCGGGCATAGGGCTCCTGGGTGGCATTCAGGTAGAAGCCGGCGCCCAGGCCGAAGTCCCAGGCACCATCCGGGTCGCCCGGCACCTCGGGGCCACGCGGGCTGGTGTCCGGGGCAACGATGATCAGCCCGAGCTCCGCCGCCAGGCGATGCGCGCCGGCCTTCTGCATGAAGTTCTCGTCGGTGCAGGTCAGCCCCGACAGCCAGTAGAGCACCGGCAGCTTCTCGCCCTGCTCGGCCTGGGGCGGCAGGTAGACGGCGAACACCATGTCGCAGTTGAGGCTGGTGGAACGGTGCCGGTAACGCTTGTGCCAGCCGCCGAAGCTCTTCTGGCAGGAAATGTTCTCAAGGGTCATGGAGCAATCTCCGTAAACAACCGGATGGCATCACTGCCATCCGGTTTCGCCTCAGTAGTGGATGACCGAACGGATGCTCTTGCCTTCGTGCATCAGGTCGAAGGCCTTGTTGATCTCATCCAGCCCCATGGTGTGGGTGATGAAGGTATCCAGTGGGATTTCGCCCTTCTGCGCCTTGTCCACATAGCTCGGCAGCTCGCTGCGGCCCTTGACGCCACCGAAGGCCGAGCCGCGCCAGACGCGGCC
Organism: Pseudomonas sp. BN417; assembly: GCF_029871205.1. Classification (GTDB taxonomy): domain Bacteria; phylum Pseudomonadota; class Gammaproteobacteria; order Pseudomonadales; family Pseudomonadaceae; genus Metapseudomonas. The sequence continues at coordinate 36,181 of NZ_SSOJ01000026.1, read as the reverse complement.
GGTCACCAGCTGGAACGGACGGGTGCTGATCTCCTGGCCGGCACCGGCGACGCCGATGATCACCGACTCGCCCCACCCTTTATGCGCGCATTCCAGGGCTGCCCGCATCAGCTGGACATTGCCGACGCACTCGAAGGAATAGTCCACACCGCCATCGGTCAGCTCGACGATGACTTCCTGGATCGGCTTGCTGTGGTCCTTGGGATTGACGAAGTCGGTGGCGCCCAGTTGCTTGGCGATATCGAACTTGGCCGGGTTGATGTCGATGGCGATGATGCGGCTGGCCTTGGCCATCTTGGCGCCGATGATCGCCGCCAGGCCGATGCCGCCGAGGCCGAAGATGGCGACGGTGGCGCCCTCCTCCACCTTGGCGGTATTGAGCACGGCGCCGATGCCGGTGGTCACGCCGCAACCGAGCAGGCAGACCTTCTCCAGCGGCGCCTCCTTGGGCACCTTGGCCAGGGAGATTTCCGGCAGCACGGTGTACTCGGAGAAGGTCGAGGTGCCCATGTAGTGGTAGATCGGCTGGCCCTTGTAGGAGAAACGGGTGGTGCCGTCGGGCATCAGGCCCTTGCCCTGGGTGGCGCGGATCTTCTGGCAGAGGTTGGTCTTGCCGGACTTGCAGAACTTGCACTCGCCGCATTCGGGGGTATAGAGCGGAATCACGTGGTCGCCCACCGCCACCGAGGTGACGCCCTCGCCCACCGCCTCGACGATGCCGCCGCCCTCGTGGCCGAGGATGCACGGGAACACGCCTTCGGAATCCGCGCCGGACAGGGTGTAGGCATCGGTATGGCAGACGCCGGTCGCCACGATCCGCACCAGGACTTCGCCGGCCTTGGGCGGCGCCACGTCCACTTCGACGATTTCCAAGGGTTGGTTGGCCGCGAAGGCGACCGCTGCACGGGACTTGATCATGGTGACTCTCCAGCGGATTTAAGTGGCCGAGAGTGTAGTTGACCTGTCTATGGTAAATAATCCGCTCCAATGCAAATGTTTATTGCTGTTGAGGGATAATCCATGAGTCGCTGGGAAGGCCTGGACGAATTCGTCGCCGTCGCCGAATCGGGCCAGTTCACCGCCGCCGCCGAGCGTCTCGGCGTTTCGTCCTCCCATGTCAGCCGCCAGGTCGCCCGGCTCGAAGAGCGCCTGCAAACCCGCCTGTTCTACCGAAGCACGCGCAAGGTGGCCCTGACCGAGGCCGGTCAGACCTTCCTGCAGCATTGCCAGCGACTGCTCGACGCCCGCGAAGAAGCCTTGCGCGCGGTGAGCGACCTGACCAGCGAGCCCAAGGGGTTGCTGCGCATGACCTGCGCCGTGGCCTACGGCGAGCGCTTCATCGTGCCGCTGGTCAATGAATTCATGGCGCGCCATCCACAGCTGCGGGTGGATGTCGAACTCAGCAACCGCGCCCTGGACCTGGTGCACGAAGGGTTGGACCTGGCGATCCGCCTGGGCCGCCTGCAGGATTCGCGGCTGGTGGCCACCCGCCTGGCGCCACGGGTCATGTACCTGTGCGCGGCGCCCAGCTACCTGGAACGCTATGGCCGGCCCCACAGCCTGTCGGAGCTGGCGCGACACAACTGCCTGATCGGCAGCTCGGACCATTGGGACTTTCTGGAGCAGGGGCGCGAGCATGCCATCCGGGTCCAGGGCAACTGGCGCTGCAACAGCGGCCAGGCGGTGCTGGATGCGGCGCTCCGTGGCTTCGGCCTGTGCCAGCTGCCCGATTACTACGTGCTCGAACACCTGCGCAGCGGCGCCCTGGTTTCCCTGCTGGAACAGCACAGGCCGCCGAATACCGCAGTCTGGGCGCTTTATCCACAGCAGCGACATCTCTCGCCGAAGGTACGGCAGCTGGTGGACCTGCTGAAGGAAGGCCTGGCCGGGCGCCCGGAGTACGCCGAGGCTCAGCCGCGCGCCGACCAGCGCTGACGCAGCCAGTCGAGGTCTTCGGGGCGGGTGATCTTGAGGTTGTCGGCGCGGCCTTCCACGAGCTTGGGCGCATAGCCGGCCCACTCCATGGCGGAAGCTTCGTCGGTGATGGCGACGCCCGCCACCAGGGCGTCGGCCAGTGCCCGGTGCAGGGCGCCGAAGCGGAACATCTGCGGCGTGTAGGCCTGCCAGATCAGGCTCCGGTCGACGGTTTCCGCGACTCGGCCGTCGGCACCGACGCGCTTCAAGGTGTCCCGGGCCGGCACGGCGAGCAGGCCGCCTACCGGATCATCCGCCAGTTCGGCCAGCAGCAGGTCGAGATCGAAGCGCGACAGGTTCGGCCGCGCCGCGTCATGGACAAGCACCCAGTCGTTGGGCCGCGCGCCATGCTCGGCAAGGCGCAGCAGCGAACTCAGCACCGAGTCGGCGCGCTCCTTGCCGCCATCGGCGCGGATGATGCGCTCGTCGCCAGCACAGGGCAGTGCCGGCCAGTAGGGATCATCCACCGACAGGCTGATCACCAGCCGCTTCAGTTGCGGGTGGTCGAGGAAGCAGTCGAGGCTGTGCTCGAGGATGCTGCGACCGGCCAGTTCGAGGTACTGCTTGGGGCGGTCGGCGCGCATGCGGGCACCGACGCCGGCGGCGGGAATCACCGCCCAGAAGAAGGGGGTATCGGCGTGGTTCATTCGGCAATCTGGTAGAGGGTTTCGCCTTCCTTGACCATGCCCAACTCGTGGCGGGCACGCTCTTCGACGGTTTCCATGCCTTTTTTCAGCTCCAGCACTTCCGCCTCGAGGATGCGGTTGCGCTCCAGCAGGCGTTCGTTCTCGCCTTTCTGCTCGGCGATCTGCTGCTGCAGTTCGGTGACCTGCGCCAGGCTGCCGTCACCCACCCAGAGACGATACTGCAGGCCAGCCAGCAGCAGGATGAGGACGACGAACAACCAGTACGTGTTAGGGCGAGTCATTTTGCCAGGGAGTATCCATGCGAAAAGGGCAGCTTGCGCTGCCCTTTTACCACTCCTGACCGGATTGCGTCGCTGCCGTGCGGCGGGTGACGACCGGTCGGGTGAAATCAGGTGAAGGTGCGAAGTTTACATGAAGTAAAGATGCATTCAGCGCCTGATTTCAACATGGACCACCGCCTCCGATCAGCCGCGGAACTCGGCACGGCCGCGGTACGGCGCCTTCCCGCCCAGTTGCTCTTCGATACGCAGCAGCTGGTTGTACTTGGACACGCGGTCGGAACGGCACAGGGAACCGGTCTTGATCTGGCCGGCAGCGGTGCCTACGGCCAGGTCGGCGATGGTGCTGTCCTCGGTTTCACCGGAGCGGTGGGAGATCACCGCGGTGTAGCCGGCGGCCTTGGCCATCTGGATGGCTTCCAGAGTCTCGGTCAGCGAGCCGATCTGATTGAACTTGATCAGGATCGAGTTGCCGATGCTCTTCTCGATGCCTTCCTTGAGGATCTTGGTGTTGGTGACGAACAGGTCGTCGCCCACCAGCTGGACCTTGGCGCCGATTTTCTCGGTCAGGCCTTTCCAGCCAGCCCAGTCGGACTCGTCCATGCCGTCTTCGATGGAGATGATCGGGTAGCGCTGGGTCAGGCCGGCCAGGTAGTCGGCGAAACCGGCGGCGTCGAAGGTCTTGCCTTCGCCGGACAGGCTGTACTGGCCATCCTTGAAGAACTCGGAAGAAGCGCAGTCCAGGGCCAGGGTGATGTCGTCGCCCAGCTTGTAGCCGGCGTTGGCTACGGCTTCGGCGATGGCGGCCAGGGCGTCTTCGTTGGAAGCCAGGTTCGGCGCGAAGCCACCTTCGTCACCCACTGCGGTGTTCAGGCCACGGGCCTTCAGTACGGCCTTGAGGTGATGGAAGATCTCGGCGCCCATGCGAAGGGCGTCGGCGAAGTTCTTGGCGCCAACCGGCTGCACCATGAACTCCTGGATATCGACGTTGTTATCGGCGTGCTCGCCACCGTTGATGATGTTCATCATCGGTACCGGCATGGAGTACTGGCCCGGAGTGCCGTTCAGTTCGGCGATGTGGGCGTACAGCGGGATGCCCTTGGCCTGGGCAGCGGCCTTGGCGGCGGCCAGGGACACGGCGAGAATGGCGTTGGCGCCCAGCTTGCCTTTGTTCTCGGTACCGTCCAGCTCGATCATCGCGCGGTCGAGGGCTTTCTGGTCGGCAGCATCTTTGCCCAGCAGCAGGTCGCGGATCGGGCCATTGATGTTGGCCACGGCTTTCAGCACGCCCTTGCCCAGGTAACGGCTCTTGTCGCCATCACGCAGCTCCAGTGCCTCGCGGGAACCGGTGGATGCACCGGACGGCGCGCAAGCGCTGCCGATAATGCCGTTCTCGAGGATCACATCGGCTTCGACGGTGGGGTTGCCACGGGAGTCCAGAACCTCGCGGCCCTTGATGTCGACGATCTTTGCCATTGTTGTTAGCACTCCAAAAGTTGACGAAAACGCTGCAGCGGAAGGTGAGGCGGCTCACCGGGTCTCTGGGTCGGCTGACCCGGCGAATGTCCTGACCGATCAGTCAGATTGTGCCCACGCGGCACTTTACCGGAGAACGATCGATTCAGGCAGTCTCGATTGGCGGAAAACTCTTGACCAGGTCGTCCAGCTGCTTGAGCTGGGACAGGAAGGGCTCGAGTTTGTTCAGGCGCAGGGCGCAGGGGCCATCGCATTTGGCGTTGTCCGGGTCCGGATGGGCCTCGAGGAACAGGCCCGCCAGGCCCTGGCTCATGCCGGCCTTGGCCAGGTCGGTGACCTGGGCGCGGCGGCCGCCGGCGGAGTCGGCACGCCCGCCCGGCATCTGCAGGGCGTGGGTGACGTCGAAGAACACCGGGTACTGGAACTGCTTCATGATGCCGAAGCCAAGCATGTCCACCACCAGGTTGTTGTAGCCGAAGCTCGAACCGCGCTCACAGAGGATCAGCTGGTCGTTGCCGGCCTCTTCGCACTTGGCGAGGATGTGCTTCATCTCCTGGGGTGCGAGGAACTGGGCCTTCTTGATGTTGATCACCGCACCGGTCTTCGCCATCGCCACCACCAGGTCGGTCTGGCGCGAGAGGAAGGCCGGCAGCTGGATGATGTCGCAGACCTCGGCCACGGGAGCCGCCTGGTGCGGCTCGTGGACGTCGGTGATCACCGGTACGCCGAAGGTCTTCTTCACCTCCTCGAAGATCTTCATGCCCTCTTCCAGGCCCGGGCCGCGGAAGGAGTTGATCGAGGAGCGGTTGGCCTTGTCGAAGCTGGCCTTGAACACGTAGGGGATGCCGAGCTTCTCGGTCACCCGCACGTACTCTTCGCAAACCTTCAGGGCCAGGTCGCGGGATTCCAGCACATTCATGCCGCCGAACAGCACGAAGGGCTTGTCGTTGGCGATCTCGATATTGCCGACGCGGATGATCTTCTGCGCCATGGGTCAGGCCTTCTTCGCTTTCTGCGCCAGGGCGGCAGTGACGAAGCCGCTGAACAGCGGGTGTCCGTCACGCGGAGTGGAGGTGAACTCCGGGTGGAACTGGCAGGCGACGAACCAGGGATGGTCCGGGGCTTCCACCACTTCAACCAGGGCGCCGTCGCCGGAGCGGCCGGTGATCTTCAGGCCGGCTTCCTGCAGTTGCGGCAGCAGGTTGTTGTTCACTTCGTAGCGGTGGCGATGGCGCTCGACGATCTCGTCCTTGCCATAGCAGCCGCGGACCAGCGAGCCGGCTTCAAGCTGGCAGGCCTGGGCGCCGAGGCGCATGGTGCCGCCGAGGTCGGAGGCTTCGGTGCGCAGCTCGGTGGCGCCGGTGGAGTCCTGCCACTCGGTGATCAGGCCCACGACGGGGTGGCCGCTGGACTTGTCGAATTCGGTGGAGTTCGCGTCGCTCCAGCCCAGCACGTTACGGGCGTACTCGATCACCGCCACCTGCATGCCGAGGCAGATGCCGAGGTAGGGGATCTTGTTCTCACGGGCATAGCGCACGGTGGAAATCTTGCCTTCCACGCCACGCAGGCCGAAGCCGCCGGGAACCAGGATGGCGTCGACGCCTTCCAGCAGGCCGGTGCCCTGGGTCTCGATGTCTTCGGAATCGATGTAGCGCAGGTTGACCTTGGTGCGGTTCTGGATGCCGGCGTGGCTCATCGCTTCGATCAGCGACTTGTAGGCATCCAGCAGTTCCATGTACTTGCCGACCATGGCGATGGTGACTTCGCCGGTGGGGTTCAGCTTGGCATCGACCACGCGGTCCCACTCGGAAAGATCGGCGCCGCCGCATTGCAGGCCGAAGCGCTCGACGACGAAGTCGTCCAGGCCCTGGGCGTGCAGGACGGACGGGATCTTGTAGATGGTGTCGACGTCTTGCAGGGCGATGACCGCACGCTCTTCCACGTTGGTAAAGAGGGCGATCTTGCGGCGCGAGGACAGGTCGACTTCATGGTCGGAACGGCAGATCAGCACGTCCGGTTGCAGGCCGATGGAGCGCAGCTCCTTCACCGAGTGCTGGGTCGGCTTGGTCTTGGTTTCGCCGGCAGTGGCGATGTAGGGCACCAGGGTCAGGTGCATCAGCATGGCGCGCTTGGCGCCCACTTCCACGCGCAGCTGGCGGATAGCCTCGAGGAAGGGCTGGGACTCGATGTCACCGACGGTGCCGCCGATTTCCACCAGGGCCACGTCCGCGCCGGTGGAACCCTTGATGATGCGGTGCTTGATCTCGTCGGTGATGTGCGGGATCACCTGGATGGTGGCGCCGAGATAGTCACCACGGCGCTCCTTGCGCAGCACATCGGCGTAGACGCGGCCGGTGGTGAAGTTGTTGTTCTGGGTCATGGTGGTGCGCACGAAGCGCTCGTAGTGGCCCAGGTCAAGGTCGGTTTCGGCGCCGTCCTCGGTCACGAAGACTTCACCGTGCTGGAAGGGACTCATGGTGCCCGGATCGACGTTGATGTACGGATCGAGCTTGAGCATGGTGACCTTCAGTCCCCGCGCTTCCAGAATGGCGGCCAAGGATGCCGAGGCGATGCCTTTCCCCAATGAAGAAACAACACCGCCCGTGACGAAGATGTAGCGCGTCATGAAAAACCCTAGAAGTCTGCGTTTAGGCGGAAAGCCGCCGGGGAAAGCGATGAAGGGCAAAGGCCTTCAACCATGGAGCGCCAAGGGCGCTGCTTCAAAAGCAACAACCGCCGATTCCGAAGGAATCAGCGGAAGCTATGTAAGACGGGAGCGTAGTCTACCGGAAAGACCCTATCAGCTCAAACCTTGGTCATTCGTCGGAGGTGTCCAGCGCAGCCGCCAGCTGCCCTGCCGCGAGCCGTCGAGCCCCGGCAGGTTGGCCAGGGCCGACAGCCTGCCGTCGATCACGAGAAGCGGCAATCGGCCGCGGACGAAAGCCGGCAGGCGCACCTCATTGAACAAGCGCTTGAGGTCACGGTGGCCGCGCCCCGCCACTTCCAGCACTTCCCCGCCCTGCCGGTAGCGGACTTCGAGCCTGCCACCCGGGGGAGTACCCAGCAGTTCGAGCCGACCATTGCCGGGCAGTTCAAGCGGCTGGCCCGGATCGGCCCACGCAGGGCTCGATGCGGGTGCGACGAGCCAGTCACCGGCCAGCCACCACAACCGTCCGTCGGCGCGATGCAGCTCGCCATTGGCCAGGCGCCAGACCGGTTTCGCATCGACCGCCGCATCGCGCAGGTCGTCCCATCCAGCCCAGTGGTCGCTGTCCGGCAACGACGTCAGCGGCGCCAGCCAGTGGCGCAGGGCATTTCGCTGCCGGGCTGGGCTCAGGGCACCGAGCGCGTGCATATCCAGCGAGGGAAGCGGCAGCCAGGGAAATTCGTCGCAGCGCCTGGCGTCCTGGAGGTCGCCCTGGGCCAGCTCGCCCAGCAGGGCGTCCGCCTCTGCCAGGTGCGCGGCGCTGCGCGCCATGCTCTCTGCCGCCCGCGGCCAGCGTGAATGCAGGGCCGGCAATATGTCGCGGCGCAGGAAATTGCGCGCCAGCGCAGTGTCGGCATTGCTCGGGTCTTCCACCCAGCAGAGCCCTTCGGCGCGGCCATAGGCTTCCAGTTCGGCGCGCGACATCTGCAACAGCGGCCGAACCAGGGTGCCCGGCCCCAAGGCCCGGCTTGCCGGCATGCCCGTCAGCCCACGCACGCCAGCCCCGCGGAGCAAGCGGAACAGCAGGGTCTCGGCCTGGTCGTCACGATGCTGGGCACTGAACAGCGCGTCCCCGGCAGCCATCTGGCTGATGAAGGCGGCATAGCGCGCATCCCGAGCGGCCCGCTCGAGGCTGGGCCCGGAGTCGACCTTCACCCGCAGCACCCGCAGCGGAATTCCCAACTCGCCACAAACCTTCTGGCAGTGGGCCGGCCAGGCATCGGCCGCGGCCTGCAGGCCGTGGTGAACGTGGATAGCGAAGAGAGGCGGCAGGGCTTCGCGACGAGCGAGGCGAGCCAGCAGATGGAGCAGGACGGTGGAGTCGAGCCCGCCGGAGAAAGCGACATGCCAGGCCGGTGCTTGGCGCCAGGGGGCCAGGGCAGATAGCAGGCGTGCTTCGAGGGACATGGAGGGGGCTCGGCGGCTGGCTCGGACCCCAAGCATAAAGCCGGGGCCCGAAGCCTGCAGCCTGGAGCGGAGGATCAGGCTACGCCGTAGCCCATCAGGCGCTCGTAACGGCGCGCCAGCAGGTCCTCGGTGCCGAGCTTCTGCAGCGACTTCAGCTGCTCGGAGAGCTCCTTGCGGATGGACTCGGCGGCAGTCGCCGGGTCGCGGTGAGCGCCACCCAGCGGCTCGGCGATCACCTTGTCGACGATACCCAGCCCCTTCAGGCGCTCGGCGGTGATGCCCATGGCCTCGGCCGCATCCGGAGCCTTCTCGGCGGTTTTCCACAGGATGGACGCGCAACCTTCCGGCGAAATCACCGCGTAGGTGGAGTACTGCAGCATGTTCAGGCGATCGCAGACGCCGATGGCCAGCGCGCCGCCGGAACCGCCTTCGCCGATCACGGTGGCGATGATCGGGGTCTTCAGCCGCGCCATGACACGCAGGTTCCAGGCGATTGCCTCGCTCTGGCCACGCTCCTCGGCATCGATGCCCGGGTAGGCGCCGGGGGTGTCGATGAAGGTGAGGATCGGCATCTTGAAGCGCTCGGCCATCTCCATCAAACGGCAGGCCTTGCGATAGCCCTCGGGGCGCGGCATGCCGAAGTTGCGGCGTACCTTCTCGCGCACCTCACGGCCCTTCTGGTGGCCGATGACCATCACCGGTGCATCGTTCAGGCGGGCGACGCCACCGACGATGGCCGCGTCGTCGGAGAAGTGGCGATCGCCATGCAGCTCGTCGAACTCGGTGAAGATGTGCTCGATGTAGTCGAGGGTGTAGGGCCGGCGCGGATGGCGAGCCATTTGAGCGATCTGCCAGCTGGAGAGGTTGCCGAAGATGCTCTCGGTGAGCGCGCTGCTCTTCTCCTGCAGGCGAGAAATCTCGTCGGTGATGTTCAGGGCGTTGTCGTTACCGACCAGACGCAGCTCCTCGATCTTGGCTTGCAGATCGGCGATGGGCTGTTCGAAATCCAGAAAGTTCGGGTTCATAGGCTTCCGTCGTGCGCTTGGGGCCAGGCGGCTGGTTCCATTTGGCGCCCTACCTTAAGGGATCGGGCGCGTTCGGGTCGAGATCAAAACGAGTCGGGCCGATGCGAATTACCAAATCACGCTCGCATCAGCGGTAGTGCAGAAAGACGTTGTCGCGCCCGAACTGGTCACGCAATGCTTGAATCAATGCATCGGCCGGGGCGATTCGCCACTGTTCGCCGAACTGCAGCACGGCCTTCGCATCGTTGCCGCTGTAGTCCAGGGTCAGGGGGCAGGAGCCGCGGTGGCGGCCGCAGAGTTCGGCCAGCCAGCGTAGCCGGTCGCCCTGCAGGGCCGTGTGATCGACCTTCATGCGCAGGCTTTCCGCCAGGCCGGTGCGGGCTTCCTCCAGGCTCAGCACGCGCTTGGCACGCAGACGCAGGCCGCCGGAAAAGTCGTCGTGGCTGACCTCCCCTTCCACCACCACCAGGGTGTCGGTCTGCAGCAGGCCATGTGCGGCGTTGAAGGCATCGGCGAAAAGCGAGGCTTCGATGCGCCCGGAGCGGTCGTCCAGGGTGATGAAGCCCATCTTGTCGCCCTTCTTGTTCTTCATCACCCGCAGGTTGACGATCAGGCCGGCGATGATCTGGGTGTCCCGCGCAGGCTTCAGTTCGACGATGCGCTGACGGGCGAAGCGGCGGACCTCGCCTTCGTACTCGTCAATGGGGTGACCGGTGAGGTAGAGGCCCAGGGTGTCCTTTTCGCCCTTCAGGCGTTCCTTGAGGGACATTTCCTTGGCGTTGCGATGGTTCGCGTACAGGTCCGCCTCGGGCTCGGCGAACAGGCCGCCAAAGAGGTCCATGTGGCCGCTGTCATGGCTGCGCGCGGTCTGCTCGGCCGCCTGGATGGCTTCCTCCATGGCCGCCAGCAGCACCGCTCGGTTGCGATCGACGCCAGCCTGGTAGGCCTTGACCTCGTCGCTGAAGAAGGGGCCGAGGCGGTCCAGGGCGCCACCGCGGATCAGGGCCTCCAGGGTGCGTTTGTTGATGCGCTTGAGGTCGACGCGGTTGCAGAAGTCGAACAGGTCCTTGAAGGGACCGCCTTCGGCACGGCATTCGACGATGGCTTCGACCGGGCCTTCGCCGACGCCCTTGATGGCGCCCAGGCCGTAGACGATGCGGCCATCGTCGTCGACGGTGAACATGAACTCGGAGTTGTTCACATCGGGGGCCAGGATGCGCAGCTTCATGCTGCGGCACTCTTCGATCAGGGTCACGACCTTCTCGGTGTTGTGCATATCCGCCGAGAGCACCGCGGCCATGAAGGGCGACGGATAGTGGGTCTTGAGCCAGGCGGTCTGGTAGGAGACCAGGCCATAGGCGGCCGAGTGGGATTTGTTGAAGCCGTAGCCGGCGAACTTTTCCACCAGGTCGAAGATGTTGCCCGCGAGGTTCCCATCGATATTGTTGTTGGCGCAGCCCTCGATGAAGCCACCACGCTGCTTGGCCATTTCCTCGGGCTTCTTCTTGCCCATGGCACGACGCAGCATGTCGGCGCCGCCGAGGGTGTAGCCGGCCATGACCTGGGCGATCTGCATCACCTGTTCCTGGTACAGGATGATGCCGTAGGTGGGCTTGAGCACGGGCTCGAGGCCGGCGTACTGGTAATCGGGGTGCGGGTAGGACAGCTCGGCACGGCCGTGCTTGCGGTTGATGAAGTCGTCCACCATGCCCGATTGCAGCGGGCCGGGACGGAACAGCGCCACCAGTGCGATGAGGTCTTCCAGGCAGTCGGGCTTGAGCTTCTTGATCAGCTCCTTCATGCCGCGGGATTCCAGCTGGAATACCGCAGTGGTCTCGGCCTTCTGCAGCAGGTCGTAGGTCTTCTTGTCGTCCAGCGGGATGAAGTCGATGTTCAGGTCGGGCAGGCCCTTCTTGGCCTGCTCACGGTTGATGGTCTCCATCGCCCACTTGATGATGGTGAGCGTACGCAGGCCGAGGAAGTCGAACTTCACCAGGCCGGCGGCTTCCACGTCGTCCTTGTCGAATTGGGTGACGAGGCCGCCGCCCTCCTCGTCGCACGCGATGGGCGAGAAGTCGGTGAGCTTGGTCGGCGCGATCACCACGCCGCCAGCGTGTTTGCCGGTACCGCGGGTGATGCCCTCGAGCTTGAGGGCCATGTCCCAGATTTCCGCCGCCTCTTCGTCGACCTTGAGGAAGTCGCGGAGCATTTCCTCCTGCTCGAAGGCCTTCTCCAGGGTCATACCCACTTCGAAGGGGATCATCTTCGACAGGCGATCGGCCAGGCCGTACGACTTGCCCTGCACCCGCGCCACGTCGCGCACCACCGCCTTGGCGGCCATGGAGCCGAAGGTGATGATCTGGCTCACTGCATTACGCCCGTACTTGTCGGCCACGTAGTCGATGACGCGGTCGCGGCCGTCCATGCAGAAGTCGACGTCGAAGTCGGGCATGGAGATCCGCTCGGGGTTGAGGAAGCGCTCGAACAGCAGGTCATAGGCCAGCGGGTCGAGGTCGGTGATCTTCAGCACGTAGGCGACCAGCGAGCCGGCACCCGATCCACGGCCGGGGCCCACCGGCACGCCGTTGTTCTTCGCCCACTTGATGAAGTCCATCACGATGAGGAAGTAACCGGGGAAACCCATCTGGATGATGATATCCAGCTCGAACTTCAAGCGGTCCAGATAGACCTGGCGCTTTTCCTCGTAGTCCGGCGTGGACTCCTTCGGCCAGAGCACCGCCAGGCGCTCTTCGAGACCCTCGTGGGAAACGTGGCGCAGGTAGTCGTCGATGCCCATGCCATTGGGCGTCGGGAAGTCCGGGAGGAAGTACTTGCCCAGCTGCACGTCGATGTTGCAACGCTTGGCGATCTCGACCGTGTTCTCCAGCGCCTCGGGAATGTCGCTGAACAGCTCCGCCATTTCCTCGGGGGACTTGAGGTACTGCTGGTCGGAAAAGGTGCGCGGCCGGCGTGGGTCATCGAGGACACGCCCCTCGCCGATGCAGACGCGGGTCTCGTGGGCTTCAAAATCGCCCTGCTTGATGAAGCGCACGTCGTTGGTGGCCACCAGCGGCGCGCCGCAACGGTCGGCCAGGGCGACCGCGGCATGCACGTGCTCTTCGTCGTTGGCCCGGGCGGTGCGCTGCAGCTCCAGGTAGAAGCGGTCGGGGAACACGGCCTGCCACTCGGCCAGCAGCGCTTCGGCGGAGGCCTGGTCGCCGTTCAGCAGGGCCATGCCGATCTCGCCCTCCTTGGCGCCGGACAGGGCGATCAGGCCTTCAGCGGCGTGCTTCACCCAGTCACGCTGGATGATCACCAGGTCGTTGCTCTGACCTTCGGACCAGCCACGGGAGACCAGCTCGGTGAGGTTGCGGTAGCCCTTGGCATTCATTGCCAGCAGGGTCATGCGGCTCAGCGGGCCATCCTCATCGCGACTGGACAACCAGACATCGGCGCCGCAGAGGGGCTTGATGCCTGCACCCATGGCGGTCTTGTAGAACTTCACCAGCGAGCACATGTTGCTCTGGTCGGTGACCGCCACTGCCGGCATACCCGCCCCGGTTACGGCCTTGACCAGCGGCTTGACCCGCACCAGGCCGTCTACCAGGGAATATTCGGTGTGCAGACGCAGATGGACGAAAGAAGCGGTCATGGAAGTCCTATGCAAAACGCGAAAACGACAAGGCCCGGATTGTACCGGGCCCTCGTGCAAAGCTACAGGCTGAAGGCAGCGCCAACGGGCAGGAGAACCGACTGCGCCTGCAGCCGCCCATTACTCGGCGGCCGCCTCAGCGAGAATTATCGAGAAGCGCCCGAACCGGCCCGAAGGAGCGCCGATGGATGGGAGTGGGCCCCAGACGCCGCAGGGCTTCCAGGTGCACCGGGGTGGGATAGCCCTTGTGCCCGGCGATGCCGTAGCCGGGATAGGCGGCATCGAGTTCGACCATCTCGCGGTCGCGGCAGACCTTGGCCAGGATGGAGGCGGCGGCGATGGCCGGCACCTGGCTGTCGCCCTTGACCACGGGAGCGCAGGGCACCTTGAGCTTGGGGCAGCGGTTGCCGTCGATCAGCGCCAGCCTGGGCTGTACGCTGAGCCCTTCCACCGCGCGCTGCATGGCCAGCATGGTGGCGTGGAGGATATTGAGGCTGTCGATCTCATGCACGTCGGCGCGAGCGATGCACCAGGCCAAGGCCTTCTCGCGGATTTCCTCGTACAGCGCATCGCGGCGCGCTTCGGAGAGCTTCTTCGAGTCGTTCAGCCCGAGGATCGGCCGCGACGGGTCGAGAATCACCGCGGCGGTGACCACCGGGCCGCAAAGCGGGCCACGGCCGACTTCGTCCACGCCGGCCACCAGTTCTTCTACCAGGCTGAAATCCAGGCCGAGTTGCATCAGGGTGCTCCGATCAGTTGCAGGATGGCGTCGGCCGCCTGGCCGGATGCGTCCTGGCGCAAGGCGCGGTGAATGACGTCGAAGCCGTGGGTCTGGATCTCGCCATCGTCCAGCAAGGGCGCCACGGCGTGGGCCAGGGCATCGGGCGTGGCGGCGTCCTGCAGCAGCTCGGGTACCAGCAGGCGCTGGGCCAGCAGATTGGGCAGGGACACGTACGGACTTTTCACCAGACGCTTGAGAATCCGATAGGTAAGCGGCGCCACCTTATAGGCCACCACCATCGGCCGCTTGTAGAGCAAGGCCTCCAGGGTGGCGGTGCCGGAGGCGATCAGCACCGCATCGCAGGCTGCCAGGGCGTCGTGGGAGCGGCCATCGAGCAGTTTCAGCGGCAGGTCGCGGCCGGCCAGCATGGCCTCCAGCTGGCCCCGTCGCTCCGGGCTGGCGCAGGGCAGGACGAAGCGAATACCGGGGCGCACCGAGCGCAGGCGTTCGGCAGCGTCGAGGAACAGCGCACCCAACTTGCCCACTTCGCCGCCGCGGCTGCCCGGCAGCAGTGCCACCACAGGCGAATCGAGCGGCAGGTCCAGCGCCGCGCGGGCGCCCGCTCGGCTCGCCTCGAGCGGGATGGCATCGGCCAGCGGATGACCGACGAAGCGCACCGGCACGCCCTGCTCTTCGTAGAAGCGCGCTTCGAACGGGAAGAGCGTCAGCATCAGGTCGCAACCTTCGCGAATCTTCAGCACGCGCTTCTGCCGCCAGGCCCAGACCGAGGGGCTGACGTAATGCACGGTCTTGATCCCGGCACGGCGGAGCTTGAGTTCGACGCCCAGGTTGAAGTCCGGCGCGTCGATGCCGATGAAGACATCCGGACGCGCGGCGATAAGGGTCTGGATCAGGCGTTTGCGGCGGGCCAGCAGCTCGGGGAGACGGCCCAGCACTTCGACCAGGCCCATGACCGCCAGGCGTTCCATGGGGAAGTAGGGGTCCAGCCCTTCGGCCTGCATGCGCGGCCCGCCGACGCCGATGAATTCGGCGTCGGGATGCCGCACCTTGAGCGCCTGCATCAGGGTGGAGCCGAGGATATCGCCGGACGCCTCGCCGGCGACCAGCGCGATGCGCAAAGGACGATTCATGGGGATCAGCGAGTAATGCCGCGGGTCGAGGACTGGATGGAGTCGCGGAAAACCGCCACTTCCGGGAACTGGTCCGCGGACTCGGCGAGATCGGCAAGGGCCTGCTCGACGGTCAGCCCCTGGCGGTAGACCACCTTGTAGGCGCGCCGCAGGGCAGAGATGGCCTCGGCGCTGAAGCCGCGACGGCGCATGCCTTCGAAGTTCATGCTGCGGGCCTCGGCCGGGTTGCCGAAGACGGTGACATAGGCCGGTACGTCCTTGCCGATGGCGGTGCCCATGCCGGAGAAACTGTGGGCGCCGATTCGGCAGAACTGGTGCACCAGGGTGTAGCCGGACAGGATGGCCCAATCGTCGACGTGGACATGGCCGGCCAGCGCGGTGTTGTTCACCAGGATGCAATGATTGGCGATCACGCTGTCATGGCCGATGTGCACGTAGGCCATCAGCAGGTTGTGATCGCCGATGGTGGTCTCGGAGCGGTCCTGCACGGTGCCACGGTGAATGGTCACGCCTTCGCGGATCACATTGTGGTCGCCGATCACCAGGCGGGTGGGCTCACCCTTGTACTTCAGGTCGGGCGTGTCCTCGCCCACCGAAGAGAACTGGTAGATGCGGTTGTGCTTGCCGATACGGGTCGGTCCCTTGATGACCACATGGGGTCCGACCACGCTCCCCTCGCCAATTTCCACATCGGGTCCGATGATCGACCAGGGGCCGACCTGAACACCATCCGCCAGCTTTGCCGACGGATCGATAATGGCGCGAGGGTCAATCAAACTCATAGTTTGCGTTCCGCACAGATGATCTCGGCCGAGCAGACTTCCTTGCCATCGACGCTGGCGTGGCAGTCGAACTTCCAGATACCGCGTTTGACGCTGAGGAACTGCGCACTGAGGATCAGCTGGTCGCCCGGCAGTACCGGCTGGCGGAAGCGCAGCTTGTCGGAACCCACGAAGTAGTAGAGGGTGCCGTCAGCAGGTTTCACGTCGAGCATCTTGAAGCCGAGGATGCCGGCCGCCTGGGCCATGGCTTCGATGATCAGCACGCCCGGCATGATCGGATGCTGCGGGAAGTGGCCGTTGAAGAATGGCTCGTTGATGCTGACATTCTTGTAGGCGCGAATGCGCTTGCCTTCAACATCCAGGTCCACCACGCGATCCACCAGGAGGAAAGGGTAGCGGTGCGGCAGATATTCGCGAATCTCGTTGATGTCCATCATGTTCCTGGAGCCTATTGAGAGGATTTGGGATGCACGGCGCTGCGTGGATCACGCATCAGATGAAGCATCCCCGCCCGGGGTCACTGCCGCCAGGCGCTTTTCAAGTTGCTGCAGACGACGCGCCATGTCGTCCAACTGGCGGATCCGGGCGGCGCTTTTCTTCCATTCCGCGGCAGGCTGCATCGCGGTGCCGGAGGAATACGCGCCCGGCTCGGTGATATTTCGGGTCACCATGGTCATGCCGGTGACGAACACGTTGTCGCACACATCGATATGGCCAACCATGCCCACGCCGCCTGCGATCATGCAGTTGCGGCCGATCCTGGTGCTGCCGGAAATGCCTACGCAGCCGGCCATGGCGGTGTTGTCGCCGACCTGCACGTTGTGCGCGATCATGATCTGGTTGTCCAGCTTCACGCCGTTGCCGATCAGGGTGTCGGCCAGGGCGCCACGGTCGATGGTGGTATTGGCTCCCACCTCGACATCGTCACCCAGGGTCACGCCACCGATCTGCGCGATCTTCTGCCAGACGCCCTTCTCGTTGGCGAAGCCGAAGCCTTCGCCACCGATTACCGCGCCGGACTGGATCACCACCCGCTTGCCGATCGTCACGTCGTGATAGAGGGTCACGCGGGGCGCCAGCCAGCCACCTTCACCGATCGAGGTGCGCGCACCGACGACGCAGTGGGCACCCAGGGTCACGCCGGGACCGATCTGCGCGCCCGATTCGATCACCACATAGGCACCGACACTGGCGCTCGGGTCGACCTTGGCGTCGGCCGCGACTACGGCGGTCTGATGAATGCCCGGCCGGGCCTTGGGCTTGCGATCGAACAGGTGGGAAAGTTCGGCGTAGGCCAGGTAGGGATTGGCCACCACCAGGGCGTCGCCGGTATAGCCCTCGGCATCGGCCGGGGTCAGCAGCACGGCGGCGGCCTGGGTGTCGGCGAGGAACTTGCGGTACTGCGGATTGGCCAGGAAGCTGAGCTGGCCGGGACCGGCCTCCTGCAGGGTGGCCAGGCCGCTGATAACCTTGTCCTCGGCGCCACGCAGGGTGGCACCGAGGCGTTCGGCCAGTTGGCCGAGGGTGAAGACCGGGGCAGTCATCATCAACGCTGCTGGTTCATGCGCTCGATGACCTGGCGGGTGATGTCGTACTGCGGCTTAACGTCTACCACCGCACCACGCTCCAGCACCAGGTCATAGCTACCTTTCTTCAGGACTTCCTCGACCGCCTTGTCCAGCTTCGGCTTGAGCTGCTTGAGCATGTCGCGGTCGGCAACGGCCTTGGCTTCGTTGAGTTCCTTGGACTGGAACTGGAAGTCGCGGGCCTTCTGCTTGAACTCGAGCTCCAGGCGTTCACGCTCGGCCTGCTGCATACGCTCGCCTTCCTTGACCAGGCGGTCCTGGATGCGCTTGGCGTCGCTTTCAAGGGTCTTCAGCTTGTTCAGCTGCGGACCGAACTTCTTCTCGGCGTCGACCGCGTACTTCTTGGCAGCGTCGGATTCCAGCAGGGCCATCTGGTAGTTCAGTACCGCAATCTTCATTTCCGCGAAGGCCGGAGTCGCCAGCATGGCAGCGGCAACCAGAACGAATTGAGTCAACTTACGCACGATGCAACTCCTGCAACAAATACTGTTGTCTTGATGAACAATTAGAAAGTCTGGCCCAGGGAGAACTGGAACACCTGGGTATCGGCATTGTCCGGCTTCTTCACCGGCATGCCCAGGCTGAAGCTCAACGGCCCGAGTGCGGTGATCCAGGTCAGGCCCACACCCACGGAGCTGGCCAGTTCGCCGGCGTTGATGCTGCTGCAGTCCGGGGACGACGAGGCGCAGCTGGTATCGAATACGTTACCCACATCCCAGAACAGCACGGTACGCAGCTGGCGCTGGTCCTTGACGAAGGGCAGCGGGAACAACAGCTCGACGCCGCCCTGGATCAACACGTTGCCACCGAAGGGTAGCGGATCCTGGTCCGGGTCGGTGCAGCGGCCGGTTTCATCGCAGGTGCCGGCCGGCAACGCGGAGCCGTCGGCAGCGCGCGCGACACTAGGCGTACTGCGCGGGCCGAGGCTGCTGTCCTCGAAGCCGCGTACGGAGTTGAAGCCGCCCGCGAAGTAGTGCTCGTAGAACGGCAGCTCGGAGGTGGAGCCGTAGCTGTCGCCATAGCCCAGCTCGGTGTGGAAGCGCAGCGCGGTGTTCTGCGTCAGCGGAGTGAACAGCTGGCCGCGGTAGTCGAGCTTGAAGAACGACAGGTCGCTGCCCGGCAAGGTGCTTTCCAGCACCAGGCTCTGGGAGTGACCGCGAGTCGCCAGCACGCCCTTGTTCAGGGTCGAATCGGACCAGCCGACGGACGCCTTGAGGTTGGTGTAGTTGTCGCCTTCGTTTTCGATGAAGTCGAAGATCTCGTCGACGGTGTAGATGCCGGTGTTGATCTTGTCCTGTTGCAGAGTCAGGCCGTAGGTCAGGCGCGAGGTCTCGCTGATCGGGTAGCCGATGCTGACGCCGGCGCCCAGGCTATCCACCGCGTAGCTGGACACGTCGACGTCGAGGTCGTCGTAGTCGGTGCTGCGGTAGAAGGCGTTGTAGCCCAGGCTGACGCCGTCCGGCGTCCAGTAGGGGTCGACGAAGCCGAAGTTGTAACGGGTCTGGTACTCGGAACGGGTCAGGCCGATGCTGACCTTGTTACCGGTACCGAGGAAGTTGTTCTGGCTGATGGAGCCGCCGAGGATCAGGCCGGCGCTCTGGGCGAAGCCGACGCTGGCGGTGATGGAGCCGGATGGTTGCTCCTCGACGCTGTAGTTGACGTCCACCTGGTCGTCGGTGCCGGGCACCTGCGGGGTTTCGACGTTGACTTCCTTGAAGAAGCCGAGGCGTTCCAGGCGGGTCTTGGACTGGTCGATCAGGTAGGTCGAGGCCCAGCCACCTTCCATCTGGCGCATTTCGCGGCGCAGCACTTCGTCTTCGGTCTTGGTGTTACCGCGGAAGTTGATGCGGTTGACGTAGGCGCGCTTGCCCGGGTCGACCACGAAGGTGATGGAAACGGTGTTGTCCTCGTCATGGGCTTCCGGCACGCCGTTGACGTTGGCGAAGGTGTAGCCCTCGTTGCCCAGGCGACGGGTGATCAGCTCGGAGGTGGTGGTCATCACCTTGCGCGAGAAGACCTGTCCTTGCTGTACCAGCAGCAGGGACTTCACGTCCTCCTCGGGCACCTTGAGGTCACCGGAGAGTTTCACTTCACGGACGGTGTACTTCTCGCCTTCATCCACGTTGACGGTAATGTAGACGTGCTTCTTGTCCGGAGTGATGGATACCTGGGTGGAAGAGATATCCATGTTGATGTAGCCGCGGTCCAGGTAGTAGGAGCGCAGACGCTCCAGGTCACCGGAGAGCTTCTCGCGGGCGTACTTGTCGTCGTTCTTGAAGAAGGACAGCCAGTTGGTGGTCTTGAGCTCGAACAGCTCGATCAGGTCTTCGTCGGGGAAGACGGTGTTGCCCACCACGTTGATGTGCTGGATGGCCGCAACCGAACCTTCGTTGATGTTGATCTTCAGCGCCACACGGTTGCGCGGCTGCGGGATCACTTCGGCTTCGATCTCTGCGGAATAACGGCCCTGGGCCACGTACTGGCGCTGCAGCTCGTTACGCACGCCTTCAAGGGTGGCGCGCTGGAAGATTTCTCCCTCTGCCAGGCCGGACTGTTTCAGGCCCTTGAGCAGGTCTTCGGTGCTGATGGCCTTGTTGCCTTCGATCTCGATGCTGGAGATCGACGGGCGTTCGACTACAGTGATCACCAGCACGTCGCCGTCGCGGCCGAGCTGGATGTCCTGGAAGAAACCAGTCTTGAACAGCGCGCGGGTCGCCTCGACCAGGCGACGGTCGTCCGCCGGTTCGCCCACATTGAGCGGCAGGGCCCCGAAGACGCTGCCTGCGGAAACCCGCTGCAAGCCGTTGACGCGGATGTCGGAGATGGTGAAGGACTCGGCGTGAACCTCGGCGATCATGAGTGCGGCAAGCACCGCAGGTAGCAGCAGGCGTTTCATGAAGTCCTTTTTTTATTCCAACCGGTAATAAAGAATCTGCCGCGCAAGGCGGCAGACTCGGCATTCAGTGATTCGTTACAGACGGCTCAGATCGTTTACCAGGGCGAGCAACATGACCCCCACGACCAGACTGATACCGATCTGCACCCCCCAAGCCTGCACCCGCTCTGACAATGGGCGTCCACGCGCCAATTCGATCAGATAGAAGAGCAGGTGCCCCCCGTCCAGGACAGGGATCGGCAACAGATTGAGAACCCCCAGGCTTATGCTCAGATAGGCGAGGAAGTTCAGGAAGTCCCCCACCCCGGACTGGGCCGAAGCGCCCGCCACTTTAGCAATGGTTATCGGCCCGCTCAAGTTTTTTACCGAGAGCTCGCCAAGCAACATTTTCTTTAGGGAATCCAGAGTTAGCAGGCTCATGGACCATGTCCGGGCCGCTGCCTCGGTCACCGCATCGAGCGGTCCGAAGTGGACTTCACGAAGCATTTCCGCCGGCCACTCGACACCTTTCACCCCGGCGCCGAGGTAACCGCTACGGGCCTCACCCTCGCCACGGGCGGCCAGGATCAGCTGGACATCACGCACCTGACCCTGGCTTTCAACGCTGAGGGTGATGCGTTCGGCGGGGCGCTTGCGCACCCGCTCGACCAGTTGCTGCCAATCGTCCAGGGCCTGGCCATCGATGGCCAGCAGGCGGTCGCCAGGCTTGAGACCGGCGGCCTGGGCCGGGCCTTTCGGATCCAGCTCGGCGAGTACGGGGGCAATGGCCGGACGCCAGGGCGTGATGCCGAGAGCGCCGATGGGATCGGGCTCATCGACGCCCTTGAGCCAATCATTGAGCTGCAGTTCGCGGGGTTGCTCGGTGCTGGCGCCCTCTTCGCGCACGCCCACCAGCAAGGTGCCGCTTTCACCCAGGCGACGAACCAGCTGCAGGTTGACCTGGTTCCAGCCACTGACGGCCTCTCCGTCCACCGAAACGATTTCCTGGCCGGACTCGAGCCCCGCCTGGGCGGCGATGCTGTCCGCCGCCACAGTGCCGATGACCGGGCGCACCTGCTGGCTGCCGAGCATGGCCAGCACCCAGAAGAACAGCAGCGCGAGCAGGAAGTTGGCGATCGGACCGGCCGCCACTATGGCGATGCGTTGACCGACCGGTTTGCGGTTGAAGGATTGCCCGAGCAGTTCGGCGGGCACTTCGGCCTCGCGTTCGTCGAGCATTTTCACGTAGCCGCCGAGCGGAATGGCGGCCACGACGAACTCCGTGCCATGGCGATCATGCCAGCGCAGCAGCGGCGTGCCGAAGCCCACGGAGAAACGCAGGACCTTGACCCCGCAGCGCCGCGCAACCCAGAAATGGCCGAACTCGTGGAAGGTCACCAGCACCCCGAGAGCAACCAGGGTCCCGAGAATCATGTATAGCGCGCTCATCGGTTTCCTCCGGGGCTACCGCCCCTGACGGACCAGCCATTGCTGCGCCGCCGCCCGGGCACGGGCATCGGCCTGCAGTACGGTGTCCAGCGTTTCGACCGCCGTGGCGGCTTCGCGGTTCAGCACCTCATCGATGATACTCGCGATCTCGGTGAAGCGGATGCGTCGATCCAGGAAGGCCGCGACCGCCACCTCGTTGGCGGCATTCAGCATGGCCGGAGCGCTGCCGCCCTCCTCCGCCGCCAGTCGCGCCAGGCGCAGGCAGGGGAAGCGCTGTTCGTCCGGCGCCTGGAAATCCAGGCGGGCCACGGCGAACAGATCCAGCGGCGAAACGCCGCTATCGATGCGCTCCGGCCAGGACAGCGCATGGCTGATGGGCGTGCGCATGTCCGGATTGCCGAGCTGCGCCAGCACGGAGCCGTCCACGTAGTCGACCAGGGAATGGATCACGCTCTGCGGATGGATCACCACCTCGACCTGGGCAGGCCGGGCATCGAACAGCCAGCAGGCCTCGATCAGCTCCAGGCCCTTGTTCATCATGCTCGCCGAGTCCACGGAGATTTTCCGGCCCATGGACCAGTTCGGATGAGCACAGGCCTGCTCGGGCGAAACGTCCGGCAATTGCTGCAAAGGCATCTCACGGAAAGGCCCGCCAGAGGCCGTCAGCAGGATCCGCCGCACTCCTACAGACTCCAGGCCACGCGAATAGTCGCCAGGCAGGCACTGGAAGATCGCATTGTGCTCGCTGTCGATGGGTAACAGCACGGCACCACTGCGCCGCACCGCCTGCATGAACAGGGCGCCGGACATCACCAGCGCTTCCTTGTTGGCCAGCAGCACGCGCTTGCCCGCCTCAACCGCTGCCAGGGTCGGCTCCAGGCCGGCGGCGCCGACTATGGCCGCCATCACGGCATCCACCTCCGGATGCGCGGCGACCTCGCAGAGCCCCGGCACCCCGACCAGCACACGGGTGCGCAGGCCGGCCGCGAGGAGGCCGCCCTGCAAGTGCCGTGCGGCGTCCGCGTCGGGGACCACGGCGAATTCCGGCCGATGGCGCAGGCACAAGGCCTCCAGCTCGCTCAGGCGACTGAAACCACTGAGGGCAAAGACCCGGTAACGATCGGGATGACGGGCGATGACGTCCAGGGTGCTGAGACCGATGGAACCGGTCGCCCCCAGCACGGTAATGCGTTGCGGTTGACTCACAGAGCACCCCAGCCGGCGGCCCAGAGCAGCGCCGCGAACAGCGGAATGGCCGCGGTCAGGCTGTCGATTCGATCGAGTACGCCGCCATGGCCCGGCAGCAGGTTGCTGCTGTCCTTGATGCCCGACTGGCGCTTGAACATGCTCTCGGTCAGGTCACCCACCACCGAGACCAGCACCACCAGGGCAGCGCCGGCCAGCGCCAGAACCAGCTCGGAACCAATCCAGCCGCGGTAGAGGCCAACGCCGACAGTGATCAGCAGGCTGGCCAGCAGGCCACCCACCAGGCCTTCCCAGCTCTTGCCGGGGCTGACCTGGGGCGCCAGCTTGCGCTTGCCGAAGGCCTTGCCGGAGAAATAGGCGCCGATGTCGGCCGCCCAGACCAGCACCATCACCGCGAGGATCAGCCAGTTGGCCAGCGGCCATTGCTTGAACAGCACCAGTCCCTGCCAGGCAGGCAGCAGAATCAGCAAGCCGATCACCAGCTTGCCGGGGGTACCGCCCCAGTAGCGGCTGGTTTCGGGATAGCCCAGCACGAGGACGGTCGCCGCCCCCCACCAGAGCACACCCAGCACCAGAACCAGCGGTGCCAGGACGGGCACGAGGTAGAGCCCATAGAGCAGCGCAGCAACCAGCAGGCCATAGGCAATGCGTTGCGGCTGGGCCGAAAAGCCCGCCAGGCGCGCCCATTCCCACCCACCGAGGCTGACGACGCCCCCGATGAACAGGGCGAAGGCACCGCCATCCAGCAAGAAGAAGCCCGCAAGGGCGATGGGCAGCAACACCAGGGCGGTGATGACGCGTTGCTTCAGCATTTGGCTCGGGCCTCGGCTTCTAGCTGCTCGCTGGTCTTGCCGAAGCGGCGCTGTCGCCTGGCATAGTCAGCCAGCGCCTTGCGCATGGCTTCGTGCTTGAAGTCAGGCCAGAAGAGATCGGAAAAATACAGCTCGGCATAGGCAATCTGCCAGAGCAGGAAGTTGCTGATGCGATGTTCGCCACCGGTGCGGATGCACAGGTCGGGCAGCGGCATGTCGCCGGTGACCAGGCAGCTTTGCAGCAACTGCGGGGAAATGTCCTCGACCTGCAGGTGACCGGCCTGGACCTCGCGCGCCAGGCGCTGGGCGGCCTGGGTGATGTCCCACTGGCCACCATAGTTGGCGGCGACCTGGAGGATGAACTTCTGGCGGCCGGCGGTCAGTTGCTCGACCTCGCGCATGGCGGCCTGCAGTTCCGGATGGAAGCGCGAGCGATCGCCGATGATGCGCAGGCGGATATCATTGTCGTTCAGGCGCCGTGCCTCGCGGCGCAAGGCCCCGAGGAACAGCTCCATCAGCGCGCCGACCTCCTCGGCCGGGCGCTGCCAGTTCTCACTGGAAAAGGCGAACAGGGTGAGCACCTCGACACCGGCGTCGGCGCACACCTCGATCACCGCTCGGACCGCGTCGACGCCGGCCTTGTGGCCAGCGACGCCGGGCAGCAGGCGCTTCTTCGCCCAACGGTTGTTACCGTCCATGATGATCGCCACATGCCGTGGCACCGCCGGATTGACGCCTTGCTGGGATTTGTCCATGACGACTCCGGACGTCAGACAGCCATCAAGTCGTTTTCTTTGGCTTCCAGAGCCTTGTCGACCTCGGCCACGAACTTGTCCGTCAGCTTCTGGACGTCATCGGCAGCACGACGTTCCTCGTCTTCGCTGATTTCCTTTTCCTTGACCAGGTCCTTCAGCTGGGCCAGGGCGTCACGACGGATGTTGCGCACGGCAACACGGGCGTTCTCGGCCTCGCCGCGCGCCTGCTTGGTGTAACCCTTGCGGGTTTCCTCGGTCAGGGCAGGCATCGGCACACGGATGGTGGTGCCGGCGGTAGCCGGGTTCAGGCCCAGGTCGGAGGTCATGATGGCCTTTTCCACAGCCTGGATCATGCTCTTGTCGAACACGGTCAGGGCCAGGGTACGGGAGTCCTCGGCGATCACGTTGGCCACCTGGCGCAGCGGAGTGTCGGCGCCGTAGTAGGACACCATCACGCTGTCCAGGATGCTCGGATGCGCGCGCCCGGTGCGGATCTTGGCGAAGGCGTGATCCAGCGATTCCAGGGTTTTCTTCATGCGCTCCTGCGCGTCTTGCTTGATCTCGTTGATCATTTTTCGCCCTCCTCGATCAGGGTTCCTTCGGCGCCGCCGACCACGATGTTCAGCAGGGCACCCGGTTTATTCATATTGAAGACCCGTAGCGGCATCTTCTGGTCACGGCACAGACAGATGGCCGTGAGGTCCATGACGCCCAGCTTGCGATCCAGCACCTCATCATAGGTAAGGCGCTCGAACTTCTCGGCATTGGGGTCCTTGAACGGGTCGGCAGTGTACACGCCATCGACCTTGGTGGCTTTCAGTACCAGGTCGGCATCCACCTCGATGGCGCGCAGGCAGGCGGCCGAGTCGGTGGTGAAGAAGGGGTTGCCGGTGCCGGCGGAGAAGATCACCACTTCGCCGGAACTCAGGTGGCGCACGGCCTTGCGGCGGTCGTAGTGATCGGTGACGCCGACCATGGAGATGGCGGACATGACCAGTGCGGGGATGTTCGAGCGCTCCAGCGCATCGCGCATGGCCAAGGCGTTCATCACGGTGGCCAGCATGCCCATGTGGTCGCCGGTCACGCGATCCATGCCGGCAGCGCTCAGCGCCGCACCACGGAACAGGTTGCCGCCGCCGATCACCAGGCCGACCTGCACGCCGATGCCGACCAGCTGGCCGATTTCCAGCGCCATGCGATCGAGGACTTTCGGATCGATGCCGAACTCCTCGGAGCCCATCAGGGCCTCACCGCTGAGTTTGAGCAGAATGCGTTTGTAGCGAGGTTGGCGGCCACTCACCTGCTGAGCCATTGCGTATCTCTCCTGCGGCGCGATGTGAATTCGTGGGCCTAGCGGCCCGAAGTACTGGCGAGTCCTGAGACTGCGCATACGGCAGTTGGTGCCCGAGGACCAGACCTGCCGCGGAAACCGCCCCGAATCGGTTCCCCAGTTTGACGAAGAGGCCGCACGCGTTAGCGGGCAGCCTCTTGCGGGGCGACAGCCGAGGCCGTCTTATTGCTTGGTAGCGGCGACTTGTGCAGCTACTTCGGCAGCGAAGTCGACTTCGACCTTCTCGATGCCTTCGCCTACTTCGTAACGAACGAAGGAAACGATTTCGGCGCCGGCTTTCTTGGCCAGGTCACCGACCTTGACTTCCGGATCCTTGACGAACGGCTGCTCGACCAGGCTGGCTTCGGCGAGGAACTTGGCGATACGGCCCTTGACCATGTTCTCGACGATGTTTTCCGGCTTGCCGGCGATCTTGTCGGCGTTCAGGGCCAGGAAGATTTCCTTTTCCTTGGCGATGGCTTCTTCGGAGACCTGGGAAGCGTTCAGGAACTGCGGGTTGCTGGCAGCCACGTGCATGGCGATGTCCTTGGCCAGCTCGGCGTTGCCGCCGTTCAGGCAGACAACCACACCGATGCGGTGACCGTGCAGGTAGGCGCCAACCACGTCACCTTCCACGCGGGTCAGGCGGCGAATGTTGACGTTCTCACCGGTCTTGGAGACCAGGGCCAGGCGGGCTTCTTCACGAGCCTCGACCAGCGGGGCGGCGTCGGTCAGCTTGTCGTTGAAAGCCTGCTCCAGGGAAGCGGCGACGAAGCCTTTGAAGTCGTCCTGCAGAGCCAGGAAGTCGGTCTGGGAGTTGACTTCGATGATGACGGCGGCCTTGTTGTCGGCAGCGACCTTGACGGCAATGGCGCCTTCAGCGGCGATGTTGCCGGACTTCTTGGCGGCCTTGATGGCACCAGCGGCGCGCATGTCGTCGATGGCCTTCTCGATGTCGCCGTCGGCGGCGGTCAGGGCCTTCTTGCAATCCATCATGCCGAGGCCGGTACGCTCGCGCAGTTCTTTGACCAGGGCTGCAGTAATCTCTGCCATGTCGCAATCCTCTTGAATAGGTTTTCAACCATTCAGCCCGGAGTCCGGGCATTCACAATTCGGAGGTGGCAAAAAGGGGGCTTAGCCCCCTTCTTGCGCACCGGGTAACGCTAGACGGCTGTCAACTCAGCCTTCAGCGGCCTCGGAGGCAGCTTCTTCGACGAACTCGTCAGGACCGCCAACGGCATTCTGACGGCCGCGGATTACAGCATCAGCAACGCTGGCAAGGTACAGCTGAACGGCGCGGATGGCGTCGTCGTTACCCGGAATGACGTAGTCAACGCCTTCAGGGCTGCTGTTGGTATCGACAACGCCGATGACCGGGATGCCCAGCTTGTTGGCTTCGCTGATGGCGATGCGCTCGTGGTCCACGTCGATCACGAACAGCGCGTCCGGCAGGCCGCCCATGTCCTTGATGCCGCCCAGGCTGCGCTCGAGCTTCTCGAGGTCGCGGGTGCGCATCAGGGCTTCTTTCTTGGTCAGCTTGGCGAAGGTGCCGTCCTGGGACTGGGTTTCCAGCTCGCGCAGGCGCTTGATCGACTGACGGATGGTCTTGTAGTTGGTCAGCATGCCGCCCAGCCAGCGGTGATCGACGTACGGGGAGCCGCAACGAGCAGCTTCTTCGCGAACGATCTTGCCAGCGGAACGCTTGGTGCCGACGAACAGAACCTTGTTCTTGCCCGCAGCCAGCTTCTCAACGAAGCTCAGGGCGTCGTTGAACATCGGCAGGGTTTTTTCAAGGTTGATGATGTGGATCTTGTTGCGCGCGCCGAAAATGTACTTGCCCATTTTCGGGTTCCAGTAACGGGTCTGGTGACCGAAGTGCACACCGGCCTTCAGCATATCGCGCATGTTGACTTGGGACATTTCTATTCCTCGATAAGTCGGGTTATGCCTCCACGCATCCCAATATCCAACCCTTTCGGGCACCCAGGATATCGTGTCGATACGTGTGTGGGTTTGAGCTCCCGGGCACAGCTGCCCTGAAAGCGGCGCGTTTTATAGCATAAAAAGCAGCCCCAAGCTACAAGCTTCAAGCAACAGGACATCAGCCGCCGTCTGCTTGCGGCTTATGGCTTGCAGCTTGAAGCTGTTAATATCAAGCCTTTTCCGTTTGCGCCTGAGACCCTATATGACCGTCACCATCAAGACGCCCGCCGAAATCGAGAAAATGCGCATTGCCGGCCGCCTGGCCGCCGAAGTGCTGGAGATGATCGGCGAGCATGTCAAACCCGGCGTGACCACCGAGGAACTGGATCGCATCTGCCACGACTACATCGTCAACGTGCAGCAGGCCATTCCCGCGCCCCTCAATTACAAGGGCTTCCCCAAGTCGATCTGCACCTCGATCAACCACGTGGTCTGCCATGGCATCCCCAATGACAAGCCGCTCAAGGATGGCGACATCCTCAACATCGACGTGACGGTGATCAAGGACGGCTACCACGGCGACACCAGCAAGATGTTCGCCGTGGGCAAGATCCCGGAATGGGCCGACAAGCTCTGCCGCGTGACCCAGGAATGCATGTACAAGGGCATCCAGCTGGTCCGGCCGGGGGCGCGCCTGGGCGACATCGGCGAAGTGATCCAGAAACACGCCGAGAAGCTGGGCTACTCGGTGGTCCGTGAATACTGCGGCCATGGCATCGGCGCCGTGTTCCACGAGGAGCCCCAGGTCCTGCACTACGGCCGTGCCGGCTCCGGCATGGAGCTCAAGGAAGGCATGACCTTCACCATCGAGCCGATGATCAACCAGGGCCGCCCGGAAACCCGCCTGCTCGGCGATGGCTGGACCGCCATCACCAAGGACCGCAAGCTCTCCGCCCAGTGGGAGCACACGGTGCTGGTGACCGCCGACGGCTACGAAATCTTCACCCTGCGCAGCGATGACACCCTGCCGCGCACCGCGCCCTGATCACGGACCCATATAAGGAAGGCCGCCCCATGCCGCAGGTGGATCCCGAGTTGTTCGACCGCGGGCAGTTCCAGGCGGAACTGGCCTTGAAGTCCAGCCCCATCGCTGCCTTCAAGAAAGCCATACGCCAGGCCCGCGAGGTGCTCGACAACCGTTTCGCCAACGGCCGCGACATCCGTCGCCTGGTGGAAGACCGCGCCTGGTTCGTCGACCAGATCCTGCGGGCGGCCTGGGAACGCTTCGGCTGGAGCGACGACGCCGACATCGCCCTGCTGGCGGTGGGCGGCTATGGCCGCGGCGAGTTGCACCCCTACTCCGATATCGACCTGCTGATCCTGCTGGACAGCGCCGACCACGAAGTCTTCCGCGAGCCCATCGAGGGCTTTCTCACCCTGCTCTGGGACATCGGCCTGGAAGTCGGCCAGAGCGTGCGCTCGGTCGCCGAATGCGCCGACGAGGCCCGCGCCGACCTGACGGTGGTCACCAACCTGATGGAAAGCCGGACCATCGCCGGCCCCGAGCACCTGCGCCAGCGCATGCTCGCGGTCACCAGCCCGGAACAGATGTGGCCGAGCAAGCACTTCTTCCTCGCCAAGCGCCAGGAACAGAAGGCCCGACACGCCAAGTACAACGACACCGAATACAACCTGGAGCCCAACGTGAAGGGCTCGCCAGGCGGCCTGCGCGATATCCAGACCATCCTATGGGTCGCCCGCCGCCAATTCGGCAGCCTCAACCTGCATGGCCTGGTGCAGCAGGGTTTCCTGGTGGAAAGCGAGTGCAGCATGCTGGCCTCCAGCCAGGAGTTCCTCTGGAAGGTGCGCTACGCCCTGCACATGCTCGCCGGCCGCGCCGAAGACCGCCTGCTGTTCGACCACCAGCGCAAGATCGCCAGCCTACTCGGCTTCGAGGACGGTGACGGCAAGCTCGGCATCGAGCGCTTCATGCAGAAGTACTACCGGGTGGTGATGGGCGTCTCCGAACTCAGCGACCTGATCAACCAGCATTTCGAGGAAGTCATCCTGCGCGCCGGCGAAACCGGCCAGGCGCAACCGCTGAACAGCCGCTTCCAGCTGCGCGACGGCTACATCGAAGTGACCCACCCCAACGTCTTCAAGCGCACCCCCTTCGCCCTGCTGGAAATCTTCGTGCTGATGGCCCAGCACCCGGAGATCAAGGGCGTGCGCGCGGACACCATCCGCCTGCTGAGCGACAGCCGCCACCTGATCGACGACGACTTCCGCAAGGACATCCGCAACACCAGCCTGTTCATCGAGCTGTTCAAGTCGAGCCAGGGCATCCACCGCAACCTGCGGCGGATGAACCGCTACGGCATCCTCGGCCTGTATCTGCCGGAGTTCGGCCAGATCATCGGGCAGATGCAGCACGACCTGTTCCACATCTATACGGTGGACGCCCACACCCTCAACCTGATCAAGCACCTGCGCAAGCTGAAGTGGCCCGAGTTGGCGGAGAAATTCCCCCTGGCCAGCAAGCTCATCGACAAGCTGCCCAAACCCGAGCTGATCTATATCGCCGGTCTCTACCACGACATCGGCAAGGGACGTGGCGGCGACCACTCGGAACTGGGTGCGGTGGATGCCGAAGCCTTCTGCGCGCGCCACCAGTTGCCGGTGTGGGATTCGCGCCTGGTAGCCTGGCTGGTGCAGCACCACCTGGTGATGTCCACCACCGCCCAGCGCAAGGACCTCTCCGACCCGCAGGTGATCTTCGACTTCGCCCGCCTGGTGGGCGACCAGACCCGCCTGGACTACCTCTACGTGCTCACCGTGGCCGATATCAACGCCACCAACCCGAGCCTGTGGAACTCCTGGCGCGCCAGCCTGCTGCGCCAGCTCTACACCGAGACCAAGCGCGCCCTGCGCCGCGGCCTGGAAAACCCGCTGGACCGCGAAGAGCAGATCCGCCAGACCCAGTCCGCCGCCATCGACATCCTGGTGCGCAACGGCATCGACCAGGACGATGCCGAGCAGCTCTGGTCGCAGCTGGGCGACGACTACTTCCTGCGCCACACCGCCAACGACGTGGCCTGGCACACCGAGGCCATCCTCCAGCACCCGGCCGGCAACGACCCGCTGGTGCTGATCAAGGAAACCGCCCAGCGCGAGTTCGAGGGCGCCACCCAGATCTTCATCTACGCCCCGGACCAGCACGACTTCTTCGCCGTGACGGTGGCGGCCATGAGCCAGCTCAACCTGAACATCCACGACGCGCGGATCATCACCTCCACCAGCCAGTTCACCCTCGACACCTACATCGTGCTCGACGCCGACGGCGGGCGGATCGGCGAGAACCCGGCGCGTATCCGCGAGATCCGCGAAGGCCTGATCGACGCCCTGAAGAATCCGGACGAGTACCCGGCGATCATCCAGCGCCGGGTGCCGCGCCAGCTCAAGCACTTCGCCTTCCCGCCCCAGGTGACCATCTCCAACGACGCCCAGCGCCCGGTAACCATCCTGGAACTGATCGCCCCCGACCGCCCCGGCCTGCTGGCGCGCATCGGACGCATCTTCCTGGAGTTCGACCTGTCGCTGCAGAACGCCAAGATCGCCACCCTGGGCGAGCGCGTGGAAGACGTATTCTTCGTCACCGACGCCAACAACCAGCCGCTGTCCGACCCCGAGCTCTGCCAAAGGCTGCAGGAGGCCATAGTCTCCCAGCTGTCCCAGGCCAACGGACAGGGCCTGGACCCGACCCGGATAAGCATCTGAACCCGTAGGGTGCAATAAGGCCGCAGGCCGGATTGCACCGTTTCACCCACGACCTCCCTGTTGACGCCCTACAACCATGAACGAAGCCCTGAACCACCTGCAGCCCTACCCCTTCGAGAAACTCCGCGCCCTGCTGGCCGGCGCCCAGCCACCGACGGAGAAGAAGGCCATCGCCCTGTCCATCGGCGAGCCCAAGCACCGCTCCCCGGCCTTCGTCGCCGAGGCCCTGGCGGCCAATCTCGAACAGTTGGCTGTCTACCCCACCACCCTCGGCATCCCGGCCCTGCGCGAAGCCATTGCCCACTGGTGCGAGCGCCGCTTCAAGGTGCCGGCCGGCTGGCTCGACGCCGCCCGTAACGTACTGCCGGTGAACGGTACCCGTGAGGCGCTGTTCGCCTTCACCCAGGCCGTGGTCAACCGTGCCGATAACGGCCTGGTGGTCAGCCCCAATCCCTTCTATCAGATCTACGAAGGTGCGGCCCTGCTGGCCGGCGCCGAGCCGCACTACCTGCCCTGCCTGGCGGAGAACGGCTTCAACCCGGATTTCGATGCCGTGCCGGCCGAGGTCTGGCAGCGTTGCCAGGTCCTCTTCCTCTGCTCGCCGGGCAACCCCACCGGCGCGCTGATCCCGCTGGACACCCTGAAGAAGCTGATCGCCCTGGCCGATGAGCACGATTTCGTGATCGCTGCCGACGAGTGCTACAGCGAACTCTACTTCGACGAACAGAACCCTCCCGCAGGCCTGCTGACCGCCTGCGCTGAGCTGGGCCGCTCCGACTTCGCCCGCTGCGTGGTCTTCCACAGCCTGTCCAAGCGCTCCAACCTGCCGGGCCTGCGCTCCGGCTTCGTCGCCGGCGACGCCGCGATCCTGAAATCCTTCCTGCTGTACCGTACCTACCACGGCTGCGCCATGCCGGTGCAGACCCAGCTGGCCAGCGTCGCCGCCTGGAACGACGAGGTCCATGTGCGCGCCAACCGCGCGCTGTATCGCGAGAAATTCGACGCCATGCTGGATATCCTTGGCGACGTGCTGGACGTGCAGCGCCCGGATGGCGGCTTCTACCTCTGGCCGAAGACCCCGGTGGACGATGAAACCTTCACCCGCGAGCTGTTCGCCCGCGAACACGTCACCGTGGTTCCCGGCTCCTACCTGTCGCGCGCCGTCGACGGTTTCAACCCCGGCGCCGGCCGCGTGCGCATGGCCCTGGTGGCCCCGCTGGCTGAATGCGTCGAAGCTGGCGAACGTATCCGCGCCTTCGTCAAAGGCCTGTGAATTCCAAAGGACAGCGAAGATGAGCATCACCCTCTACGGCATCAAGGCTTGCGACACCATGAAGAAGGCCCGCACCTGGCTCGAGGAGCAGGGCGTGAGCTACAGCTTCCATGACTACAAGGCGTCGGCCATCGACCGCGTCAGCCTGGAGAAATGGTGCGCCGAGCACGGCTGGGAAACCGTCCTGAACCGTGCCGGCACCACCTTCCGCAAGCTGGGCGATGCGCAGAAGGCTGATCTCGACAAGGACAAGGCCATCGCCCTGATGCTGGCCCAGCCCTTGATGATCAAGCGTCCGGTGCTGGACCTGGGTGGCCGCACCCTGGTCGGTTTCAAGCCCGACGCCTACGCATTGGCGCTCAAGTAATCCCGATCAACGACCAGGTGCGCGCCTTCCGGTCCCGACGCGCGGCACCTGACCAACACCCTTCAGCAAGAGGAATCCCCATGTCCAACGCACTCTTCAGCATCGCCTTCGGCGTCGGCACCCAGAACCGCCAGGGCAACTGGCTCGAAGTCTTCTACGCCCAGCCCCTGCTCAAGCCCTCCGAGCAACTGGTCGCCGCCGTCGCCCCCGTTCTCGGCTACAGCGCCGGCAACCAGGCCATCGCCCTGAGCAAGGCCCAGGCCGCCGAACTGGCCAGCGCCCTGAAAGACATCGACAGCGCCCAGGCCGCCCTGCTGACCCGCCTGGCCGAGAGCCAGAAGCCGCTGGTCGCCACCCTGCTGGCCGAAGATGCCGCCCTGACCTCCACCCCCGAGGCCTACCTCAAGCTGCACCTGCTCTCCCACCGCCTGGCCAAGCCCCACGGCCTGAACCTGACCGGCATCTTCCCGCTGCTGCCCAACGTGGCCTGGACCAGCCAGGGCGCCGTCGACCTGGCCGAACTGGCCGAGCGCCAGCTGGAAGCCCGCCTGAAAGGCGAGCTGCTGGAAGTCTTCTCGGTGGACAAGTTCCCGAAGATGACCGACTACGTCGTACCGGCCGGCGTGCGCATCGCCGACACCGCCCGCGTGCGCCTGGGCGCCTATGTGGGTGAAGGCACCACCGTGATGCACGAAGGCTTCATCAACTTCAACGGCGGCACCGAAGGCCCGGGCATGATCGAAGGCCGCGTCTCCGCGGGCGTCTTCGTCGGCAAGGGCTCGGACCTGGGCGGCGGCTGCTCCACCATGGGCACCCTGTCCGGCGGCGGCAATATCGTCATCTCCGTGGGCGAAGGCTGCCTGATCGGCGCCAATGCCGGCATCGGCATCCCGCTGGGCGACCGCAACATCGTCGAAGCCGGCCTCTACATCACCGCCGGCACCAAGGTCGCCCTGCTGGACGAAAAGAACCAGCTGGTGAAAGTGCTCAAGGCCCGCGACCTGGCTGGCCAGCCCGACCTGCTGTTCCGCCGCAACTCGCAGAACGGCGCCGTCGAGTGCAAGACCAACAAGACCGCGATCGAGCTCAACGAAGCCCTGCACGCGCATAACTGATAGGAGCAGCCGCAAGCTGCAAGCCTTAAGCTGCAAGAAGAGTCGCTTGAAGCTTGCAGCTTGAGGCCTATGTCTATGCTGATTTCCCCCTGGCGCTCCGACTTCCCTGCCCTATCGGCCCTCGCGGCCGAGGGACAGATCTACCTCGACAGCGCCGCCACTTCGCAGAAACCCCAGGCCGTTCTGGATGCCCTGCTCGGCTATTACGCCAGCGGCGCAGCCAATGTGCATCGCGCCCAGCACCTGCCTGGCGAGCGCGCCACCCGCACCTTCGAAGGCAGCCGCACCCAGGCGGCGCACTGGCTGAATGCCGCCAGCCCCGCGGAAATCCTCTTCACCCGCGGCACCACCGAAGCCATCAACCTGTTGGCCTACGGCCTGGAACACCTGTTCCAGACCGGTGACGAGATCGTCATCAGCGCCCTGGAACACCACGCCAACCTGTTGCCATGGCAGCAACTAGCCCTGCGCAGGCAACTGAAACTGGTGGTACTGCCGCTCGACGATCGCGGCCAGATCGACCTGGAACAGGCGCGGCAGTTGATCGGCCCGCGCACCCGACTGCTGGCCGTGAGCCAGCTGTCCAATGTCCTCGGCCGCTGGCAGCCACTGACCGAGCTGCTGCCGCTGGCCAGGGCCCAGGGCGCGCTGACCGTGGTCGACGGCGCCCAGGGCGCGGTGCATGGCCGCCATGATGTACAGGCCCTGGGTTGCGACTTCTACGCGTTCTCCAGCCACAAGCTCTACGGCCCGGACGGCATCGGCGTGCTCTACGGCCGTAGCGAGGCCCTGGCACTTCTTACGCACTGGCAGTTCGGCGGCGAGATGGTCCACACCGCCACCTACCAGACGGCCGACTTCCACGGCGCGCCGCTCGGCTTCGAGGCCGGCACCCCGGCCATCGCCTCGGTGATCGGCCTGGGCGCCGCACTGGACTACCTCGCCAGCCTCGAAGCTGCCGCCATCGCCGGCCATGAAGCGGCCCTCCACGCCAAGCTGCTGGCCGGGCTCACCGCGCGGGACGGCGTACGCCTGCTCGGCGAACCCCAGCTGGCCCTGGCCAGTTTCAGCGTCGATGGCGTGCACAACGCCGACCTGGCGCACCTGCTTACCGAGCAGGGCATCGCCGTGCGCGCCGGCCATCACTGCGCCATGCCGCTGATGCAGAGCCTCGGACTGCAAGGCGCCATCCGCGTCTCCCTTGGCCTCTACAACGACGGCGATGACCTGGAGCGCTTCTTCGGCGCGCTGGACAAGGCCCTGGAGCTGCTGCGATGAGCCTGCCGGACAAGGCCCGGGAAGCGCTGGACGCCTTCACCGCCGCGGGTAGCTGGGAGCAGCGCGCACGCCTGCTGATGCAGTGGGGCGAAAGGCTTGAAGCCCTGGATGATGCGCAGCGCAGCGACGCCAACCGAGTGCATGGCTGTGAAAGCCAGGTCTGGCTGGTGGGCGAACGTCAGGGCGACCACTGGCACTTCCGCGCCAATAGCGACGCCCGGCTGATCCGTGGCCTGCTGGCCGTGCTGCTGGCCCGGGTCGACGGCCTGGATGGCACGGAACTGGCCAGAGTCGACCTGGCGGACTGGTTCAACCAGCTCGGCCTGGGACGGCAGTTGTCGCCATCGCGCAGCAATGGCCTCAACGCTGTCCTCAAGAAAATGCGCGAACTGGCGGGTGACTAACCCTGTAGGGGTGAATTCATTCGCCAGGCAGGACGCAGTCCAGCCGGTAGGTTGGCGCTGAGGCACGAAGCCCAACAGGGGAACCCACCCGACACCGTTGGGCTTCGCGTAGCTCAGCCACAACCTACCGGTAGGAGCGAATTCATTGGCTATGTCTGCGTTAGCTGTTGCAGCACCGAATAGAAGCGTCTAATACGGGCCTTTCAGACCT
>NZ_SSOJ01000025.1 GCF_029871205.1 Pseudomonas sp. BN417 | reverse complement strand
GCCTGAGCGCGAAGCGATCAGGCCGGGGCGCAGGGCGGGGGCCGGGGGAGAGGGCAGCATCCGCCTGCACGGCGCCAATCAATGGCTATCAGACAATCTTGCCCATCCAGCGCGAATCCAATGCCTCCCCGAAAATCCGCGAAGAACCATAAAAAAGCCCGGCCAAGGCCGGGCAAGCACTACTTCGCAGGAGCGAAGAGAGATCAGGCGCTTTGCGCCATGGGCAGGGCCGCAGCAGTCGCGGCGACTTCGCCTATTACCAGGATGGCCGGGCTCTTCAGTTCGAAGGCCCTGGCATCTGTCTGCATCTTCCCGAGCGTGCTGCGGCATTCGCGCTGGTGTGGCAGGGAGGCGTTCTCGATCATGGCCACCGGCATGGCATCACCCATGCCGCCCGCCAGCAGGCCTTCGCGTATGTCCGCCAGCTTGGCTACGCCCATGTAGACCACCAGTGTGGTGCCCGACTGCGCCAGGGCGCTCCAGTTCAGGCTGCTGTCGTCCTGGGTATGGGCGGTGACCAGCGTCACGCCCCGGCTGATGCCGCGCAAGGTCAGGGGAATGCCGCAGTTGGTGGCGCCCGCGAGGCCGGCGGTGATGCCGTTGACCAGTTCACTGTCGATGCCACGCTCGGCCAGCCAATCGGCCTCTTCGCTACCGCGACCGAAGATGCAGGGGTCGCCGCCTTTCAACCGGACCACGCACTTGCCCTGGCGCGCGTAACGCAGCATCAGGCGATGGATGAATTCCTGCGGCGTCGAGCGGCAGCCGCCGCGCTTGCCGACGCCGATCACCCGGGCCTCGGGGCAGTGCTCCAGCACCGCGGGGTTCACCAGGTCGTCGATCATGACGATTTCCGCCTGGTTCAGGGCGCGGACCGCCTTCAGGGTCAGGAGTTCGGGATCGCCGGGGCCTGCGCCCACCAGCCAGACTTTGCCATTCATCGAGGTTCTCCCCGGCACGCAGCGCGCCGCAATTGATTCAGGTCCAGGCCGTTACGTCGTCGGAGGCCAGTTCTATCTGCCAGTCGTGCAGCGGGCAGGCGCCGGGCATGCCGGATACCTCGCCCGGGTGGGGCAGGTCGCCGACGCTGAACATCTCGATCCCGGCCACCTTGAGGCGGGTTCCCGTGCGCGAGCCGCGGTAGCTGGCGAAGCCGAGCATGGCCAGGTGATTGGCGCAGACCTTGGCCTGTTCCATCAGCGGGGCCACCAGCCCGTAGGAAATGCCCCGGTGGTTGGCGCACTCGCCGATGGCATAGATGCGCGGGTCGTAGGTCTGCAGGGTGTCGTCCACCAGGATGCCGTGGTTGCACGGCAGGCCGGCCAGTTCGGCCAGTTCGGTGTTGGGTTTGATCCCGGCTGCCATCACCACCAGGTCGGCGGTGATCACCTCGCCGCCGGCCAGTTGTACGGCGCAGACGCGGCCGTCGCCGTTGTCGATCAGCTCTTCGGTGGCGGTGCCCAGGCGGAAACGGATGCCGCGTGCCTGCAGGGCCCGCAGCAGCTTCTCGCCGGCCTTCTGGTCGAGTTGCTTCTCCAGCAGCCAGTCGGCCAGGTGCACCACGGTCACGTCCATGCCGCGCTGCTTGAGGCCGTTGGCCGCTTCCAGGCCGAGCAGGCCGCCGCCTATGACCACGGCGTGGCTGTGGGTGCGGGCGGTTTCGATCATGGCGCGGGCACCCGCGATATCGCGGTAGCCGATCACGCCCTGCAGGCGGTTGCCGGGGATCGACAGGCGGCTGGGGGTCGAGCCGGTGGCGATCACCAGGCGGTCGTAGTCAGCACGGGTGCCGTCTTCGGCGATGACCTGGCGACGCTTGCGATCGATCTTCACCACCTTGCGGTTGAGTAGCAGTTCGATGCCGTTGCCTTCGTACCAGGCGAGGTCGTTGAGGATGATCTCGTCGAAGGATTGCTCGCCCGCCAACACCGGCGAGAGCAGGGTGCGGTTGTAGTTCGGATGGGGTTCGGCGCCGAACACCTTGATCTCGTAGTGGTCGGGCGCCAGCCTCAGCAGCTCTTCGAGGGTACGCACTCCGGCCATGCCGTTACCGATCACCACCAGCTTGGATTTCTTCATGTCAGGACGCTCCCGCATAAACATGTCGAGCAAACAAAAAAGGCGTCCCGCTGTTGCCAGCAGGACGCCTTTGTCCAAGTCCCGTTCGATCGGGAAAGTGCCGTCTCTTCGTTGAGGCGGGCGCTTTTGTAGATTGTCGATACTGGCATTGCAGCCGCCGTGCCAATTCCTGAGCGCCTTGTATTTCGGGGCTTGGCGCGGTGACCTGTGAGTCGCGCCGCACTTACTCGGGGCGCACTGCCCCGTCCTGGTGCGTCAACCGTGCAGCAGCAGGACCAGCAGGGCCAGATTGAGCAACAGGGATAGCAGGGCCATGCCGCGCCAGACCTTCAGCGGCTCGCGCTCCAGCAGGGGCCTGGGTTTGGCGGTGAGTGCGCGGCGTTCGTCCTGTTCGAAGGCCAGCAGCCACTCCTCCATCGTCTCGTAGCGGTCCTTCGGGTCGGCGGCGATGGCGCGTGCCAGGCATTCGTCCAGCCAGGCCGGCAGGTCGGGCCTGTAGCGGCTGGCCGGTGTGGGCGTACCGAAGCGTGGATGCTGGAAGGCCTCGATCTCGCCGTAGGGATAGTGCCCGGTGAGCAGGTGATAGAGGGTCACGCCTGCCGCGTAGAGGTCTTGCTGGGGGGAGGGTGGCGCGCCGGCGAAGGCTTCCGGGGCTATGTAGCTGGGGGTTCCGGGCAGGCTGTGGGCCTCGTCCTGGGAGAGCCCGGGGCAATAGGCCAGGCCGAAATCGAGCAGGCGCAGCTCACCGTCGTCGCCCCAGAGCAGGTTCTCCGGCTTGATGTCGCGATGCAGGATATTGCGCCGGTGCAGTTGGCCCAGGGCCTTGAGCAGGCGTGGCCCGATGTCCTGCCATTCGGGCAGCGCCATGGGCCCGCTGAGGCGCAGATGCTCGGCCAGGGTCTGCCCGGCGTACTCGCGCTGCACATAGTAGAGGTGCTGGCGTTGGGGCAGGGGATGGGCTTCGGGGAAGTGACGCCCGGCCACCCGGCGCAGGAACCACTCCTCCAGCAACAGCGCTGGACCGGCCCGGGGTTCGTCGTGGCGGCTGGCCGGCAGGGTCTTGAGCAGCCAGCGCCGATCCTGGCCGTCGCGCACCCGGTAAACCATGGACTGACGGGATTCGGCGATCAGGCGCTCCACCTGCCAGCCCTCGAAGGCCTGGCCCTCCTGCAAGCGCGGTGGCAGCGGCCAGTGGTCGAGCTGCGCCAGGGTGTCCGCCAGGCCGACTTCGGGCAGGTTGTCGACGCGGACCAGCAGGGCGCTGGCGTTGTCCTGGCCGCCGGCCAGGTGCGCGGCGCTGACCAGCGCCTGGGCGGCGGCGCCGAGCTCCTGCTCGTCGTGCAGGATGCGCTGGATGCCCTGGTCGCCGAGCACCGCCCAGACGCCATCGCTGACCAGCACGAAGCTTTCCCGAGCCTGCAGTTCGCCATCCAGGTAATCCACCACCAGGTGCTGGTCGAGGCCGAGCGCGCGCTTGAGTACGTGCTGCATGCCCGGCTGTTCCCAGACATGGTCCTCACTGAGGCGGCTCAGTTGTCGCCCGTCCCAGCGGTAGGCGCGGCAATCGCCGACATGGGCCAGGGTGTAGCGGCGCCCGCGCAGGACCAGCGCGGTGAGGGTGGTGAGCAGCGGCTGGCCGCCGCCGTTGGCCTGCAGCCAGCGGTTGTGGGCCACCAGCAGACGGTCCAGGGACTGGGCCACGGCCCAGGTTTCCGGGGTTGCGTAGTAGTCCAGTGCAAGGGCCTGCAGGGTGGCGCGGGCGGCGAGGCCGCCATCGGCACATTGGCTGACGCCGTCCGCCAGGGCGAAGAGGTAGCCTTTGCTCGCGGCCAGGGCCGGTGCGGGGGTGACGACCCTGAGGGCGTCCTGGTTTTCGGCGCGGGGGCCGGTGGCGCTGGCTTCGCCGAAGCTGAGTTTCAGGGTCATCTGTGGCGCCGGTCCTCTATGGGCGAAAGGAGCGCAGAGCGCTCCTTGCAGTATGTTGCTCGGCGCCAACCCGGGGCAGGCGCCGAATCAGGCATGAGACTAGACGCGAGCAGCGGTGACGGCTGCCGAGCCCCAGGTGGTGCGCCAGCGTTGCTTGACGCCGTAGAGGCCGAACCAGGCCACCACACCCAGGCTGGCGAACAGCCAGAGGCCCAACTGGTAGTCACCCGTGTGCTGCTTGATTGCACCCAGTCCGGCGGTCAGGCAGAAGCCGCCGATGCCGCCGGCCATGCCGATCAGCCCGGTCATCACGCCGATTTCCTTGTGGAAGCGCTGGGGCACCAGCTGGAACACCGCACCGTTGCCGGCACCCAGGCTGAGCATGGCGACCACGAAAAGGGCCAGGGCGACGGTGGAGCTGGAGATGTGGAAGCCCACGGCGGCGATGCATACCGACGCCACGGTGTAGACCGCCAGCAGGGTGCGGATGCCGCCGACGCGGTCGGCGAAGGCGCCGCCCAGGGGGCGCATCAGGCTGCCGGCGAAGACGCAGGCCGCGGTGTAGTAGCCGGCGGTGACCGGGGCCAGGCCGTACTGGTCATGGAAGTAGCCGGGCAGGGTGCTGGCCAGGCCGAGGAAGCCGCCGAAGGTCACGCTGTAGAACAGCATGAACCACCAGCTGTCGCGGTCGCCCAGGGCCTTGAAGTAGTCGGCCATGGCTTTGGGCGCGGGGCGGTTGGGTGCATTGCGCGCAGCCAGGGCGAAGATGATCAGGGTCAGCACCAGCGGGATCAGCGCCAGGCCGAACACGTTGCTCCAGCCGAACAGGGCGGCCAGGCCGGGGGCGAAGAGGGCGGCCAGTACGGTGCCTGAGTTGCCGGCGCCGGCGATGCCCATGGCCTTGCCCTGGTGCTGCGGCGGATACCACTGGGATGCCAGCGGCAGCGCGACGGCGAAGGAGGCGCCGGCGAAACCGAGGAAGAGTCCGAGGAGCAGGGCCTGCTCATAGCTGTGGACGCCCATCTGCCAGGCCACGAAGAGTGCGGCGATGACCACCACCTGGCCGATCAGGCCGGCGGTCTTGGGCGAGGTGCGGTCGGCTAGCATGCCCATCAGGAAGCGCAGCACCGCGCCGGCGAGAATCGGCGTGGCCACCATCATGGCGCGCTGCTGGGTGCTGAGCCCGAGGTCGGCGGCGATCTGCACGCCCAGCGGGCCCAGCACGTACCAGACCATGAAGCTCAGGTCGAAATAGAGGAAGGCGGAGAACAGCGTGGGCGTGTGGCCGGCTTTCCAGAAACTCGTTGTCATCGAACACCTCATCTGCAGTAGGGGGCCGGGAGGCACGCCCGCCGTGATCGTGGGCACGGCGGGCGCACCCCCCGGTAAAACGTCGCGCTTGTGGCGCTTCGTCCTGCGGCCGGGGCCGCAGCGGGATTGAGTGAGCTGCAAGCGAACGTCCGGATCCCGGCCCGTTCACCGCCCCATCGCTGGGGCCCGAACGAAAAAGGCGCCGCATCACTGTCCGCATTGCTGCGGAGTGACGCGACGCCTTTGTCGTGTAATGGGGCAACCGCCGTTGGTTACCTCTGCCTGAGACAGAGCAAGAGCCGGGCCAATCTGCGAAAGGCCTGTTGCAGAGCGGCTCGTGGGCTCAGGGCGGAAAAACGGCCTGATTCAAAACGGGGCGAAGGGCCTGGCGTTGCACCGAGTTGAGGCCGCCTGCCCTCACTCCAGCCAGTTCGCCCTGGGGAAGGTGTTGCGGAAACTCTCCGGCATGGGCACCACGCGGGACTCCCGGTAGTTGAAGAAGACGAAGCCGGACTTGGCCATGGCGACCAGCCGGCTGTCCGCCGGGCGGGTGATGCGGAAGGTGATGTCGCCGCCGTACTTGTTGAAGTCCATGACGCCGACGTCGAAAAGCAGCTGGTCGCGGGCGTGGGCCTCGGCCCTGTAGGTGGTCGCCAGGTCGGTGACTATGATCCCGGTGCCGTCCTCGGCGGATTCGCTGATGCCGAATTCGAAGAGGAAGCGCGCCCGGGCTTCCGAGATCATGGAGATCATCGAGTCGTTGCCCAGGTGGTTAGCCCCGTTGATATCTGTGACGCGCACGGTCAGGTGCGTGGAGTAGCAGTACTGGTCTTCGGGGAAGTTCAGGGACAGGCGGGCCATCGGGTCCTCGGCGGGCGTAGAAGCGAAGAGGCGCCGATTCTACGCCCGCGCGGCACGCGATGGCCGCCATTCCCACCCTGAATGTCAGCGGTGCAGGCTGTTCAACCAGTAGAAGGTGACGCGGCCGCCTTCGTTGAGGGGGCCGTAGTTGTCCTGGATGTAGGCGCCGGCCTTGAAGTAGAGCTGCTGGGGGCCCCAGTAACCGCTGAGTTCACGGTACAGGCCGCCGTCGTCGCCCTTGCTGGTGATGGTGATGCCGAGCTTGCCGGAGGGCGTGACGCGCAGGTCGTAACCGAAGCGCTCGCCCAGATCGACGTGCTCGGCCAGGAGGATGTTCTCCACCTCGGAGTCGCCCGGGCGCTTGCGCAGCAGCGCCTCGATCCGGCCATTGCCGCGCAGGTAGTGGTACTGCAGCTTGACCAGTGGGTCATTCGTGCTTCCGGGTTGATCCTTGCTGTGGATCTGGCCGATGACGATCTTCTTCTCGCTCGGCACCTGCTCCACCGAGAGGACCGCGCTGAGGTAGTTGTCCGCACTGCTGTAGTACCAGTTGCTGAGGGTGCCGTCGGCCTGGGTTTCCCGCAGTTCGGTGCGTGGGTAGGTGGAGTCCGCAGTGTGGCTACCGTTTACCGGCACCCAGAAGC
The DNA here is from genome assembly GCF_029871205.1 of Pseudomonas sp. BN417. Classification (GTDB taxonomy): domain Bacteria; phylum Pseudomonadota; class Gammaproteobacteria; order Pseudomonadales; family Pseudomonadaceae; genus Metapseudomonas. The sequence goes on along the minus strand of NZ_SSOJ01000025.1, from coordinate 5,725 downwards.
TGATGCTGCCATCGCCGTTGCGACGGAAATACTGGCTTTCATAGCCGTTGTTCAGGCGATCGGTGGTGATGAGGGTGGCGGATTCCGTGGCCGGGACCGTCAGGTTCCAGGTGCTTAGATCTATCACTTCATGTCCTTAATGCTGGATGTCGGGGCAGCAGTTCGTACATGCTGGCGATGGAAAAGTTCCGGATCGGCCGACCGAAGGAATGAAAAAGTTTGGGACTTCAGTGCGGAGTTGGCAGTGGCGAAACGATGGCGGGGGAGTTGCGATCTGCGGGGAGGGTGCGTTGCGTGGGAGTTGTTGCGGGGAAATTGCTGGCGAAGTTTGAATAAGTTGCTGCGGAAGTACCTTTCGTGAAACTGGGCATCCCTGCCCAGTCATCTCTTATCGCGAGGCGAGTGCGGGGTTCACTCGGGAAGGAGTGAAGCTTTCAGCTCGATTGCTCGCCCACTTCACCAGCAGCGTCATCATGATGAAGCCGATGCAGATGAACAGCGGGTAGGCGAACATGATTTCGCCAAGGGAGTATTTCCAGCTAAGGGGGCGGGCGATGCCCAGCATGGCCCCGTAGAACCAGGAAACTCCGGAGACGACGCCCGAGAATATGGCAAGGGTACGGGCGTTGGTTTCCATCTTGACCAGCGTGCCGGCCTTTTTGATGGCAGGCAGTACAGCGCTGTGCAAAAGGAAGCCGTTTACGGTCAGCAGTGCCACGACCAGGATCTTTGCCTGGAGTTTGGGGTTGAGGAAATACACCGCGCCTTTGACAGAGTAGTCCAGCAGGATGATACCTATCCCTGTTACCCAGAGTGCCGCAAGTGCAAGCAGTACAGTTTTCTTCAGAGTATCAAGATGGGTTTTGTCGCTATGGGTAGCGTCGTCTTTCCCAGTGATCATCTGCTTGATCATGGCGTAGTCGCTGGTCAGGACCAGGCCGATTGCCACGCAGCAAGCGATCAGGTGGGCATAAACGACACCCATGCGCATTAATTCCATGGTTGCTTCCTGTTTGAACAGGGAAGTAATCAGGTGATACAGCTCCATGGTTTACCTCTTGTTTTACAAAGTAAGTTGGTGTGCTGATGCAGTAAGGGCACCGATGTGTGTTGATTGCTTACTCGTAAGCCTCTTTGGGCTTTGAGTGGTGGTCAGGTTGTTCTAAAGCTCTATTTATATTTCATGTCTTCATACGCACTCCTCCTTTTTTGAGACAGACAAACCTCCTGCACATGAACTTGTGCATTTGGAATCGCTCCGGACTCAAGGGGAAAAAGACATGCGCGCCGCCGACCGACCATGGTTCAGAAGTGGCGCGATGAACTCTGGCTTTCATCAGAGTGGTAGAACCCTGATTTTGTTCAAAAAATGATCTAAAAGCCGACGGACGGCACTGCAGGGAGGGGCGCGCCAAGCGCTTGAAAAGGCAAGGAAACCTTGCCAGGCGGGCGTTTCAGGAAAGTTCAGAGAAATTCGCGCCCCCTGTGACCCGGGGGCGCGAACCGGCGTCAGGCCTTTCCGGTCTTGCGGGCCTTCGACGCTACGGGCTGCTCGAGGAGGCCGTCGGCGCGGAACATGCCCTTGATGCCGCGAACGGCCTGGCGGATGCGGTCCTGGTTCTCGATCAGGGCGAAGCGAACGTGGTCGTCACCGTAGTCGCCGAAACCCAATCCAGGCGATACGCAGACCTTGGCCTCGGCCAGCAGTTTCTTGGCGAACTCCAGGGAGCCCAGGGCGGCGTAGGCTTCGGGGATCTTGGCCCAGACGTACATCGAGGCCTTGGGGTTCTCAACCATCCAGCCGAGTTCGTGGAGTCCCTTCACCAATACGTTGCGGCGCTGGCGATATTGCTCGGCAATATCGCGCACGCACTGCTGGTCACCTTCCAGGGCGGCTATGGCGGCCACCTGCAGCGGGGTGAAGGTGCCGTAGTCGTGATAGCTCTTGATCCGCGCCAGGGCACTGACCAGTTCCGGGTTACCGACCATGAAGCCGATGCGCCAGCCCGCCATGTTGTAGCTCTTGGACAGGGTGAAGAATTCGACCGCGATGTCCTTGGCGCCGGGCACCTGCATGATCGAGGGTGCCTTCCACCCGTCGTAGACGATGTCCGCGTAGGCCAGGTCGTGGACCACCAGCACGTCGTACTGCTTGGCCAGGGCGACCACGCGCTCGAAGAAGTCCAGCTCCACGCACTGGGCGGTGGGGTTGGACGGGAAGCCGATGATCATCATCTTCGGCTTGGGAATGCTCTCGCGGATGGCCCGCTCCAGCTCGGCGAAGAAATCCACCCCCGGCACCAGGGGGACCGAGCGCACCTGGGCACCGGCGATCACCGCACCGTAGATGTGGATGGGGTAGCTGGGGTTGGGTACCAGCACTGTGTCGCCGTGGTCCAGGGTGGCGAGCATCAGGTGTGCCAGGCCTTCCTTGGAGCCGATGGTGACGATGGCTTCGCTTTCCGGATCGATCTCCACGTCGTAGCGGTCCTTGTACCAGCGCGAGATGGCTCGGCGCAGGCGAGGGATGCCGCGGGAGGTGGAGTATCCGTGGGTGTCTTCGCGCTGGGCCACCTGCACGAGCTTCTCCACGATATGCGGCGGGGTGGCGCCGTCGGGGTTGCCCATGGACAGGTCGATGATGTCCTCGCCGCGACGGCGCGCGGCCATCTTGAGTTCGGCGGTGATGTTGAAGACGTAGGGGGGGAGACGATCGATGCGCGCGAAACGGCGCGTTGAACGCTGGTCAGCCATGCTTTCCTCGGATACGTAAGCGCCCGGAACCGTCCGAGCGACGTCGGCCACTGCGGTGGCCTGGCGGCGAAGATATGCCGCCCAGACGTTGTCCGCAAGATCAGTCGTGCAATTTTCCGTTGGTACAGCGAGGCGCTGCCCGTCAATGCCCCAGCATGTCGTGCATCGCGATGATCTGTTCGGCGACCTGGATCAGCTTCTGCTGGCGGCTCATGGCCTGGCGGCGCATCAGGGTGTAGGCCTCTTCCTCGTTGCAGTTCTTCATCTTCATCAACAGCCCCTTGGCCAGTTCGATGCGTTTGCGCTCGGCCATCTGCTGGTCGCGGGCGCTGAGCTGGGCGCGCAGGGCCTGGTCGCTCTCGAAGCGCGCCATGGCGACATCGAGGATCGGCTGCAGGCGGTCGACCTGGATGCCTTCGACTATGTAGGCGCTGACTCCGGCCTGGATCGCCTGGCGCATGACGTTGGGGTCGTGCTCGTCGGTGAACATGACGATGGGGCGGGGCTGGTCGCGGGTGACCAGCACGACCTGTTCCATGACGTCGCGGCCGGGGGACTCGGTGTCGATCAGGACCACGTCCGGGCGGATGGCTTCGACGCGGGAGGGTAGGTCGATGGTCAGGCCGGACTCGTCCACCACTTCGAAGCCGGCTTTCACCAGGGCGGCCTTGAGGCGGCCGACTTTCTTGGCGGTGTCGTTGATCAGCAGGATGCGCAGCATGATAGCGGTCTTCCCCCAATGGCTACAGGGCGATGGCCCGGGCGCTGCCGGCCAGCGAGTGGATCGGGAAGCTGCGTGCGTACTCGGCCGGGTCGCTGCCGTCCCAGGTGCGATCATCGATCAGGGTCGAGCTGCGCATCAGGGCCGGCACTTCGATGCCGAGGGCTTCTGCGGCTTGGCGGTAGAGGTCCAGCCGTTGCACCTGCCGGGCGACTTCCAGGTAATCCGGGTCCTCCCGCAGCAGGCCCCAGCGGCGGAACTGGGTCATGAACCAGATCCCGTCGGAAAGGTAGGGCATGTTCACCTTGCCGCCGTCGAAGAAGCGCAGCGGGTGCTCATCTTCCCAGGCGTTGCCGAGGCCGTCCTGGTAGTGGCCGAGGAAACGCCCCTCCACGGCCGAGAGCGGTACATCCACGTAATCGCTGCCGCTGATCAGCTGGGCGGTGCTGTGGCGATTCTCCTCACTGGCGTCGATGAAGCGGCTGGCCTCCAGCACGGCCATGGTCAGGGCGCGGGCGGTGTTGGGGTACCGCTCGGCGAACTCGCGGGTTACGGCGAGAACCTTTTCCGGATGGTCTGGCCAGATCATCTGGCTGGTTGCCAGGGTGAAGCCCTTGCCCTGGTCCACCGCCAGGGCGCCCCAGGGGCCGCCGGCGCAGAAACCGTCGATGCGCGCCGCCTCGAGGTGGGCAACCATCTGAGAGGGCGGCACCACGACCGTGTCGACGTCCTGTAGCGGATGGATGCCCTGGGCCGCGAGCCAGTAGTTCAACCACATGGCATGGGTGCCGGTGGGAAAGGTCTGGGCGAAGGTCAGGCGTGCACCGCCTTGGCGCACGTGGCTGGCCAGTGCCTCGGAACTGGTCACGCCGATGCGCTTGAGTGGTTCGGAGAGATTGATGGCCTGGCCGTTCTGGCACAGGCTCATGAGAATGGCCATAGCGGCGCCAGATCCGCCGATGCCCAGTTCGATGCCGTAGACCTGTCCGTAGAGGGCCTGGGCAGCGTCCAGTTCGCCGCAGAGCAGCTTGTCGCGCAATGTGGCCCAGGAGGATTGGCGCTGGAGGTTCAGGGTCAGGCCGTAGGGCTGGGCGAAGCCCTGGGTGGCGGCGACTATCAAGGACGCCGAGTCGGTCAGGGGCATGAAGCCCAGATTGAGCATGCACTTCTCCGGTGCATCGCTTCCCGCGACCCAGGCCAGGTTGTCCGCGCGAGTGGTGTTCGGTGTGTCCGTCATCTTGGTTGCCACCTTTCAGCAAAATGGCGCCGATCCGGATCAGCCAGCCGGAAGCGGCGCCATCGTCATCAACCCGCTCCGCCTTTGGAGTGAGTATTGTCGAGGCTGACCAAGCAAGCGATATGCCAGCGGGCGGAAAAAGAAACCCCGCCGGAGCGGGGCAAGGGTTCGAGGTCGGAGCCACCTCAACGTTCGATGATCTGCTTCACCTGGCTTTGCGGGATCTGTTGGACGCGGCCTTCCTGGTCCTCGAACTCGATCATGCCGGTGTCCTTGTCGACTCTGGGCTTCTCGTCGGTAGTGATGAGCTGGCCGTCCGTCGTGGCTATCAGGTATTCGTTGGAGCAGCCGGCCAGGCCAAAGGTGCAGAGGAGAATGAGGAACCAGGTTTTCATGGCGGCGCTCCCGTGACGGTAGCTGATACCTGCAACATAGCTGCTGGCGGAGGGGCTGCAAGGCGGACAGGGCTACCCTCTGTCGAAAGTGTGCGGTTATTGGCAAGCGACCCTGCAACCTGCGCCTGGAGGGGGGATTGGCTGGGGCAGGGTTGATCAGGATCGATCGAATCACTGTCGGTGGCGGATATGGAAAGCGATATCCGCCCTGCGCATAGGCCTGTTCGCCACGGCAAGGGGCAAGAAAAAGGTTCTTCACGGATTTCCGGGGACGGGTGGGGTTTACGGCGGATTGGCGAGATTGGCTAATGCACCTTTCTTGGCTACGTGTTGCCGGGGATTTCCCTCACCCCCGGCCCCTCTCCCGGTGGGAGAGGGGGGACTCGCGCTGGCGAGGCACAAACAGTCCTGAAGCCAACAGCGGCCTGAAACTGAGCAAACAGGGTGGGGCAGCGACTCCGTCCCGTCAGGAGGCCGAGCGGAAGCGTTGCGCAGGGGGACGAGCGGCATGGATGCCGCGAGAGGCGTGTAGGGCCAGGGATGGCCCTTCGCGCTGTGCCCCCGGAGCGACGATGGAGGGAGGGAAACGCAGTAACAGCCGAAGGCTGGTCACCCCGG
>NZ_SSOJ01000024.1 GCF_029871205.1 Pseudomonas sp. BN417 | reverse complement strand
AGGAGTTGGAGAAGAGGGCCGGGAGCACAATCTACGAAACAGAGTCGAGCTCTCAGGATGGGAGCGGCTTTCCCGGCCCTGGGCAGTGAGGTAGCTAACCTCATAGCCCTGGAGAGATACAAGGGTGATTTGAGTGGGTGGCCCCTCTTCCGTGTTGGGAGAGGGGCATGCGGGGCAACGGAGTTGCCCTTGGCGAATGAATTCGCCCCCACAGGTGTATTGCGACCGCTAGTCCGTAGGATGGGTGGAGCGAAGCGATACCCATCACCACCGAGCGACGGGTATCGCGGGGCTCCGCGGAACGCCGCCCGCCCCATCCTACGATTACTCGCCTGACTCAGAACGCCAGCGCCTTCCCCAGCGCCTCGCTGCGCGGGTCGCCATCCCGGCTCACCAACGCGTAGTTGTAGCCATCCCTCGACCAGTACCTGGCCTCCAGCTCGCCATCGCGGCGCTGGCCGCTGCGCATGCGCGGATAGAGCGAGCCGGGCGCCCGCAGATAAAGGCTGACGCGCTGGCCCTGATCGTCCTCGAACAGCAGCAGTGCCGCCGCGCCCTGCTCGGTGACCAGCCAGCGCCCACCCACCGGAGTGAAGCCGTAAGGGCCGAGATCGGGAATCCGCGCCGCATGGCTGAAGCGCTGGTCCAGCCAGGCCTGCAACTCGCCGGGCTGGCGGGCGCGGATATCCACCACCGGGTTCAGGGCGAACAGCCGGTGGGCCTGCAGGGCATCCTGCATCGGCGGGTTGGCCGCCAGCAGGCTCATCTCCCGTGCCTGCCAGCCACCCAGGCCGCCCGCGCCCAGGGCCAGCACGAAGGACGCCGCCAGGGCCAGGCGTCGCTGCTTGCGAGCGCGCATGGAGGCGCGGATGGCCGCCGGATCGAGGCGCGGGTTGGGCGTCGGCAGCTTCAGGTTGGCCAGGGCGGCACGCAACTGCTGGGCGTCGCGTCGCCAGCCCTCCACCCGTGCGGCGACCTCGGGATTGGCCGCCAGGTAAGCCTCCACCGCCTGCATCTGCTCGGCGTCGAGCTGGCCGTCGAGGTAGGCGTGCAGGTCGTCTTCGCTGGGATGGAATGCGTTCATTTGAGTACCCGCAGCTGAGGGTTGGTCATTTCGCCCTCGGCCAGCTCGCGCAGCGCCTTGCGCGCGCGGGACAGCCTGGACATCACGGTGCCGATGGGAATCTCCAGGGCCTGGGCAGCCTCCTTGTAGCTGAGCCCTTCCACGCTCACCAGCAAGAGCAGCGCACGCTGCTCCGCCGGCAGGCGGGCGAAGGCCGCGAGGGTGGCCTGGTTGACCACCACCTCTTCGGTGGACGGCGCCTCCTCGCTGCGGCCGCCAAAGAACTCCAGCAGCCGCGCATGGCGGCGCGCCCGGCGTTGCCCGTCGAGGAACTGCCGGTAGAGGATGGCGAACAGCCAGGCGCGCAGGTTGCCCTCGCCCTTGCTGCCCCAGCGGGAAAGTGCCCGCTCCAGGGTCGCCTGGACCAGGTCGTCCGCACTGCTCGCATTGCGCGTCAGCCACAAGGCGAAACGCCGCAGCCGCTGTAACAACTCCCGCAGTTCCGCGTCATCAATCATGTTCATGGTCAGGTCTTGCGTCACTCTCGCCTCAGGTGCGACAGGAAGACGTGCGCAACGGGGTTTTATTCCCGGCATGGAATAAAACCGCGGGGCCTGCGTCTCACCGGCTCATGGACAGGGCACAACGCCCGGGAGTATCGCATGAGCAACGCAACGCCCAAGGGAATCGACCTGGCGGCACGGCTGGCGGTGATCGGAGTCGCCGTCGGCGGCCTGGCCGCAGCCTTCGCCTACGCCGGCGGCTGGATCGGCGGCGAACGCCTGACCCCACAGCACATCATCGACGCCTTCGAGACCAACGCCGGAAAATTTCCCGGGTACCGCAAGAACCACGCGAAAGGCATCTGCATCAGCGGCCACTTCGACAGCAACGGCCAGGCAGCCGACCTGTCCCACGCCAGCGTCTTCGCCCCCGGCCAGGTCCCGGTGATCGGCCGCTTCGCCATAGGTGGCAGCAACCCCCATGCAGTGGATGCCGGGGTCCCCGTCCGCAGCATGGCGCTGTTGTTCCAGTTACCCGGTGGCGAGCAATGGCGCACCGGGATGAACAGCCCGCCGGTGCTGCCGGTGGCCAGTCCAGAAGCCTTCTACGAGCAAGTGCTGGCCTCGCGACCCGATCCCGCCACCGGCAAGCCCGACCCGGCGAAGCTGCAGGCCTTCTTCGCCGCCCACCCGGAATCGGCCGCCTTCCGTGAGTGGGTCAAGACCAACAAGCCGAGCAACAGCTTCGCCAATATCCCCTACCACGGGATCAACGCCTTCCGCCTGCTGGACGCCGCCGGCAACAGCCGCTTCGTGCGCTGGTCGGTGCAGCCGGAGACGCCGTTCGCCCCCCTGGGCGATGTCGGCAAGGACCCGGACTTCCTCGCCCATGACCTGCAGCAACGCCTCGCCCACGGTCCCCTGCGCTGGCGCCTGGTGCTGACCCTGGCCGAACCCGGCGACCCGACCGGCAATGCCACCCGCCAATGGCCGGCGGACCGCCGCCAGGTGGACGCCGGCACCCTGGTGGTGGAACGGGCGGAGTCCCAGGACCAGGGCGCCTGCCGTGACATCAACTACGACCCGCTGGTCCTGCCGGACGGCATCCAGGCCTCCGACGACCCGCTCCTCAGTGCGCGCTCGGCCGCCTATGCCGTCTCCTACAACCGCCGTACCCGCGAAGGTGCCCCCCAAACCGAGCAAGGAACCCAGCCATGAATGCGCCGACCCATTTCAGCCCGCTGCTGCGGGTCATCCACTGGCTGATGGCGGTCCTGCTGCTGGCCATGCTCTTCATCGGCGTGAGCATGGTGGCCGACCTGTCGCCGCGCCACAGCGAGCTGGTGGCGCTGCACAAGCCGCTGGGGCTGCTTCTGCTGGTACTGGTGCTGGTCCGCCTGGCCGTGCGCCTCACCAGCCCCACGCCGCCACTGCCCCGCACAATGCCAGGCTGGCAGCGCCGCGCCGCCCACCTGTCCCATGTGCTGCTCTACGCCCTGATGCTGGCAATGCCGCTGGTGGGCTGGGGCATGCAGTCCGCCGGCGACTATCCGGTGGTGCTCCACGACGCCTTGGTGCTGCCGCCCATCGTCCCACCGGACGCACGGCTCCATGCCCTGCTACGCCTGGCCCACACTGTACTGGCGTACCTGCTGTTCATCAGCATCCTGGCGCACCTGGCGGCGGCCCTCTACCACGCGCTCATCCGCAGGGATGGCGTGCTCTCGAGCATGACCACCGGCAGTGGCATCCATTCGATGCCTGACGGTCAGTAGGCGCGGGACTACCCGCAAACCCCCTCTCCAGCAGGAGAATCCGCCATGAGAACCCTTGTCGTCGCCTTGAGCTTGAGTCTCACCACCAGCGCCGCCCTGGCAGCCAGTACCGACCAGGCGACACAACCGGTCATCCAGTACGAATACGGTGTCCACCTGGACATCGCCCGCGTGGTACAGATGACCGACCTCTCCACCTTCTGCGGCATCGGCCCGGCGCGCATGACCTACGAGGACAGCCAGATGCAGACGAAGACCATCGAGTACCTGGTCTGGGGAACCGGCTGCAAGAACGACTACTGACGGCTCCTGTAGGTGGGTTTCACTTCACGGCGCAGGGTGGGCTTCAACCCACCCGCGAATCCAGCCGTGGGCTGAAGCCCACCCTACGTTTGCCAGAGGAAACTGATGGGTGATCCGACGGTCCATGGCAGATCGCCAGACCGCATTCGAGGAAACCCCATTGGACACCCGCTACCTGTTGCTCGCCGCCACCCTCTTCGCCGCCCAGGCCAGTGCCTCCAGCGACCAGGCCTGGCACGAGCACGACACCCGGCTGCTGACCGCCTGCAAGGCCGTCAGCGGGCTCAAGGACGTGCGCCCTGCCGGCCAGCCGGTGCTCTTCGATGACCGGCTCGGACTTACGGCCCTGCTGCTGGAAGGCCGCTACCCGCAAAAGCACATGAAGGGCCAGCGCGGACAGGAGCTCTGCCTGTATGAACGCAAGTCGCGCAAGGCCCACATCGCCGAAGCCGATGCCCTGATCGGCGAACGCAAGCCCTGATTCAGAACCAGCCTTTCCGCCTGAACCAGGCGTAGGGCAGGATCGCCGAGACCACCATCAGCCACAGCGCCACCGGGTAGCCGAAGGCCCAGTCCAGTTCCGGCATGGGCCTGAAGTTCATGCCATATACGCTGCCCACCAGGGTCGGCGGCAGGAAGAGTACGGCGGCATCCTGCGCGTAGTCGTGGATCATCCAGGGTTGCTCCTTGGGCGTCTGGAAATGAGTAAGGCACCGGGCAGGCCCAGCGAAGACGCAACGGCAAGCGGGCGAGGCACGCCAGCGGCATTTGGTCTAGCTTGAGTTCAAGCCAGAGGAGGCAACCATGACCCAGCGCAATTCACCCGTGGAGCCGGGCGAAGCGGTGCCCTGGTTCACCAGCAGCACCCCCAGCCGCGAGCGCTTCACCTTCGACACCGTCGCCGGACGCTACATCGTCCTGAATTTTCTCGGCTCGGCGGCGGACCCGACCGCAGCGCGGGTGCTCACCGACCTGCTGGCCCGCCGCGAGCGCTTCGACGACAGCCACGCCAGCTACTTCGGCGTCAGCGTCGACCCCCAGGACCGCGAGCGCCAGCGCGTCCGCAACCTGCTGCCGGGTATCCGCTTCTTCTGGGACTTCGACCGCGCCATCTGCAACCTCTACGGCGTGCAACAGCCAACCGGCGCCATTCGCCAGATGACCTACCTGCTCGACCCGCGCCTGCGGGTGATCGCCGTGCTGCCGGTGCAGCCCGGCGGCGAAGGCCATATCGACGCCGTCCTCGCCCTGCTCGATGCCCAGGACAGCTTTCCACCGCCAGCGCCCGCCCAGGCCCAGGCGCCCGTGCTGGTAGTCCCACGCATCTTCGAACCGGCCCTCTGCCAGAAACTGATCGACTACTACGACCACCACGGCGGCTTCGACTCGGGCTACATGATCGAGCGCGACGGCAAGACGGTGGAGGTCGTCAAGCACGACCACAAGCGCCGCCGCGACTGCGCCCTGAACGACGAAAAACTGAGTCAGGCCTGCTTGCATCGCATCACCACGCGCCTGCTACCGGAGATGCTCAAGGCCTTCCAGTTCCATGCCACACGCATGGAGCGCTACCTGGTGGCCTGCTACGACGCCAAGGAAGGCGGCCACTTCCGCCCGCATCGCGACAACACCACCAAGGGCACCGCCCACCGCCGCTTCGCCGTGTCCCTGTTCCTCAACAGCGGCGAATACGAAGGCGGCTACCTGCGCTTCCCGGAGTTCGGCCAAAGCCTCTACAGCGCGCCGCAGGGCGGCGCCGTGGTGTTCTCCTGCTCGCTGTTGCACGAGGCCACGGCGGTCACCGCGGGGCGTCGCTACATGTTCCTGCCCTTCCTCTATGACGAGGAAGGTCGCCGCGTGCGCGACGAGAACCAGCAGTACCTGGAAAGCTCAGCCGAGCAATGACCGGCGCCCTGGCTTATCATCCCGCGCCTTTCAATGACTGATGGATGACCGTGCCCATGAACCACGAGACCCTGCTGGCCGCCCTGCTGGCTGCCGACATGCTGGAAATCGACGACCTGCACGCCTGGGAATTCGACCTGGACGAAACCCTGGTGGACGCCCTGGAAGCCGGCCAGCCGGGCCAGCCCGAGGCCCAGCTGCTGCGGGTGGAATGCATGGACGGCCGCAACCGCCGTGAATGGCGCTTCAGTCAGGCCGCCGTGCAGGCGGCGCGATTCGATGCCGAAAGCGGTTGCTGGAAGCTGACCGGGGCCGACGGCGAGCATGCCCTGCGCTGCCTGGATGCCTTTGGCGGCAGTGATGCGGACGACGAGGAAGAGCAGGAGCAGGAGTAACGGCCGGGCACCATACCCTGTGGGGGCGAATTCATTCGCTATGGGCAGCCTAGCTGCCCCATTGGCGACCGCGGGGGCAGCCCTTCGGCCTGCTCAGCGATTGAAATCGCCCCCACAGGGAGACAGACCAGACCCCGGCCTCAGGTCAGCACATTGCGGACAAAGCGGACCAGGGCGTCACCTTCGTTGGCGTAGGTGTAGGGCTGGTCGCTGCCGAATACCAGGAAATCCCCAGCGTCGACCTGTTGCACCTGCTCGCCGCGACGGACGCTGAGGCTACCCTCGATCACGTAGATCATCTCCCGCCAGCCCTCGACATCCGGTTCGGCGGTATAGCGCTCGCCCGGCTCCAGTGACCAGGACCAGAGCTCCACTTCGTGGCGCGCGGCGGAACTCGCCAGAAGGGTCGCGCGGCTTCCCGGCTTGCTACCCACCCAGGCCACGGCATCGATCCGCGAGCGGTCGGGACGGTCCGGCCGCTGCACCAGGTCGGGAAAGAGCACGCCGAGGGCCGCGGCGATACGATCGAGGGTGGCCAGGCTGACATTCACGTCGCCGCCCTCGATCCCCACCAGCATCCGCCGGCTGACGCCCGCGGTGCTGGCCAGGGCTTCCTGGCTGAGGCCCGCCGCGCGGCGCAGGCGACGGACATTCTCGGAGACGTGCTCGAGGACGTTGGGGCGTTCATCCGATTTGGGCAACATATTGCTCACACCCTGTTTTTTGCGCATTATGTTGCACATTAGCACGCCAACGCGCCACCCTTTACTTGCCTGCCGGATCAGCCTCCATGTCTTCGCTGTCGAGTCGCCTTGCTTCGACCCTTCTGCCCGTTGCCGTCCTGATGGTGGCCATGGCGTCCATCCAGAGCGGCGCTTCGCTGGCCAAGAGCCTGTTCCCGGTGGTCGGCGCCCAGGGCACGACCGCCCTGCGCCTGATGTTCGCCGCCATCATCCTGACCCTGGTGCTGCGTCCGTGGCGCACGCGCCTGAGCAAGGCCTCCCTGCTTCCGCTGATCATGTACGGCCTCGCCCTGGGTGGCATGAACCTGCTGTTCTACATGTCCTTGCGCAGCATCCCGCTGGGCATCGCCGTCGCCCTGGAGTTCACCGGGCCGCTGGCGGTGGCGCTGTTCGCCTCGCGTCGGGCCATAGACTTCCTCTGGATCGGCCTGGCGGTGGTGGGACTCTGGCTGCTCCTGCCCCTGGGCAAGACCGAAGGCCACCTGGACCTGACCGGCATCGCCTACGCCCTGGGCGCGGGCGTCTGCTGGGCGCTCTATATCCTCTACGGCCAGCGCGCCGGTAGCGACCACGGCATGCAGGGCGCGGCCCTGGGCGTACTGGTAGCGGCCATCTTCATCGCCCCCATAGGCGTGATCCACGCCGGCAGCGCGCTGCTCGACCCGGCACTGCTGCCCGTGGCCCTGGCCGTCGCCCTGCTCTCCACTGCCATTCCCTACACCCTGGAAATGGTCGCCCTGACCCGCCTGCCGGCGCAGACCTTCGGCACCCTGATGAGCATCGAACCAGCCTTCGGCGCACTCTCCGGGCTGATCTTCCTCGGCGAGCACCTGTCGACGCTCCAGTGGCTGGCGATTCTCTGCATCATTCTCGCCTCCATCGGCTGCACGGTGACCGCCGCGCCACGGCAGCCGACCCAACCCCTGGTACCGGCCGACTGAGCGGCATGCATTTCCGGCGAATCCCCTCTTGCAGAAAGAGGGTGATTCTCCGCAGGCTATAGCGATCCGGACTGCGCCTTACAGGTACTCCCATGAACAGACTTCCCTACGTCGCCACCGGCTGCAAACCGGTCAACTGGCAGCTCGACCAGATCGTCAGCGAGCTGCGCGACGCCCGCGCCCAGTGGCGCAGCCATCACGGCCGGCTGCAGGACCGCGGCGGTCGCGAACTGCCATCACGCATCACGGTCGGGCATATCATCGAAGCCCTTTCCGGCGCCCTCTTCCCCATGCGCCTGGGTCCTGCCGACCTGCGCGAGGAAAGCGAGGACTTCTACGTCGGCCACACCCTGGACGTGGCGCTCAACGCCCTGGCCGGGGAAGTCCGCCGCGAGCTGAGCTATGCCGCGCGGCACAATGGCGCCAGCGGCGATGACATCGCCTGCCAGGCCATCGAGATCGTCAAAGGCTTCGCCGCCACCCTGCCGAAGCTGCGGGTGCTGCTGGACACCGACGTGCTGGCCGCCTTCCAGGGCGACCCGGCGGCGCGCAGCGTGGACGAGGTGCTGATCTGCTATCCCGGCGTGCACGCGGTGATCCACCACCGTCTCGCCCACTACTTCTACACGGCCGGCCTGCCGCTGCTGGCGCGGATGATCGCCGAGATCGCCCACTCCGCCACCGGCATCGACATTCACCCCGGCGCGCAGATCGGCAAGAGCTTCTTCATCGACCACGGTACGGGCGTGGTGATCGGCGAAACCGCGATCATCGGCGAACGGGTGCGCATCTACCAGGCCGTGACCCTGGGCGCCAAGCGCTTTCCGGCGGACGAGGAAGGCAACCTGCAGAAGGGCCAGCCGCGCCACCCGATAGTGGAAGACGAAGTGGTGATCTACGCCGGCGCGACCATCCTCGGCCGCATCACCATCGGCAAGGGCTCCACCATCGGCGGCAACGTCTGGCTGACCCGCAGCGTGCCGGAAGGCAGCAACATCACCCAGGCCAACCTGCAGAACGAAGTCGGGGTCTGAGATACCACCGATAGTTGTGGGAGGGCAGAAGCGGACGCTCGATCCCGTAATTCCCGGCCGGCTCCGCGTTGGGCTTCGCTGCGCTCTTCCCAACCTACACACCGCTGATTGTTGTGGGAGGGAAGCGTCTGCTCGATCCCGTAGGTTGCGGCTGAGCTAAGCGAAGCCCAACATCCCGGCTGGCTCCGCGTTGGGCTTCGCTGCGCTCTTCCCAACCTGCACACCGCTGATTGTTGTGGGAGGGCCAAAGCGTCTGCTCGATCCCGTAGGTTGCGGCTGAGCTAAGCGAAGCCCAACATTCCCGGCCGGCTCCGCGTTGGGCTTCGCTGCGCTCTTCCCAACCTGCACACCGCTGATTGTTGTGGGAGGG
>NZ_SSOJ01000023.1 GCF_029871205.1 Pseudomonas sp. BN417 | reverse complement strand
CTGATAGGGTGTCTGCGTCTTGAGCACACCATAGGCAATCTGCAGCAGCTTGCGCATGGCCGCGCCCAGGGCGCTCATCTTGGCTTTCCCGCGTGCCAGCAGACGCTGGTAAAGCGCTTTGACCGTGGGATTGTGCTGTTTGGCCACAATGGCCCCCATGTAGAGCTTGGCCCGCAGCCGAGGCTGCCCCGCTTTGGTCAAGCGTGGTTTGCCTTTTACCGACGTCCCCGAGTCCCAGGGGCGTGGAACCAGGCCCGCATAGGCCGCGCATTGTCGGGCACAGCCAAAGTCGCGGCTGTGCAGAAACGCCAGCAGGTGGCGGGAAAGGACATCCCCGATGCCCTGGATGCTCCGCAGCAGCTCCCGGTTGCGTTTGAGCTGGTCGTGCCGGTCGATGTGGTCGTCGATCTCCTGCTTCAGGCGTTCGGCCTCCTGACGCAGGGCACTGAGCATCGTATCGATGGAGGCCACTACGCTGAGGCTGGCCTGACTGACCTCGGCTTTTTCCCGCCGGTTCAGTTCGCGCTGGAGGTCCTCCTGCAACGCCTCATACCGCACGATCATCGCTTTCAGCTCGCGGATCTCCCGCGCCTCCGGCAACCAGCGTCGGGCCTTTTGGGTCGCGCCAAAACGGGCGAGCACCAGGCTGTCCTGCTTGTCCGTCTTACCGCGAATACCCAGGCTGCGCGCATATTCGCGGACTTGCGCCGGGTTCAGGACGAAGACCTGAACGCCACGGTCGTGCAGGTAATACGCCAAGGATTCGTGGTAGACCCCGGTGGCCTCAAGGAACACCTTCAGTTCCCCGGCGGCAACGCCACTGTGGGTGCAGCACCACTCGATCAAGGCGGCAAAGCCGTCTACTTGATTGGTAAATACCTTGGTCTTGACCTTCAGACTGTCCGGGTCGCGTAACCACAGACAGTCGAGCTTTTGCTTGCTGACATCGATTCCAATAACCGCCATCTCTCGATCCTTGCCTTGTTCATGCAGCCTCACTCCGGTGGAGGGGCTTGGATACCATTCAGGAGTTGGAGAAGAGGGCCGGGAGCACAATCTACGAAACAGAGTCGAGCTCTCAGGATGGGAACGGCTTTCCCGGCCCTGGGCAGTGAGGTAGCTAACCTCATTGCCCTGGAGAGATACAAGGATGGGAGGAGCGAAGCGATACCCATCGACCATCGCTGATGGGTATCGCAAGCTCCACCCATCCTACGGGGCTACTACGGGGCGATCACACGGCCGTGCTTCGATTCAGGGACGCCAATTGGCATTGAATTGATCCGCCAGCTTCTGCTGGCGGAAGCGCTCGACGATGAAGTCGACGAACACGCGTGTCTTGGCTGGCAGCAACTTCTGCGCGCTGAAATAGAGGGACAGGCTGCCGGTGTCCACGTACCACTCCGGCAGCACCCGCTCCAGGGTGCCTAACTTGAGGTAGGGCAGGGCGTGCACCGTGCTCACCAAAGTAACGCCCAGTCCCTGCATGGCCGCATGGCAGGCCGCCTCCGGGTCGCTCATGGCCATGCGCAGCTTCAGCTCGAAGGCGGCCTGGCGGTCGTCGCGGGTGCGCAGGGGCCAGGCGCGCACGCGGCCGGTCTGCGGCGAACGGATGAGAATGCCGTCGTGCTTCGCCAGGTCCGCCGGGGATTCGATGGCCGCGTGGTTGTCCAGGTAGTTGCGGGAGGCCAGCAGCACCCGGTGGGCCGGCGCCAGCTGGCGGGCGATCACCCCTTGCGGCAGTTCGAATCCACCACCGATGGCCGCGTCGAAGCCTTCGCCGACCAGGTCCACCGGGCGGTTATCGAAGTGCCAGTCCGGGACTATTGCAGGGTAGCGGGCGAGGAAGTCGGCCAGGTGCGGCAAGATGTAGTCCCGGCCGAAGGCCATGCCCATGCTCACCTTGAGGGTGCCGGCCGGCTGGCCCTGGCTGCTGGCAAGATTCGCCACCGCGCCCTGGATGCTCGCCAGGCCGCCGCTCACTTCCGCGAGGAAACGTTCGCCGGCCTCGGTCAGGGTCAGCCGGCGGGTGCTGCGCAGGAATAGCCGCACACCGAGGTTCGACTCCAGCCGCGCCACGTTCTTGCCCACGGCGGCCGGGGTCAGGCCCAGGCGCCGCGCGGCTTCGGCGAAGCTGCCGGCTTCGGCGGCACGGACGAAGCACTCGATGCTGCTGAGGGTTTCCATGGGGTCTCCATAAACCATTGGTATCGACTGAATATAGTGATTGCCAGCTTATCGGTTGCGAATGGGTGCTCAATACTGGGGCCGTATCCAACCTCACCCCCAGATCCAGGAGAACCCACATGAGCATGTCCAAGACGCTTGAAGGCAAGGTCGCATTCATTCAGGGCGGTTCCCGCGGCATCGGCGCCGCCACCGCCAAGCGCCTGGCAAAGGAGGGCGCCGCTGTCGTCCTGACCTACGTCAGCTCGGCCGCTGGTGCCAATGAAGTGGTCCAGGCGATCGAAGCGGCCGGCGGCCGTGCCATCGCCATCAAGGCCGACAGCAGCGACGAGCAGGCCATCCGCGGTGCCATCCGCCAGACGGTGGAAGTCTTCGGCCGCCTCGACATCCTGGTGAACAACGCCGGCGTGCTGGCGGTGGCGCCGATCGAGGACTTCAGCATCGAAGACCTCGACCGCACCCTGGCGGTCAACGTGCGCAGCGTGGTGATCGCCAGCCAGGAAGCGGCCCGCGTAATGGGCGAGGGCGGCCGTATCATCACCATCGGCAGCACCAACGCCGAGCGCATGCCCTTCGCCGGTGGCTCGGTATACGCCATGAGCAAGGCGGCGGTGGTCGGTTTCACCAAGGGCCTGGCCCGCGACCTGGGGCCGCGCGGCATCACGGTCAACAACGTGCAGCCCGGCCCGGTGGACACCGACATGAATCCCGACCAGGGCGACTTCGCCACCTCCCTGAAGCAGCTGATGGCCCTGCCGCGCTACGGCCAGGCCGAGGAAATCGCCAGCTTCGTGGCCTACCTGGCCGGCCCGGAAGCGGGATACATCACCGGTGCGAACCTGATGATCGATGGTGGTTTCTCGGCCTGATAGAGCCCGATGAGTTCGTCGTACAGGCCGTTGATGGGTATCGCTGCGCTCCACCACATCCTACGGGGCAAGCGGTTCGTAGGATGGATCGGGCGGCGTTCCGCGAGCTGTGCGATACCCATCGCGGAGGTGCCGGTTGTGCGTAGGGTGGATCACGCTTTATCGATCCACCATCGGTGCCGAGCTTGGCCCCGCTGGTGGATATAAAAAGCGACATCCACCCTACGAGAAGCGGAACGTCATACCGACTGGATCAGGCGCTCGCGAAACGCCTGGTCCGCGTCTTTCCCCCGCCCGGCCTGGAGGTTGTCCAGCATGTGGCGGGGGTTGCCCGTCCCGGGGATCACGCAGGTCACCGCCGGGTGGCTGAGGCAGAACTTGAGCAGGAGTTGCGGCCAGCTCGTGCAGTTGTATTCGCCGGCCCATTGCGGCACGGGTTGCTTCAAGAAATTGCGCAGCAGATTGCCGCCGCCGAAGGGGCGGTTGATGAGCACGGCCACGCCACGCTCCTGCGCCAGGGGCAGGATGCGCTGCTCGGCCTCGCGGTCATTGAGGGAGTAGTTGATCTGCAGGAAATCCAGCTTTTCTGCGCTCAGCACTTTCTCCAACTGGTCGTAGGCGCTGGAGGTGTAGTGGGTGACGCCCAGGTAGCGGATACGGCCTTCCTCCTTCCATTGCCGCAGCGTCACCAGGTGTTCCTGCCAGTCCACCAGGTTGTGCACCTGCATCAGGTCGATGCGCTGGCGCTGCAACAGGCGCATGGAGTCCTGCATCTGTTCCACGCCCTGCTGGCGGCCCTGGGTCCAGACCTTGGTGGCGACGAACGCACGCTCATGCCCCTGGAGTTCATTGAGCAGGCCGCCGACCGCTTCTTCTGCCTGGCCGTACATGGGCGAGCTGTCGATTACCGAGCCGCCGGCGGCGAACAGCGTTTCCAGCACCTTGCGGCAGTCGGCCCAGGCCGCACCGTCTGCAGAGGAGATGTCGAAGCCCCGGTAGGTGCCGACGCCGATCACCGGCAACTGTTCGCCGCTGGTGGGAATGGCGCGGCGGCGCAGCGGTTGCTGACCCATGTCGGCGCCCAGGCTGAAGGGGCTCATGGCGTAAAACGCAGCGCCTGCACCCAGGCGGAGGAATTCGGCGCGGGTGATGCCGGTTCTCATGGTTCGACCTCCTGTGAGGTTGCGGATGGGGCGGTCCGTTCGTGGCGCGAACCAAGGCGCCAGCCCAGCAGGCTCCAGGCCAGGGCGACGGCCGCACCCCCCAGGGCCACCAGGGCGGCGCCGAGGCCGATGCCGTCGAGCAGGGCCTTGAGCCAGGCGCTGATGGCATCGCCACCGCGGTAGACCACGGTATCGATGAAGTTCTTCGCCCGGTATTTCTCCTGGGCGCCGAGCGGCACGAAGAGCATTTCCCGCCCCGGCCGGACGAAGGCGTATTCGCCCACCCGGCGCAGCACCATCACTCCGGCCAGCACGGCGAACTGCGGCAGCAGCGCCAGCAGCAGGAAGCCCAGCGCCACCAGCAGCGGCACCACGCCAAGCAAGGCGCCGACCCCGAAGCGCTGGGCCACCCGGCCGGCGATGAACAGCTGGCAGAGCAGGGACAGCGCCTGCACGACGAAGTCGATCAGGCTGAACACGCGGATCTGCTGCTGGCCGTCGGGGAACAGCGCCGCCACCAGCCGCGCCTGCTCGAAGTAAAGGAAGGTGCTGGTGCAGGACAGCAGCAGGACGAAGGCGCAGATGCCCAGCAGGTAGGGCGAGCCCAGTACCAGGCTGATGCCGGCGAAGGGGTTGCCGGGCACCGGCCGCTCCGGCGGTTCGGTCTCCACCCCGATGCGCCCGGCGCCGCCCTTGCCGCGCCAGGCCATCAGGTAGCGCCGCAGCGGTAGCGTCGGCAACAGGAGCAGGGCCGCCAGAACCAGCAAGCCGGCGGTGCCGAGGCGGCCCACCAGCAGGCCGCCCAACAGCGGGCCGAGCAAACCGCCCAGGCTGGCCCCGGCGGCGATGAAGGGGAGCAGCCGCTTGGCCTGGCGGCGGTCAAAGACATCGGCCAGCAGGCTCCAGGCCAGCGACACCACGAACAGGTTGTAGACCGAAAGCCAGACATAGAAGGCCCGTGCCGCCCAGAGCGGATCGGGGATACGCCACAGCAGCCAGGCGAAGCCCAGCAGGTTGCTGGCGAAGAACAGGTAGACCCAGTCGAGGAACTGTTTGCGCGGCACCCGCGCGTTCAACCAGCCATAGGCCGGAATAGCCAGCAGCATGACAACGAAGGTGGAGCTGAACAGCCACTGCAGATTCTCCACGCCGCCGGCGATGCCCATGGTCTCGCGCACCGGCCGCAGCATCAAGTAGCCGCCGAACAGGCATAGCAGCAGGGCGAAGGCGGCGAGGGCGGGGGCCAGTTCACCGGCCCTGGCATGGATGGCGCGGTGGAGCAGGGGCATGGCGGTGGTTCGTGTGAGGTGGTCTGGTGGTTTTAGACCATGGGGGCGGAGGAGGGTGGGGGCAGGTGTTGCAGGGTATTGGGGGGCGCGCTTTTTTTGTGGGGGCGATTTCAATCGCTGAGCAGGCCGCAGGTCTGCCGCTCGGGGTTTAGTGGGGCAGCTGCGCTGCCCATAGCGAATGAATTCGCCCCCACAGGGTACGGGGCCCGATCAGAGCCCGTACTTCTTCACCTTGTCGAACAGGGTGGTCTTGGCCATCCCCAGCGCCACGCTGGCCTGGCTGAGGTTGCCGCCGTGGCGTTCCAGGGCGGCGCCGAGCAGGCTTTTTTCGAAGGCCTCCACGGCTTCGGCGAAGCGCGGTTCGTTGCCGTCCGGGGTCTGGCCGCTCTTCTTGAACACCGGCAGGCCGAGGGCGACGCGTTCGGCGACGTTGCGCAGTTCGCGCACGTTGCCCGGCCAGTCGTGGGCCATCAGGGCGGAGACCGTGGCGTTGTCCAGCTCGGGGGCGGCGCGGTCGAAGCGCAGGGTGGACTGCTGCAGGAAGTGCTCGAACAGCAGCAGGATGTCTTCCCGGCGGTCGCGCAGTGGCGGCAGTTCCAGGGTGACCACGTTCAGGCGGTAGTAGAGGTCGCTGCGGAATCGACCGGCGCGGCCTTCCTCGTCCAGGTCGAACTTGGTGGCGGCGATGACGCGGCAATCCACCGGGATCGTCTGGTTGGAGCCCAGGCGCTCCAGGGTCTGCTCCTGCAGCACACGGAGGAACTTGATCTGCAGGTTGATCGGCATGCTCTCGATCTCATCGAGGAACAGGGTGCCCTGGTGGGCATGCTCGATCTTGCCGATGCGGCGCTTGCCGGCGCCGGTGAAGGCGTGGGCCTCGTGGCCGAAGATTTCGCTGTCGAACAGGTTCTCCGGCAGGCCGCCGCAATTGAGTGCGACGAACTGTTTCGACTGGCGCCGGCTGTAGTCGTGCAGGCAGCGGGCGACCAGTTCCTTGCCGGTGCCGGTCTCGCCTTCGATCAGCACGTTGGCCGAGGTGTCGGCGACGTTGGCGATCAGCTCGCGCAGGGCCTGGATGGCCGGCGAACGGCCAATGATGCGCTTCTCCAGGGACTGGCGGCCGGTCAGTTGGCGGCGCAGGTTCGACACCTCGCGGGCGAGGGCGCGCTGTTCGAGCGCGCGGCGGGCCACGTCCACCAGGCGTTCGGGGGAGAAGGGTTTCTCCATGAAGTCGTAGGCGCCGTCGCGCATGGCCTGCACGGCCATGGAAATGTCGCCGTGGCCGGTGATCAGCACCACCGGCAGGGAGCGGTCGCGGGCCTTGAGGCGTTCCAGCAGGGTCAGGCCGTCCATGCCGGGTAGGCGAATGTCGCTGACGACGATGCCGGCGAAATCCTCGCCCACTTTCTGCAGGGCTTCCTCGGCGCTGCCGACGCCGATGCTGGGGATGTCTTCCAGGTCCAGGGCCTGCTGGCAACCCAGCAGCACGTGGGGGTCGTCCTCGACTATCAGGACGCTGAGCGGCTCGGTCATGGGGCAGGGCTCGCGGGGGATTCTTCGGGGCTTTCCAGGCGTGGCAGGCAGAGCTCGAACGCCGTGCCGCCGCTTTCCGGGTGGTGCGCCGCCAGGCTGCCGCCGGCGGCGGTGGCGAGGCTGGCGGAGAGGGTCAGGCCAAGGCCCAGGCCGTGTTCGCCGGGCTTGGTGGTGAAGAAGGGCTCGAACAGGTGCACGCGGTTGGCCGGGTCGATGCCCGGGCCGTTGTCGCGCACCTGCAGGCGGTACTTGTCGCCGTCAGCCTCGCCACTGAACCAGAGCTGGCAGTCGGCCTGGCCGCTCATGGCGTCGAGGGCGTTGGCGATGAGGTTGACCAGGATCTGCTCCAGGCGGGTCTGGTCGATGGCCAGCAGGGCCTCGGCGAAGTCCCGGTGCAGGGTCAGCGGCGTGCGTTCCAGGCGGGTGTGCAGGAGGAACAGGGCGGCGTCCACCGCCTTGCCCAGGCTGGCCTGGCCGTGGTCGTCGGAGCGCCGGGCGAAGGCGCGCAGGCTGGCGGTGATGCGGCCCATGCGGTCGACCAGTTCGTTGATCGCCGCGAGGTTGGTGCTCGCGGTGTCCAGGGCTCCACGCTGCAGGAAGCGCACGGTGTTGCCGGAGAGGGTGCGCAGGGCGGCCAGGGGCTGGTTGAGTTCGTGGGCGATGCTGGTGGACATCTGCCCGATCACCGCCAGCTTGCCGGCCTGCACCAGGCCGTCCTGGGCCTTGCGCAGGTTGTCTTCGGTCTGCTTGCGCTCGCGGATTTCCGCCAGCAGGCGGCTGTTGCTGGCACGCAGGTCCTGGGTGCGCTCGGCGATCCTGCGTTCCAGTTCGTTATTGGCGGCTAGCAGCGCCTCGCGGGCGGCAAGGCGGGTGGCGATGACCTTGCGCCGCTCGTTCCAGGCGATCAGCAGGAAGGCCAGCAGGGCGAAGCCGACCGCGGCGAGCATGCCCTGGATCACCGCCTCGTGGCGCAGGTCGGCCAGCGGCGAGAACAGGGTGAAGTGCCAGGGGGTGTCGTTGAGGGCGCGGGTCTGCGCGAGGTAGGCGACTTCGCCTTCGGTCGCGCCCGCGGGCCCGCTGGCGGCGAAGCTGATGGCCTCCAGGCCTTCGCCCAGCACCTCGCGGGAGCGCGGCTCCCATTCGTTCAGGGCCCACCAGTAATACTGCAGGCTGCGGGCCAGGCGCTCCTTGTCTTCGGCGCTCAAGGGGCGCACGGCCTTCATGCGCAGGGCCGGGTCGCTGGAGAGGATGATGATGCCGTTCTCGTCGCTGACGAAGGCCTGCAGGCGGGCCTTCTCCCAGCGCTCCTGGAGGGCTTCCAGCTTCACCTTGACCACCGCCACGCCGATGATCCGGCCCTGGTAGCGCAGGCCGTGGGACAGGTAGTAGCCGGCTTCGCCGGTGGTGCTGCCGATGCCGTAGAAGCGGCCCGGCCGGCCCTGCACCGCCTCCTGGAAATAGGCGCGGAAGGACAGGTCTTCACCCAGGTAGCTGTCCGAGTCGCGCCAGTTGCTGGTGGCCAGCACCCGGCCGCTGGTGTCCAGCAGGTAGATGGCGCGGGCCTCGCTGCGACGGTTGAGCCCTTCGAGGTAGTCGTTGACCAGGTTGCGCCGGTAGGGCGTGGGGTGCAGCAGCAGGTGGCTGACGCTGTCTTCCAGCTCCAGCAGGCTGGGCAGGTAGGTGTAGCGGTTGATCTCGCTTTCGACGGCGCGGGCGTGGAGCTCCAGCTGGCGCTCGCCGTTATCGCGCAGGTCGCGGATGCCCGATTCTTCGCTGAGGTGATAGCCGACATAGCCGAACCCCAGCATGCACAGGAGCAGCAGCAGGAACAGCAGCAGGTGGCGGAGCAGGCGCGGTTTCACGGTCAATGCGGGCGGTACGGCGCGGAGGCTGGCGGTAGGGCATTGCATCATAGTGGTCCGGGCCTTGCCAGTCGCCGCTCGGGCGCCGAGTGGTGGGGTGGGGCCGTAGGAGCCAGCTTGCTGGCGAAGTGCTCGGGGCCATTCGCGAGCAAGAACTGGGCGTCCCCCTCGCTCCTACAGGTGCATCAGTGTTGCAGGATCTTGGCGAGGAACTGCTGGGCGCGGTCGGAGCGGGCGTTGACGTCGCCGAAGAACTCGTCCTTGGCGCAGTCTTCGACGATCTGCCCACGGTCCATGAAGATCACCCGGTCGGCGACCTTGCGCGCGAAGCCCATCTCGTGGGTCACGCACATCATGGTCATGCCTTCCTGGGCCAGCTCGACCATCACGTCGAGCACTTCGTTGACCATCTCCGGGTCCAGCGCCGAAGTGGGTTCGTCGAACAGCATCACCACCGGGTCCATGGCCAGGGCACGGGCGATGGCCACGCGCTGCTGCTGGCCGCCGGAGAGCTGGCCGGGGTGCTTGTGGGCATGGGCCTTGAGGCCGACGCGGTCGAGCAGCTTGAGGCCCTTGTCGATGGCCTCGTCCTTGCCGCGGCCGAGCACCTTGGTCTGGGCGATGGTGAGGTTCTCGGTGATCGACAGGTGCGGGAACAGCTCGAAGTGCTGGAACACCATGCCGACGCGCGAACGCAGCTTGGGCAGGTTGGTGGCCTTGTCGGCGATCGAGGTGCCGTCGACCACGATGTCGCCCTTCTGGAAGGGTTCCAGGGCGTTGACGCATTTGATCAGGGTGGACTTGCCCGAGCCGGACGGGCCGCACACCACCACCACTTCGCCCTTGCTCACGTCGGTGCTGCAGTTGGTCAGCACCTGGAAGTCCCCATACCACTTGTTGACGTTCTTGATGGAAATCATACGACTAACCTTTTCTGCAGGAGTTTGACCAGCTGGGAGGCGGCGAAGCTGACGGTGAAATAGACCAGGCCGGCGAAGATCAGGAATTCGTGGGGCTGGCCGATGATGTCGCCACGGGAGCGGGCGGCGTTGAGGAAGTCCATCAGGCCCACGGTGTAGACCAGGGAGGTGTCCTGGAACAGGATGATGCTCTGCTGCAGCAGCAGCGGGGTCATCTTGCGGAAGGCCTGGGGCAGGATGATCAGGCGCATGCACTGGCCGTAGCTCATGCCCAGTGCCTGCGCCGCACCCATCTGGCCCTTGGGGATGGCCTGGATGCCGGCGCGGACGATTTCGCAGAAATACGCCGCCTCGAACATCATGAAAGCCACCAGGCAGGAGGTGAAGGCACCTACCGGGGTGTCCTCGCCAGTGATCGCGCGGAGCAGGAAGGGCACCGCGAAGTAGAACCAGGTGATCACCAGCAGCAGCGGGATGGAGCGGAAGTAGTTGACGTAGAGCCCGGCGATCTTCGACATCATCGGGTTGTGCGACAGACGCATGAGGGCCAGCAGGGTGCCCAGGGCCACGCCGCCGAATACCCCCAGCAGCATCAGCTTGAGGGTCATCAGCAGGCCGTCGCCGAGGCCCGGCAGGGCCGGGATGATCGCGCTGAAATCCATTATTTACCCCCTACGGAGATCAGGCCGGGCACCGCCACCTTTTGCTCCACGAGGCGCATGAACAGCATCAGGCTCATGTTCAGGGTGAAGTAGATCAGGGTGGCCAGGGTGAAGGCCTCGAACAGGTTGGCGGAGAACTCGGCGGTCTGCTTGGTCTGCGCCAGCAGCTCCATCAGGCCGATCAGGGAGGCCACCGAGGAGTTCTTGAAGATGTTGAGGAACTCGCTGGTGAGCGGCGGAATGATGATGCGGAAGGCCTGGGGCAGCAGCACGTAGCGGTAAATCTGCGGCAGGCGGAAGCCCATGGCGCGGGCGGCGCCGAGCTGGCCCTTGGGCAGTGCCTGGATGCCGGTGCGCACCTGCTCGCAGACGCGGGCGGCGGTGAACAGGCCGAGGCAGACGACCACGCTGAGGTAGGCCGAGGTGGCCGGGTTGAGGTCCTGCTTGAACCAGAGTTCCAGCGGCTCGGGCAACAGGTCCGGCACCAGGAAGTACCAGAGGAACAGCTGCACCAGCAGCGGCACGTTGCGGAAGACTTCCACGTAGGCGGTGGCGATGCCGGAAACCCAGCGGTTCGGTACGGTGCGCATCACGCCGAGCAGCGCGCCCAGCAACAAGGCGATGATCCAGCCCGCCAGGGCGATGGCGATGGTCCAGCCCAGGCCGGTGACGAACCAGTCCAGGTAGATTTCGCTGCCGATCCCGGTGGACTTGAAGAACACGCCCCAGTCCCAGTTGTAATTCATCAGGGTTGTCCCCTATCAGGTCGATCTGTCTGCGGTTGAAGGCAGTGGAAGGGGGGAAACTCCCTCTCCCTTCAGGGAGAGGGCCGGGGAGAGGGCTGCATGACGATGCAGGTGCCCACCACCCTCTCCCCCAACCCCTCTCCCTGAAGGGAGAGGGGAGTTGAAGCGGAGAGTGGCGGCGTCAGATTTCTTCAGCCGACTTGTCGGTGGGGTTGGCCACCAGCTTCTTCAGCTCGTCGCTCATGGGGAAGTTCAGGTTCAGGCCCTTGGGCGGGATGGGCTGGGTGAACCACTTGTCGTAGATGCCGTTGATCTCGCCGGAGGCGTAGGTGGCGGCGATGGCCTTGTCGACCACTTGCTTGAAGGCCTCGTCGTCCTTGCGCACCATGCAG
Organism: Pseudomonas sp. BN417; assembly: GCF_029871205.1. Taxonomy (GTDB): domain Bacteria; phylum Pseudomonadota; class Gammaproteobacteria; order Pseudomonadales; family Pseudomonadaceae; genus Metapseudomonas. The sequence goes on along the minus strand of NZ_SSOJ01000023.1, from coordinate 15,928 downwards.
CCGTAGATCTCGTAGGACTGCGGGTTGCCGGTAACGACCCAGTCGTCGGGCTTCTTGGCCTTGGCCATTTCGCCGTAGAGCAGGGCGTCGTCCATCATGAAGGCCACGGCGCGGCCGGATTCGAGCATCAGGAAGGACTCGCCGTGGTCCTTGGCCGAGATGATGTTCATGCCCATCTGTTTCTCGGCGTTCATGCTCTTCAGCAGACGCTCGGAGGTGGTGCCGGCGGTGGTCACCACGTTCTTGCCTTTCAGGTTCTCGAACTCGGTGATGCCAGCGGATTTCTTCGACAGCAGGCGGGTGCCGACTTCGAAGATGCCCACCGAGAAGCCAACCTGCTTCTGGCGTTCCAGGTTGTTGGTGGTCGAACCGCACTCCAGGTCCACGGTGCCGTTCTGCACCAGCGGGATGCGGGTCTGGGAGGTGACCAGGTTGTAGCGGACTTTCAGGTCCGGCATGCCCAGTTCCTGCTTGATGGCCTCGACCACTTTCAGCTGGATGTCATGGGAGTAGCCGACGGGCTTGCCCGGCTCGGTACCGAGGTAGGAGAAGGGGATGGAGGCGTCACGGTGACCGAGGGTGATGGTGCCGGTCTCCTTGATCTTCTTCAGGGTACCGGTCAGTTCGGCGGCGAAGGCCGGAGCGGAAATCAGGGTTGCTGCGATAGCGGCGGCCAGAATCTTGGGGAGCATACGCATGAACGACAGTCCTCGATGTTGATTGTTCTTATCGGCGCGAGCGGGATGTCGCGTCCGTCGGGGATCTGTATTCGCAGGATGCGTGCCATCTGTATGGCAGTCTGAATTTATGTCTAACCTATTGAAAATAAAGTGTTTTATTTAGATAGGGAGCTAACTGGAAAAACGTCTTGTCCGGCCTTCCGAATATCCGTGCCGAACCTCGTTCGGATTTCCGAACGAAGCGGGTGGGTCGACCATCTGGTCACCTTGTGAAGCCGGCCGAATCCAGTCGGACCCTCCGCCTGGCGCCAGCCCGCCGCCCTTCGTCGTTCCGCCGGCCCGGCCAGGTGGACAGCACTGTGGCGCTCGACTAGCCCTAAATATGCAGCGTCGATGAGCAGGACGCTCGCGAGCAGGTGTAGCTCGCAGTACCTGAGCCGGGTGTCGCTCCTCGTCATCGGAACGGTGAGGAGGTTGATACGCTCGGATCGGTGGATCTGAACGCCAGGGTTGGCATGCCGGCGCGAGACTCCCCCCTGACCCCTCCATCATCTCCCCTTGCCCCAGGTGGGCCTTCGCCCTGAAGGCCGGCGCCAGGGCTGTCCGTGAAGCCTCGCTGGTGCGTCTGGCCGTTTGCCAGGGCGCGCGCCTGGCGTGGCGCTGCCCGGCGGGTGTCCGGGTCGATTTCTCCTCCTGTGCACCAGCAGGCAGCGACGCTGCGTCACGCCCGGCGCAAGTGCCGTCCGGGCCCCGCGTAGTTCGTCATATGTAAGGGAGAAAAACCATGCTGACGCCGATGCAGAAGAGAACCGCCCAGGCCATCGTCAATATCTTCGAAACCAGCAGCGTCCTGGGGGACTACGGCAGCGTCACGCTGATCAAGGGTGATCCCGGCCACCTGACGTTCGGCCGATCGCAGACCACGCTGGCCTCGGGAAACCTGCATGAGCTGATCCAGCGCTACTGCAATAACCCGGGCGCGCGATTCGGCCATCGCCTCGCCGAATATCTCGATCGGATCGGCGCCCGCGACCTGACGCTCGATCACGACCGGCACCTGCACAACATCCTGCGCGCGAGTGCCGATGACGCGGTGATGCGCGAGACCCAGGACCTGTTCTTCGACCAGGTCTACTGGCAACGCGCCGAGAATGCCGCCGAAGAGTTGCACATCACGACGCCGCTGGGATTGGCGGTCGTCTATGACAGCACGGTCCACGGCTCCTGGGGACGTATTCGCGACCGCGTCCTGGCGGACAGGGGCAGCCTGGAGGCGGTAGGTGAGCAGGAGTGGATCACGGCCTACGTCGAGGCCCGTGAGGATTGGCTCGCCAACCACGACAACAAGGTGTTGCACGCCACGGTCTATCGGACGCAGGCCTTCAGCAGGCTGATCGAACTCGGCCACTGGGGGCTGGACCTGCCGCTGGTGGTGCGCGGCCTGGAAATCTCCACGGCGACCCTGAACGCGACGCCACCGGGCTGCTATGACGGGCCGCAGCCAGGCAGCCGCCCCCTGGCATTGCAGACGCCGATGGCGCGTGGTCTGGACGTGCGCCTGGTGCAGCTCGGCCTGTCCGCCCATGGCGCGGACATCAAGGCGGATGGCCTGTTCGGGCAGACCAGCGCCGCGCGGCTCAAGGACTACCAGAACGCCAAGGGGCTGCCAGCGACCGGTGTCGCGGACGCGGCGCTGATCGTGCAGCTGGTGGCCTGACGCCGAACCGCCGCAGGCCTCCGCCCCGGGGGCCGCGGCCCACTGACCAGCCAGCAAGGAGCGCCAGCATGCCTGCCTCTAACCTGCACCCTTACCACCCGATCATCTATGTGCGCGGCTTTGCCGCGACTTCCGGCGAGATCGACGACGCCGTCTCCGACCCCTACATGGGCTTCAACCTCGGCTCTACGCGTGCGCGCAGGGGCTGGACCGGGGAGACCCAGCGTTACTTCTTCGAGTCGCCGCTGGTGCGTCTGATGGGCGAATACCAGTACGACGACCTGTTCGACGATGGCCTGGAGAAACTCGATGGCGCCGATGCGCAGATTCCCTACCGCTGCGTGGTCATCTACCGCTACTACGACGAGGCCTCTGAGGTATTCGGCTCCGGTAATACGCCGCCGATCGAGCACTTCGCCAGGGGGCTCGGTGCGCTGATCCTCAAGCTCAAGCAGAAGGTAGTGGCCAATCCCGCCAATGGCGTAGCTGCCGCCGATTTCCGGGTGCACCTGGTCGCCCATTCCATGGGCGGCCTGATCTGCCGTGCTTTCCTGCAGAACAGCGGGTTCGGTACCGCCGAAGCTCGCAAGGCGGTGGACAAGCTCTTCACCTATGCCACCCCGCACAACGGCATCGACATGCGCATCGTGCGCAATGTGCCGGGCTGGCTGACCTTCGGGGACGTCGACAACTTCAACCGCGAGCGGATGGCGGGTTACCTGGGCCTGCCGAAAGGGAGCGACGATGTATCCGTGGTCCAGGGTTTCCCGCCACAGCGGATCTTCAACCTGGTGGGGACCAATCCCAAGGACTACAAGGTCCTCGCCGGCGCGTCGTCCTGGGCGGCCGGGGATGCCAGCGACGGCCTGGTGCGCATCGCGAACGCCACCACCCACGGCCCCGATGCCAATGGCAAGGACCTTTTTTCGCCGCGGGCATTCGTCCATCGCAGCCACTCCGGCTACTACGGCATCGTCAATTCGGAAGAGGGCTACCAGAACCTCACCCGCTTCCTGTTCGGCAAGTTGCGGGTCGACGGCGTGCTGGATATCGACGACATCACCCTGCCCACCGAAGTCCAGAAGGAGCTGGACGCCGGCAAGGAGGTCAAGGCGTCCTACCAGTTCGAGGTGGCCGTGAGCATCCGTGGCAGCCAATGGCAGATCACCCGCCGCGAAGTGCGCGAGAACTCGGCGATCTTCCGTTCCTACGACCAACTGTTTCCCAGCGCTCCCGGTAACAAGCGCGCCCCGGACCGCGGCCAGAGCCCGCATCTGTTCTCGGTGTTCCTCGACCCGGACAAGAGTGTGAAGGCCTCGGGGTCGGTCAGCTTCGCGTTCGAGTTGCGGATCCTGGTGCCGGACTACCGGGTGGATGGCGTGCTGTTCCTCGAAAGGCATTACGAAGGGGGGTACATCCTGCATCGGCAGATTCTGGTCGAGGCCTTCCCCGATGCGAATGCAATCGGCGGCTGGACGCTGAAGTATGGCCTCCAGGAGACCAATCCGGGCAAGCCGGGCATCGCTGCCGCCAATACCCCCCTGCCCGGCGGCTCAGGCGTGAGCTTCGACATTCCCATCGAGCAGAAGGTGCGCCCGGGCGTGAAGGGCACGTTGCGCATCGAGGCGCGTCCCTGGAGCTGAAGGGGGCGAGGTGTGGGCGAGGGTTCGGTCAGTCCTCGATCGAGAGGAAAGGAGTCACGAGCATGAAAGCGATGACCCTGAGGCAAACAGCCCTGCTGGTGCTCGTTTGCATATCTGTGAGCCGCCTGGCCTTCGCTGACGGCTTGGATGACAGCGTTACCCAGGCGTACTTCAACGACATTCTCAAGGAGTGCGACGACCAACTCAGCGAGTGGCGGCGCTTGTGGCGAATCGAGATCGGGCTGGCCGTCTTTATCCTGGTCCTTGGCGCCCTGTCCGCTGCGATTCAGAACTTCAGCTTTCAGTCGGTGAAAGTGATCACCGTCGTTTGCGGGGTGCTGATCAGCATCACGACCGGAATCGTCAGCCTGGTTGGTCTGGACAATCACCGTTCGTTGAGCAAGTCGATAGAGAGCGTCGAGTACATCGTTCTGAACATGAAGCGGAAGGTGAAGGACTATGGAATGTTCAAGGCAGAAGACAAGCAGGTTCCCTTGAATGAGTTCTATGCCCTGTATGCGAAGTTCAAGAAAATCCAGGATCCCGACCTGGCACAGGTTGTCGATCGTCGCGGACGGGGGGTGATCGGCCTGGCCTACGCAGGAGACGACGTGCCGACCTGGGTCAGGTCGATTCCCGAGGACAGTCGCAATCTTTATTTCGTCGGGGTCGCCGATGGTCCCGATTTGCGGGACGCCCAGGACAACGCCAAGAAAAATGCCATCCAGAGTGCCAGCCGGTTCCTCGCCGGGACCTTGAACGCCAGCAACGATCAGCTCGATTCGGTCCGGCTTGCCACGGACCTCTCGGCTTCCGCTGAAGTCGTCGACAGCCATGTGGTCCTGGATGAGCAGAGTGGAATCTACAGGTATTACAGCCTGCTTCGCGTGAACAAGTCGCTTGCCGAGGCAGGTACCAAGCTGTTTGCCACCCAGCGCGGAATCAACGCGCCGCAGGGCGCGATACAGGCCATTGCCGACTCCCAGCGCAAGCGCGATGACTATTCGTCCAGGCAGCTTGTGCAATACGAGGCGCTGCTGGACAAGACGAGCAGCTTGCTGAGCCCGGAGGAGTATCGGGAGTTCGCCGAAGCGCGCCAGTTGCGGAAGGCCGAGGGCAACAACGAGAAGGCCATTGCCATGCTCAAGGGTGTGCTCGAGAAGAAGCCAGGCTTCTATCTGGGTTGGTACAACATCGCATTGGCCTACTCCGCAGCCGGAAACAGTGCCGATGCCCGCAACGCATACGATAAAGCGGTAGCCCTGGAGCCGATGCAGCCTCTGAGAGATGGCACCGTCTACAACTCCTACGGCCATTTCCTCCTGAAACAACGGCAATTCTGTGACGCCCAGACGAAGTTCGAGAAGGCTGTTGCCCTGGACCCGCTGAATCCAAGGGCAATCAACAACCTGGCCTTGGCCAAGCGCAAATTGCAGGAGTCCGGCACTGGCTGCAATTGACGGAGGGTAAGGCGGGCGGCGGCAGCGACGGCTCGATGGGGATCTGCGGCAGTCGTTGCCCCATGCAAAAAACGGGAGCGTTCAAGCCTGTCTTGCTACCCATACCCCAGGACGCGCACCTTCGCGGCGATCACTCCCTGGCCCCCGCTTTCAACCGCTCCCGGCAGAAATCCACGAACAGCTGCGCCGGCTTGGTCAATTGCCCGCGCTTCAGGCGAGCGGCCACCAGGCCGGAGGTGGCCACGGATTCGGTGATGTCCAGGGTCACCACCTTCTTGCCGTCGTAGGTGCATTCGGAATGGGGGCGGGTGACCAGCAGGGAGAAGCCGAAGCCCTGGCCGACCATGCCGCGCACCATCTCGATAGACGGCGAGCTGAAGACGATGTTGGGCGTCAGGCCCAGTTCATGGAACAGGCTGACGAAGTAGGTCCGGCTCGGTTGCACGTCGAGCAGGATCATCGGCTCCAGGCAGAGGTCGCGCAGGGACACCTGGGCCTGGCCGGCGAAGCGGTGGTTCTCCGGCAGCAGCGCGTAGGGCTTTTGCGGTGGCATCAGCGGCTCGGTCGCTATCGTGCTGTCCAGGTCGTGGTCGTAGAGGAAGGCCAGGTCGAAGGTGCCGGCGGTGAGGCCTTGCACCAGTTCCTGCTGTTCGCCGTCGCGGATGCGGATGTCCACCCCCGGGTACTGCTCGCGAAACCCCGCGATCAGTTGCGGCAGGTAGAGCGGGGCGACAGTCTCGAAGCAGCCGATGTCGATCTGCCCGGCAACTATGTCGTTGTCGGCCAGGGCGTTCTGTTCGAACTCGCGGGCCACCCGCAGCAACTCCTGGGCCTTCTGGTAGAAGCGGGTGCCGCTGGGGGTCAGGGACACGCCCTGGGCGTGGTGGCGGATGAACAGTTGCACGCCGAAGCTTTCCTCCAGGCCCTTGATGGCGGTGGAGATGGACGGCTGGGCGATGTACAGCTTGCGCGAGGCTTCGGCCACGCTGCCGGCCTCTACCGTCGTCACGAAGTACTTGAGTTGTCGCAAGGTATAGGTAGCCACGGGCACCTCTGCTTTCGGCCGCGGGCGCTTGCGCGGGCGGCCGGTTCTTCTCGTCGTTGTGGGTTGCACCTTACCCCAGGAAGGGCGCTCCGGGCCCGGCGAGCTGCCGAGTTTTTTCATATGACTCGAGCATATTTTTAATAATTTTCCTCTGCCGGACTCTGGCGCACCATCTGCCTCGACCCGAAAAACAACATGACCGCGCAGACGGTCGACTGGGAGTGCAGCGTGTTCGATCTCGGCTATTGGCAGCAGAAGGCTGCCCGGCAAGCATTCAACGACAAGGCACTGATCGGTGGCCGCCAGGTCGCCGCCGCCTCCGGCGAAACCTTCGATTCCATCAACCCGGCCACCAACCAGTTGCTGGCCCGCGTCGCCGCCTGCGGCGAGGCTGAGGTGGACCTGGCCGTGCGCACCGCGCGCCGTGCCTTCAACGAAGGCCCCTGGGCGCGCATGGCGCCGGTGGAGCGCAAGAAGGTGCTGCTGCGCCTCGCCGACCTGATGCTGCAACATCGCGAAGAGGTGGCCCTGCTGGATTCGCTGAACATGGGCAAGCCGGTGATGGATGCGTACAACATCGACGCGCCCGGCGCCGCCCACGTCTTCGCCTGGTACGGCGAGGCCCTCGACAAGCTCTATGACCAGGTGGCGCCGACCGCGCCCAATGCCCTGGCCACCATCACCCGTGAGGCGCTGGGCGTGATCGCCGCCGTGGTGCCCTGGAACTTCCCCCTCGACATGGCCGCCTGGAAGCTGGCCCCGGCCCTGGCCGCCGGCAACAGCGTGGTGCTCAAGCCTGCCGAGCAATCGCCGTTCTCCGCCTTGCGCCTGGCCGAGCTGGCCCTGGAGGCAGGGCTGCCGGAAGGCGTGCTGAACGTGGTGCCGGGCCTCGGCGAAAGCGCCGGCAAGGCCCTCGGCCTGCACCCGGATGTGGACTGCCTGGTGTTCACCGGCTCCACCCAGGTGGGCAAGTACTTCATGCAGTACTCGGCCCAGTCCAACCTCAAACAGGTCTGGCTGGAGTGCGGCGGCAAGAGCCCGAACCTGGTGTTCGCGGACTGCCAGGACCTGGACCTGGCCGCCGAGAAGGCCGCCTTCGGCATCTTCTTCAACCAGGGCGAGGTCTGCTCGGCCAACTCGCGCCTTTATGTGCAGCGTTCGATCCAGGACGAGTTCATCGAACGCCTGGTCGCCAAGGCCCGCGACTGGATGCCCGGCGATCCGCTCGACCCGGCCAGCCGCGCCGGCGCCATAGTCGACGCCGGGCAGGCGACACGCATCATGGCCTTCATCGAGCAGGCGCAAGGGGAGGGCGCCCGCCTGCTGGGCGGTGGTCGCCGCCTGAGCTTCAACGGCTCCAGCAACTTCATCGAGCCCACCCTGTTCGCCGACGTCGGCAGCGACATGCAGCTGGCGCGGGAGGAAGTGTTCGGTCCGGTGCTGGCCATCAGCGCCTTCGACACGGAAGAAGAGGCCATCCGCCTGGCCAACGACAGCGTCTACGGCCTGGCCGCCTCGGTGTGGAGCGATGACCTCAACCGCGCCCACCGCGTTGCCCGCGCGCTCAAGGCGGGGACGGTTTCAGTGAACACGGTGGACGCCCTGGACGTCGCCGTGCCCTTCGGCGGCGGCAAGCAGTCCGGCTTCGGCCGCGACCTCTCGCTGCATTCCTTCGACAAGTACAGCCAGCTGAAGACCACCTGGTTCCAGCTGCGCTGAGTTCCTCGGTCGCGATGACGACCCGGCCGCATGCTCCTACGGTGCGCGGCCGCCCATAACGAGAAACACCTTCCTGTCGCGTGGTGCCACGCGTGGGTTCACGGCTTCCTGGCCACAACTGCCTCAGCAACTGACCACAACCGAAAAAGTAGTGAGGGAGTCTCCATGTTCAAGTCCTTGCACCCGTACGTCCGTGTCACCCTCGGTCTTGCCCTGCTGGCTGGCGCCAGCGCTCCGGCCCTGGCCCAGTCCGATAGCCTCACGGTGATTTCCTTCGGCGGCGCCACCAAGGCCGCGCAGGATGCGGCCTATTTCAAACCCTTCGAACAGAGCGGCGCCGGCAAGGTCGTGGCCGGCGAGTACAACGGCGAGCTGTCCAAGGTCAAAGCCATGGTCGATATCGGCCAGGTGACCTGGGACGTGGTGGAGGTGGAAAGCCCCGAGCTGCTGCGCGGCTGTGAGGAGGGCCTGTTCGAACGGATGGACCCGGCCCTGCTCGGCGAATCCGCCAGCTACATGCCCGGCACCGTCAGCGAATGCGGCGTGGCCAGCTACGTCTGGTCCATGGTGCTGGCCTACAACGCCGACAAGCTGGCCAGCGCGCCCAGCTCCTGGGCGGACTTCTGGGATGTCTCGCGCTTCCCCGGCAAGCGTGGCCTGCGCAAGGGCGCCAAGTACACCCTGGAAGCCGCGCTGCTGGCCGACGGGGTCAAGCGCGAAGACCTCTACAAGGTGCTGGAAACCCCGGACGGTGTGACCCGCGCCTTCCGCAAGCTGGACGAGATCAAGCCGCACATCCAGTGGTGGGAAGCCGGCGCCCAGCCGCCGCAGTGGCTGGTGGCCGGTGATGTGGTGATGTCCGCCGCCTACAACGGCCGCATCGCCGCCGCGCAGAAGGAGGGCTCGAAGCTCGCCATCGTCTGGAACGGCAACCTCTACGACCCGGACCACTGGGCCATCGTCCGCGGCAGCCCGAACAAGGCCCTGGCCGAGCGCTTCATCGCCTTCGCCAGCCAGGCCGAGACGCAGAAGACCTTCTCCAGCCAGATCCCCTACGGTCCGGTGCACAAGGACGCCCTGAGCGCCTTGCCCGCCGCCACCCAGGCGCAACTGCCCACCGCACCGGCCAACCTGGCCGAGGCGCAACTGGTCAGCGCCGAGTTCTGGGTCAACCACGGCGAGGAGCTGGAGGAGCGCTTCAACGCCTGGGCTGCACGCTGATCCATCTGCATGGGGGCATTGGGTAGGGTGGGCTTCAGCCCACCAGCCAGGCCCTTGGTGGGCTGAAGCGGAACGCCGCCCGGCCCACCCTACGTCGAGCATTGCGCCCTGCAGGCGCCGCGAGTTGCGGCGGCCGAGCAGGGCGTGACTGGCGAGGCCGGCTCCTGTCGCGCCTCGCACTACCAAGCCCGCCGGCATCTACGGCAAGGCGGGCGAATAAGAAGTACAAGATCGGGAGAGTGTCATGAGTGCAAGTGTGTCCGTTGCTGCCCATGGGCAGGCGGAAGCGGTGGGTTTCCGCCGTGTGCTGGGTCTGGGTGCGCTGCTGTCGGTGGCCATCGGCCTGGTGGTGTCCCAGGGGGTGATGGTGCTGATGCTGCAGGGGGCCGGTTTCTCCGGACTGGGCTTCATCGTGCCGTTGGGACTGGCCTACCTGCTGGCCCTGAGTTACGCGTTCTCTTTCTCCGAACTGTCGCTGATGATTCCCCGCGCCGGTGGTCTCTCCAGCTACACCGAAGTAGCCCTGGGCCATCTCCCGGCCATCCTGGCGACCTTCTCCGGCTACGTGGTGGTGGCCATGTTCGCGCTGTCGGCCGAACTGCTGCTGCTCGACCTGATCGTCGGCAAGGTGTACCCGGGCGTGTTCCCGCCCTTCAGCATCGCCTTCGGCGTGCTCGGCCTGTTCACCGTGCTCAACCTGATGGGCATCGACATCTTCGCCAAGCTGCAGACCGCCCTGGCGGTGGTGATGGTGTTCGTGCTGCTGCTGATCGGCCTTGCCGCCATTTTCGAAGGCGCGCCGACAGAAACCGCCAGCACCGTGCTGCACGGCGACTGGAACCCCATGGGCGCCGGCGTGCTGACCCTCACCGCGCTGGCCGTGTGGGGCTTCGTCGGCGCCGAGTTCGTCTGCCCGCTGGTGGAGGAAACCAAGCGGCCCGAGCGCAACATCCCGCGCTCGATGATCATCGGCCTCACGGTGATCTTCATCACCATCGGCCTCTACTGCCTGGGCGCGCTGTTCATGGTGCCGCGCGAAGCCCTGACCACCGACGCGCTGCCGCACTACCTGTTCGCCACCACCGTGTTCGGCAAGGCCGGCGAGCTGTTCCTGGTGATCGCCTCCGTCACCGCCACCTTCAGTACCCTGAACTCCTCGCTGGCGGCCATCCCGCGCATGCTCTACGGCATGGCGCAGAACGGCCAGGCCTTCCCGGTGTTCAAGCGCCTCAGCCCGCGTGCCCGGACGCCGTGGGTGTCGGTGCTGTTCGTGGCGGCCATCACCGGCCTGCCGATCCTGGTGCTGGGGCAGGACTCCGCGTCCATCAGCCTGTTGCTGCTGGCCGCCGCCCTGGCCTGGCTGCTGGCCTACATCATCGTCCACCTGGATGTGATCGCCCTGCGCCGCCGCTACCCGGCCATCGCCCGACCGTTCAAGACGCCCTTCTATCCGCTGCCGCAGCTCTTCGGCATCGCCGGCATGTTCTACGCCATCTGGTACGCCTCTCCGAGCCCGGACATGACCGGCAAGATCTTCGGCATCGCCGGCGTGGTACTGGGGCTCGTGTCGCTGATCGCCGTGGTCTGGATCAAGTTCGTCATGCGCAAGGACCTGTTCCGCCCCGAGCCCCTGGAGCGGGCCCAGTGAGCCCCTGACCGATTCATCCGGGGCCGGCAAGGCCCCGATCCCGCCCGGCAACGCGCCGGGCCCTGCCTGCCGCCGGCCCGCCAGAGGCCGGCGCAGTGGAACGACCTTGGCCTTCTGGCCAGCAACTGCCCTGCAAATCCAACAACAAAGCAAAGCCACCAGGCTGCGGGAGAGTGTTCCATGTTCAAACTGCGTCGCATCACCCAACCCCTTGGCTGCATCGCCCTGGCCGCCGGTATCGCCACCGGCGCGCAGGCTGGCACCCTGTCCATCGGCCATACCACCTGGGTCGGCTACGGCACCCTGTACCTGGCCCGCGATCTCGGCTTCTTCAAGGAGCAGGGCCTGGACGTCGAGCTGACCACCATGGAAGAAGCCTCGATGTACATGGCCGCCCAGGCGTCCGGCCAGCTCTCCGGGTCGGCCTCGACCATCGATGAAGTGCTCAAGTACCGCTCCGGCGAGTTCTGCTTCAAGGCCGTGGCCGCGCTCGACGAGAGCTACGGCGGCGACGGCGTGCTGGTGGGCGACAAGGTCGCCAGCCTGCAGGATCTCAAGGGTCAGTCGGTGGCGGTCAACGAAGGTTCGGTGTCGCAGTTCTGGCTGTCCTACCTGCTCAAGAACAACGGCATGAGCATGGCCGACCTGGATATCCAGAACATGACGGCCGACGACGCCGCCACCGCCTTCATCGCCGGCCGTGTGCCCGCCGCCGTGACCTGGGAACCGCACCTGTCGATGGTGCGCCAGAAGGGCCAGGGCAAGGTGCTGATCGACAGCAGCCAGACCCCCGGCGTGATCGTCGACGTGGTGGCGCTGACCTGCGACGTGATCGACAAGCAGCCGGACGACGTCAAGGCGCTGGTCAAGGGTCTGTACAAGGCCGTGCAGTTCACCCGCGACAACCCCGCCAAGGCCCACGAAATCATGGCCAAGGGCGTCGGCGGTTATCTCTCCGATCCGGCGGAGCTGGCCAACGCGGCCAAGGGGGTGCGCTTCTACGACCAGGCCATGAGCGAGGCGCTGCTGGGCACGCCCGGCAAGCCGGGAGAGATCAAGGAAGTGATCCGCCTGGCCAACGACACCTGGAGCAGTCTGCAAGGCAAACCCTTCGACGTGTCCTACGACGACCTGGTCGATACCCGGTTCGTCAGCCCGTAAGCGGAGACCAACATGACTTCCAGACAGAACTGGCTCAGCCGTTGCCTGACCCCCAAGGTCGAGTTGCCGGCGAAGCTGATATTGAGTGCCAGCACCCTCGGCTGGCTCCTGGTGCTCGGCCTCTGGGCCGGGCTGTCCTACGGCGGCCTGGTGCCGGCGATGTTCCTGCCCACCCCCGGCGCGGTGCTGGAGGCGGCCGGGCGCCTGGGCGCCGACGGCACCCTCGGCAAGCATGTGCTGGCCAGCGTCGAAGTGGTGCTGATCGGCTTCATCCTGTCGTCCCTGGCGGCGGTGCCGCTGGGGCTGCTGATGGGCAGCTTCCGCATCGTCCAGGCCTTCCTCGAACCCCTGGTCAACTTCATCCGCTACCTGCCGGTGACCTCCTTCGTGCCGCTGTTCATCCTGTGGATCGGCATCGGCCTGGAGCAGCGGGTGACGGTGATCATCTTCGGCGTGTTTTTCCAGCAGTTGGTGATGATCGCGGACGTTTCAAAGGGCGTGTCCAAGGACCTGATCAACGCCTCCTACACCCTCGGCTCGAACCGCCGCGACGTGATCTTCCACGTGCTCGGTCCAGCGTCGCTGCCCGGCGTGCTGGATACCCTGCGGGTGACCATGGGCTGGGCCTGGACCTACCTGGTGGTGGCCGAGCTGGTCGCCGCCAGCAGCGGCCTTGGGTACATCAGCCTGAAGGCCATGCGCGGCTTCCAGGTGGACGTGATCTTCCTCGCGATCGCCATCATCGGCCTGCTCGGCCTGGTGACCGATCAACTGTTCCGTCTGTTCCGACTGAAGGTGGCCTCATGGGCGCAGTGACCGCAATGCACAGAGATTCCCCGGTCGGCATCGCCGCGACCGCCAGCCAGCAGGCCCGGCTGCGGGTGGAGCAGGTCAGCCTGCGCTACCAGACGCCCGACGGGCAGACCTTCACTGCCCTGGAGAACGTCTCGCTGAGCGTGCCGGACCAGCAGTTCGCGGTGCTGGTCGGCCCCTCCGGCTGCGGCAAGTCGAGCCTGCTCTACCTCACCGCCGGGCTCGCCGAACCCACCTCGGGGAGCATCTTCGTCGGCGGCAAGCGGGTGGAGGGGCCCGGCGCCGATCGCGGCATGGTGTTCCAGAGCTACACCCTGTTCCCCTGGCTCAGCGTGCGGCAGAACATCGAGTTCGGCCTCAAGCGCAAGGGCATGGTGGCCGCCGAGCGTGAGGAGATCGTCGACTTCTACCTGAACGAGGTGGGCCTTGCGCAGTTCGCCGACCGTTATCCCAAGCAGCTCTCCGGCGGCATGATGCAGCGGGTGGCCATCGCCCGGGCGCTGGCCAACGATCCGCAGATCCTGCTGATGGACGAACCCTTCGGGGCGCTCGACAGCCAGACCCGCATGCAGATGCAGCAGTTGCTGCTGCGGGTCTGGGAGCACAGCAAGAAGACCGTGGTGTTCGTCACCCACGACATAGACGAGGCCATCCTGCTGGGCGACCGGGTCTATGTGATGGGCGCGCGGCCAGGGCGGATCAAGCGCGAGATGGATGTGCCCATGCCGCGCCCGCGGGACATGGACATGGTGATGGAGCGCCAGTTCATCGAGATGAAGCGGGAGATCCTCGGCCTGCTGCATCACGAAATGGAAGAGCCTCACTGAGGTTCTGGGGACGGGCGGCGTGCACTTCGTCGCCCGCCATCCTGCCCGCATGCCCCGCGCCTCGCCGGGCGGCGGCCGCCTGGGCGTCCGGCGGGCAGGGCAGCTTTTTCGTATAGCTCGAAGACATATTTAGTATTTTCCCTGCCCGGCGGCTTCGGCCAGCATCGGTGCAACAGAAAACGGGACGAGGAGACCCCATCGATGAACGCTCAATTCAAGGCCCAACGCGAAACCCGTGACTACCAGGCTGCAGACGCGGCCCACCACATCCACGCCTTTCTCGACCAGAAGGCGCTGAACGCCGAAGGGCCGCGGGTGATCGTCGGCGGCGAGCGCCTCCACCTCTGGGACAACGACGGCAAGCGCTACCTCGACGGCATGTCCGGCCTCTGGTGCACCAACCTCGGCTACGGCCGCAAGGACCTCACCGCCGCCGCGACCCAGCAGCTGGAGCAGTTGCCGTACTACAACATGTTCTTCCACACCACCCACCCGGCGGTGGTGGAACTGTCCGAACTGCTGTTCAGCCTGCTGCCGGGCCACTACAGCCACGCCATCTACACCAACTCCGGTTCCGAGGCCAACGAGGTGCTGATCCGCACCGTGCGCCGCTACTGGCAGATTCTCGGCAAGCCGCAGAAGAAGATCATGATCGGCCGCTGGAACGGCTACCACGGCTCCACCCTGGCCGCCACGGCCCTGGGCGGCATGAAGTTCATGCACGAGATGGGCGGCATGCTGCCGGACATCGCCCACATCGACGAACCCTATTACTTCGCCAACGGCGGCGACCTGACACCCGAGGAGTTCGGCCTGCGCGCAGCCCGCCAGTTGGAGGAGCGGATCCTCGAACTGGGTGCCGACAACGTCGCGGCCTTCGTCGCCGAACCCTTCCAGGGCGCCGGCGGCATGATCTTCCCGCCGGAAACCTACTGGCCGGAAATCCAGCGCATCTGCCGCAAGTATGATGTGCTGCTGTGCGCCGACGAAGTGATCGGCGGCTTCGGCCGCACCGGCGAGTGGTTCGCCCACCAGCACTTCGGCTTCGAGCCGGACACCCTGTCCATCGCCAAGGGCCTGACCTCCGGCTACATTCCCATGGGCGGCCTGGTCCTCAGCAAGCGCATGGCCGAGGTCCTGGTGGAGCAGGGCGGCGTGTTCGCCCACGGCCTGACCTACTCCGGCCACCCGGTGGCGGCGGCGGTGGCCATCGCCAACCTCAAGGCACTGCGCGACGAAGGCGTGGTCACCCAGGTGAAACAGGACACCGGCCCCTACCTGCAGCAATGCCTGCGCGAGGTGTTCGGCAATCACCCGCTGGTGGGCGATATCCAGGGCACCGGCCTGGTCGCCGCGTTGCAGTTCGCCGAAGACAAGGCGACCCGCAAGCGCTTCGCCAACGAGAACGACATCGCCTGGCGCTGCCGCACCATC
Organism: Pseudomonas sp. BN417; assembly: GCF_029871205.1. GTDB lineage: Bacteria > Pseudomonadota > Gammaproteobacteria > Pseudomonadales > Pseudomonadaceae > Metapseudomonas. The sequence continues at coordinate 560 of NZ_SSOJ01000023.1, read as the reverse complement.
GGCTTCGAGGAAGGGCTGATCATCCGTTCCACCCTGGGGCGCATGATCATGGCGCCGGCCCTGGTGGCCACCCATGCCGAGATCGACGAGCTGGTCGGCAAGACCAAGATCGCGGTGGATCGCACCGCACAGGAGCTGGGACGTCTCTGAGTCCCGCTGCGGGCTGCCGGTGACCAGGACCGGCAGCCCGCTCACCACAGCTGCAAGGCAGTTTTACGGCGCCCGGGATTGCTGCCCGCGCGCCGATTTTTTTGTGTTGTTGGCACAAGGGTGGAGCGTCGTTGCGGCCCGGTTCGCGCTCTGCCGGTGGGGGCGATTTCAATGGCTATGTCTGCGTTAAGGGTTGCTAGAGCGTCCTGAGCCGAGTTGCTTATCGAGTGGGCTGCGAGTCCCTGTTTCGCCTCCCGGCGAGTCACTTCTTTCAAACGCCAAAGAAGTAACCAAGAACGCTCGCCCCTGCATCCGGCCCGACTKCGTCGGGTTCCCTCGCTCCATCATTGCTCCGAGGGCCCGGCGTGAGGGGCCATCCATGGCCCCGCACGCCTCTCGCGGCATCCATG
>NZ_SSOJ01000022.1:140-13686 GCF_029871205.1 Pseudomonas sp. BN417 | reverse complement strand
GGGCGGGGTCCTTGCCTCACCTCTTTCGCACAGGTTCAGGCAACGACTGGGCATCAGAATTGCGGCGCCCTGACAGGCGCGAGTCACCCCTCGCCCTTCGGGGCGAAGAGGCACGCTGTCGGAAGCACCGCTTCCGGTGCCGATGAGCGACTGAGCGCGTAGCGATCAGGCTGGGGCGCAGGGCGGGGGCCGGGGGAGAGGGATGTATCAGGCAGGCGTGGAGGTCTGAAAGAACCGTACTAGACACCTCTATTCGGTGCTGCAACAGCTAACGCAGACATAGCCAATGAATTCGCCCCTACAAGGAAGAACTCATCCTTCTGCCACACTGCGCCGCCCGAACCGCCGCCGATAGTCGGTGGGCGATAGCCCGACCATCTTGTTGAACACCTTGCGAAAGGCGCTCGGGTCCTGGTAGCCCACTTCCCAGGCGATCTGGTCCACCGAGCGGTTGGTGAGCTCCAGCAGTTCGCGGGCCTTGGCGGCACGCAGCTGCTGGCAGTACTCGGTGGGACGCAGGCCTGTGGCCAGCTGGAAGCGGCGCAGGAAGGTACGTTCGCCGAGTCCCGCCTGGGCGGCCATGTCCGGCAGGCTGGCATTGCGATTGTCCTGGCGCTGCAGCCAGTGCTGGACCTTGAGCACGGCCTCGTCGCCATGGTCGAGCCGGGGGACGAAGCGGCGGAAGTACTGCTGGGAGTGGCGGGTGAGGTCGAGTGCCAGGAAGCGCGCGGTGTTGGCGGCTATGGTCGGCCCCAGCAGGCGGTCCACCAGGGCCAGCCCCAGGTCGGTCCAGGCCATCACACCGCCGGCGGTGATGATGTCGCCGTCGTCCACCACCAGCTTGTCGGCATCCACCTTCACCTCCGGGTAGCGCTCGCCCAGGTCCTTGGCCAGGCTCCAGTGCGTGGTCAGCGGGCGGCCGGCCAGCAGCCCGGTCTGGGCCAGCAGGAAGGCCCCGGCACACACCGAACCCAGGGTAACGCCTGCCGCATGCTGGAAGCTGAGCCAGTCGGCGAAGGGTTGCAGCACCTCGGCCGGGGGCAGGGGGCCGATGCAGGGTACCGCTACCACAACCGTGGGGCGGCTATCGGCGTCCGGGTGACTGTCGAGGGTACAGCGGATTTCGCCATCCTCGCCGGCCGTCCAATGGCGCACGCGCAGTACTGGCAGCTTGGCGTCGGCATGCTCGCCAGCCATGCGATTGGCCACCGCGAACAGGTCGGAGAGGCCGTGGGCCGCTGCGAGCTGGGCACCGGGGTAGAGCAGGAGACCGATCTCCAGCATGGTCTTCATTGTCAGTTTTTCCTGCGAATTTGTCGGTTGCGCCGATACTGATCCGGCGCTGGGAAGTTCACCTTAGGCCCCATGTCTCCACTCCCACAACCCGAGGTGAATAACATGAGCAAGCAAGCCGTTATCGTCGTCGACATCCAGAACGATTACTTCCCCGGCGGCCTCTGGACCCTGCAAGGCGCAGAGGCCGCTGCCGACAAGGCCGCCCAGGTCATCGCCGGCGCCCGCGAAGCCGGCGACCTGGTGGTGCATATCCGTCACGAGTTCACCAGCCAGGACGCGCCCTTCTTCCGGCCCGGCTCGGAGGGCGCGCATATCCATCCCAAGGTGCTGAACGCGCCTGGCGAGCCCGTGGTCCTGAAGCATTTCGTCAATTCCTTCCGTGAAACCGAGCTGAAGGAGATCCTCGACCGCAACGGCGTGGAGAAGGTGACCGTGGTCGGCAGCATGAGCCACATGTGCGTCGACGGCGTCACCCGCGCGGCGGCGGACTATGGTTACGAGGTCACCGTTATCCATGATGCCTGCGCCACGCGGGACCTGGAGTTCAACGGCAGGACCATCCCCGCCGAGCAGGTCCATGCTGCCTTCATGTCCGCCCTGTCCTTCGCCTACGCCAAGGTGGTCTCCACTGGTGAATACCTCGAGCAGCAGGGTCGGTGACCCTGCTGCTGATGCAGTCGAGTGCGATCGATAACCTTCTCAACCTACGGGCCCCCGGCAAGGGGCCCGGCTCCGAAGGAATGCGCAAGATGGGCAGTACGAGACGGCACGCAGATCTACTCCCCACAAGGAACAGTTCAGCGCCGACCCGCTGGCGTTCATCCGTTCGTTGTGGTTGAGCGAAGTCCGGCGCAAGCAACTGGCCCGCCGCTTTTCCGGAAGCCAGGGTGGCTGGGGCGCCCTGGCCTATGCTGGAATTCAGCTCATCACTTTGTCCCCAGGAGTCCCCATGAACGACCGACCCCTTCCTCCAGAGTACCTGGAGTTCGCCGAAGAACTGGCCGATGCGGCAGCCAGGGTCACCCTGACCTACTTTCGCCTGCCGCTGGAGGTGGAGAACAAGGAGGCGGAGCGCTTCGACCCCGTGACCCTGGCGGACAAGGGCGCCGAGCGCGCCATGCGCGCGCTGATCGGCGAGCGCTTTCCCGGCCACGGTGTCCTCGGCGAAGAAGAGGAGAACATCGCGGGGGAAGAACCCTGGACCTGGGTACTGGACCCGGTGGATGGCACGCGCTCCTTTATCAGCGGCATCCCGCTCTGGGGCACCCTGATCGCCCTCAACGACGGCAGCCGCCCGGCACTGGGTGTGATGGACCAGCCCTTCACCCGCGAGCGCTTCATCGGCGATGGGGAAACCGCCTCACTCAATGGCCGGCCGATCCAGGCCCGTGCCTGCGGCAAGCTGGCCGAGGCCACCCTGATGGTCACCAGCCCCGAGCACTTCCAGCAGCCGCCCTACAGCGACATCTTCCAGCGCCTGGCCGGCGAGGCGCGGCTGGTGCGTTACAGCGGCGATTGCTATGCCTACTGCATGCTGGCGCTGGGGCTGGTGGATGTGGTGCTGGACCCGGGCCTCAAGCCCTACGACATCCAGGCGCTGATGCCGATCATCCAGGGTGCCGGCGGGGTGGTCAGCCGCTGGGACGGCGGGGACGCGCAGAACGGCGGCGACATCGTCGCCTGCGGCGATCCGCGCCTGCATGCGCTGATCCTCGACATGCTGCGAGGCCCGGCGAGCCCGGCCTGATGGCGGTCGATTCCGGGTTTTCCGGCCAAGCGCATGAATGCCAAACCCATTCCGGCGGAAAAATTTCCGCCGGGAAAATAAACCTGTACATCCCGGCCGAACCGCGTATAGTCGCGCCACTGTTCTGCAATTGTCTCTGCGATACTTGGCTCGATGTTCTGATTGATATTCTTTCATCTCCTCGATTCGTTACAGCTTTCGCAACTCAGTAATTCCCTGAATTAATTCAGGATTATTTTGTTTTATCTTGGAGTTATGAAATGTCCAATCGTCAATCCGGCACCGTCAAGTGGTTCAACGATGAAAAAGGCTTCGGCTTCATCACCCCGGCAGAAGGCGCTGATCTGTTCGTTCACTACCGTTCGATCGAAAGCACCGGCTTCAAGAGCCTGAGCGAAGGTCAGCAAGTGACTTTCGAAGTGGTCAAGGGCCAGAAAGGTCTGCAGGCCGATAAAGTCCAGGTAGTCTGAGACTTCATCTGTCTTGAAAAGCCCCGCCTAGCGGGGCTTTTTTATTTTCAGCAATGAAAACTTCGAAAGTTCCGTTCAATTGATCGTTTTCACGGAATATTTCGTTGTTCATCGCCCCCTGGCGTTGTCGATATTTCATCAATGAATATCCAGCGCAGCTCTCCTGGCGGCATCGCCCATACATCGGGAGAGTTCTGCATGCCGGGTTATCAGGTCAAATATCAGGATATATCGGTGGGGGATATGGATTTTCATATCCGCTCGCTGCTCGATCTTCAGCAATATCACGACCCCGAACTGGTGGCGGAACGCCTGGGGATTTCACCCGAGAGCTGGCCGTTGTTCGGGCAGGTCTGGCCCTCGAGCCAGGTGCTGGCCCACGCCATGCTGACGATGGATCTCGAAGGCAAGCGCGTGCTCGAACTGGGCGCCGGCCTGGCGCTGGCGAGCCTGGTGGTGCATCGGCGCGGTGGCGACATCACCGCCAGCGACTATCACCCGTTGAGCCCCGCGTTCCTCGATGAAAACCTACGGTTGAACGACCTCGGTCCGCTCAAGTACCTGTCTGCCGACTGGGGCGTTCTCAATGACGACCTGGGCCTGTTCGACCTGATCATCGGCAGCGACCTCATCTATGAGTACGGCCAGCCGGCAGTCCTCGCCGCCTTCATCGACCGCCATTCCGCCGACCAGGTGGATGTGTTCATCGTCGACCCCAACCGGCCCAACCGCGCTTCGTTCTGCCGCGAAATGGCCGAACTGGAGTACGAGGGAAGCAGGAGCCGCGCGGATTGCGTCCTGGGAAATGGCGAGGCGTTCAAGGGCTCGCTGCTGCATTTCCAGCGCGATGATGGGCAGTTCAATCAATAGGTAAGCCGGCTCGGTTGCCTGGAGATTCAGCAGGCACCCGAGCTGAAGACCGGAGCGTGGTTCTCGTCAATCCGAACGAGCTTGCTGAGTGCGTCCTCGGCCGCGGCCATGGCCTCCGACAGCCGTGGGAAATGATGTTCGCCATAAACCAGGTGGAAACCGACTTCCGCTTCCGGGGCATGCGACCGCACTGCCACGAAGGCCAGCGCGTGGTCACCATTCATGCACGCTTCGCTCCAGGCGATGTGTCCCGGGAAAATGCGTTGTTTCATGGCGACCTCCGACGTGGGCGGGTTCGCGCTCAGGCTGTCGCTCCACTATCCGCCTGTTTTGCCGGCGAGTGGTTGTGTTTTTCCGATGAAGCCGACAAAAGGCGGTGCGTCCCACGTCTCTGCGCAGCCTATTCGCCAGGCCTATCTACACTGGCGAAGGTCATCGACCGGATCGAGAACTGTGCCATGAGCTATCCCCGAGAGGGCACCGGCTTGCTGCTGGTGGACCCGTACAACGATTTCCTCAGCGAAGGCGGCAAGCTCAACGGGCTGGCAAAGCCCGTGGCGGAAGCCGTCGGTACCCTGGACAACCTGCGCAAGGTGCTGGCGGCCGTGCGCAAGGCGGGTATCCAGGTCTTCTACGTGCCCCACCACCGGGCGCGGCCCAACGACTTCAGGACCTGGAAGCACCCCAGCCCCTACCAGCTGGGTGCCAGCCGCGCCCAGGTGTTCGCCGCGGGCAGCTGGGGTGGGGAATGGCACCCGGATTTCCAGCCGACGGAGCAGGACGTGATGGTCCAGGAGCACTGGGGCGCCAGCGGCTTCGCCAATACCGACCTCGACTACCAGCTCAAGCAGCATGGGGTGCAGCGGGTGATCCTGGTCGGGATGCTGGCCAATACCTGCATCGAGTCCACCGGCCGCTTCGCCGCGGAGCTGGGCTACCACGTGACCCTGGTGACTGATGCCACGGCGGCGTTCTCGCCGGAAGCCATGCGCGCCGCCCATGAATTGAACGGCCCGACCTATGCCCATGTCATCTTCACCACCGAAGAGTTGTTGGCGGCGATCGCCTAGGGATTCGAGGCCGTGCTGGTGTGTAGGGTGAAAATCCACGATGTGGATTTCCACCATCGAGGCTCCCTTCAACCCGCTTGCCGCCGGGAAATCCAGAGCTGGTGGATCGATGAAGCGTGATCCACCTTACGGCTTGCATCTTGGCATCGCCCCTCTCCCCAGCCCTCTCCCTGAAGGGAGAGGGGGCAGTCCGCAGGATGGGGGGCGATCACTCCGTCGACTTTCCGCTCAATACACATCCCGCACATAACGCTTGTCCCGCGCCATGGCGCTGACATAGGCCTCGGCATCGGCGGCGCTGAAACCGCCGTGTTCGCGCACCACCGTCTTGAGGGCGGCGTCCACATCCTTGGCCATGCGGCTGGCATCGCCGCAGACATAGAAGTGCGCGCCGTCCTGCAGCCAGCGCCAGAGCTCGGCACCCTGTTCGAGCATGCGTTGCTGTACGTAGACCTTCTCCGCCTGGTCGCGGGAGAACGCGGTGTCGAGGCGGTGCAGGTGGCCGTCGGCCAGCCAGGTTTCCAGCTCCTCGCGATAGTAGAAGTCCGACGCTTGCCGTTGCTCGCCGAAGAACAGCCAGTTGCGACCCTTGGCGCCGGATGCCTGGCGTTCCTGGAGGAAGGCGCGGAAGGGGGCGATACCGGTGCCGGGGCCGACCATGATCATCGGCCGCGTCGGGTCCTTCGGCGTGCGGAAGTGGGCGGACTTCTGGATGAAGATGGGGACTTCGCCCTGCTCGGCGCGGTCGGCCAGGAAGGCCGAGCAGACGCCGCCGCGGGCGCGGTCTTCGCTGCCGTAGCGGACGGTGGATACGGTCAGGTGCACCTCGTCCGGGGTGGCCAGGGGGCTGGAGGCGATGGAGTAGAGGCGCGGCTGCAGGCGTTTGAGCAGGGCCAGCAGTTCCGCCGCGCTGGCCTGGATGGGGAAGGCACGCAGCAGGTCGGGCAGTTGCTTGCCCCAGAGCCAGTCGGCCAGCTCGGCCTTGCTCGCTGGCTCGAGCAGGCGCACCAGTTCCGGGCTGCGCGAACGTTCGGCGATGAATCGCAGCAGTTCCGGAGTGACCTTGGCGATTTCGAAATGCCGTCCCAGGGCCCTGGCCAGCGGCATGCTGCCCTGGTCCTTGACCTCGACCGGCTGGCCGCCATCCAGGCCCAGGGCCTTGATGAGCTCGTCCACCAGGCCCGGGCAGTTGCTCGGCCAGACGCCCAGGGCGTCGCCGGCCTGGTAGGTCAGGCCGCTGCCCTTGAGGTCCAGGACGATCTGCCGGGTTTCCTTGTCGGAGCCCGCTGCATTGAGCACGCGGTTCTGCAACAGGCGGCTGCGCAGCGGTTGCTGGCGGCTGTAGGCGGGCGTCGGTTCGTCCGCGACCTCGGCTTCCACCCCTGCCAGCTCCGCCACCGGCTGCGGGGCGGTGGCGCCGGTCAGGGCGTTGCGTACGGCGGCGAGCCAGGCGCGTGCCGGCTCTTCATACTCCGGCTCGCAGTCCACCCGTGGTGCCAGACGCCGCGCGCCCAGGGCTTCCAGGCGGGCGTCGAGCCTGCGGCCGAAACCGCAGAACTGATCGTAGTTGGAGTCACCCATGGCCAGCACGGCAAACTCCAGGCCGGCGAGCGAGGGAGCGCCGTCACCTTCCAGGGCGTTCCAGAGGCTGGCGCCATTGTCGGACGGGTCGCCGTCGCCGAAGGTGCTGGCGATCAGCAGGGCGGTGCCGGCACCGGCCAGTTCGGCGGGCTGGATGGCGTCCATGGAGCGCACCACGGCGGGACGACCGTCAGCCTTGAGCTGTTCGGCGCAGAGGCTGGCGAAGCTTTCCGCGTTGCCAGTCTGGGAGCACCAGAGCACCAGTAGCGGCCTCTCCGGTGCCGGTGCCGGTGCCGGAGCGACCTGTACGTCCCCGCTGCGGGAAAACAGGCCGGCCAGCAGACCGTCCAGCAGCAGGCGGGTGTCCGCAGCCAGGGGGGCATTGGCCGGCAGGGTCGGTACGCCGCCCTGCTTGCGGCTTTCCTCGCTGCGCAGGCCGAGCAGGTAGCCCTGCAGGTAGCGTTGCTCGGTGGGTGCCAGGCAGAGCTCGGTGCCGGGGTCCAGGTTCAGCAGGCGGGCGAAGGCGTTGATCGGCATGTCGGCGAGTTCCTCCGGAAAACCGGCCGCGGCATTGGCCGGGACCGGCTCGACTTCTACCAAGGGGATGAGCTGGGGGCTGGCCGGAACGGGCGCCAGGGCGACGGCGCTGTACTTGAATTCCGGCTGCAGCGAAATGGGGTCGATGGCGTCGCTGGTCACGGCGTTGATCGCCAGGTCGTCGCCATACAGGTCATTCCAGTGGAAGGGTGCGAAGCAGTTGCCCGGCCGCACGCGGTCGGTGACCACTGCCGGCAGCACAGCGCGGCCGCGCCGGGAGCGCACTTCCACCTGGCCCTTGTCGAGGATGCCGAGGCGGCTCGCATCGATCGGGTGCAGTTCGAGGAAGGGGCCCGGGTTGAGCTTGTTCAGGGTGGCGACCTTGCCGGTCTTGGTCAGGGTGTGCCACTGGTGCTGCACCCGACCGGTGTTGAGCACCAGGGGGAAGGCGTCGTCCGGCAATTCCGCCGGGTCCATGTGCGGACGGGCGAAGAACACGCCCTTGCCGTGCGGGGTGGCGAAGGCGATGGCCGGGCGGTTGCCGTCGGCATCGAGCTTCGGCGCCTGGCTGACGCCGTCGTTGAGGTAGCGAATGGGATTGCGGGCATTGCTCGCGGCGCCCGGCGCGCAGGGCCATTGCAGCGGGCCCTGACGCAGCAGTTCATGGCTGGCGCCGCGGATGTCATAGCCGGTCGCCGGATTCCAGGCCAGCTTGATCTCTTCGAACACCTCGGCAGCCGAGGCGTAGTCGAAGGCGTCGGCATAGCCCATCGCGCAAGCAACGCGGGCAATGATCTGCCAGTCCGGCAGGCTGTCGCCGGGCGCGTCCACCGCTTTCTGGGTCAGGGTCAGGTTGCGTTCGGAGTTGATCATCACGCCTTCGGCTTCGGCCCAGAGGGCGCCAGGCAGGAGGATGTCGGCGTAGCCATTGGTCTCGGTGTCGAGGAAAGCGTCCTGGGTGATTACCAGTTCGGCGGCCTGCAGGCCCTCGATCGCCTGACGGCGGTTCGGCACAGTCGCTACCGGATTGGTGCAGATGATCCAGCAGGCCTTGATGCTGCCCTTTGCCATGTCTTCGAACATGGCCACCGTGCCGTTGCCGCCGTCCTGGCGCAGGCTGCCGTGGGGCAGCTGCCACATGGCTTCGATGAAGCGGCGGTCGGCCTCCACCAGCAACGAACGCTGGCCGGGCAGGCCGGGCCCCATGTAGCCCATCTCGCGGCCCCCCATGGCGTTGGGCTGGCCGGTGAGGGAGAAGGGGCCGCTGCCGGGGCGGCAGATGGCGCCAGTGGCCAGGTGCAGGTTGCACAAGGCGTTGGTGTTCCAGGTGCCGTGGGTGCTCTGGTTCAGGCCCATGGTCCAGCAGCTCATCCATTCACCGGCTTCGCCGATCCACTGGGCGGCCTTGCGGATGTCCGCCTCGGCCAGGCCGGTGATGGCGGCAACCCGCTCCGGGCTGTAGTCCTCGAGGAAATCCTCCATGACCTCCCAGCCCTGGGTATGGGCCGCGATGAAGGCCGGGTCGGTGTGGCCATTCTTGTGCAGCAGGTGCAGCAGGCCGTTGAGCAGGGCCAGGTCGGTGCCCGGCTTGATCGGCAGGTAAAGGCTGGCCTTGTCGGCGGTGGCGGTACGGCGCGGGTCGACCACGATCAACTTCGCGCCGGCCTTGACCCTGTCCATCATGCGCAGGAAGAGGATCGGGTGGCAGTCGGCCATGTTGGCGCCGGTCACCAGGAACAGGTCGGCACGGTCGAAGTCCTGGTAGGAGCCGGGCGGGCCGTCGGAGCCGAGGGAGAGCTTGTAGCCGCTGCCGGCACTGGCCATGCACAGGCGCGAGTTGGATTCGATATGGCGGGTGCGGATGAATCCCTTGGCCAGCTTGTTGGCCAGGTACTGGGCTTCGAGGGACATCTGCCCGGACACATAGAAGGAAATGGCGTCGGGGCCGTGGGTCTCGAGCAGCGCGCGCAGGCGGTTGGCGGTGTCGCGGATGGCTTCGTCTATCCCGGTGCGCACCGGGTCGCGGCTGCGCTCGTGGCGCAGGTAGGCGTGTTCCATGCGTCCGGAGTCGGCGATCGCCTGGGCACAGGTATTGCCCTTGGTGCAGAGGCGACCGGAGTTGGTGGGGTGGGCCTTGTCGCCGGTCACCTTCACCACGCGGTTGTCCGCCACTTCCATGACGATGCCGCAGCCGACACCGCAATAAGGACACACGCTTCGAACAGTCTTATTGGCCATATCCAACACCCTGGAGCGGAAACGAAAAAGCGCCATGCCACCCACCGTCGGAACGGGGGAGACACGGCGCCTTTGTCGTGGGGTAGGGCAATCGGCATTGATTGCCTTGCCGGTGCTATCGCAAGGCACATGCCAAGTTGCCCTGAACCGCGTCCAGGCTTTGCACGGCGGCGCTTGCAGGCATTTGTCGGGTGTTTTCCGGGGGTGGCGAGCCGGCTTCAGGATGGGGCGGGAAGGGCGCCGTTGCACCGTTTTGGTTCTCGTGCCGGCAGGCGCCACGAAGGCTTCGAATAGTGCGAACGAAATCTGCGCAAATCGCTGCAGGCCGCGCTGCTGCTGCGCCGGGGCGGCGCTCGGGGAGGCGCGTCAATGGCCTTTTCGCAAAACTGGCACAGCCACTGCATGTGCAGGACCGGACCCACCGCGAACACTGCGGAGGGCGGCCCGGCAGATCAATGGCGATCGTTCCCCCGGGCTCGCAGGTGCGTCAGGCAGCGTGGCCCGGCGACACCCATGAATGAACAGGCAAAGGCGCCTGGGACGGATGAGTCCCAGGCGTTTTTTTTTGCCCCCGAAAACGTGATTGGCTTGGGCCGGGTGCTACCTATGAACTCCAACGTCGCTTCCACTCCTGATGTGCAAACGCTGATCGTCATCGGCAATGGCATGGTCGGCCATCATTGCGTCGAGCAACTGATCGAGCGCGGCGCGCTGGACCGCTATCGCATCGAGGTCTTCAGCGAAGAACCGCTGCGTGCCTACGATCGCGTGCACCTTTCCGAATATTTCGGCGGCCGCGATGCCGAGTCGCTGGCCCTGGGTGAAGCCAGCCTCTACCAGCGTCCCGGCGTGACCCTGCACCTGGGCGTGCCGGTGCTGGAGATCAACCGCGAGCGCCATGAGGTGATCACCGCCCAGGGCTGCCTGGCCTACGACAAGCTGGTGCTGGCGACCGGCTCCTACCCTTTCGTACCGCCCATCGAGGGCGCCGAAGGCGATTCGCGCCTGGTCTACCGCACCCTGGCTGACCTCGACACCATCCGCGCGGCGGCGGCCAATGCGCGCCGTGGCGTGGTGGTGGGCGGCGGCCTGCTCGGCCTGGAAGCGGCCAATGCGCTGAAATCCCTCGGCCTGGATGCCCATGTGGTGGAGTTCGCCCCGCGCCTGATGCCGGTGCAGCTGGACGACCAGGGTGGCCAGGCCCTCAAGGCGCGGATCGAGGAACTGGGCGTCGGCGTGCACCTGTCCAAGGCCACCCAGTCCATCAGCGCCGGTGAGGAATACCGCTACCGGATGAACTTCGCCGGCGAAGACTTCCTCGAAACCGACCTGATCGTCTTCTCCGCCGGCATCCGCCCGCAGGACGCGCTGGCCCGCCAGTGCGGCCTGGAACTTGGCGCCCGTGGTGGTGTGGCCATCGATGGCCAGTGCGCCACGTCGGACCCGGACATCTTCGCCATCGGCGAATGCGCGTCCTGGAACGGCAGTATCTTCGGCCTGGTCGCCCCCGGCTACCAGATGGCCCGCAACGTTGCCGCCCAGCTCTGCGGCGAGGACGGCGAGACCTTCATCGGCGCCGACATGTCCACCAAGCTCAAACTGCTCGGCGTGGACGTGGGCTCCATCGGCGACGCCCACGGTGCGCTGCCGGGCGCCCGTAGTTATCGCTTCATCGACGAAGCCACCTCCAGCTACCGCCGGCTGGTGGTCTCGGCGGACGGCAAGCAGGCCCTGGGCGCCGTGCTGGTGGGCGACAACAGCTACTACGACACCCTGCTGCAGTACGTGCAGAACGGCATCAAGCTGCCGGCCGACCCGGCCAGCCTGATCCTGCCGGTGGGCGAGGGCGCCCCGGCCCTGGGCGCCGATGCGCTGCCGGCCACCGCCACCGTCTGCTCCTGCCACAACGTCAGCAAGGGCGCGATCTGCTCGGCCATCGACGGCGGCTGCACGGACGTCGCCGGCGTGAAGGCCTGCACCAAGGCGGCCACCGGTTGCGGCGGCTGCGCGGCGCTCCTCAAGCAGGTGGTCGAGCACGAACTCTCGGCCCGCGGCGTGGCGGTGGACAAGAGCCTCTGCGAACACTTCGCCTACACCCGCCAGGAGCTCTATGCGCTGGTCCGCGTGGAGGGCATCGAGACCTTCGACGAAATGCTGGCCAAGCACGGTCGCGGCCATGTCGGCTGCGATATCTGCAAGCCGGCCATCGGCTCCATCCTCGCCTCCTGCTGGAATCGGCCGATCCAGGACCCCTGGCTGGTCCCGCTGCAGGACACCAACGACACCTTCATGGCCAACATGCAGAAGAACGGTACCTACTCGGTGGTGCCGCGCATCCCGGGTGGCGAGATCACCCCGGAAGGCCTGATCGCCATCGGTGAAGTGGCGAAGAAGTACAACCTCTACACCAAGATCACCGGCGGCCAGCGCATCGACCTGTTCGGCGCGCAGCTGCACGAGTTGCCGGACATCTGGGGCGAGCTGATCGCCGCCGGTTTCGAGACCGGCCACGCCTACGGCAAATCCACCCGTACCGTGAAGTCCTGCGTCGGCAGCACCTGGTGCCGCTACGGCGTGCAGGACAGCGTGAAGATGGCCTTGGACATCGAGCATCGCTACAAGGGCCTGCGCTCGCCGCACAAGCTGAAGTTCGCCGTGAGCGGCTGCACCCGCGAATGCGCCGAGGCGCAAAGCAAGGATGTGGGCGTGATCGCCACCGAGAAGGGCTGGAACCTCTACGTCAGCGGTAACGGCGGCATGCGCCCGCGCCACGCCGAGCTGTTCGCCACCGACCTGGATGACGAGACGCTGATCCGCTACATCGACCGCTTCCTGATGTTCTACATCCGCACCGCCGACAAGCTGCAGCGCACCTCGGTCTGGCGCGAGAGCCTGGAGGGCGGCCTGGACTACCTCAAGGCGGTGATCATCGACGACAGCCTGGGTTTGGCCGAGGAGCTGGAAACGCAGATGCAACTGGTGGTGGACCGCTATGAATGCGAGTGGGCCAACGCCATAAAGGACCCGGAGAAGCTCAAGCGCTTCCGCACCTTCGTCAACGACGGCCGCGGCGATCCGGATATCCGATTCATCGAAGAACGCGGCCAGATCCGCCCGCTCCGGGCGGACGAAGCCGAGCTTATCCCCTTGGTGGAGGAGGTGGTCTGATGAACCAAGCAAGCGTGCAACCCAGTGAAGTCCGGGGCCGTTGGCAAGCCGTCTGCAACCGCGCCGACCTGGTGCCCAATTCCGGCGTGGTGGCCTGGGTGACCAATATCCAGGTGGCGCTGTTCTACCTGCCGGGGGAGGCCGGCGAGCAGCTCTTCGCAGTGCAGAACCATGATCCGCTGGCTCGGGCCAATGTGATCGGCCGCGGCATCATCGGCCACCTCGGCGGCGACCTGGTGATCGCCTCGCCGCTGTACAAGCAGCACTATCGCCTGGAGGACGGCACCTGCCTGGAGTTCCCCGAGCAGCAGCTGCGGGTCTGGCCGGTGCGCCTGCAGGGCGATGTGGTGGAGATCGGCCTGGGCTGAGGCCGGGTAGAAAACCTGTAGGGGCGAATTCATTCGCCAAGGGACGCGCAGCGTCCCCCTGGAGCCTTCCAAGGCAGACCTGCGGCCTGCTTGGCGAATGAATTGGCTATGTCTGCGTTAAGGGTTGCTAGAGCGTTCTGAGCCGAGCTGCTTATCGAGTGGGCTGCGAGTCCCTGTTTCGCCTCCCGGCGAGTCACTTCT
>NZ_SSOJ01000022.1:0-86 GCF_029871205.1 Pseudomonas sp. BN417 | reverse complement strand
CGTCGGGTTCCCTCGCTCCATCATTGCTCCGAGGGCCCGGCGTGAGGGGCCATCCATGGCCCCGCACGCCTCTCGCGGCATCCATG
>NZ_SSOJ01000021.1 GCF_029871205.1 Pseudomonas sp. BN417 | reverse complement strand
GGGACGAGCGGCATGGATGCCGCGAGAGGCGTGCGGGGCCATGGATGGCCCCTCACGCCGGGCGCCCGGAGCAATGATGTCGCGAGGGAACCCCGGCGAAGCCGGGGCCGGATGCAGGGGCAAGCGTTCTTGGTTACTTCTTTGTGGTTCGGCATCCCGACGTTTGAAAGAAGTGACTCGCCGGGAGGCGAAACAGAGACTCGCAGCCCACTCGATAAGCAGCTCGGCTCAAGACTCGTTAGCAACACTTAACGCAGACATAGCCAATGAAAAAGCCCGGCACGAGGCCGGGCTTTTTCATGCGGGGACGACTTACTGGGCCAGCAGCTGGCCGATGGTCGGGTCCTTGAAGGCGCGGGTCAGGGCGTCGCTCAGCACATCGGTCACCAGCTTGGTGTTGGTCTGCTGGTTGGGTGCGGTACCGAAGCGCTGGTTCAGCGAGGCGCCGTACTTGCCACTGTAGCGGCGGGTGCTGTTCTGCACGTCGACACGGAAGCTGGCGCTGATAGTGGCCTCGGTCACATAGACGCCTTCCTTCGGCGACTGATACTTGAGGTCGGCCAGGGTCAGGGTCAGCTGAGGCGCGTTATAGGCGTTGGGCGACGGGGTGAAGCCCAGCAGGCGCACAGCCGCTTCGGCCTCGGCCTGCAGGCGCGGCAGGAGGTCCTGGCTCTGCACGCTGATGGCGCTGGTTTCCGCGTAGATGCCACCGCGGGTGCCGAGTACGGGCGAAGGACGCCCGTCGGCGACACGCACTACCACGGGCTGGCCCTGGCCGACCGGAGTCAGCGGGCCGGTGAGTTTGGGTTGCGGGCTGAGTTGTTGCGGGCTGAGGGCACAGCCGACGAGGGTCAGGCTGAGGGCGGCCAGCAGGCCGAGCAACGGGCGTTTCAGCATGCTTGATCTCTCCAGGAATGAAGGTAAAACGGCCGGCAGTATAACCAGCCGGCATGGGTACTGACAGAGCGCCAGCACCGCATGCAATGTCAGACATCCGCGCAAGAACGCGGTTCCTGTCATGCCCCTGTCACGCCCCCGTGGGATAAAGGCGCTGCACTCAACGGAGCAATCCCGATGATTTCCCTCTGGTCGCTGTTTCCTCGCCGCCCGCAACGCCGCTGCTTCGCCCTGCTGGATGCCGCCGGCATCTGCCGTGGCCTGCACCAAGCAGCCGGATGCCCAGCGAGCGGCCACTGGGTGGAAGTGCATGAAACCCGCCTGGCCTGGATCGGCCAACCCCTCCCCGCCAGCGCCCGGCTCATGCCGGTCGTCGGACAGCCTGCGCGCCGCAGGGCGTTGGCAGCCTGACCGGCGGAAGAAGAAAAGTCACACCAACCGCCCTATTCCCCCCATTTCATCGTTATAATCGCCCCCCGATTATAAGGTCGTCTCCTGATCGGGCCTCGCAACACCGCTCCTCGCACCCGCTTGGGCATCCGCACAGCCCCACAGAGAGCCGTCCACTTTTCGCGCTGCCACTCGTTGGCTCGCCGCATCCTTTCGCCCGAATTGCAAACGCTTTTGCAGGGACGCATGCGTAAACACGCGCGCAGACGGAAGCGGCCTGCCCGGGGGTAGGCGATCCTTTTGAGGTTCACGTCTCCAAAAGAGCGTGAGAAGACGGTTTTTCACTACTTCACGAGAGAGTGGCGAGCAAATGGCGCAAGACGATAACCAAGCAGTGGACGTGTTGCTGGTCGGGGCCGGCATCATGAGCGCTACGCTGGCGGTACTGCTTAAAGAGCTCGATCCAGGCATCAAGCTGGAGATCGCGGAACTTCGCGAATCCGGGGCCATCGAGAGCTCCAACCCCTGGAACAACGCGGGTACCGGCCACGCAGGCCTCTGCGAGCTGAACTACACGCCCCAGGCGGCTGATGGCTCCATCGACATCAAGAAGGCCGTGAACATCAATGCCCAGTTCGAGGTCTCCAAGCAGTTCTGGGCCTACATGAGCGGCAAGAGCGCCTTCGGCTCGCCCAGGAATTTCATCAATCCGGTCCCGCACCTCTCCTTCGTGCGCGGTGAGAAGGACGTCGCCTTCCTCAAGAAGCGCCATGAGCTGCTCCGCCAGCACCATGCCTTCAGCGAGATGGAATACACCGAAGACCGCGCCACCATGGCCAAATGGACGCCGCTGATGATGAAAGGCCGCGATCCGGCCGAGAAAATCGCCGCGACCCGCGCCATGAACGGCACCGACGTCAACTTCGGCGCGGTCACCAACCAGCTGCTGCAGTACCTCGCCAGCCTCTCGGGCACCCGCGTCAGCTACTTCCAGAAGGTCACCGACCTCAGCCGCAGCGACAAGGGCTGGAAAGTCAGCATCAAGAACACCGAGACCGGCGCCAACCGCGAGGTGTCCGCGCGCTTCGTGTTCCTCGGCGCCGGCGGCGGCGCGCTGCCGCTGCTGCAACTCTCTGGCATCGAGGAAGGCAAGGGCTTCGGCGGCTTCCCGGTGAGCGGTCAGTGGCTGCGCTGCGACAATCCCGAAGTGGTCAAGCAGCACCAGGCCAAGGTCTATAGCCAGGCCGAAGTCGGCGCCCCGCCGATGTCCGTACCGCACCTGGACACCCGCGTGGTCGACGGCAAGAAGTCCCTGCTGTTCGGGCCCTACGCCGGCTTCACCACCAAGTTCCTCAAGCACGGCTCCTTCATGGACCTGCCGCTCTCGGTGCGCCCGAGCAACCTGCTGCCGATGCTTTCCGTGGCCCGCGACAACCTGGACCTGACCCGCTACCTGATCAAGGAAGTGATGCAGTCCCAGGACCAGCGCCTGGACGCCCTGCGCAAGTTCTACCCGGACCTGAACCCGGCCGACTGGCGCCTGGAAGTGGCCGGGCAGCGCGTGCAGATCATCAAGAAGGACAACAAGAAAGGCGGCATCCTGCAGTTCGGCACCGAGCTGGTCTCCTCCACCGACGGCAGCATTGCAGCCCTTCTTGGCGCGTCCCCGGGCGCTTCGGTAACCGTTTCCATCATGCTCAACCTGATCGAGCGCTGCTTCGCCGAGCAGGCCCGCTCCGAGCAGTGGACGGCCAAGCTGAAGGAAATCTTCCCGGCCCGTGAGAAGGTGCTGGAAAGCGATGCGGCCCTGTATCGCGAAATCAGCGCCCGCTCCGATGAGCGCCTGGGACTGACCAGCGTCGGCACTGCGACCCAGAGCATCGCCTGAGGGTCGCGCTGAATGAAAGAACCGCCCTTCGGGGCGGTTTTTTTATGGCTCCTCGTCCTCGACATAGAGAATGGGCGGTGCAAGTCTGTCGTACTTCATCGATCCACCAATCGTGCTCAGGCCCGGCTGAGCTGGTGGATATGAAAAGCGATATCCACCCTACGGGAGTGCCCATCCTTGCGGCTGCGAGGGCTTTCTCGCCCACAAAAAAGCCCGCTCGATGGCGGGCTTCTTCACCAACTGGAGGCGATCAGCCGCGGGCTGCCTTGATCACTTCGATATAGGGCTCGGCCTGGCGCTGGTCCTGGATCAGGGCGATGAAGTCGTTACCCTGCTCGTCCTTGGCGTTCAGGTCGTAGCCGGCCTCGACGAAGAAGCCGACGAAGCGCTCGAAGTCGTCGATGCGCAAGCCGCGGTAGGCTTTGATCAGCTTGTGCAGCGACGGCGGCGTGGAATCGGCCGGCTCTACCGCGAGGAACAGCTTGATCGAGTCATCGGTGATCTCTTCGCCAATCACCTGCTTCTTGTCTTTACGCATCGCTCACATCTCTCAGGCCGGGTATCACGGGGCGGGCAGTTTACCCCCGGCCGGCCTTCGGGCTCAACGCAGGCGCACCGCGCCGCTGTGCAGGTCGGCCCAGACATGGCCGTTGGAATAACTGAGGAACTGGCAATAGACCGGCCCGTTGCGCAGCAAGTCGAGCACCGCGGCGTACTGCGCCAGCGGGTAGTTCAGCTGCAGGATGCGTTTTTCGGTGTCGTAGCTCGGCTTCTTCAGGCTCTTGCCTTCGGCGTCGAACTGGATCACCACCTGGCGCACGTCGGCGCCTTTGCTCAACGGCTTGCCCTTCAGGCGCAGCACGGTGGGCGAGGTGATGGGAATCGGCTGCTGGTTGGACTGGCGCTGGCTGCCGAGCACCACCGAGTACTCGCTGATCTGGATCAGTTGCTGCTGTTCGGGCGTTTCCTGGCGCAGGGAGAGGTCGTCCGGCGGCAGGAACTGGGCGTGCATCGGCGCCAGCTCGGCAGCCCCCAGGGGCAGGCTCAACGACAGGGCCAGGCAGGCCCCGAGACGCAGGGAAACGGGCATCGGCAACTCCGGAGTCAGACAGGCGCACCACTCTAGCACGGGCTTTTCGGACACGGGCATTCGACTCAGGTCGGCATCTCGCCGCGCCGCCAGCCCCTATACTCGGAGCTTCTGCCAACGGAGTGACCATGTCCGGATACCTGCCTCCCCTCTTCGCAGCCCTGCGCCAAACCTGGCGCGAGGGCTACACCCTGGCCGCGCTGCGTGGCGACCTGGCGGCCGGGCTGACGATCGGTATCATCGCCATCCCCCTGGCGATGGCGCTGGCCATTGCGGTAGGCGTGGCGCCGCAGCACGGCCTGTACACGGTGCTGATGGCGGCGCCGCTGATCGCCCTCACCGGCGGCTCGCGCTTCAACGTATCCGGCCCCACGGCGGCCTTCGTGGTCATTCTGCTGCCCATCACCCAGCAGTTCGGCCTGGGCGGATTGCTGCTCTGCACCCTGATGGCCGGGTTGATCCTGATCATCATGGGCCTGGCGCGCCTGGGCCGGCTGATCCAGTTCATCCCCTATCCGGTCACCCTGGGCTTCACCGCCGGCATCGGCATCGTCATCGCCACCCTGCAAGTCAAGGACCTGCTCGGCCTGCAACTGGCCGAAGCGCCGCAGAACTATGTGGAGCAACTGCGCCTGCTGGCCGGGTCGTTGCCTACGGCGCACCTGGGTGATGCCCTGGTGGCCGCCACCTGCCTGGCGGTGCTGCTGGTCTGGCCGCGCCTGGTGCCCAAGGTCCCGGGGCATCTGGTGGCCCTGGCCCTGGGCGCCCTGCTCGGCCTGCTGCTGGAAGCGCTGCAGATTCCCGTGGCCACCCTGGGCGAGCGCTTCAGCTATGTGGTGGACGGCGTCAGCCACCCCGGCATCCCGCCCTTCCTGCCGAGCTTCGCCTGGCCCTGGCAACTGCCCGGCCCGGATGGCCAGCCCCTGGGGCTGACCTTCGAGCTGGTCCGCCAGCTGCTGGCGCCGGCTTTCGCCATCGCCATGCTCGGCGCCATCGAGTCGCTGCTGTGCGCCGTGGTGGCCGACGGCATGGCCGGCACCCGCCACGATCCCAATGCCGAATTGCTCGGCCAGGGCCTGGGCAACCTGGTGGCGCCACTGTTCGGCGGCATTACTGCAACGGCCGCCATCGCCCGCAGCGCCGCCAACGTGCGCGCCGGGGCAAGCTCGCCGGTCGCCGCCATCGTCCATGCTGGCGTCGTGCTGCTGGCGATGCTGCTCCTGGCGCCGCTGTTCAGTTATTTGCCGATGGCCGCCCTGGCGGCGCTGTTGCTGATGGTGGCCTGGAACATGAGCGAAGCACGGCATGTGGCCCACACCCTGCGTATCGCGCCGCGCAACGATGTCGTGGTGCTGCTGGTGTGCCTGGTGCTGACCGTGCTCTTCGATATGGTGCTGGCAGTGGGCGTCGGCCTGCTGCTGGCCGCTGGACTCTTCATCAAGCGCATGAGCGACCTCACTGACACCGCCCCCCTGCCACAACACTTCCACGAGGCGCTGCGCGAGCTGCCCGAGCAGGTGCTCGCCTATGCCATCCGCGGGCCGCTGTTCTTCGGTGCAGCGGAGAAGGCCCTCAGCGTGCTGCGCCGCTTCAACCCGGAAGTGAAGGTGGTGATCGTGGAGATGAGCGCCGTTCCGCTGCTGGACATGACGGCGCTGGCGGCCCTGGAGAACCTGCTGCACGACTACAGCCGCCAGGGCATCGGCCTGGTGCTGGTGGGCACTTCACCACGCGTGCGACTGAAACTGCGCCGCGCCGGCGTGCACCGAGAAACAGGCCGGCTGGCTTACGTGAAGACCCTGGAGCAGGCTCGCGCCAAGGCCTTGCGCTGGCTGGAGCCGGAAGCGCCTCAGTTGAACAGCGACGTCATCCAGGCCAGGTAAGCGGCAACGCCCTCTTCCCCTTCGCGGGGCGCCCAGGCGGGATGTTCGCCCTCGCCCAGCGGACGATAGGGACCGGCCTTGCATTCGAACAGGATGCTGTCCGGCTCCAGCACCACCAGGGCGTGGAACAGGCCCGGCGGCAGGTCGACGCCGACACAGTCGCCGCCGGCGACCAGCTCGCGCTTGTCGGTAACCTCGCCGCTGTCGCTGAAAATCAGCAGGCCCAGGCGGCCCTTGAGTACCAGCAGACCCTCCGCCTTGTCGGCGGACAGGTGACGATGCGGCGGGATGTAGGTCTCGGGCTGCAGCCCCACCGCCAGGCGGTGGCAGGGCTCTTCCATCTCATGGAAGTTGTGGTGCTGGCGCTTGCGCGGGCTCGCCGCGGCCTTGCCGGCCAGTTCAGCGAACAGGGCCTGATCGAGGAAACGCGGCGTGCCCATGGTTCAGAGCCCCTTGACCGCGAAGATGCCGGCGGCGTTGCGCCAGTAGCCCTTGTAGTCCATGCCGTAGCCGAAGATGTAGCGGTCTTCGCAGTCCAGGCCCACGTAGTCGGCCTTCAGATCAGGGCGCGCCTTGCGGTCGTGGGTCTTGTCGATCAGCACGGCGGTGTGCACATGGGCGGCGCCGGCGTGCTTGCAGAAGTCGATGATGGCCGCCAGGGTGTGCCCCTCGTCGAGGATGTCATCGATGATCAGCACGTCGCGATCGATGAAGGAGATCTCCGGCTTGGCCTTCCAGAACAGCTCGCCGCCGCTGGTTTCGTTGCGGTAGCGGGTGGCGTGCAGGTAAGACAGCTCCAGCGGGAAGCCCAGCTTGGGCAGTAGCTTGCCAGCGAAGATCAGGCCGCCGTTCATCACGCAGAAGACCACCGGGTTGCGCTCAGCCAGTTCGCCGTTGATGGCGTCGGCGACCTGGGAAATGGCCGCCTCGACCTGGGCTTCGGTGTACAGGCAGTCGGCTTCGGCCATCACCTGGCGGATGTGTGCGAGATCGGCGGACATGGCAATTCCTCTGGGTTCGACGGGAGCCGCACAGGGCTCCCGCAGGGAAACTTGAACGGGGCGTCAAGATAAAAGTCGGCAAAGGTACTCATCCGACTGCCTCGGAGCAAGTCCCGACGGATGAGCGTCGACCATACTGCAGCAGGTGTGCCGCTGACGGACAGTTCCTTTATTCCCCGCGACATCGCCGTGGAGACCGCCCAGTCAGTGCAGCACAGCCTGTAGCCAATGGATTAAGCTAACGCAATTTTTTTGCCAGCCCGCCGGAGAACCCTCCCATGCCCATCCGTGAGATCCGCCATCCGCTGATCCGCCACAAGCTCGGCCTGATGCGCCGCGCCGACATCAGCACCAAGAACTTCCGCGAACTGGCACAGGAAGTCGGCGCCCTGCTGACTTACGAAGCGACCAACGACCTGCCCCTGGAAAGCTACGAGATCCAGGGCTGGGCCGGCACCGTGCAGGTGGAGAAGATCGCCGGCAAGAAGATCACCGTGGTGCCGATCCTGCGCGCCGGCATCGGCATGCTCGACGGCGTGCTCAGCCTGATCCCGGGCGCCAAAGTCAGCGCCGTGGGTGTCGCCCGCAACGAAGAAACCCTCGAAGCCCACACCTACCTGGAGAAGCTGGCTCCGGAGATCGACGAACGCCTGGCGCTGATCATCGATCCGATGCTGGCCACCGGCGGTTCCATGGTCGCCACCATCGACCTGCTCAAGCGCGCCGGCTGCAAGGAAATCCGCGCCATGGTGCTGGTGGCCGCGCCCGAGGGCATCAAGGTGGTCAACAACGCCCATCCGGACGTGATGATCTTCACCGCGTCCATCGACCAGAAGCTCAACGAACACGGTTACATCATTCCGGGCCTTGGCGATGCCGGCGACAAGATCTTCGGCACCAAGCAGAAGGAAAACTGATTGATGAGCGACGACTTCAAGGACCCGCTCTGGCGCCAGGTGATATCCGGCGCCCAGATGCTCTTCGTGGCCTTCGGCGCCCTGGTGCTGATGCCGTTGATCACCGGGTTGGACCCCAACGTGGCGCTCTTCACTGCAGGCATGGGTACCCTCCTCTTCCAACTGGTCACCGGCCGCCAGGTGCCGGTTTTCCTGGCCTCCAGCTTCGCCTTCATCACCCCGATCATCCTCGCCAAGGGCCAGTTCGGCCTGGCCGCGACCATGGGCGGCGTGGTGGCGGCCGGTTTCGTCTACACCTTTCTGGGCCTGGCGGTGAAGATCAAGGGCACCGGCTTCATCGACCGCCTGCTGCCGCCGGTAGTGATCGGCCCGGTGATCATCTCCATCGGCCTGGCCATGGCCCCCATCGCCGCCAACATGGCCATGGGCAAGGCCGGTGACGGCACCGAACTGATCCCCTACGCGACCGCCATGTGGATCTCCATGCCGGCACTGCTGACTACCCTGATCGTCGCGGTGTTCGGCAAGGGCATCTTCCGCCTGGTGCCAATCATCTCCGGCGTGCTGGTGGGCTTCGCCCTGTCTTTCTGGTTCGGCGTGGTGGACACCGCGAAGATCGCCGCCGCCCCCTGGCTCGAGCTGCCCAACTTCGTCGCTCCCGAATTCAACTGGCAGGCCATCCTGTTCATCGTGCCCGTGGCGCTGGCGCCGGCCATCGAGCACATCGGCGGGGTGATCGCGGTCGGCAGCGTGACCGGTCGTGACTACCTGAAGAAGCCCGGCCTGCACCGCACCCTGCTGGGCGACGGCCTGGCCACCTCGGCCGCCGGCCTGTTCGGTGGCCCGCCGAACACCACCTACGCCGAAGTGACCGGCGCGGTGATGCTGACCAAGAACTACAACCCGAAGATCATGACCTGGGCGGCGGTCTTCGCCATCGGCCTGGCCTTCATCGGCAAGTTCGGCGCCATCCTGCAGAGCATCCCGGTGCCGGTCATGGGCGGCATCCTCTGCCTGCTGTTCGGCTCCATCGCCGCGGTGGGCATGAACACCATGATCCGCCACAAGATCGACCTGGCCGAAGCACGCAACCTGGTGATCGTCTCGGTGACCCTGGTGTTCGGCATCGGCGGCATGCTGGTGGGCAGCGGCACCGGCCAGGACGACTTCGGCCTGAAGGGCATCGCCCTCTGCGCCATAGTCGCCATCGCCCTCAACCTGCTGCTGCCGGGCCATGAAACCTGGAAGCACAGCCGTCCGGACGACGCGCCGCATATCTGAGCTGGTGCAATTAAAGAGAAGCCCCGCGATTGCGGGGCTTTTTCATGGCTGTCGGTCGATGGTTTTCGCTTCGCTCAACCCTACAAGGCTTCCGTAGGTTGGGCTGAGTTCGACGAAACCCAACAGCGGAGTTCCGGGAATCGTTGGGCTTCGCTTTGCTCAGCCACAACCTACGAAGGCTGCGCATCGCGGAGCGTGGCGTCGTCCTGTACCTCCACGCCCCACTGCTGCAGTCGCTTCAGGCTTTCCCGATAGGGCTTGAGCCCCATCCACAACAGCACCACCGAACTGGTCACCGCGAGGGAGGTGACGATCAGCAGGGAGTAGCGCAGCGCGGCGTCGTCGCCGAATACGTAGTCCGTGAACAGCGCCACCGCCGTCGGCCCGAGGCCCAGGCCGATCAGGGTGATGACGAAGAGATAGATGGCCGAGGCCTGGCCGCGCATGGAGTTGGGCATGATCTCCTGGATCGCCGCCGGCGCGACGCCGAAGGGCATGCTCAGGCAGAACACCGTGGGCGCCATCAGCACCGTGACCCAGAAGGCATCGTCCAGCAGCGGGAAGAGCACCACCAGCGGCAATGCGCCCAGGGCGGCGAAGAGGCCGACGCGCATGTTGGCATCGCTTCGCCCGTGCTTGGCCATCCAGTCCGCCAGGCGCCCGCCGAAGACGATGCCCAGGCAGCCGAACACCGCCACCACGCTGCCGTAGACCACGCCCACCTGGCCGGCGTCCCAGCCATAGGTGCGGATGTAGAAGGTGGGAATCCAGGCGGCGCTGCCATAACCGGCAAAGGCCAGGCCGGCAAAGCCGAAGTTGTGGCAGATCACCGTGCGTCTGTTGCTGCGCAGGTAGCGCCCGACTTCGGCCAGGGGCACCACGACCCCGGCGCCGACGCCGCGCCGCTGCGGTTCGCGCACCGCCAGCATGAGCAGGGTGAAGAGCACCCCGGCTGCGCCCAGGGCGAGGAAGATCAGCTGCCACGGACGCACTTCGCCCAGCAGCGGCAGGGTGACTTCGCCTTGGGCCGAAGCGAACTTGATCACCAGCCCCCCGAGCAGGAAGGCCAGCCCGGAGCCCAGGTAGACGCCCATGGAGTAGACGCTGATGGCTGTGGCGCGGCGTTCCTTGGGGAAGCTGTCAGCGATCAGCGAGAAGGCCGCCGGCGACAGCGCCGCCTCGCCAACGCCGACACCGATGCGGCATAGCAGGAACTGCCAGTACAGCCTGGCCATGCCGCAGGCCGCGGTGGCGGCGCTCCAGAACAGCACACCGACTGCGATCAGGCCGCGCCGGCTGCGACTGTCAGCCAGGCGCCCGAGGGGGATGCCGCAGACGGTGTAGAAGAGCGCGAAGGACAGGCCCATCAACAGGCTCATCTGCGTATCGTTGATGGCAAGGTCGCGGCGGATGGGCTCCACCAGCAGGTTGAGGATTTGCCTGTCGATGAAGGACAACACATAGGCCAGCATCAGGATGGCGACTGTGGTCCAGGCATACAGACTCGAGGGGTAGCCGTTGTTCTTGTTCTGCACTGGGCTCTCCTCGGCGCCGCGGTGCGGCGCACGACGGTGGTAGGAGAACCCAGCTTAGGTGGCCATGGACAGCCTGAATACCGAAGAGCGCGACATATAGGCGACATGAATGCGTCTCGTGCCCTCCGGATGATGTCGTAATTCGAAATATGGCCGACAGCTTCAGAGCGGACGCACCGCCGTCTCGCACAACCGCGCGAGGCTCGCGACCCATTGCGGGTGGCTGTTCAGGCAGGGCACCAACACCAGCTCCTGGCCACCGGCCTCCTGGAACTGCTCGCTGCCGCGCTGGCCGATTTCCTCCAGCGTCTCGATGCAGTCCGCGACGAAGGCCGGGCACATCACCAGCAGCTTCTTGACGCCCAGGCGGCCCAGTTCCTCGAGACGGGTCTCGGTATAGGGCTCGATCCATTTGTCCCGGCCCAGGCGCGACTGGAAGGACACCGACCATCGCCCGGGCTGCAGCCCGGCGCGCTTGGCGAAGGCCTCTGCGGTGCGCTGGCACTGGCTGCGGTAACAGACCGCCAACACCTCGTCGCTGACGCCGCTGCTATCCCTGGCGCGCAGGTCATGCTGCGGGTCGATACCCTTGACCAGCTTGCGGATGTGCCGCTCGGGCAGGCCGTGGAAGCTCAGCAGCAGGTGGTCGAAGTCCTGCTCCAGATAGGGCTTCGCGCTGGCCACCAGGGCGTCCAGGTAATCGGGTTCGGCGAAGAACGGCTCGAGCACTGAGACCTGCAGTTGCAGGCCCAGCTCGCGGACCACCCGGCGGGCTTCTTCGATGGCGGTGGTGGTGGTGCTCTCGGCGAACTGAGGATAAAGCGGGGCCAGAGTCACGCGCTTGATGCCTTGCCCGGCGAGCTTGCGCAGGGCACCTTCGATCGACGGCTCGCCGTAGCGCATCGCCAGATCCACCGGCCCGTGGGGCCAGTGCGGCGCCATGGCCTCCTGCAGTTGGCGGCTGAGGACGATCAGCGGCGAGCCGTCCGGCCACCAGATGGACGAATAGGCATGGGCCGACTGCGCCGGCCGCTTGATCAGGATCAGCGAAACCAGCAGTCGCCGCAGCGGCCAGGGCAGGTCGACCACATAAGGGTCCATGAGGAACTGGTCGAGGTAGCTCCGCACATCCTCCACCTTGGTGGAAGCCGGGGATCCCAGGTTGACCAGCAGCAGCGCGTGATCAGTCATCAAACATCCTTAGGCTTCAGCAAGTCGCCGAGCGCCGTGTCCAGATCGGTGAATGCAAAGGTGAATCCCGCCGCCTGCAGGCGCGCCGGCACCGCTCGCTGGCCACCCAACAGCAGGCCGGCCAACTCGCCCAGCAGCAGGCGCAGGACGAAGGCCGGCGCCGGCATGAAGGCCGGCCGCCCCAGCGCGCGCCCGAGGCTGCGGGCGAAATCGCGGTTGCGCACTGGCTGCGGCGAGCACGCATTATAGGGACCGCGCGCGTCTTCCCGCCGCAAGAGAAAATCCATCAGGGCGATTTGATCATCCAGGTGCACCCAGGACATCCATTGCCGACCATTGCCGAGCGCTCCGCCGAGCCCCAGCTTGAATGGCGGGACCAGGCGCTTGAGGAAGCCACCGTCCCGCGCCAGCACCAACCCGGTGCGCACCAGCACCACACGGGTGCCAAAAGCTTCCGCACGCTGCGCGGTTTCCTCCCAGGCCACGCAGAGCTGACTGGCGAAGTCCTCGGTCACCGGCGGCGAGCCCTCGGTCAGTTCGCGTTCACCGCCATCGCCGTACCAGCCCACGGCCGAGCCGTTGAGCAGCAGCCGCGGCTTCTGTTCGCGCTTTTCCAGCCACTCCAGCAGCTGCTCGGTAAGGGTGATGCGGCTGCCCCAAAGCTGTGCCTTGCGCTTGTTGCTCCAGGGCCGATCGGCGATAGGTTCGCCGGCCAGGTTGACTATGGCGTCCAGCGGCTCGTCGCCGTAGTCGGAAAATCCGCTGATTCCACGCACCGTGCGCCCGCACAGGCTGGCGACACTCTGCGGCCGGCGGCTGAGCACGGTGAGCTGGTGACCGTCGTCCAACCAGCGCTGGCAGAGCGCGCGACCTATCAGACCAGTACCGCCGGTCAGCAATATGTGCATGGCATCCTCCTCGCATGGCGCTAAGTACGGATATCGCCCTAGTCTGGTTTATGACGTTCGGACGTGCCCTGGATTGAGCCACGCACCGTCAGAATTGCAGAAGACCGCGATTGGAACCGATCAACCTGTACAGAGCTTGAATATTGTACAGGTCTTGTCTAAAGCGTAGCCTGTAAGCCATAGGTAACGAGGTAGACCATGAGTGCACCTATCGCCATCATCGGAACCGGCATAGCCGGCCTTTCCGCCGCCCAGGCGCTACATGCGGCTGGGCAGAACGTTGAGCTCTTCGACAAGAGTCGCGGCAGTGGCGGGCGCATGGCCAGCAAGCGCAGCGATGCCGGCTCGCTGGACCTTGGCGCGCAATACTTCACCGCCCGCGATCGCCGCTTCGCCGAAGTGGTCCAGCAATGGCGCGACCGGGGCTGGGTCGCGGAGTGGTCGCCCAGCCTCTACAACTTCAGCGACGGCCGCCTGCACCCCTCGCCGGATGAGCAGATCCGCTGGGTCGGCACACCGCGCATGAGTGCGATTACCCGCGCCATGCTTGGCGCCCTGCCGGTGAACTTCGCCTGCCGTATCACCGAAGTCTTCCGCGGCGAACGCCACTGGGGCCTGCAGGATGCCGAGGGTCTCAGCCACGGCCCATTCAGCCATGTCATAGTCGCGACCCCTGCCCCACAGGCCACGGCTTTGCTCGCCTCGGCACCCAAGCTCGCCGGTGCTGCCGCCAGCGTCGCCATGGAGCCCACCTGGGCGGTGGCGCTGGGCTTCGACACGCCGCTGGATACGCGTGTCGAGGGCTGCTTCGTGCAGGACAATCCGCTGGACTGGGTAGCGCGCAACCGCTCGAAGCCCGGTCGCGAGGCCGGCCTGGACACTTGGGTCCTGCATGCCAGCAGCGCCTGGAGCAGGCAGCACCTGGACATGCCCAAGGAAGCGGTGATCGAGCACCTCCACGGCGCCTTCGCGGAAATGATCGGCTGCGCCGTACCGGCACCGAACTTCAGCCTAGCCCACCGCTGGCTCTACGCCCGGCCTTGCCAGGCGCACCAGTGGGGTGCACTGGCCGATGCCGACCTGGGCCTCTATGCCTGTGGCGATTGGTGCCTGTCCGGCCGAGTGGAAGGTGCCTGGCTCAGCGGCCAGGAGGCCGCCCGCCGGCTGCTCGAGCATCTGTAACCGCGCCGCGGCTCGCGCTACAAGTTGCTGCTACCGAAATGGACGGCCGTGAGGCCGTCCAACGCTGAAGAACTTCTCCCTCTGCTGGCTCGCTGCACCTCCTGTCCAAAGCCTGTACAAGTCATTTGACTTGTACAACTTGCTGCCTATGATTGCAGAAAAGCTGTACATGAAAAAGCCTCTGTATAAGTCATGTCCAGGTAGCGCTCCATGCCCATGCCCTTCGATCTGCCGCAGCGCCCCAAACTGGGTATCAGCGCCTGCCTGCTCGGCGCCCCTGTGCGCTACAACGCAGGGCACAAGGAGTCACGCTTGTGCAGCCATAGCCTGGCGCACTACGTCCCCGACCTGCCGCTGGCAGAAGCCGGCCGCCTCAACGACCCGGAGCTGCGGGAGAACCTCCTCACCCGCGTCTACGCCTACGCGCAATGGCAGGAGCTGTGCCGCGAGGGCCTCAGCCACAAGGCGATCATCGACTTCCATTCCCGCTACAAGTATCAACTGATGGCCAACGACCCGGTGCAGTACAAGGCCCTCGGCCGCCTGCTCGGCAACGTCGGCGCCCATGCGCCGCAGGAGATCGGCCCGCGCTACTTCTCGACGCTGATGGCGGCCCTGAAGAAGTGCGCCACTCGCGGCAGCCACAGCAACGTGCTGCAGCACCTCTGCGGTTATCTCAAGCGCCATCTGGACCGGGACGAGAAAGCCGAGATCCAGCGCCTGATCGAGCAGTACCGTTCCGGAATGGTTCCGCTGGTGGTACCCCTCACCCTGCTCAAGCACCACTTCAACAGCCACCCGGACAGCTACATCACCCAGCAGGCCTATCTGCAGCCGCATCCGGAAGAACTCAGCCTGCGCAACGTCCTCTAGCCATGGACAAGACTTCCGACAGCCCACGGGAGACCGACTACCAGGCCGCCCTCGCCAAGGGCCTGCTGCCGATTCGCGAAGTTGCGCGGCAGACCGGCGTCAACCCGGTGACGCTGCGCGCCTGGGAGCGCCGCTACGGCCTGATTGTGCCGCTGCGTACCGGCTCGGGGCACCGCCTCTACAGCGCAGAGGACGTGGCGCGCATCCGCCTGATCCTCACCTGGATGGAACGCGGCATTGCGGTAGGCCAGGTCAAGGGCTTGCTCAACACCCCCCAGACACCCACTGCAGCGGACGCCTCGCCGGCTTCACCCTGGGAGGAGCAGCGCCGCTACCTGATGCAGGCCATCGCCAACCTGGCCGAGCGCCAGCTGGACGAGCGCTTCAATGCCGCCATGGCGCTCTACCCGCCCCTGACCCTCTACCGCCAGCTACTGCAGCCCCTGCTGGATGAGCTGGAACAGCGCTGGCGCGGCCAGTTCGGCAGCCAGGTCGAACGTGTATTCCTCCACTCCTGGCTGCGCACCAAGCTGGGCGCACGCATCTACCACAACAACCGGCAATGCGGTGGAGCCCCGCTGCTGCTGGTAAACGGCTCCGACCTGCCAATGGAGCCGGGCCTCTGGCTCACCGCCTGGCTCGTCAGCAGCGCCGATTGCTCGGTGGAAGTGCTCGACTGGTCGGTGCCCGCGGTCGAGCTGAGCCTGGCGGTGGCGCGCATCCAGCCTCGCGCCCTGCTGCTCTACTCCAGCCAGCCGCTGCGCCAGGACCAGTTGCCCAGGCTGCTCAACGGCCACCCATGCCCCTGCCTGCTGGGTGGCCCTGCGGCGGCCATCCACCAGACCGGAGTCGAGCCCGGCACCACGCTGGCCGAAACCCCGCTGGACGCACTCCAGGCCCTGCTCGACCTCGGCCTGCTGCACAACCGATAAAGGAAAGACTCATGCGCCAGCTCATGTGGTTCCGCACCGACCTGCGGGTGCTGGACAACAGCGCCCTGCACGCCGCCCTTCTGGCCGGCCCCACGCTCGCCCTGTACATCATCAGCCCCGGCCAGTGGCGGGCCCACGACGACGCCCCGGCCAAGGTGGACTTCTGGTTGCGCAACCTCGCCGAGCTAGCCAAGTCCCTGCGCCGGCTGAATGTGCCGCTGCTGGTCCGCCACGCCGACACCTGGGCAGAGGCACCGCAGCTGGTCCGGGGACTGTGCCACGAGTTCGACCTGGGCGCGGTGCAGGTCAACGAGGAATACGGCGTCAACGAAAGCCGACGCGACCAACAGGTGGCCGCCGCACTGGCCGCGGACGACATCCACCTGCAAAGCCACCTCGACCAGCTGTTCTTCCGCCCCGGCAGCCTGCTTACCCAGTCGGGCGGCTATTTCCAGGTCTACAGCCAGTTCCGCAAGCTTTGCTACCAGCGCCTGCACAGCGCCCTGCCGAGTTGCCTTCCCGCCCCGCGTCCCCAGGCCGACCTGGGGATCGCCTGCGATTTCCCGCCCACCAAGGTGGAGGGGTTTCCCACCCCGCCGGACAGCCTGCGCCAGCTCTGGCCGGCGGGCGAGGATGCGGCCCGCGACCGGCTGGACACCTTCGCCCTGGAAGAGCTCTGGTGCTATGAAGAGCGCCGCGACTTCCCCGCCCAGCCCGGCACCAGCCAGCTCTCCCCCTACCTCGCGGCCGGCGTGCTCTCGCCCCGCCAGTGCCTGCACGCGGCCCTGCAGGGCAACCAGGGGGAATTCGACAGCGGCAACCCCGGTGCCGCCTGCTGGATCAACGAGCTGCTCTGGCGCGAGTTCTACAAGCACATCCTGGTGGGCTACCCGCGGGTCTCCCGCCACCGCGCCTTCCGCCAGGAAACCGAGAACCTGGCCTGGCGCCACGCCCCGGACGAACTGGCGGCCTGGCAGCAGGGCCGCACCGGCATCCCGATAATCGACGCAGCCATGCGCCAATTGCTGGCCACCGGTTGGATGCACAACCGCCTGCGCATGGTGGTGGCCATGTTCCTGACCAAGAACCTGCTGATCGATTGGCGCGAGGGCGAACGCTGGTTCATGCGCCACCTGATCGACGGCGACCTGGCGGCGAACAATGGCGGCTGGCAGTGGAGCGCCTCCACCGGTACCGACGCCGCGCCCTATTTCCGCATATTCAACCCCATCAGCCAGTCCCGACGCTTCGATCCGGACGGCCGATTCCTGCGCCGCTGGCTGCCGGAGCTGGAGCACCTGGACGAGCGAGATATCCACAACCCCGCCGGCCTCGGCGGGCTCTTCGGTGTGGATAGCTATCCCGCGCCGCTGGTGGACCTTTCCGCCAGCCGTGAACGGGCGCTGGTTGCCTTCAGGAACCTGGCGGAGCGCTCTTGGCAGGTTGCTGCGGCTCCGCCTGTTGGGCTTCGCTGAACTCAGCCCAACCTACGACTTGCGCCCAGTCGACAGCCAATAAAAAACCGGGCGCTAGGCCCGGTTTCTGGTCTTGCAGCTATGCCTCAGAAGGACAGGCGATAGTGCAGGTTGTAGGTCTCGATACCATCGTTCGGCTGTTTGATGCCGGCGTTGGAGTAGTGGATGGCGCGAATGCCGACTTCCTGGTTGGCAAAGCGCAAGCCCAGGCCCAGGCGGTCTTCGAACTGGAAGGAGGTGCTCAGGTCGTTGTCTTCCAGCTCGGTGCTGTCGAACAGGGCGACGCCGATACCGGCTTCGACGTAGGGCTTCACGGTCTCGCCGGCGAATTCGTAGATGAACATCGGGGTGAAGGACAGGCTATGGTTGCTGGCGCTCTCGTCGCCATCCCAGTAGGTGTAGGCAGCATCCCAGTAGCCGGTCAGGCGTCCTACGTCGCTTTGGAACCAGCTGCTGGAGAAGTCGAACTGGGTGCCCAGCCGATAAGTCATGGTGGATTCACCGGTCTGGCCGATGTCCAGGGAGACGCCTGCTGCCTGGGCGGTGACGGCCTGACCGAGAGAAATGGCTGCAACTGCGGCCCAGCAGAAAAACTTCTTCATTCAAAACAGTCCTTTTTCTGAAGTGCTGACAGAAAGTGTTAATACCTGTCAGCGATTATAGATAGCTTTTTAATCGGGGAAAGCAATCTAGGCCACTTTCCGCCTCAGCCTGGGAACTTGTCCACTCGGGCAGAGTCGCCCCAGAGAATCGGCAGTACTTCCTGCATCGCCGCGGGGTCGCCACTGGACCAGAAGCGGCAGCGCTCGGCCGGTCCCGCCGCCAGCAGACCACGCGCATCCAGCAGGCGCTGCAGTTGTCGGGCCACCGCGGCACCGGTGTCGATCAGGCTGACCGAGTCCGGCACCAGCTGGTGCAGCAACGGGCGCAGGAAGGGGTAATGGGTGCAGCCGAGGATCAGCGTGTCGCAGCCTTCGGCCAGCAGGGGCTCGACGTAGCCGGCCAGCAGCTGGCGGGTATCCGGGCCCATCAGGTCGCCGGCCTCGATGCGTTCGACTAGCCCCGGGCAGGGCTGGGTGATCACCCGCACATCACCGGCGAAACGGTCCAGCAAGGCGGCGAACTTGGCGCTCTTCAGCGTCCCGGTGGTCGCCAATACGCCTACCACACCACTGCGGGTAGCGGCGGCGGCCGGCTTCACCGCCGGCTCCATGCCGACGATGGGCAGCTGTGGATAACGCTCACGCAGGTCGGCCACGGCGGCCACGGTAGCGGTGTTGCAGGCCAGCACCAGGGCCTTGGCACCCTGGCCGAGGAGGAACTCGGCGATGTGGTGGCTGCGTTCGCGGATGAAGTCGGCGCTCTTCTCGCCATAGGGCACATGGCCGCTGTCGGCTACATAGAGCAGGGACTCATTGGGGAGCAGCGCGCGGATCTCCCGTAGCACGGAGACACCACCCACGCCCGAGTCAAAGACGCCTACCGGCGCCGTCTCAGGCATGCCGAGCCCCACAGACTTCGCAGGCCGGGTCACGCTTGACCCGCAGTTCGCGGAAACGGCTGCCAAGGGCATCCACCAGCAGCAGGCGCCCCACCATGGGTTCGCCGAAGCCGGCCAGCAGCTTGAGCGCTTCCAGCGCCTGCAGACAGCCCACCAGCCCCACCAGCGGGCCGACCACGCCGGCTTCGCTGCAGGTCAGTTCGGCCTCGCTGCCATGACCGTAGAGGCAGTGGTAGCAGGGGCTGTCGTCGCGACGTGGATCGAACACCGAAAGCTGGCCTTCGAGGCGGATGGCGGCGCCGGACACCAGCGGCTTGCCGGCGGCCACGCAGGCGGCGTTGACCGCTTCGCGGGTGCCGAAATTGTCGGTGCAGTCCAGCACCAGGTCCACGGTGGCCACGGCAGCGGCCAGGGAATCCTCGTCCAGCGCACGGGTGACGGGCACCAGGCGCACTTCCGGGTTCAGCGCGGCGAGACGGCCCATGGCCGAGTCGACCTTGCTCTGCCCGACGCTGCTGCTGTCGTGGACGATCTGCCGCTGCAGGTTGGTCATGTCGACCGTGTCGAAGTCCGCCAGGTGCAGCTCGCCGACGCCGGCAGCGGCCAGGTAGAGGGAAACCGGAGAACCCAAGCCGCCGAGTCCGACAATCAGCGCGCGGGCCTGTTTCAGCCGCAACTGGCCGTCGACATCTATCTGCGGCAGGAGGATCTGCCGGCTGTAGCGGAGGAGTTCCTGATCGCTCAGCATGGCCATTGTCCGAGGGAGATGCGTTCATGGCCGCCGAGGTCGCGGCGGCTTTCCACCACCTTGAAGCCCTGGCGGGTCAACAGTTCGCGCACTGCGGCGGCCTGGTCGAAGCCGTGTTCCAGCAGCAGCCAGCCGCCGGGCAGCAGGTGGCGGGGCGAGTCCTGGATGATGATGCGGATGTCGTCCAGGCCATCGGCACCGGCCACCAGGGCGCTGACGGGCTCGAAGCGCACATCGCCTTCGGCCAGGTGCGGGTCCCGGGCGGCAATATAGGGCGGGTTGCTGACGATCAGGGCGAAACGCTGCTCGCCCAGGGCAGAGAACCAGTGGCTCTCGACGAAGCGGGCATTGTCCAGCTTGATCCGGGCGCGGTTGCGTTCGGCGAGCTGCACGGCAGCGGATACCCGGTCCACGCCCGTGACCGTCCAACCGCGGCGTTCGCAAGCCAGTGCCAGGGCGATGGCGCCGGTACCGGTGCCGAGGTCGAGCACCTCGGCAGTGCTCGCCGGCAGCAGCGCCAGGGCGGTTTCCACCAGCAATTCGGTGTCGGGGCGCGGGATCAGGGTATCCGGCGCCACTTCCAGGTCCAGGCTCCAGAAGCCCTGGTGACCGAGGATGTAAGCCACCGGCTCACCGCTGCGGCGGCGCTCCAGGAAGGCGGAGTAACGGTCTGCCACTTCCGTGGAAACCACCCGCTCCGGCCAGGTGTGCAGGAAGCTGCGCGGCTTGCCCAGGGCAGCGGCGAGCAGCAGCTCTGCGTCGAGGCGCTGAGTGGGCGAATCCGGCAGGTTAGCCTGGCTGAGGAGGCTGGCGATAATGGTCACGCTCAGTCTCCCAGGGCCGCCAGCTGGTCGGCCTGGTATTCGGCGAGCAGCGGCTCGATCACCGCGTCCACGCCGCCGGCCATGATGTCGTCCAGCGCGTAGAGCGTGAGGTTGATGCGGTGGTCGGTGACCCGGCCCTGCGGGAAGTTGTAGGTGCGAATGCGCTCGGAGCGGTCGCCGGAGCCCACCAGCAGGCGGCGGGTATCGGACATTTCCTTGTGCGCTGCAGCCTCCTGCTGGTCGTTCAGCTTGGCCGCGAGCCAGGCCATGGCCTTGGCGCGGTTCTTGTGCTGGGAACGCTCTTCCTGGCACTCGACCACAATGCCCGAGGGAATGTGGGTGATGCGCACGGCCGAGTCGGTCTTGTTCACGTGCTGGCCACCGGCGCCGGAAGCGCGGTAGGTATCCACACGCAGGTCGGCGGGGTTGATCTCGATGGCGGCCTGCTCGTCCGGCTCCGGCAGCACCGCCACGGTGCAGGCGGAGGTATGGATACGGCCCTGGGATTCGGTTTCCGGCACCCGCTGCACGCGGTGCGCGCCAGACTCGAACTTGAGCTTGGAATAGACGTTGTCGCCCTCGACCCGGGCGATCACTTCTTTAAATCCGCCGTGCTCGCCCTCGTTCTCGGAGAGGATCTCGACACGCCAGCCCTGGCGCTCGGCATAGCGCGAGTACATGCGGAACAGGTCGCCGGAGAAGATCGCCGCCTCGTCGCCGCCGGTGCCGGCACGGACTTCGAGGAAGACGTTGCGGCCGTCGTTCGGGTCCTTGGGCAACAGCATGCGCTGCAGGCGGTTTTCCAGCTCGACCAGCCGCTCGCGGGCGTCGGCCACTTCCTCCTCGGCCATCTCGCGCAGGTCCGGGTCGCTGTCCTTGAGCAGGGCCTGGGCACCTTCGAGGTCGCCCTGCACCTTGCGGAACTCGCGGAAGGCGAGGATCACCGGTTCGATCTCGGCGAACTCCTTGGAATAGGCGCGGAACTTGCCTTGGTCACTGATGACTTCGGCATCGCCGAGCAGGGCGGTGAGTTCCTCGTAGCGGTCCTGGAGGAGGTCGAGCTTGTTCAGCAGGGAAGCTTTCATTGCGAACGTTTATCCGAGCCCTCGTCGAGGGCGAAGAGTTCCTGGGCCACGGCCAGCGCATCGAAGCGCCCGTCGGCGGAGAGTTTCTTCAGTTGCACGCTGGGAGCATGCAGCAGCTTGTTGGTGAGGCCACGGGCGAGCTGTGCCAGCGCTTCCTCGGCGGACGTGCCGTTCTGCAGCAGGCGCAGGGCCCGGGCCAGCTCGTCGTCGCGCTGGCGCTCGGCCTGCTGGCGGTAGGCGCGCAGCACATCCACCGCGGCCAGCTCGCGCAGGCGCTGCATGAAGTCCTCGACCCCGGCGCCCACCAGCTCCTCCGCGGCCTGGGCGGCACCCTGGCGACTCTTGAGGTTTTCCGCGACCACCTCGTGCAGGTCGTCCACTGTATAGAGGTAGACATCATCCAACTCGCCCACTTCGGGCTCGATGTCGCGCGGCACGGCGATGTCGACCATGAAGATCGGCTTGTGCCGGCGCTGCTTCAGCGCGCGCTCCACGGCGCCCTTGCCGAGGATCGGCAGCTGGCTGGCGGTGGAACTGATGACGATGTCGCTGTTGACCAGTTCCTGGGGCATGTCGGCCAGCAGCACGGCGTGTGCGCCGAACTCCTCGGCCAGGATGCTGGCGCGCTCCAGGGTGCGGTTGGCGACCACGATGCGCTTCACGCCCTGCTCGTGCAGGTGACGGGCAACCAGAGTGATGGTCTCGCCAGCGCCGATCAGCAGCGCCTGGCTGCGGTGCAGGTCGGAGAAGATCTGCTTGGCCAGGCTGACGGCGGCGAACGCCACGGAAACCGGGTTCTCGCCGATGGCGGTATCCGTGCGCACCGTCTTGGCGGTGCTGAAGGTGGCCTGGAACAGGCGGCCGAGCAGCGGACCGACGGTGCCGGCCTCGCGCGCCACCGCGTAGGCGGACTTCATCTGGCCGAGGATCTGCGGCTCGCCAAGGACCATGGAGTCCAGCCCGGAGGCGACGCGCATCATGTGGCGGACCGCGTCGTCGTCGGTGTGCACATAGGCACAGGCGCGCAGTTCTTCCAGGCTAAGGTTGTGGTAGCCGGCCAGCCAGGCGAGCACTTCATCGGCGCTGGGGTGGTCCTGCTCCAGGTAGAGCTCGCTGCGGTTGCAGGTGGAGAGGATGGCCGCCTCGCGGCTGGGCGTGATGCGACACAGCTGCTGCAGGGCCTCCACCAACTGCTCGGGGGTGAAGGCCACGCGTTCGCGGACATCTACCGAGGCGGTCTTGTGGTTGATACCTAAAGCAATGAAGGCCATGCAGGGTCGCTAACTGAATCAGGAGGGCGCGCAATTGTCCTACTTCACCCGTACGACGACAACCACCGCCGATAATTGTCTCACCGAACAGGTTTTTGCCCGCCGCCGGTTGGGCCGCGCCCCATGTGCTTGCCGGATGGCTTGTGTCATGATGAGCCACCGCTGGTTAGTCGCCCTCCGCCTCTATGAATAGATCCCTCGCGTTGCTGACCGCCCTGCTGTTCCTCGGCGGCTGTCAGAGCTTGACCCACAAGTCCCCGGACGGTGCCCCGTCGGCAGAGGAAGGCAGCAAGGCCTCCGCGCCCGCCAAGCCCGAGGTCTATGGCTCGTTCAGCCGCGAAACCCTCTATGCCCTGCTCGCCGCCGAACTGGCCGGGCAACGCAATCGCTTCGATATCGCCCTGGGCAACTACGTACAGCAGGCCAATGCCACCCAGGACCCGGCAGTCGCCGAGCGCGCCTTCCGCATAGCCGAGTACCTCGGCGCCGACCAGGCCGCCCTGGACACCGCCCTGATCTGGGCCAAGAACGCACCCGACAACCTCGACGCCCAGCGCGCTGCCGCCGTGCAGCTGGCCCGCGCCGGCCGCTACGACGAAGCCATGGCTTATATGGAGAAAGTGCTCCAAGGCCAGGGCGACACCCATTTCGACTTCCTCGCCCTCTCCGCCGTGGAGACCGATGCCGATACCCGTGCGGGCCTGCTGCAGAGCTTCGACCGCCTGCTGGCCAAGCACCCGCACAACAGCCAACTGGTGTTCGGCAAGGCCGTGCTGCTGCAACAGGACGGCCGCACCGAAGAAGCCCTGACCCTGCTCGAAGGCGTGCCGTCCGACGACAAGGAAATCGCCCCTATTCTGCTCCGCGCCCGCCTGCTGCAGAGCCTGGAGCGTGGCGACGAGGCCCTGCCGCTGCTGCAGAAGGCCATCAAGCAGCACCCGGACGACAAGCGCCTGCGCCTCACCTACGCCCGCATGCTGGTGGAGCAGGACCGCCTGGACGAGGCCAAGTCCGAGTTCGCCGGGCTGGTCCAGCAGTTCCCCGATGACGACGACCTGCGCTACTCCCTGGCCCTGGTGTGCCTGGAAGGCGAGGCCTGGGACGAAGCCCAGGTCTACCTGGAAGAGCTGGTGGACCGCGGCAGCCACGTCGACTCGGCCCACTACAACCTCGGCCAGGTCTACGAGAAACGTGGCGACAAGGAAAGCGCGCTGATCGAATACGCCCTGGTCGGGCCCGGCAACGACTACTTGCCGTCGCAGATCCGCCAGGCGGAAATCCTCCTGGATAGCGGTCGCACCGATGAAGCCGAGGCGCGCCTGTCCAAGGCCCGGGACACCCAGCCCGACTACGCCATCCAGCTTTACCTGATCGAGGCCGAGAGCCTGGCCGAGCGCCAGCAGCCGCAGCGCGCCTGGAAGGTCATCCATCAGGGCCTGCAGCAGTTCCCCGACGACCTGAACCTGCTCTACACCCGCGCCATGCTGGCCGAGAAGCGCAACGACCTGGCCCAGCTGGAGAAAGACCTGCGCTTCATCATCGAGCGCGAGCCGGAAAACGCCATGGCGCTGAACGCCCTGGGCTACACCCTGGCCGACCGCACCACGCGCTACGACGAAGCCAAGAAGCTGGTGGAACAAGCCCACAAGCTCAACCCGGAGGACCCGGCCATCCTCGACAGCCTCGGCTGGGTGAACTACCGCATGGGCAACCTGGACGAGGCCGAACGGCTCCTGCGCCAGGCCCTCCAGGAGTTCCCCGACCATGAAGTGGCCGCCCACCTGGGCGAAGTGCTCTGGGCCCGCGGCAAGCAGGCCGAAGCCCGCAAGGTCTGGGCCGACGCCCTGCAGAAACAGCCCGATAGCGCCATTCTCCGTGACACCCTGCAACGCCTGACCGGCGCCGGAACCCTCTGATCCATGCGTTTACCTAAGCTTCTGGCCGCCGCTGCGCTGGTCCTGCTCAGCGGCTGTGCCGCCCTCGCTCCCCACGAAACCCTGGAAGGCCAGGGCGACCAGGCCACCTGGAAAGCCCACAAGGCCCAGATCAGCGCCCTCGACGCCTGGCAGATCAGCGGCAAGGTGGGCATTCGCGCGCCCAAGGACTCGGGCAGCGGCACCCTGTTCTGGCTGCAGCGCCAGGACTACTACGACATCCGCCTCTCCGGCCCGCTGGGCCGCGGCGCCGCGCGCCTGACCGGGCGCCCCGGCGAAATCGTCCTGGAAGTGGCCAACCAGGGCCGATACCAGGCCGAATCTCCCGAGGCCCTGCTGGAAGAACAACTCGGCTGGCGCCTGCCGGTTTCCCACCTGCTCTGGTGGGTGCGCGGCCTGCCCGCCCCGGAAACCCGCAGCCACCTGACGCTCGACGGCGCCAGCCACCTGTCCCGCCTGGAGCAGGACGGCTGGCAGGTGCAGTACCTCAGCTACGTCCAGCAGAACGGCTATTCCCTGCCCGAACGCATCAAGCTGCAGGGCGAGGACCTCGATATCACCCTGGTGATCAAGGACTGGCAGCCGCGCCAGCTCGGCCAGTGATGCGGGACGCGCAACTCATCCTGCCGGCCCCGGCCAAGCTCAACCTCATGCTGCACATCCTCGGCCGCCGCGCCGACGGCTATCACGAGCTGCAGACCCTCTTCCAGTTCCTCGACCATGGCGACGAACTGGGCTTCTCCCTGCGCCGGGACGGTGAAATCCACCTGCGCACCGAGGTGCCCGGCGTTCCCCACGACAGCAACCTGATCGTCCGCGCCGCCCGCAAGCTGCGGGCCGAATCCGGCTGCCGGCTTGGCGCCGATATCTGGCTCGACAAGCGCCTGCCCATGGGCGGCGGCATCGGCGGCGGCAGCTCTGACGCCGCCACCACCTTGCTCGGCCTGGACCACCTGTGGAACCTGGGCTGGAACGAGGACCGCCTGGCCGAACTCGGCCTCTCCCTGGGCGCCGACGTGCCGGTTTTCGTGCGCGGCCGCGCCGCCTTCGCCGAGGGAGTCGGCGAGCAGCTGACGCCGGTGGAGCTGCCGGAACCCTGGTTTCTCGTCGCCGTACCGCAAGTCTTTGTCAGCACAGCAGAAGTTTTCTCCGATCCCGAGTTGACACGAAATACGCCGCCCATTAAAGTTCGCAGCCTTCTTGAGGGGGGCGGTCGAAACGACTGCCAGCCGGTGGTCGAGAAGCGTTACCCGGATGTACGTAACGCGCTGATCTTGTTGAGTAAATTTACTTCAGCTAGATTGACCGGCACTGGAGCTTGTGTGTTTGGGAGCTTCCCAAACAAGGGCGATGCTGATAAAGTTCGCCGCCAACTTCCGGCCACTCTGCCGAGCTTTGTCGCTCAGGGGCGTAACATCTCGATGTTGCACCGCAAGCTTCAAAAACTGGCTTGAGAAGGAATGCAAGGCATTCGGTTGTACGATACAGGGGCGTCGCCAAGCGGTAAGGCAGCAGGTTTTGATCCTGCCATGCGTTGGTTCGAATCCAGCCGCCCCTGCCATTAACCCAACGGGTTATGCGCACAACGAAACGAAAGTCCTGCAGAGCAAGTTATACATATAGGGGCGTCGCCAAGCGGTAAGGCAGCAGGTTTTGATCCTGCCATGCGTTGGTTCGAATCCAGCCGCCCCTGCCATACACTTAAAAAGCTGTTCAAAAGCCACGGCCTTTGAACGGCTTTTTGATTCATCAGGCCCACCCTCAGCCGGCAGGTACTGCGCGTGTCCAAGATGATGGTCTTCACGGGGAACGCCAACCCCGATCTGGCGCGTCGCGTCGTACGTCAACTGCATATCCCCCTCGGCGATGCCTCCGTAGGCAAGTTCTCCGACGGCGAAATCAGTGCTGAAATCAACGAGAACGTCCGCGGCAAGGACGTCTTCCTGATCCAGCCGACTTGCGCACCGACCAACGATAACCTGATGGAACTGGTGGTGATGGCCGACGCCTTCCGCCGTTCCTCGGCGTCCCGCATCACTGCAGTCATCCCCTACTTCGGCTATGCCCGCCAGGACCGCCGTCCGCGCTCCGCCCGTGTGGCAATCAGCGCCAAGGTAGTGGCCGACATGCTGACCGTGGTCGGTATCGACCGCGTGCTCACCGTCGACCTGCACGCCGACCAGATCCAGGGCTTCTTCGATATCCCCGTGGACAACATCTACGGCTCCCCGGTCCTGGTCGATGACATCGAAGACCAGCGCTTCGAAAACCTGATGATCGTTTCCCCGGACATCGGCGGTGTGGTTCGTGCCCGCGCCGTGGCCAAGTCCCTGGGCGTCGACCTTGCCATCATCGACAAGCGTCGTCCCAAGGCCAACCAGTCCGAAGTCATGCACATCATCGGCGATGTCGAAGGCCGCACCTGCGTGCTGGTCGACGACATGGTCGACACCGCTGGCACCCTCGGCCACGCTGCCAAGGCCCTGAAGGACCACGGCGCTGCCAAGGTCTACGCCTACTGCACCCACCCGGTGCTGTCCGGCCGTGCCATCGAGAACATCGAAAACTCCGTGCTGGACGAGTTGGTGGTGACCAACACCATCCCCCTGTCCGCCGCGGCGCAAGCCTGTTCGCGTATCCGCCAGCTGGATATCGCACCGGTTGTGGCTGAAGCGGTTCGCCGCATCAGCAATGAGGAATCGATCAGCGCGATGTTCCGCTAAGCGGGCATACCTGACGAAACGCGCCCCGCTACGGCGGGGCTTTTTGCCCAACCGCCCGGATGCTGGTCGCAAGCATTACGGGCGATTTGGTTATTTTGGAGAAATGCAATGTCCGAGTTTGCCCTGAATGCCGAAGCGCGTTCTGACCTGGGGAAAGGTGCGAGCCGCCGCCTGCGTCGTAACGCCAACCTGGTTCCCGCTGTTATATACGGCGGCGAGAAAGCCCCGCAATCCGTAAGCCTGCTGGCCAAAGACCTGGCCAAGCTGCTGGAAAACGAAGCTGCCTTCAGCCACGTGATCGCCCTGAACGTTTCCGGCGCTACCGAAACCGTTCTGATCAAGGCCCTGCAGCGTCATCCGGCCAAAGGCTTCGTACTGCACGCTGACTTCCAGCGCGTAGTTGCCGGCCAGAAACTGACTGCCCACGTACCCCTGCACTTCATCAACGAAGCTACCTCCGTTGGCGTGAAGCAAGGCGGCGGCGAAGTTTCCCACACCATCTCCGAAGTCGAAGTCTCCTGCCTGCCGAAAGACCTGCCGGAGTTCATCGAAGTCGACCTGGCCAAGGTCGAAGTCGGTCAGACCGTGCACCTGTCCGACATCAAGGCACCGAAAGGCGTTGAGCTGGTGGCCCTGGCCCACGGCAACGACCTGGCAGTTGCCAACATCCACGCTTCCCGCGTGGTGAAGGAAGAAGAGGAAGGCGCCGCCGAGTAATTTCTTACTCTGCATAGCCTGATAAAGGGCCCCTGTAGTGACTGCCATCCAACTGATCGTCGGCCTGGGTAACCCCGGCCCCGAATACGACCAGACCCGGCATAACGCAGGGGCCCTTTTCGTGGAGCGCCTGGCGGACCGCGAACGCGCCAACCTGAGCCTCGACAAGAAATACTTCGGCCTGGTCGGGAAATTCTCCCATCAAGGCCGCGACGTTCGTCTGCTGATCCCCACCACCTACATGAACCGCAGCGGCCAGTCCGTAGCGGCCCTGGCTGGGTTCTTCCGCA
Source organism: Pseudomonas sp. BN417 (assembly GCF_029871205.1). Classification (GTDB taxonomy): domain Bacteria; phylum Pseudomonadota; class Gammaproteobacteria; order Pseudomonadales; family Pseudomonadaceae; genus Metapseudomonas. The sequence continues at coordinate 25,215 of NZ_SSOJ01000021.1, read as the reverse complement.
TTCCCCCCGAGGCCATCCTGGTGGCCCACGACGAACTCGACATGCCCCCCGGCGTCGCCAAGCTCAAGACCGGCGGCGGCCACGGCGGCCACAACGGGTTGCGCGACATCATCGCCCAGCTCGGCAACCAGAATTCGTTCCATCGCCTGCGGCTTGGCATCGGCCATCCGGGGCACAGCAGCCTGGTTTCCGGTTTCGTACTCAGCCGCGCTCCGCGCAGCGAGCAGGAACTCCTGGACACCAGCATCGACTTCGCCCTCGGCGTGCTGCCGGAAATGCTCGCCGGTGATTGGACCAAGGCGATGCAGAAGCTGCACAGCCAGAAGGCTTGACCCCACTCCGCGCAGAGGCACATACCATGGGATTCAATTGCGGCATCGTCGGCCTGCCCAACGTCGGCAAGTCCACCCTGTTCAACGCCCTGACCAAGTCCGGCATCGCTGCGGAGAACTTCCCCTTCTGCACCATCGAGCCGAACAGCGGCATCGTGCCGATGCCCGACCAGCGCCTCAACGCCCTGGCCGAAATCGTCAAGCCCGAGCGTGTGATCCCCACCACCATGGAATTCGTCGACATTGCCGGCCTGGTGGCGGGCGCCTCCAAAGGTGAAGGCCTGGGCAACAAGTTCCTCGCCAACATCCGCGAAACCGACGCCATCGCCCACGTGGTGCGCTGCTTCGAAGACGACAACGTCATCCACGTTTCCAACAGCGTCGATCCCAAGCGCGACATCGAGATCATCGAACTCGAACTGATCTTCGCCGACCTCGACAGCTGCGAGAAGCAACTGCAGAAGGTCGCCCGCAACGCCAAGGGTGGCGACAAGGACGCCCTGGCGCAGAAAGCCCTGCTGGAAAAACTCATCCCCCACTTCAGCGAAGGCAAGCCGGCGCGCTCCCTGCTGAAAAACCTGGGTGACGAGGAGAAGCGCCTCGTTCGCGGCTTCCATCTGCTCACCAGCAAGCCGGTGATGTACATCGCCAACGTCGCCGAGGACGGCTTCGACAACAACCCGCACCTGGACGTGGTGAGAGCCATCGCCGAAGAAGAAGGCGCAATCGTGGTACCGGTCTGCAACAAGATCGAAGCCGAGATCGCCGAACTCGACGACGGCGAAGAGAAGGACATGTTCCTCGAAGCCCTCGGCCTCGAAGAGCCGGGCCTGAACCGCGTGATCCGTGCCGGCTACGACCTGCTCAACCTGCAGACCTACTTCACCGCCGGCGTGAAGGAAGTACGCGCCTGGACTGTCCGCATCGGCGCCACCGCCCCGCAAGCCGCCGCGGTTATCCATACCGACTTCGAAAAAGGCTTCATCCGCGCCGAAGTGGTCGCCTATGACGACTTCATCCAGTACAAGGGTGAAAACGGGGCCAAGGAAGCCGGCAAGTGGCGCCTGGAAGGCAAGGAGTACATCGTCAAGGACGGCGACGTGATGCACTTCCGCTTCAACGTCTGATCCACGAAAAAGCCCCGGACCTCCGGGGCTTTTTGCATTCGTAGGATGGCGTAGAGCGAAGCGAAACCCATCACCTTCCCTCCCCCATTCCAGCAAATGCATCCCAGCGGCCACCGCGTCCCTCTGAAAACCGTCTCTCCGCCTAAACGATTGAAAGATCACAAAATTATCTAAGCGAAGGGGTTGACATCCCCCGGAGAGATACGGAAAATGCGCGCCACTCGGCTACATAGCTCAGTCGGTTAGAGCGCAGCATTCATAATGCTGATGTCCCAGGTTCAAGTCCCGGTGTAGCCACCATACAAAACAAAGGGTTAGCGAAAGCTAGCCCTTTGTGCTTTCTGGGGTAGTGACTACACCCTGTCTACCAAACCCTTCCTCGCTCAGTTTTCCCAGGGATTCACCAAGGGAACACCGAAAGCCTCAAAGTCGCGGACGTTGCGTGTAGCGATCGTAGCTTCATGCAACCGAGCAATAGCGGCGATCTGGGCGTCAGCCATTCCCACGCTCCTCCCCTTGGCCGCGTTCATCGCCGCCAGCGCGGCGTAATGCACTGCCGCATCCGTATCGAAGGACAATACCTGGCCGGCAAAGTCTTCCTCGATGATGGCCTTAGCAATCTCCAGCATGCCGCTCTTCCGTTTGCCGTCTGGCATTCGCGCCAAACCGTAGAGAATCTCTGCCACAGAAATGGAGCAAATCACCAGGACACGACCCGGCTGAGCATCTACCCATGCCACGACATTCGGGTCGGGCCTAGCCTTCATAAACTCGGAAATCACATTGGTGTCGAGCAGGATCATTCATCAAAGTCCGCAGCTCGAGCTTTGTCAGTTCGTGGCGGGAGTTCGAGATCTACTCCCCCCAAGGCAGCAAAGCGCTTATGGATACGGGTTCCCAACCCGCTTGGCTTGTCCTGCTTCGCCAGAGCTTCGGCAAGGATGACCCTCACCTCTTCCTCCATCGACCGGCCATGACTGGCCGCAACGACACGAAGACGAGCTTTCAGATCATCGTCCAGATTGCGAATTGTGATGCTGGCCATGGGCATCTCCAGTGAAATCATTGCGATCATTGAAATCATACTAGAGCATGTCCACTCTTCTCCATCAGGAACAGGATGTGGAGCAGCCGTGCCTGGTGCCCCTTGAGCCTTCGGCCGTGGCATGCGTACCAGAGCATCGCCAGTCCGGAGAGACGTTGATCCAGGGGGTGACCGGTGATCCTTCGCAAAGCGATGGAATCGGCCTGGTAACGCCGGGCGGCGGCCCGGGTGGAAAAGCCCTGCTTTCGGATTCGACGCCCGGCATGGCCGTTCTCGTAAAAGTCTCTCGTCCAGCAATCGCCCTCCCTGCGCACCGTCATCGGGGGAAGCTCAACCGAGCTGTGACCGCACATAAGGCACCTTGCAACGCGCCAGCACCTCGGGCCGGGGTATGCGAACCAGTATACGTAACGCAGGAAAAGCCCCGGCCCTTCCGGCAAGCAGCGCAGGTCCAGCGCCACCGACTCCGGCCTTCCCGAATGGGGATATCGACCGGAAGGCCCCACGTAAGGCGCGTGCCGATGCACCGTCTGGATTGGCAGCGCCCGGCTCTTGCCTCGGGGTACACGGTGCAGCATGCAGAGCAGCCACAGAAGGCGGGGTCGCGGCAGGAATAGAGGCGACAGATCACTACTCATCGGCATAGTCCCCTGCACTGAACACTGTCTTGCCTCCATCCAGATCCGTGCGCAGGCGATGAAGATTGATCACCCGCCGACGGCCGATCTTCACCGTCGGCAGCGTGGCCGACTCCACCCAGCCGCGCACCACGTCCTCAGTGATCTGCTCGATGCCAAGCATCTGCGCCAGGGCGAGTTGCGAGCAGAAGGGAGCGTCGCGGAAATCGTTTATGCGCTCGGGCTTTCCTTCGAGGTTCAACCCCACTATTCCAGACTGCTCCATAGCACTACCCTATACTCCTGCGCATTGAGCAAATCGTATGAACCTATCCTATGTACAAACCATTAGAGCAAACTAACAATTTGTACATAGGGCATGCAATGAGTATTTGTAATGCCCCAGAAGCTCACAGATAGAGCACTTCAATTGATCAATAGCGCCAGCCTCGTTGAGCTTTCCAAAGCGGGTGACACTGACTACCCGCGCTGGGTGAATATCAAGCGCGGAAGGGCACGCGTGGGTGCTGACGAGATTGAGATACTGGCGAACATGTACCCACGGTATCGATGGTGGCTTCTCACCGGCGAGGTGATGCCAGAGCAGGGGCAGACAAGCCCAGGCAATGACGAGGCCAACCGAAACTCGACCGCTGGGACACGCGATAGCAATCACGACGGAAGTAACTAGGCGCTCGTTCGCCTGATTGGATAGATGAGAAAAGTGAAAGACGATTTCGAAAGCATCCGGGCTGAGCGCGACACGCCAGTCCACCGCCAAGCACCGATCAACAACTATTCCGGCCTTTGGAAACAGATCGCCCTGGGCATCATCGTTGGCTACACCGTGCTCGGAATCATGGGCACCATCGGCTGGTTCATCTTCCTCAAGCTGAGCATGGCCAGCTTCCAGATCAACATTCCTTGATGCCGCCCTTGTCCCCTCAGCCGCTTCCCCCTCCGCGCAATCTGAACGATTCATAGGAAAGCTCCGAACTGAACGCTCCCCCGTGGAACGCCTTCTTCCGCCGTGTTTCCCTGCCGCAGTCATCCATGCGAGGCAATCCACATGCAGATTCATGTTGGCGAACGCAGGGAAGGTGACGTTCTGACACTGAGGGTTCTGGAAGGAGTCAGCGAGTCGGTGTTGATGGCGTTGTTGAAGGCGGAGGGGATCGAGATCGTCGTTGGGCCCATCGAGGGTGGTACGGCGCGGATCGAGCTTCGGGCGCCCAAGCCGATGCTGGTTCTGGAGGAGAGGCGCTTGTATGAGCCAGTGAGGCAGATACCGGATTCAAGTTGATGTTGGAGGCCCCGCTTTGGCGGGGTTTTCTTTTTTGGGGTGTTGGGTTTCGCCGTGCTGGAAGTCTGGGCGGAGTGAACGCCCTCTCCCCCGGCCCCTCTCCCTGAAGAGGAGAGGGGTGACTGGCGGCGGGGGGAGTTCGTGGTTTTCCTGGGGGCATTCGCCGGGCGGGGCGCAGGGTTGTCCTCCTGGTCCGTGCTGCTTTGGCTGCCCTCCCCCCAAACCTCTCCCAGGGAGAGAGGGGGCTGTTCGTGCAGGCCGGTTACAGCGCGGCGAGGATGCCCTGGCCAACCACTTGGGTGGTTTCGAATCCGAAGTCGGCCTTGCCTTCTTCCAGCAGGAAGTTTTCCACAGCCTTCTCCAGGCGCTTGGCCAGGGCGGGTTTCTGCCAGTGATAGCGCAGCAACAATGCGGTGCTGAGTATCGCGGCCAGGGGATTGGCGCGGCCGCTGCCGGCGATGTCGGGGGCGCTGCCGTGGACGGGTTCGGCGAGGGCGACGTCCTGGCCCCAGTTGAGGGAGGGCGCGAGGCCCAGGCCTCCGCTCCAGTGGCAGGCGAGGTCGGAGAGGATGTCGCCGAAGAGGTTGGTGGTGACGATCAGGTCGAAGGCTTCGGGCTGCTCTACCAGTTGCAGGGCGGCGAGGTCTACCAGGCGTTCGTCAAGCTGCGCGGCCCAGCCCTCGCCCTCTAGCACTTCGAGGCAGGTCTCGCGGAACAGGCCGCAGGTGATGGGCAGGACATTGGCCTTGTGGACCAGGGTGATGCGCCGGGCCTTGCGCGCCTTGGCCACCTCCAGCGCGCGCAGGGCCAGGGCCTGGCAGGCGCCGCGGCTGATGACCCGCTGGGCGATGGCCACATCTTCGGATTCCCAGTGCTCGCGGCCGCTGTAGAGGCCTTCGCTGTTCTCGCGGAGGATAACGAGGTCGACCCCCGGCCTGGGGGAAATGCTGGGCCAGCTGCGCACCGGGCGCAGGTTGGTGTTGAGCTTGAGCTGTTGACGCAATTGCAGGATGGCGCTGCGGTAGCCGGCGACTCGTTGACCGGTGGGAGACGAGACGGCGCCGAACAGGCCGGCCCCGCACTCGCGCAGGGCCTGGAAGGTAGCCTCCGGCACGGCGCTGCCGCAGCGCTGGAAGCAGTCCCAGCCGGCTTCGGCTTCCACCGTCTGCAGGTCGGGCAGGAGTTTCTCCAGCACGTGCACGGCCACCGGCACCACTTCGCGGCCAATGCCGTCCCCGGGAATCACGACAAGCTTGGGCATGGGCTCACCTCAGGGAGGGTCGTGTCGCCAACAACAGGCCGGCGAAGATCAGCGCCCCACCGAACCAATGGTAAGCCTGCAGTCCCTCGCCCAACAGCAGGTAGCCGAGCAGGGCGGTGAACACCGGCATCAGGTAATTGGTGAGCACGGCCTTGGCCACGCCCAGCACACGGATGCCCTGGTTCCACAGCAGGTAGGCCAGCAGCGAAGCACAGATGCCGGTATAGACGATGGCAGCCAGGTTATCCACAGAGGGTTCGAAGGTCTGCCCACTGGCCAGTTCCAGCAGGTAGAACGGCAACAGCAGCGGTACGCCGCAGAGCACCAGCGCCCCCAGCAGCACCAGCGGCGGCAGCTGGAAATACGGACTCCAGCGGCGCAGCAGCAGGGTGTAGAGCGCCCAGTCCAGCACGGCGAGCAGCATGATCAGGTCGCCCGGGTTGAACGACAGGGCGGCCAGTTGCGCCAACCGCCCCTGGGCGATCAGCACCAGCAGGCCGACGGTCGCCACCACAAGGCCGAGCCAGGCGCGCCGGGGTGGCCATTCGTTGAGCAGCACCCCGGCGCCGATGAAGGTGGCGAGCGGCAGGCAGGTGTTGAGCAGGGTCAGGTTGATGGCCACCGTGGTGCGCGCGGCGAAGTAGAGCAGCACGCTGAAGGTGCTGATCCCCAGGGCAGCCACCAGCAGCAGCCACCAGCAGCAGGCGCCAGCCGGCGCGGCGCAGCTGGCTGCGATACTCCCACATGGGCCGGGCGACGAAGGGCAGGAGAATGGTGAGCGCCAGGCTCCAGCGCCAGAAGGCCAGGGTGAAGGGCGGGATGGCGTCGTGGAAGGCGCGGGCCACCAGGGCGTTGCCGGCCCAGAAGAGGCTGGCCACGAGCAGGCCGAGCCAGGCCAGGCCGACGGCCCGGCTGCTTTGTTGTGGCATGGTTCAGTTCTGTCCGAGTGGGCGCAGGCGGTACTGCGGCGGCAGTTGTTCCATGCCGCTGACGGTGACGTTGAGGTTCTTCCAGATGCCGTCCTTGATGCCGTAGATGCAGCCGTGGACGGACAGCTCCTGGCCACGGTGCCAGGCGTTCTGGACGATGGTGGTGTGGCTGACGTTGGCCACCTGCTGGATGACGTTCAGCTCGCAGAGGCGGTCGACCCGCTCTTCCTCGGTGGCGAAGGTCGCCAGGTGGTCGCGCTGTTCGTAGTAGAGGTCGCGAATGGTGCGGAGCCAGCCGTCGATCAGGCCGTACTGGGTGTCGCGCATGGCGGCACGGACGCCACCGCAGCCGTAGTGGCCGGTAACCAAAATGTGCTTAACCTTGAGCACATCCACGGCGTACTGGATGACCGACAGGCAGTTGAGGTCGGTGTGCAGTACCACGTTGGCCACGTTGCGGTGGACGAAGAGGTCGCCGGGCAGCATGCCGACGATCTCGTTGGCCGGCACGCGGGCGTCGGAGCAGCCGATCCAGAGGAATTCCGGCACCTGCTGCTTGGCCAGCTTTTCGAAGAAGTCCGGGTCTTGCTTCTTGATCTTCTCGGCCCAGCGCGCGTTGTTGTCGATCAGCTGTTGCAGGTCGCTCATGCTCTTCTTCTCCTCTTCTGGCTGGCGCACCTTACGGAGCGCCGGGAGCTTTGGCAATGGCCTGCGCGGGGCTCAGTCGATCAGGGTGCAGGCCATCACCAGTGCGTCTTCACGCCCGCCCACGGCCGGGTAGTAGTCGCGCCGGCGGCCGATTTCGTTGAAGCCGTAACGCTCATACAGCCGGTAGGCGGACTGGTTGCTGGCGCGCACTTCGAGGAAGCATTCTCCGGCCTGCAGTTCGCGGGCGCGCTCCATCAGGTGCTCCAGCAGGCGCAGGCCGAGGCCGCGGCCCTGGCTTTCCGGCTTGACGGTGATATTCAGCAAATGGGCTTCGCCGACTATCACGTTGATCACGCCGTGGCCGACCTGCTGGCCGCCTTCGAACATCAGCCAGCAGTCGTAGGACTTGAGGCTGTCGTTAAAGATGCCGCGGGTCCAGGGGTGGCTGAAAGCGGCAAATTCGATTTTCAGTACGGCATCGAGGTCCGCCTCGGTCATCGGGCGGAAGGAAACAGCATCGGTCATTCGGTGTTCTTCCAGCGGCGCATCACACGGCGCATGGCTTGCCAGAGTTCGGCCTTGCGCTGAGGCTCGTCCATCAGTAGTTCCAGGCCCGGCAGCGCCCAGGCGGCGCCCAGGCCTTCGACCTGCAGTTCGCGGTTGAAGGCTTCGGCATCGGCTTCGCCGGCAAAGCGCACCGCCGGCAATCCCACCAGCCAGAGGCAGGTGCACGCGCCCTGCTCTTCGAGGCGTACGCCGACGAAGCCCTGGACGAAGTCGCGGGCCGCATCGGGGCCCTGGTCCATGCTGCCGCCGCTGAGCAGCGGCCAGCGCACCGGCTCGCCGATCAGTTGCGGGCTGTCGGGCAGGCCGGCGGCGCGCAGCAGGTCCTTCAGCAGCAGGTAGGCCGGATCGCGGCTCTGGAAGGGCTCACCGGTGGGCAACTCCACCAACAGCATGCAGCTGCCGGCGCGCAGCAATTGCATGGAGAAGCGCGGCGGCGGCAGCACTTCAACCTTGGCCGGCGTGGCCTCGGGCTCGGTGCTGGCCTCGGGTTCGGGCTGCACGGCCTGGCGCGGCGTGCTGCCGGGCCGGGGGATCTCGATCTTCGGCCGGGTGGAGGCCGGGCGCGCTTCGGCGACCGGGCTGGCCGGAGTGGTCTCGGCGACCGGCTTTGGTGCCTCCTCGGGGGGGACTTCCGGAGCCGGGGCGAGCAGTTCGGGGCGGGAGGGCGCGGCAAAGGGCAATGCCACGCGCGGCAGCCAGGTGGCTACCTGCATGGCATTGAGATACGCGCGACGACGGAGTTCAGCTATCAAACGTCAGCAACCTGTGGATGGGCCCTGCGCACACCTGCCTGCATCAGGTTCAGCGCATTGAGGTAGGCCTTGGCGGAGGCCACCACTATATCGGTATCGGCGCCATTGCCGTTGACGATTCGTCCGGCTTTTTCCAGGCGCACTGTCACTTCGCCCTGGGAATCGGTGCCCTCGGTGATGGCATTGACCGAGTAGAGCTGCAGGCTGGCCTCGGAGGAAGCCAGGCTTTCGATGGCCTTGAAGGTGGCGTCCACCGGGCCGGAACCCTCGGCGCTGGAGCCCTGCTCGACGCCGTCGATTGCCAGCACCAGCTTGGCGTGCGGTACCTCGCCCGTCTTGGACGCCACTTCCAGGTAGACCAGCTTGAAGTGTTCCGGGGCTTCGTCGCCCAGGGTATCGGAGACCAGCGCCTGCAGGTCCTCGTCGAAGATCTCGTGCTTCTTGTCCGCCAGCTCCTTGAAGCGGGCGAAGGCGGCGTTCAGCTCGGCCTCGCTGCCCAACTGGATGCCCAACTCGTCGAGCCGGGTGCGGAAGGCGTTACGCCCGGAGAGCTTGCCCAGCACCATCCTGTTGGTGTTCCAGCCGACGGACTGGGCGGACATGATCTCGTAGGTCTCGCGGTGCTTGAGCACGCCGTCCTGGTGGATGCCCGATTCGTGGGCGAAGGCGTTGGCGCCGACTATGGCCTTGTTCGGCTGCACCGGAAAGCCGGTAATGCCGGAAACCAGCCGCGAGGTGCTGAGGATGTGCGGGGTGTCGATGTTGGTGTAGACGCCGAGCACGTCTTGGCGGGTCTTGATGGCCATGACGATCTCTTCCAGCGCGGCGTTGCCGGCGCGCTCGCCCAGGCCGTTGATGGTGCATTCCACCTGGCGGGCGCCGACGGCCACAGCGGCCAGGGAGTTGGCCACGGCCAGGCCCAGGTCGTTGTGGCAGTGCACCGAGAAGACCGCCTTGTCGGCGTTGGGGATGCGCTGCAGCAGCTGGCGGATGGTCTCCGCGTACTGGTGCGGGATGGCGTAGCCGACGGTGTCGGGGATGTTGATGGTGCGGGCGCCGGCGTCGATGGCGGCTTCGATGATGCGGCAGAGGAAGTCGATCTCGGAGCGGCCGGCGTCCTCGCAGGAGAATTCCACGTCCTCGCAGAGCTTGCGCGCGCGCTTGACCGCGCGGACCGCCTGCTCCACCACCTGGTCCGGCTGCATGCGCAGCTTGTACTGCATGTGGATGGGGCTGGTGGCGATGAAGGTGTGGATGCGCGCGGAGTTGGCACCGACCAGGGCCTCGGCGGCGCGGTCGATATCGGCGTCCACCGCCCGCGACAGACTGCACACGGTGCTGTCCCTGATGCTGTCGGCGATGGCCTTGACCGCCTCGAAGTCGCCGGGGCTGGCGATGGCGAAGCCGGCCTCGATCACGTCCACCCGCATGCGTTCCAGGGCCTTGGCGATGCGCAGCTTCTCTTCCTTGGTCATGGACGCGCCAGGGCTCTGCTCGCCGTCCCGCAAGGTGGTATCGAAGATGATGACGCGATCGTTGCTGCTCATGTCTCGCTCCTCACGGCCCCACCGTGCGTGCGGCCGGGGCTCAGGCTGATGGCGCCGGACTGCTTGTGGCGACGGCTCCAGATCAGGGAATTGTGGCGTGAAAAGCGGTGGTCGGAAAGGTCGGTGGGCAGGTGGTGGCGAGGGGGAAACCTTTGCCGGGGCTTTTACTGTGGGGGCGAATTCATTCGCTAAGGGCTGCGCAGCAGCCCCGGTGACTCCCTGGCCGAACCTACGGTCCGGTTAGCGAATGAATTCGCCCCCACGAAGAATGCCTAGCGAACTTCAGTTGATCGGCGTAGCCGTCAGGTTGGTGCCGATATCGGCGTTCTGCACCTTGATGCCATACATGGAGGTGACGGCGCCCCCGGTGGGGTGGACGTGTTGCAGGCGCTCGACGTTGACCTCCTTGAAATGGATGCGACCGTTAACCGCGAAGCCCAGCGGGTCGGGGGTGACCGGGGTGCAGGTACCGCCGTTGCGGGTGCAGGCCTTGGTGGGGGCCACGTCGAGGTTGAGGTCGGCGTTGAAGCCGTAGGTGTTGGCGTTGGGGTCGCTGGGGTTGCCGTCGGAGGTGTAGAAGTTATCCACAACCAGCTGGCTGCCGCTGCCGGACGCGCCGTTGACGCGGTTGGTTTCCCAGACGATCTGGTTGCGCTTCTCGTCGGTAGCCACGCCATTGCTGCTGCTTTCCACCGCCGTGTCGCGGACGAAGACGTTCTTCAGCTTCACCGAAACCCCTTCGTTGCCCCGGTCCTCCCAGCGCCCGCCGCTGGCCGAGCAGGCGCCGGCATTGGCGCCGCTGCCGCCGACGCAAAGGGCGCCGGCCCCGCCAGAGCTCAGCGCCAGGGTGGAGCCCTGTTCAAAGCGCTTGAGTACCAGCCGGCCGAGGCTGGCGCCGGTGTTGCGGTCGCCCCAGCGCAGGTCGGCGACGTCCAGCCTGGACCAGTAGGTGCCTTTGCTCAGCTCCACGCCGTTGTTGCTCACGTCCACCGAGCCGTCGCGAAAGTGCATGTCGTAATTGGTGCCGGCCAGCCACAGGCCCTTGCCGGTTTCGTCCACCGAGATGGCGGCGCGGGCGTCGGTGAAGAAGAAGTCGGCGTTGTAGCGCAGGCCGTCGCCGACCTTGCCGCCCGGCAGCAGGGTGATCTGGCCGTTCAGGGTGAAGTCGTAAGCCGGGAATATCTCCATCAGCACCAGCAGTTCGGTGCCGCCCTGCAGCGGCGCGGTGGGCGAGCCCACCCGCAGACCGTCGAAGCTGTAGCCGCCCTTGATGTTGGCAAGACCCAGGCGCAGACCGTCGAAATGGCCGTTGTAGCTGCCCTTGCCCATGTCGCTCTGGGTGCCGGCGTAGCAGCCGGTGCTGGCCCCGGCGGCGCAGCCTTTGGTCAGGTCGAGGGTGAACTGGCCGGTGCCGTGGGTGCGCAGGCCGCTGAACCACATGCTGTTGCCGTTATCGGTGAGCGAGACCGAGCTGTTGGCCATGTTCCAGCTGACGTCGGCGGTCAGGCCCTTGGCGCCGGAATTGGGGTCGCCGCCCGGGCGCAGCTTGAGCCAGTTCTGCCGGGCGCCTTCATCGACGAAGTTGAGGTCGATGGCCAGGCTGCCGAGCTTCTGGTTGGCGGGATTGCCGATGATCAGGCCGCCCAACGTGGCGTTCAGCTTGAGGTCCTGGAAGGCCACCTGTGCATAACTGCCACCCACGTCCTGGGCCAGGTCGAGGGTCAGGCCGCCGAGGCTGCGCAGGGTGCCGGAGAAGTTCTCGGCGCGCAGGATGCCTTCATCCTGGTACTGGAACAGGCTGCTGCCGATATTCAGGTCGGGGCGGATGCGGACACCGTCGCCACTGGCGCCCCCGCTGGCGATGCTGAGGCTGCCGCCCAGGCGCAGGTCCATGCTCAGCTTGCCGAAGCTGCGGCTGGCGCCGGCGTCGCGCAGGTCCGGCGCATTCGGGGTCACGGGCGAGCCGGAGGGGTCGCCATGGGCGAGGTCGAGGCCGATGCCGCCCACCGTGCCGATGAAGCGCGCATCCCCCAGGTTCAGCTTGACCTCCTGGCCGCTGCCACCATTGACGATGTCCAGGTAGGCGTTGTCCAGGTAGGTGTCGAAGGACAGGCCTTTGACGATCAGGTCGAAGCCGTTGTCGCGATAGTAGAAGGTCACATCGGTGAGGGACAGCCGGCTGTCGTCGATGGAAATGCCGCTGACGCCGCTGGCCCCGCCGCCCTTGAGGTGCAGGGTCGCGCCGAGCGTATAGAAGGCGCGGAAGGCGCCGAAGCTCTTGCTGCTGTCGTCCAACTCGATGTTGTTCACCGTCAGCACCTGGGGGCTGGCGGCGTGCTCGATCTGCAGTTGGCCGTCCTCCACGTCGAGGGTGGAACTGGACGTGCTGGCCCCGCCGCTGGCAGCGCGGTTACTCACGTCCCGCAGGTTCAGGCCGCGGCCGTCCTCGCTGTAGCTGACACTGCCGGCCGACCAGCCCTGGCTGGAGGTTTCCAGGCTGATGCCGCCCTGCCCGCTGACCGAGGACATGGCGGAGTCGTCCAGCGCTTCCATGGCCTGGGCCTGGGAGGCGAGGAGCATGCCGAGCAGCAAGGGGGCTGGGCGCATGGTCGGTTCCTCAGTTCTTCGGGAAGATCAGCACGCTGCCCTGCATGCGGATGGTGCCGTCGATCTTCGCCGAGAAGATGTTGGTCTGCTGGTAGCCGGGATTGCCGCCGTTGGCGAGGGTGCCGGCCTTGTTCTGCCAGCCGCCCTGGTTGGCCACGCCGAAGGCGAAGCTGCCGTCCTTGAAACGCACCTCGTTGGGCAGTCCGAATGCCAGCACGTCCTGGTTGAAGGCCGCACCATCGCCGCCGAAGCCACTGGTGATGGTGCGGGTGTTCAGGGTCAGGCCCTCGAAGCTGAAGATGCCCTTGAGGTTGTCCAACACGTACCAGCCGCCGTTGGCCTCGGTACGGATGGCGATGCGCAGGCCGCAAGTTTCCGGAGTGGCGCTACCGGCGGTGGCGCAGCTGCGCTGATTGACCGTCCAGGTGGCGGCGTCGTTGGAGGCCGGGGTGTTCCACAGCACGCCGCCGTTCTTGTTGATGCTGAACTCGCCGGAGAGGTAGACCCCGCCCTGCCCGCTCAGCAGGCTCAGGTCGGCGTCTTCCAGCGCCTGCAGCTCGGCCCGTGCCAGGCTCGGCAGCACCAGCAGCGCCGCCAGGTAGAGCGCCTTAGAGGTCATGGCTGGTCACCTTCAGGTAGTTGATGCCCAGGCCCTGGATGGCGTTGTAGCCGAAGTTGTAGCCGCCGCTGCTGAAGCTGCCGCTGCCGCTCTGGAGGCTGTTGATGACGATGTTGGTCCGCGGGGCGTTGGCGTAGAAGTCGGCGGCCAGGGCGTCCTTCTGCGCCTGGGTGGTAACGGAGGCAGTGGGGTTGGGCAGTTCGAGCACGAACTGGCCGTTGCTGCTCACGTCGAACAGCAACGGCTGGGTCTTGCCGTAGCCGAGGGAAATGTTGGCATAGGCGTTGTTGAGGAAGATGGTGCGGTCGCGCTGCTCGGTGGCGGTGGTGCAGCCGCTGGTGTTGGCCGCGCAGCTCATGATCTGCAGGCTCTTGGTGAATAGGTTGATGCGCGCCTCGCCGACCATCTGGTTGCGGCTGCTGTCGCCCCACAGGCGCAGGTAGGAGCCGTCCATCGCCAGCTCGGCGAAGTCCAGGTTGAGGATGTCGGTGCGCCCGGCGGCCACCTGGAAGTCGAAGCGTATCCCCAGGTCGACCTTCTCGCTGGCCCGGCTGGAGCAGTTGTTGCCCGCCGCGGCGAAACCGGCGATGCAGGGCTGGCCGGCGGTGCCGGTGAGGCGCTCGGGGAACATGAATTCGAGGACGGTGACGTTGCTCGGCGTGGTCTGCACCCATTGCCCATCGTCGCGCAGGGTGCGCATGGCTTCGCCCTTGGCCAGGTTGAGGGCGAAGGGTTGGCTGAGCCGGCCGATGGTCACCGGGCTGAGGTTTGCGCCCTTGTTGCTGCCGGCTGCGCCGAGGTAGAACTCCTTCACCGCGATGGGGACGTTCTGCTTGGCCGCGTTGGTGATGTCGTTGATGGTGATGGTGGCGTTGTTGGCGTCCAGCAGGACCTGGTCCAGCACGAAGCCGATCCCCGCCCCCTGCACGCCGGACAACTCCTGGTCATCCAGGGCCTGGAGTTCGGCCCGCGCAAGGCCTGCGAGCAGGGCGAAGCCCAGCAAAGGCAGCGATCTCGGCATCTTCAGCACCCCGCCGTAGCCGTTCCGAGGCAGGTGTCCTGGCGCGGAATGCCATTGAACGCCTGGTCGAAGTTGATGTTGATCGGGGCCACCAGGTTGCCGTTGGCGTCCTTGTACTTGGGCATATTCATGAAGGCGCCCTTGAGGGCGGTGATGAAGGCGTTGCGGTCCATGTCCTTCCAGGCCAGGTCCTGGGACTGGAAGGAGATGAAGAAGCCCCGGGCCGCACCTTCCATGTTGCTCATGTCGCTGATGTTGCCCACTGGCAGGGACTGGAACTGCGACAGCGGGAAGCAGGTGGAGATGCCGAGGATGCTGCAGTTCTGCGAGGCGAAGGCGCCCAGCAGGGCGTCGGTCCAGCCGCCGGCGCAGCCCGAGGTGCAGGTCATGCCATCGCCGTTCTTGATGCCGGACATGCCGGCGCGAATCGGGTCCGCCACGCCCTGGGCGGTCACCAGTTCGGCGTCGGCCTCGACGATGCTGCTGCGGTACACGCCGGCCAGGAACAGGGCGCTCTGCTGGAAAAAGTTGGACTTGTCGTAGATGGCGTTGCCGGTGCCCTTGATATGCACCGGGATACTGCCGGTCAGGCTCTGGATCTCGCCGGAGAGCACACCCTTGGACTCGCCGAAGCCGATGCGCACACCCACCACCTTGCTGCCAGAGTAGGCCAGCTCGACGAAGGGGTTGGCGATCTTGAAGGGGTTCACCGAGCCATCGGCGTTGACCGTACCCAGGGCAAAGTTATTGATCAGGATGTCGGACGAGCCGGCGGACTCGCCGGTCCGGGTCAGCAGGTCGTCGTACTGGCCGAGTTGGAGCTTCTTGATATTGAGCTGGGTATCGACGCTCACGCCGAAGTTGACCCGGGTGTAGTTGATCCCGGCGTTGGCATCGGTGGTGAGGTTGATGAAGGCCTGGCCGGTGACTTCGGAGAGTTCGTCGTCCGCCATTTCCTCCATCCGCGCCTGGGCGACGGATGCGCAGAACAGCCCCGCAAAGCAAACAGCCATCAGCTGCCAGGCTGGAAGCAGTATCGAACCCATGGCGACTTCCCTGGTTGTTCTTGTATGGAGACGCGCTGCCGGCTCGCCCCCTTTTCGGCCACTATAAGGAGCCCCGCCGGGAAGTGTCCCGACCCATAGTCGAGTCAATGGGCGATGGCTATTTGCCGTCCGACGGCCGGCTGTTACCCATTGCCACAGCGGGGTAACGCCGGCTTCAGCGCTGGCGGAACAGGCCGATCAGGTGCTCGGCGATGGTGCCCTTGATGACCTCCACGTCCAGCCGGGAGATGCGTCCCAGGCGGCGCGGCTCGATGCGGTGCAGGTGCAGCGAGGGCATGCGCGCCTCGTATTCGCGCAGATCGCCTTTCGCCAGCACCGGCAGGAACTGCTCGCCGCGCGCCTGGTAACGCCGGATCAGCAATTTGAGGCCAGCCTGGAAAGGCAGTTCGAGGGAGGGGCTCAGGCGATGCTCGCCAGGAATTTTCAGGTAGAGCCCGGTACTGCCCAGTACCTCGCCGGGCAGGATATGGATGCCGGTAGGCAGCACAGCGTCGGCGGCGACCTCGTGGAAGATGTCGTGCCAGGCGCGCTCGTCGGGGAGGATGGTGATGCTGCCGTGCTCCTCCTCCGGCACCACGAAGCTGTAGCTGCTGTAGAGCTTCTCGACATAGGGCGAGTAGACGCAGAGGCGGCTCTCGAAGCGCAGCAGGAAGGCAATGGCCTCCTGCCGGTTGGTAATGGCGTCGAGGTCCCAGTCCAGGTCGGTCTGGCGTTCCAGCTCGGCCCAGCGGGCATCGGCGAGTAGGGCGGGTTCGGCGCTCATGATTCCTGCAATCGGACAGCGAATGGTTCGACAACGCAGAAAACATGCCAATGAATTCAAGCACTTGAACGGGGCTTTCGGCCCTTTTCGCGGCATCTGATAGCACGATGCCAGTCGCAAACTGCCGAAAAACGTCAGTCTCGGGCGCGCGTCGCTCCTCTGATCGGCTGAAGCTGAATCGCCACCGGCAACCTGAAGTACAATCGCCTCTTTTTTCAGCGAACCCGGCCAATCGATGATCGATCCCAAGCGCGTACTGCGCGCCCTAGCCGAACACTGGACGTTGCTCGAACCGCTCTGCGAGCGCTTCGATACCGGCACCCTGAGCCTGGTCGAACTGCGCGTGCAGCTCGCCGCCCAGCTGCCGGAAGGCACGCCCACCGACGTGACCGCCCTGCTCGACCTCTGGGTGCGCCTGGACATCCTCGTTCCCGTGGCCAAGAGCCCGAACCGCTTCGAGCTGAACGCGCAGATCCACGACTTTCTCGCCTACCTGCGGCGCGAACACCGCCTCGGACTGTGCCTGGAAATCGAAGCCTATCTGCGCCACCTGGAACGCCTCGCCGGCTACATCCAGGAAGCCTTCGAGATCCGCGACGGCAACGACCTGGCGCGCCAGCTGCGTCTGCTCGACATGCGCGTACGCGACGTGCTGAAGAAGCTCGACAACGACGAGCAGGCGCTGGTGGCGGTGGCCGACCGGGCCAAGACCAGCGACCGGCAGATTCCCCTGCGCCAGCGTTATGCCGAAGTGCTGGCCACCTGGGACGAGTACGTCGAGCCGATGATCCAGCTGGTGGCCGCCGACGGCGCCTTCGAACAGGGCGTACGCCGTGTCGAGCAGGTGCTGCTGCGCCTGTTGGGCGAACAGCAGCGCCTCGGCCAACTGGTGGACGACGACCTGCTGCTGCGCACCCACGCGCGCATCCTGGAGATGCAGACCAGCGCCCAGCTGACCCTGCGCAAGGCCCGCGAGCTGCTGCTGCCGCTGCGCGAGGAAGCCCGACGGCACAACGCCGTGACCCGCGGCGCCGCCCTGGCGCTGTCGGTGATCCGCAAGAAGGGCCTGGACGCCGTGCCCCAGGCGGCCCTGCCACTGTTCACCCGGCCGCAGAGCACCTTCCTCGGCAGCAGCTCCCAGGTGGAAGCCTATGTCTACGCCCTGGCGCGCTTCCAGCCCAAGCCGGCGCACTTCCCCAAATCCGGCGGCCCGCGCAAGGCCGTCGCGCCGCGCTCGCCGAAGACCGCGCGGGAGATGCTCGACCGCTGCGAGCAGGCCCTGCCGCTGCCGGACCTGATGGTCTGGCTGCTGGAGCAGGAGCCCGAAGGCGCCACCGACGAGCTGCTCTACTGGTTCTCGCGCCTGTCCCGCGATACCCGCTTCCAGCGCGACCGCCTGGAGCGTCGCGAGTACCTGACCGCCGAGCACCAGGTCAGCCTGAGCTCCTATGCCCTGATCAAGAGCCAGCCCGCCGCGGCCGAGAAGACTTCCTGATGAATATCGACCTGAAAGAAATGACCCAGCTCGCGCCCATCTTCCGCGAGCTGTTCAAGGGCTATCACCTCTCCCGCAGCGAGCCGGAGTGCTACGCCCAGCTGTCCACCCAGCAGGACCAGTACCGCGCCCTGTTCAAGGGCCTCGGCTTCGAGCTGGTCTGCGACCCACGCGGTTTCTACTACTTCGTGCCGGAACAGATGGGCGCCCAGGTGAACAAGACCGCCCAGCGCCTGGCGCTGTTCACCTTCATCCTGGTCGAGCACCTGGCCGACCAGGGCCGCGACCCGCTTTCGGTGCTCGACGGCGGCAGCATCGGCCGCGACGAGCTGCCAGCGCTGCTGGAGAAGTACCGCGACCTGTTCAACCAGGCCGAGGTGACCACCCATGAAGAGCTGGAAGAAAAGGTCATCCGCCGCCTGACCCAGCTCGGCTTCGCCGAGGACAGCAACGGCGTGTACCGCTTCCTGCCGCCCATGCACCGTTTCCTCGACGTGTGCCTGGCCGTGCAGCACGACCGCGACCTCGCCGCCAGCCTGCACAGCACCGACCTGGAACTGCACACCCCGGTGCTGATGGATGACGACAGCGGCGACACGATCATTCCCATCGACATCCCTGACGCAGTCGAAGTATCCGAAGAAGACGCCCTGGCCCGCGCCATGGCCGAAGAACGCGCAGCCCAGGAGGAGGACGCATGAGCCAGGAACGCTACGGCATCCGCCGCTTCGCCCTGCTGAACACCGCCGGTTACAGCCTCGGCCTGTTCCCGCTGGAAACCCCGCTGTCGATCTACGGCGCCAACAACCTCGGCAAGTCGGCCTCGATCAACGCGCTGCAGTTCCCCATCCTGGCGCGTATGTCGGACATGAGCTTCGGCAAGTACAGCCTGGAGCAGTCGCGCAAGTTCTACTTCGCCACCGACACCAGCTACATCCTGGTGGAAGTGTCC
Organism: Pseudomonas sp. BN417; assembly: GCF_029871205.1. GTDB lineage: Bacteria > Pseudomonadota > Gammaproteobacteria > Pseudomonadales > Pseudomonadaceae > Metapseudomonas. Next base: position 6,563 of record NZ_SSOJ01000021.1, on the reverse strand, counting down.
CTGCCCCACGGCCCCCATGTGATCGGCGTCGCCGGTCGCGGCCCGGGCGGCGGCTTCGGCCACCAGTTCTTCGCCTACCGCGGCGAGCTGAACCTGGAGCACTACCAGCGTGACGGCACCTGCCTGCGCCAGCGCGAACTGTTCAACAGCCTGGAGCGCGAGGGCATCAAGGCCTACGAGCTCAAGCCCGATGAGCTGCGGCGACTGCTGGTGGGTGGCCATACCTCCATCCCGCTGGACCTGACCCTGATCCCGCTGCGCTCCACCAGCGAACAGAGCCTGAAGACCTTCCGCTCGCTGTTCATCAACCTGCTGCACATGCGCGAGATCACCGCGGCCAAGCTCAAGCAGCTGTTCCTCGACGCCTTCGAGCACAGCCTGCGCTCCGGCAGCGTGGACTACATCGCTGCCTGCGAAGAGGCCTTCCGCGACGTGCGCCGCATGGAGCAGGACTACCAGGCCCTGGTGGCCGCCGGCCCGCTGGTGGAAGCCCTGGCCAATGGCGTGACCCAGCGCGAAATCCTGCGCGGCAAGCTGCACCGGATTTCGCCGCTGCTGGACGCCCTGCTGGGCACCTGGCAGGACTATTCCGGTGCGCGCAAGGAAGAGCTGGTGATCCAGGCCGAGCACTACCGCAACGAGCAGGATGGCCTGCAGGGCGAGCAGCGTGGCGGCACCCAGGAAATGATGCGCCTGGAACGCGCCATCACCGAAAGCCAGCGCTGGCTGGGCGAGCTGGCGGTGCTGAAGAACCGCTTCGCCCTGGTGGACGACGCCAAGGTGCTGGAACAGCAGCTGCTCGCCGCCAAGGACGCCCACGACGAACTGGCCGGCGCGCTGGCGCAGTCCCGCCAGTTCTCCGCCGAGGACCTGGACGAGCGCCTGCGCGACCTGGAAAAACGCCTGAAGGCGGTCAAGCAGCAGCTCGACCATGCCGACAACAACAGCTACTCACGTCTGCGCGAAGAGTTCTCACAGGCCGACGTGGACCGCCTGATGCGCCTGTTCAACGGCCAGCTGTTCAGCCTGCCGCTGGGCGAAAAGGGCATCCAGCTGGAAGATGGCGAAGCCTGGGTGAAGACCCTGGAAACCGTGCTCGACCAGTTCAAGGGCAGCCAGTTCGAGGTGCCCGGCCTGTCCATCGACCTGTCCCATATCGAGCCGCCGGCCCTGCAGGCCCTGGCCGACCGCGCCGCCCTGCGCGACCAGAAGGACCGCCTGGAACGCGAGCTGAAGCAGCTCAAGACCCAGCAATCCGTGGCTGCCGACCGCGCCGCGAGCAAGGCCCAGGCGGAGAAGCTGTACCAGGACGTGCTGGATGCGCAGAAAGCCCTGGAAGACTTCCGCAAGGCCCAGACGCTCACCGCCGAGGAACCGGCCAAGCTGGAAGAGCTGGCGCAGCTGGAAGCCACCCAGGACGAACTCAAGCGCTCGGCGGACGCCTTCACCGAGCGCGTCCAGCAGCTCTCCGCCAAGCTTCAGCTGGTGGGCCGCCAACTGGCCGACCTGGAAGCCAAGGAACGCACCCTCGAAGACGCCCTGCGCCGTCGTCAGCTGCTGCCCGCCGACCTGCCCTTCGGCAAGCCCTTCATGGACCCGGTGGACGACAGCCTGGACAACCTGTTGCCGCTGCTCAACGACTACCAGGACACCTGGCAGGCGCTGCAGCGCATCGACGGCCAGATCGAGGCGCTCTACGCCCAGGTACGCCTGAAGGGCGTGGCCAAGTTCGACAGCGAGGATGACACCGAGCGCCGCCTGCAGCTGCTAATCAACGCCTATGCACACCGCCAGGACGAGGCCCTGACCCTGGCCAAGGCGCGCCGCGCCGCGGTCACCGACATCGCCCGGACCCTGCGCAATATCCGCAGCGACTACGACAACCTGGAACACCAGCTGGCCCTGTTCAACCGCGAAATCAACAAGCGCCAGGTCTCTAACCTGCAAAGCTTCCGCATCGTCCTGGCGCCGAACAAGGAAGCCCTGCGGCACATCGACCAGATCATCCACAGCGCCGGCCAGTACGAGGAAGGCGAGACCCTCTCGGTCTTCGACCTGACCAACTCGACCGACCAGGATGCGAAGAACGAAGAGGCCAAGGAGTACCTGGCGCGCCTGGTGGCGGCCAACGGCAACCAGCTGGGCCTGAAGGACCTGTTCGAGCTGGCCTTCGAGATCACCAAGGTGCACGGCCAGCCGGTGATCCACACGGACATCGATGGCGCCGCCTCCAACGGCACCACCATGACCATCAAGGCGCTGACCAACATGTACCTGCTGCTGCACCTGATGGACCGCGAGCAGGCCGGGCGCATCCGCCTGCCCTACTACCTCGACGAGGCGGCGGACATCGACGAGCGCAACCAGCAGGCGCTGATCGAGACCAGCCAGCAACTAGGCTTCACGCCCATCCTGGCGTCTGTGAAGCCGCAGGTATCGGCCAATGTCGCCATTGACCTGGAGGGCGGCAGCGGTCCGAACGGCATCTATATCGACGAAGCGGACTGGAAGTTCATCAAGCGCCGCGAAGTGGCCAAGGCCGCCAGCGAGGCGAACGAGTCGGAGACGGCGGCCGAGCTCGCCTGACTCCTCCGCCGGAAAAACAAAAGGGCCGCAATCGCGGCCCTTTTGCTTTCCGGGTCCTGGTGGACCAATACCCTACGGAGCGCCCTTGTAGGGTGAAAATCCACGGAGTGGATTTCCACCAATGGACCTCACTTGCCCAGGGGAATCTTCGGCGCCCAGGTCAGCCACTCGTCCTCGGCATCGTCATGCAGGGCGAAGGTCTGGCCATCGAGTGCGCGATTGCCCATCTGCCCTTCGTTCGGCGTCGCGAAGGAGATACCGCCTTCCATCAGCGACTCTAGGGACTCGGTGCGCACCTTGACCCCCTTGAACAGGCTGGCGTCCACGCCAACGCCGCTGGTATGCCAGAAGCGGCTGCCACTGTGCACCAGGGGCGCGTAGCGCGGCTCGATCAGCGCATGAATGAATACGCGGTCGGAGGTCTTGCCCAGTTCGAAGGACAGTACCTTGCCCACCGGCACTTCGCGGTAGCTGACAATCACGCCAGGCTTGATGGAACCACGGCGTGGCGCGCTCAGGGTGATGCGCAAGCCCTCCTGGCGAGCCAGGGAGTCCGGCGCCTCGGCCAGGGCGGTGAAGCGAGTCTGGGCCGCGCCCGGCTTGCTGGCCGGCAGCACTTCCAGGTACTGGCCGCTGACCAGGGTTTCCAGATTGGCGGTGCGCAGCAGGCCGAGTTCGGGGCGCACTACCCAGAACTGGCTGCCGGCACGGGCGATGCGATCCGGCGCCTGCATGATGCGCGCCTTCACCAGCACGCCGGAAAGGTCGCTGGTGAGGCTGACGGACTCCACCTCGCCGACATCGATGCCCTTGTAACGTATCGGCGTACCTTCCTTGAGGCCATCGGCCTGGGGAACGGATATCTCGATCAGGGTGCCTTTGGCGATGGCCAGGTCCTCGTCCTGGTACAGGGTGAAGCGGCGTGGGCGGGTCACCGGTTTGGCCTTCGGGTCCGGGGTGCTGAAGGTAATGCCTCCCGACAGCAAGGTCTGCAAGGATTCGCTCTTCACTTCGACACCCGACAGCCCGCCCTTGAGCGTCACGCCGCTGGAGTTCCAGAAGCGCGTGGACTCGTTCACCAGCTTGGTGAACTCGGGCTCGATGTGCACGCCGATGACCACGCGCTGCTGATCGCGGGACAGCTGGTAGCTCTGCACGCTGCCCACGCGCATCTGGCGGAACAGCACCGGGCTGCCCACTTCCAGGGAGCCTAGGCGGTCAGTGGTCAGGACCAGGTGCAGGCCCGGGGCGTCGGTGTTCAGCGGAGGCGCCTTGGGCCGAACGTTGAACTCGCGGGTCGGGGTCCCCTCCTTGGCGAAGCGCACGGCAATGTAGTTGCCCTTCACCAGGGCTTCGATACCGGTGATGCCCGCCAGGGAAATCGACGGCTTGACCGTCCAGAACTCGGTGCCCTCCACCAGGTAGTCCTCGGTGCGCGGCTCCATGGTCAGCTCGGCGGTGGCGCCAGTGAAGTCCTTGTCCATATCCAGCTTCTTCAGGGTGCCGACCTGCACGCCGTTGTACATCACCGGCGTGTTGCCCGGGTTGAGGCCACTGACGTCGTCCATACGCAGCAGCACCCGCAGGCCCGCCTCGGCGGATTCGAAGCCGTCGTAGAGGCGGAAGGGGATGCTCGGATCGGTGGGCGGGCTGTCCTGGCGGTGCTCCGGAGTGGCGAAGGCAATACCGCCGGCCGCCATGCTGAGCAAGGACTCAGTGCGAATCTTCACCCCCGAAAGGCCGGCAGTGACGTTTAGCCCGCTGGCGTTCCAGAAGCGCGTGTGCTTGCGCACAAGGTGGGCGTAGGGCTGCTCGACATGCACCTTGATCTCGACGGTGCGCTGATCCTCGGCCAATTGGTAGCTCTTCACCTGGCCGACCTGGATCTGCCGGTAGTAGACCGGACTGCCCTGTTCCAGGGAGCCGAGGCGTTCGGCCTTGAGGGTGAGGTGCAAGCCAGGCAGCGAGTCGGAGAGTGGCGGGGGTTCAGTCAGGGCGGTGTATTTCCGCGCCGGCTCGCCCTTCACCGGGTCTATGGCGATGTAGATGCCGGAGACCAGGGTTTCCAGGCCGGTGACGCCGGCCAGGGAAACCCGCGGGCGAACCAGCCAGAAGCGGGTCTCGTTGCTGAGGTAGGGGGCGGCTTCCTTGAGCACTTCGACCGTGGCGACCACGCCCTTGATGTCTTCACTGACGTGCAGGTCGGTCACCTTGCCCACCTGGATGCCCTTGTACATCAGTTGGGTCTTGCCAGCCTGGATGCCGTCGCCGTTCTCGAAACGGATCTGGATTTCGATGCCCGCTTCGCTCATGGCCTTCCAGGCCAGCCAGAGGCCGATGAGCAGCGCCACCAGCGGTAGCACCCAGATGGCGGACCAGCTCGTGGTTTTGCGGGTTTTGGGCGTTGGCAGCTCAGGCATTCTCGTCGTCCATATCGGTGTTGTCCCAGATCAGCCTGGGGTCGAAAGTCACTGCCGCGGTCATGGTGATGATCACGACACTGGCAAAGGCGGCCGCTCCCAGGTTGGCTTCGATGCTGGCCAGATTGCCGAAGTTCACCAGCGCCACCAGGATGGCGATGACGAAGATATCCAGCATGGACCAGCGGCCTATCCATTCGATGAAGCGGTACATCAGGATGCGTTGGCGCGGCGACATGGGCAGCCGTCGCTGCACTGAGTAAAGCAGCAAGGCGATGCCTACAAGCTTGAAAGTGGGCACCAGGATGCTGGCGATGAAGACCACCAGGGCGATAGGTACCATTTCGGCATGAATCAGCTCGATCACGCCGCCCATGATGGTCGAGGGCGCGCCGTTGCCGAAGAAGTTCACCGTCATGATCGGCAGCACGTTGGCGGGTATGTAGAGGATGGCAGCGGTGATCAGCAGCGCCCAGGTGCGGACCAGGCTGTTCGGGCGGCGCGGATGCAGGTGGGAGCCACAGCGCGTGCAGGCGCCGTGGTCTTCATCCGATTCGGGACGGTTCAGCTGGTGGCACTCGTCGCAGACGACGATGCCGGCATCAATGGCGCGCATGGGACTCTCCCTCCGCATCCAGCGCATCCCAGACCTGGTGTGGCGACATGGTGACCTCCAGCCAGACCTGGGACAGCAGCAGCCCGATGAAACACGCAAGCCCGATACCCAGGTGCAGGTCGGCCAGGTCGATCAGCTTGACGATGGAAACCAGGATGCCCATGAGGTAGACCTCGAGCATCCCCCACTCTCGCAGGTGGTGGTACAGGCGATAGAGCATTATGCCCAGGCCCCGGGCGCGGCCGGTGTTGATGCAAAGCAGCACCACCAGTTGGCAAAGCAGCTTGATCAGCGGAATGACCATGCTGCAGAGGAACACCACTATGGCCACGCTTGCCATGCCGGTGTCATACAGGCCGAGAACACCCGTCCAGACGGTGTCATGGGTCGTCTGTCCCAGAAGGTTGAGCTTCATGATGGGCAGGAAATTGGCCGGGACGAACAACAGCAGGGCGGTGACGACCAGGGCCAGGGCGCGTCGCTCCATCTGCGAGCGGTGCACGACCAGCTCATAACCACAACGGGGACAGCAGGCCTTCTGCTCTTCGCCGAGATCGGGGCGACGCATCAGCAGATCGCACTCGTGGCAGGCAATCAGATCGTGCAAGGGTAAATCGGATAGCGGGCGTTGATCAGCCTGTTCAGGCATGGCGGCATGGCTCTCAGGGTAACGCGGGTATTTTAGACGAGCGGGCCTGCGCGGTCGCGGCCCAAGCGTTTCGAGGCGCTACCGGCCTCAGCCTCCTGCCCACAACTTTCTCGCGCGCAAAGACAAACCCCCGACACGCCTTAGCGTATCGGGGGTTTGGGATAGAAGCTTGACGATGACCTACTCTCACATGGAGAAGCTCCACACTACCATCGGCGATGCGTCGTTTCACTACTGAGTTCGGGATGGGATCAGGTGGTTCCAACGCTCTATGATCGTCAAGCAATTCGGT
>NZ_SSOJ01000020.1 GCF_029871205.1 Pseudomonas sp. BN417 | reverse complement strand
TCAGCACCGGAAGCGGTGCTTCCGAAAGCGTGCCTCTTCGCCCCGCAAGCGGTAGAGGGGTGACTCGCGCCTGTCAGGGAGCAGCAATCCTGATGCCCAGTCGTTGCCTTAACCCGTGCGAAAGAAGTGAGGCAAGGACCCCGCCCCGTCAGGAGGCCGAGCGTAATCGTTGCAGAGAGGGACGAGCGGCATGGATGCCGCGAGAGGCGTGCGGGGCCATGGATGGCCCCTCACGCCGGGCCCCCGGCGCAACGATGGAGCGAGGGGAGTCCGGCGCAGCCGGACCCGGATGCAGGGGCAAGCCCTCTTGGTTACTTCTGGGGCGACTGCCAGAAGTGACTCGCCGGGAGGCGAAACAAAAAGCCGAAGCCCGCTCGACAATCAGCTTGGCTACGGACCTCCTAGCAACACTGAATGCAGACATAGCCTTCCAATCTGGCAGCTCGCCAATCTGGCACGCAGCATCAAGCCCTTGGCAAGCGGGCACAAGGCCAGCGTTGAGCAACTCCTTAGTATCCGGACGCAGAAACGCTTTGCAGCCGATACCTACAATAAGGAAGCCACGCATGCTCCGGTCCCCGCTGTTTCGTCTGTCCACCCTCGCGCTACTGATTGGCGCCACCGCGCAGGTCGGCGCCTATGAGCTCTATGCCGATGACGACACCCACCTGAACGCTGATCTGGAGGCCGTGTTCGGCCTGTTCCACAGCCAGGAGAACTACGCCATCACCGGTACGAAGAGCGAGGGCTCCTCGTCCTGGCGCGAGGGCTATGCCAAGTACGGCATCAGCTTCGACCAGGGCCTGGCCGGCGCCGGCACCGGCTACGGCAAGTTCAACCTGCTCAGCTCCGGCACCTGGGGCGATGGCGACGCGGCGGGCTTCACCGATGGCTCCGAGCGCACCACCAAGATCGAGGACGCCTACCTCGGCTGGCGTTCCGGCCAGCTGTTCGAAGCCCTGGGCGAGGATGGCGTGGACGTCTCCTTCGGCCGGCAGAACCTCATGATCGGCGATGGTTTCCTCATCAACGGCGACGCCCTGAACTTCGGCAAGGGCCTTGCCGACGGTGAGTTCAACCGTGGCGGCGCCTACTGGCTGGCGGCACGCAAGGCCTTCGACCAGACCGCCGTGCTGCGCCTCGGCGGCAAGGACGGCCTGCGTGGCGACCTGATGTGGCTGAAGTCCGACAACCGCGCCCAGGCCAAGACCGAGATGCTGGTGGGTAACCTGGAGCACGTGTCCGAGGCCGGCACCCTGGGCCTGACCGCCATCGATATCAGCGACGTCGACGAAGAATTCGCCAGCCCGTTCCAGGCCGAGCGCGACGGCATGAAGACCTACAGCGTGCGCGGCCAGGGCAACGCTGGCGTGGAGAACCTGTTCCTCTCCGGCGAATACGCCTGGCAGAACAAGAAGGACGTCGACGACGAAAACGCCTGGTACCTGGAAGCCGGCTGGACCTTCGCCGATGTGGCCTGGAGCCCGTACGTCAGCTACCGCTACAGCCGCTACTCCGAGGGCTTCGATCCGCTGTTCACCGGCTTCAGCCGCGGCTACGGCACCTGGTTCCAGGGTGAGGTGGCATCCAACTACGCCGGCCCCTTCAACACCAACACCCAGATCCACCACGTCGCCTTCAAGGTCTCGCCGCTGGAGAACCTGAGCCTCGGCGCGCTCTGGTTCGACTTCAACACCCTGGACCGCGACCTCGGCAACTTCGATGGCCGCGAGCTGGACCTCTACGCCGAATGGGCGGTGAGCGACAACCTGATCGTCATGCCCCTGGTCGGCCTCTACCAGCCGGACAGGAGCGCCGACGAAGGTGGCACCCAGATCGGCGGCGACGACCGCAACCTCTACAGCCAGCTGGTGTTCGTCAGCATGTTCTAACCCTGCCCGGGGCGGCGCAACCTGATCAGCGAAATGAATTTGCAGATTGCCAGTGCCGCCGAGGAACAAAGCAGCGTCGCAGAAGAGATCAATCGAAATGTCGAGGCCATCCGCGTCGTCACCGAGTCGCTCTCCGGCCAGGCCGAGCAGTCGGCACGGGTCAGTCGCCAACTCAATGAGCTGGCCAAACATCAGCAAGGGCTGATGCAGCAGTTTCGCGTCTGAGACCCACAAGGTCTCTTCGTGTCCAAGGGCAGCCTCGCTGCCACTCCCCGTCGCCACCGATCTGAAGGGTTACCCGCCCCGACTGGTCGGTGGCACCCCAGCCTTCCGCCACAAAGGTGTGACCAACGCCCGGGCAGGTCGCGTCATTCAGAAAAACCTCCCTGCTCGCAGAAGTCTCCATGCACACACTCCGCAAAGCCCTGCACAACGAGCTGCACTCGCGCCCGTCGATCTATTTCCGCGATCCGGCCCACGTCTACCACTTCGCCTTCGCCGATACCGAGGACGTCTGCGACGCCCTGGTCGAGCGCCTCAATCAGGCCGCCGACGCGCCCCTGACCACCAACGGCTCCCAGGGCCTGTTGCGCCTGGGCGAGAACACCCTGAAATGGGAGCGCCACACCGAGTTCTTCACCCTCACCCTGGTCGTGCCCCGCGTCTCCGGTGGCGAATACTGGCCGCCGCTGCCCGAAGCACTGGAAAGCCTGGTGGCGGACCATCGCCATCTGCTGATCAACGCCGACCAGGTGCTGGTGGAATCCGAAGCGAACTGGGCCGGTGACCCCAGTGCCTATGGCTTCAAGGACCCTTCGGGTTCCAACCTGGGCGGTGGCGATGCCGCCGCCTGGTCGGACTTCCGCCTGACCGAGGAAGGGGTTAACCGCATCCTCCTGGTCAACCGCCGGCTCAATGCCTACCGGCTGGGCCGCATGATCCGCCGCCTGCTGGAGATCGAGACCTATCGCATGATGGCCTCCCTCACCCTGCCGGTGGCCCAGGCGGTAAGCCTGCAGCTGAAGGAGTACGACAAGGAACTGACCACCCTGTCCGACCGCAATGCCGAGGGCAAGAGCAGCGCCAAGGCACTGTCGGCCGATATCGCCGCCCTCTCGGCGCGCATCGTGCGTAGCACCGCACGCACCCGGCAGCGCTTCAGCGCCACCGAGGCCTACGCGCAGATCGTCTTCGAGCGCGTCAACGAGTTGCGCGAAACCCACGTCGGCGACTGCCAGCGCCTGGGCGTGTTCATCGATCGGCGCTTCCGCCCCACCGTGCGCTACTGCACCGCCACCGACCAGCGCCTGGTGCGCCTGGGCCAGAGCGTTGCCAACCTGGGCGACCTGCTGCAGGCGCGGGTGCAGGTGGAAGTGGAGGAGCAGAACTCCGAGATCCTGCGCAGCCTGAATGCCCGCGCCGACACCCAGATCAAGATCCAGAGGGCGGTGGAAGGCCTGTCCATCATCGCCATCAGCTACTACCTGCTGAGCCTGTTCAAGCTGTTCTACGGTGGCCTGCACACCCTCGGGCTGGATGTCTCGGCGAAGACCGCGATCCTGGTGATGACGCCGGTGGTGGTGCTGATTCTGGGCGGCATCTTCCTGCGAATCAGGAAGGCGAAGGGGCATTGATCCCATCGACCAGACGCCTCGGTAGGATGGGTGGAGCGAAGCGATACCCATCAATTCCGCAGCGATGGGTATCGCAGGGCTCGACCCATCCTACAAATCCCAGTGCCGTAGGGTGGATGTCGCTTTTCACACCCACCAGCGAGGCCGAGCCCGGCACCGATGGTGGATCGATGAAGCGTGATCCACCCTACGGGGCTTGGCAGTGAAGCGCTCATCGGATGGAAAAAGAGCAGGCAAAAAAAGACCCGGCAAAGTGCCGGGTCAATAACCGTGATTAGCCTGATGAGGAGATAATCTGATGAGTCCGAAATCTGGGCTTGTCAGCTTATCCAACTGGCCGCGAGGCCAGTGGTTTGAATAATAACGATTCTCATTTCATAGTCAAGCGCGATTTCGCAGATTCTGAAAAATCATTGGCATTCGCCTGTCGCTCCGTCTTCCCCTGCTCTCCTCCAGCCCATTCAATCCAGCGCCATCCCCGCTTCGGCCAGGGTTCGGCGATAGCACTCGCGCAGCGGGTCCACGCGGCTCCAGACCTGCCCCGCGCATTCATCCAGGGCGATGTGGCTGCTGGCGCGGCAGCGGGCCTCCAGGCCGCAGCCCTGATAGAAGGCGTTCACCACCTCGACCATGGGCTCGCGCTGGTTCTCCATCAGCACCGCGGCGTGGGCCAGCACCACGTGCCGGCTGTCCGCGCGGCGACGCCGCCAGCGCTGGGCGGTGCCCACCAGCTTGCGCGCCTCCAGGTTGACGTTGTAGCGACCGTCGCAGAAGGCGCCGTCCACCTCGCCCAGCCCGCCTACCAGGCCCAGGTCGGCGAGCCAGTCGAGCATGGGTTGGCAAAGGCGCAGGTAGGCGGTTTCGATGCGGGTCAGTTCCCCTTCGTGGGGCGGCAAGGCATAGGCCAGGGCCACGTTGAGCACAGCGGGTGACTGGGGCACCGGCTCGCCGCCGCTGTCTCGCAGCGCAATCGGCCAGCCGAGGGCCACGCATTCGGCTTCGGCGGCAGCGAAGCCGGCCAGCCGGCTCATCCGCTGCGGCATCACCAGTGCCGCCTCGGTTGGCCGCCAGAGCAGCAGCCCGCATTCCAATTCGCCCTGCTGGACGCGGTCCAGCAAGTGGCGCTCCGCGTCCAGGCCTTCGATTACCGCGAAGCGTGAAATCTGCTGCATGAGTCCTCTCCAGTTCCGTCAAATTTACAGCGGCTTGCCGAAGGCAAAGCTTGGCCGCACCAAGCCATTAATACGTTTGCACTTTCCTGCCACTCGTCCCCCTGCTTGGGCCGCTAATCCGCCAGGAGCGGTTTTCACCCGGATGAATGATGGCACCCGGGCATCGTCTCTTATAAGTTTGTTTCAACCCGTTTCAAGAGCGATGTAACACGCCTTCACCGGCACTCAGCAAAGAGCCAATAAGGCCAACCGGTGCGAGGTGCTCCTGAAGCGGTCAGAGCGATCGAAAAATTCACCGCCACTCAAGCTGTGGAGAACCGCAGCCGTGAAGATCAATCGCTTGATTTCAGGGGAAACGCTCGTCACCAGAAAACCGGCAGACGACGACACCCGACACCAGGAAGACCCACACACCCTCGACGAGATCAATGTGGTGGAGCGCCCCTGGAAGGCCCACCCGGACCTGCCGGAAACCAAAGTCTGGAGCTACCGCGCTGCGGACTCCACCGCGGAAAGCTTCAGTCCGGTGATCTTCGCCCGCTACGGCAAGCCGGTGCTCTGCCGCTTCCACTGCAAGCTGCCGCAGGATCACAAGGGCGTGGGCGTCCCCTACATCTCGGTGCATCTGCACAACCTGCACTGCCCTTCGGAAAGTGACGGATTTCCCGGCGACTTCTTCAGTGCCGCGAAGCAGGGCCTGACCCTGGACTACAAGGGGGAATACAAGGACCACTTCTACCCCAACGTCTACGCTGGCCTGGACGAGATGCAGAACGGCATCGGCGACTACCGCGAGGCCCTCCGCACCCTGTGGTTCCACGACCACACCTGGCAGGCCACTTCGCAGAACGTGGTACGCGGGATGTTCGGTTTCTACCTGCTTTTCGACCACCTGGACTCCGGCGACGAGAAGGACCCGAACCCCGAGGCCCTGCGCCTGCCCAGCTACCCGTACGACTACACGCTAAGTTTCAACGACATGCGTTTCGACTCGAAGGGCCAGTTGGTCTTCGACCGCTTCAGCCCCGACGGCACCCTGGGCGACAAGATCCTGGTCAACGGCAAGATCGAGCCCGTGCTGCGGGTCGCCCGGCGCAAGTACCGGCTGCGCCTGCTCAATGCCGGTCCCTCGCGCTTCTACGAGTTCTACCTGAACGACAGCAAGGGCAAGGCGCAGACCTTCGCCTACATCGCCAACGACGGCAACCTGCTGCCCGCCCCCATCCGCAACATGGGCAAGGTGCGCCTGGGCGTGGCCGAGCGCGCGGACCTGGTGGTGGACTTCTCCAGGTACCCCATAGGCACCGAACTCTACCTCACCAACCGCCTGGTGCAGGACACGACGCGCGGCCCGGACAAGGTCGACGGTTCCGGCACCAGGGTGCTCAAGCTGGTGGTGGACCGCGACCCGCCGGAACAGGACCTCAGCCAGATACCCGATGTGCTGCGGCCACTGCGCCCGCTGTGCGACGAGGAAATCGCCCGGGCCAAGGTGCGCCGCTAGGTGTTCGACCGCAAGGGTGGCGAGTGGGCCATCAACGGCAAGCCGGAAAACATCCTCGACACCAGTGCCAAGATCGACAAGGGCGAGTGCGAGGTCTGGGAGCTGGTCAACGAGAGCGGTGGCTGGCAGCACCCGGTGCATATCCACTTCGAGGAAGGCCGCATCCTGAGCAAGACGGTCAACGGCATCCCCGTTGCCATTCCGGAACACGAGCGAGGGCGCAAGGACGTCTATGTGCTCGGCAAGAACGAGGCGGTCAGGGTGTTCCTGCGCTTCCGCGACTTCACCGGCAAGTACGTCATGCACTGCCACAACGTGATCCACGAGGACCACGGCATGATGCTGCGCTGGGACATCGAGGACGACACGCCGCCCGAGCCGCCAGCCGGGTGCGGCATCAGCTGAGCCACAGCCAATCCTCGATCGTTACTGGAGATGCCAGATGAACACTCGCAGAAACCTGCTGTTCGACGCCGGTGTGGCTGCCGCGGGCCTGGCCGCCCTGGGTAGCGGCCTCGTCGGCCGCGACTGGACCGCACCCGAACCCGAGTACGCCGAGGGCGACAGCTTCGGCGCCCGCTACTTCCCCAACGTCACCCTCTACTCCCACGAAGGCCGACGCGTGAAGCTTTACGACGACCTGGTGCGCGACAAGGTGGTGGCCTTCAACATGATGTACACCCTGTGCGGCGGCCTCTGTCCGACCATGACCGCCAACCTGCGCGGCACCCAGAAGCTCCTCGGCGAGCGCGCCGAGCGGGATGTCTTCATGTACTCCATCACCCTGCAGTGAACTGGCTTAATGAATTCGCCCCCACAAGGAGCTTTCGCCAACTGAGGCAGCTTCGCCGCCCTTGGCGAATGAATTCGCCCCTACAAGAGCGCCTCCTCCCTACTTGACGATGGCCAGCTCGAAAGAGCCCCGGTCGGCGTGCTCGTGCACCTGCATGCCCGACTCGCTCAGTGCCAGGTCCTGCAGGGGGCGCTTGAAGGGCTTGTTGTCCAGGGTCTGCAGGCTGCGGTCCTCGTTGGTGGTGAGCAGCAGCACGTAGCGTTCGCCCTGGTTGGCGCGGACCTGCACCGTGCCTTCTATGTAGGCGTAGCGATACCAGGTCTCGCCGTGCAACTGGTAGACGGCGTCGCTCACCAGGCGGGTCGGGCGCTTGGCGTCGTCGAGGAACAGCAGCGAGGGATAGACCACCTGGCGGTTGGCGAAGCTGCGGATGCGCAGGCCATAGCTGTGCTGCGAGCGCGGCAGCTTGAGGGCGCTGTAATAACTCCGGCCCATGGGAAAATCGAAGCTGGGGGACAGGTTGTTCAACTCCTCGAAGCGCGGCTCCTCGGCCGAGACCTCGGTGAAGGCGTCGTCCGACAGTTGGCCGCAGCAGCGGTCCACCAGGCTCTGGTAGAGGGCCTCGCCCCGCTCCTCGCTGCCTTCGAGCAAGGCCTTCATGGCGGCGCTGGGTTGGCCGTCCAGGGAAGGCAGCAGTGCGGCCTTGCGCTTGAACTCCAGTTCGCGGCTCTCGGTATAGGCGATGGGGCCCGGTCGTTCCGCACCCTGCCCCTCCTCCTTGCCCCGTGCCGGCACCGGCGAGTTGTGGGTGCGGCCCTGTTCATCGACCCAGGTGAAATAGGCCGGCCCCTGTTCCGGTCGGGAGTAGCCGCGCCCTTCCAGCACGTCGGCGTCTATGTACTCGGCCGAGCGCTGGCCATTGGGCAGGACGAAATCGCGCTGGCCCGATTCCACCTGGCCGGCGGCGTAGAAGCTGTTCTGCAGGTTGCCGCTGGCGTCCACCCAGGTGAAATAGCGCCGCTTGCTCTCGCCACTGGTTTGGCTGCCGGGCCAGCGGGTGCCGTCGTCATCCTGCAGGCGCGCCTGGTCGCTCTGCGCGATGCGCTTGGCGGCCTGGCGCTGCTGCTCGCTGTAGCGGCCGTCGACGAAGGTGTTGTGTACCCGGCCCTGGTCGTCGATCCAGGTCAGGTAGCGGCCGCCGGTGGCCTGGGCGGTGCCGGCAAGGGTCAGGGCGATGAGCAGGATGGATGCTTTCATCATCAGAAGGTCGTCTGGTAGGTCAGGGCGAGGATGTAGGCCTTCACCGAGGTCTCGACGTTCTGGCCCGCGTAGGGGTTGTAGACCAGGTTGTCGATGCCGGTGCAGTTGAGGTTGCAGCTGCTGTCGGCCTTGGTGCTCTGCCTGGAGGTGAAGTAGTTGAAGCCGATGTCGATGTTGGTGTCCTTGTCCCAGCGGTAACCGAGTCCCAGGCCGTAGAGGTGCGCATCGCCTATGGGCGCGAGCACGTCGGCCTTGTCGTCTGGGATGGCCGAGGGACGCCATTCGTAGCCGGCGCGCAGGGCCAGCCGGTCGTTCCACTGGTACTGCACGCCCAGGGCCCAGCTCCAGGTATCGCGGTAGCCACGGTCGAGGATGATGCTGGTATCGGTGGCCTTGCCGCCACCGAAGGTCTTGGCGATGCGCAGCAGGTCCAGCTCACGGTCGAACTCGATCTCGAATTCGTTCCAGTCGCTGTAGCCGCTCCACTTCAGGTCGGCGTTGACCTGCCAGCGCTCGGAGGGCTTGAGCTTGATGCCAGTGGAGAAGTTGTCCGGATAGGTCATGTCGAGGGAGGCGTTGCCGGACTCTTCGTCGACATTGCCATTGGGGAAGATCGGGCTCAGCACCTGGCCGAACAGCGAGGATTGCAGGCCCGACCAGAAGCCTTGCCACTCCTTGCTGTAGTCGACGCGGTATTTGCCCTGCAGGTGCATGCGCGCCTCGCTCTGGTAGGTGGCGCCCCAGGCGAACCAGTCGGTGGGCTCCCAGAGGACACCGATGTTGTAGGTGGGCGACAGCGACTGCTGCAGGTCCAGGTCCATGTTGGCGAGGCTGTCGAAGGGGCCGATCTTGCCGCCACAGACGTTGACCAGCCCGGACACCACCTCGCCCATCCCCGGCAGGCAGAGGAACTCGTTGAACAGCCGAGTCAGGCCGGTGAGGAAGCCCGGGTTGCGGAAATCCTGGTTGAGCGCCATGGCCTGGTGGGAGAAGCCGATGGACAGGCCCAGCGCCAGCTCGTCGTTCATCTGGTAGCCCACCGAGGGCGAGAAGTAGGTGATGCGCTGCAGGGCCACTTCACGTCCCTGGTAACGCGCCGGGTCGCTGTCCGAGTCCCGCGAGTAGCCCAGGGCCATGGGCGCGTAGACGTTGGTGGCGAAGGTGAACTTGGAGCCCGGCGGGTTGATCGAGAGCCCGGCCAGCGGCGCGAAGAGCACCGGCACCTCGGTCATGCCGCCCATGCCGGGCAGGTACATGGCCGGGGTCATGGTGCGGCTGCTGGAGTTCTTCACCGGGTCGTCGTCGAAGCCGAGGAAGCCGTAGTCCTCCGGCGCCTCGAATCGGGCACGGATATCCATCACCCCGGTGAGGAGCTTCACCGTGCTCTGGCGGCCCTTGAGCTTGGTCAGGGCGGCCGGGTTGTAGTGCACGGCGTCGATCCCGGAGGAATCTGCCGTGACGGCGTTGGCCATGGCCATTGCCTTGGGGTTGCCGATGGTCAGGTCGTTGGCCAGTTGCGCCTGGGCCAGGCCCGCCCAGCACAAGCCGACCCCGGCAATCGCCCGCGCAAGCGGCGACAGTTGCATGCTCATGAGGTACTCGCTCGCCGGTTACTGGGCCTTGAGGCCCTTGATGTCGAGAGGCACGGAGAGCCCCAGGAGTACGTCCGGTGAATCCTCGGTCATGCCGAAGCCGGCGTTGACGTTGACGATGTAGTCAGGCGACGTCCGCAGGCCGAGGGAGAAGTTCATGATCGAACTGGTCTGTTCGGTGCCCTCCAGGTTGTCGTTCTGGAACTTGTAGGTGGGCGCCATGCTGTAGGCCATCTGGTAGGAGGTGGCCAGGGACACGTCGTAGGACAGCGCGTAGGCGAAGCCCATGCTGAAGTTGAGGGTGTCGCCCGGCTCCACGTCTTCCAGGATGCGCCCGCCGCGCATCTGGTGGATGTCGTGCACCGGCAGGTTGTAGGTGTACCCGACGGAGCCGAAGAGCACGACCGGGTCGATCACGTAGGACATGTTGGCGCCGACGCCCAGGCTGTAATAGCCGCTGCCGGTGGACAGGTCATTCTCGGAGTTGATGTCGTACGGGCTCTCTCCGGTGGGGAGGCCGAGGGTGGCGAAGAGCGTGGTAACCGGGCGCCCGCGGGTGGAGGACCAGGGCTGCCAGCGCAGGGAGGCGGAGATGTCACCGAGGCTGTAGACATTCAGGTCGCGCTCGGTGTCGTACTTGGCGACGAAGGGCAGGCGCACGCTGAAGGTCAGGTTGTCCCACACCCCGTAGTCGAAGGTGAAGGAGTTGGTGAAGGTGTGCTGGGCCTCGCTCTGGCTGAGCACGCTGTAGACGTTGCTGCCGGTGCGGAAGGTCTCGATCTGGGTGTCGCGCACCAGCGAGTAGTCGAAGCCGTAGGTGAGCGTGCGCTCGCCCTTCTTCAGCAGCGTGTAGCTCTTCTCCGATGCCTGGAAGACTTCCTCCAACGCCTTGGCGCTGTCGGCGTCGTCCTCTTTCTTGCTCAGCGCGTCACGCGCGTCCTCCACCGAGGTTTCCTCGGCTTGCAGCGGCAGACTGGTACAGAGCACCAGCATGGCCAGCCATGCGTATTCCCTTGGTCCCATGGTGCTATCCCCAGGTCTTTCTTGTTATGTGCGGGTATCACTTGCGGCGGATGTAGCGGATATCGCCCCCCGAGCCGAGTTCATCGATTTCGTTCTCGGTGAATTTGGTGATCTGCGGAAATGTCTGGAACGCCAGCAGGCTGACGGTGCGATCGTCCACCAGGCGCAGGTCGCGCTCGGTCAGGGCCATGGCATTCCGGGGTTCGTTGCCCGAGGGGAAGATCACGAAGAGGACGTTCTGGTCCCAGATTTCCTCGAAACGGGCACGGGTGAAACTGATGTTGCCAAGGGCGGGGTCGGCGACGAACACATGGTCGTTGTAGACATCGCGTACCACCACGAAATGCTTGAAGCCGCCATAGTGGATCGGAACGATGGCCGGGTGCTCCAGGGCGTCGAGGTCGCCGAACTCGGCACGGAAGCCGCCGCTCTTGTAGCCCAGGGCACTGACGAAGCGCTTCATGTCGAGCAGCGAGAAACCGCGGCGCTCGACGATCTTCTCGGCCTCGCCGTAACGCAGCAGGCCTTCCATCACCTGGCGCTCTTCCAGGTTGCGGCCCAGGTAGTAGTCCAGCAGGCTGGTCAGCGCGGCCGAGCCGCAGCTGTAGTCGTAGGCCTGGCGGATGACGTTGCGGAACTGCAACTGGCTCATGGGCTCGACCACCGCCGTTTCGCGATAGGGCCCGTTGGGGGTAAGCGGCTGGCTGATATTCACCGCGCCTTGCGGCTGCGGCTTGGTATCCACCGCCTGGGTGAAGCCGAACAGACCCAGCAAACTGCCAACCAGGATTTCGATCATTGCCGTTCCGACTACAGGGCTTGCGGGGAAAGGCCCCGTCGGCAGCGGCCGACGGGGTTTCCCGGGTTACAGGATGAACGCGGCTATCAGTGGCCCCAGACCTTGATGGTGGTGCCGGACATGTTCATGTTGTTGACGGCCAGGGAACCGATGCTGGCGGCGCTCGCGTCGCCGACGCGGATGGCGCCGACGGCGAGCTGGCCGGTGATGGCCGGCAGGCTGATCTGCAGCTTGTCGTTGCCGCCAGCGCCACCGTCGATGACGTCGATCTTCAGCGGGTCGCTGTCGAGGATGTCGAAGCCGGTGAAGGAAATGGTTTCCAGGCGCAGGGTGCCGGAGGTGGTGGTGCCGCCGGTGGTTTCGGAGTCGGTGTAGACCACGCTGCCAATGCTGCCGTTGAAGCTGCCGGAGATGCTGATGCCGTCCTGGCCGGTCACACCGGACAGCGCGGAATCGTCCATGGCCCGGAGGTCGGCCTGGGCCATGAAGGGAGCAGCGAGTACAGCAGCAGCCAGAGCCAGTTGTTTGAAGCTTTTCATATTTTTCTTATCTCCAAAGTTCACAGGTGGGTTGCCCCAGGGCCTGCCGCCGACTCCTGTCAGCGGCAGTCGGACCGGCTGACGCCGATCTCCAGGCCGGACACTGCTTCCCTAGGCGCATCCGGCGAGGATTCGTGAAGCACCGAGCTTCTCGACCTGGGAACAAAGCTACTGACCCCCTCCCCGCCTGCCAGCCCATCCAAGGGATGGAGGCCAGCGGGGTCACCCCACCTCAGGCCTCACTCAGGAGACCCAGGCTCTTTCCTTTCAGTACCGCCTGGGTGCGGCTGCGCACGCCGAGCTTGGCGAACAGGTTGTGCAGGTGCCACTTGATGGTGGCTTCCGACAGGTGCACCGCCTGGGCGATATCGCGGTTGGAAAGACCGGCCGCGACATAGCGCAGGATCTCTCGCTCACGATGGCTAACATCTTGATTTTCATCGAAAGTATCCGGATCAACGGCAAGCCGGCGGCATTGTTCGCGCAGGCTTTCGGCCACCCCCTGCCAGGCGCTGGCGCGCTTCGGCTCGGCGGCGCGCCAGGCGTCCCAGAACGGCAGCAGCCAGAGTGCGTCGTCCTCGAATAGCCGGCGGTAACCACGGTTCCAGGCTTCTTCCAGGGTGTTCTGGAACAGGGCGAAGGCTTTTTCGCTGTTACCTCTGCGCCAATACGCCACAGAAAGTAACAGCGACAGGCGTAGCCGCCGGTCGCGTTGATGCTCGTCCTGCTGTCGCGCCAGGCAGTTTTCCAGACTGGCCTGAGCCCGCTCCGGGCGCCGCTCGCTGAGGGCCAGGCGGGCTTCGGTCAGGGCCAGGGCGGTATGGGCATCGGCGTAGCGCGCCAGCGGCAGCACGGCCAGGTGCTGTTGCAGTTGCAGGCAGATGCGTTCGGCCTCATTGGGCCGCCGCAGCCAGAGCAGGAACTGCACCTTGCAGGCCATGCCGTGGGCGAACACCCGTTCGTAGCCGGCACCCTGCAAGCCAGCCAACCATTCGTCGAGCTGGGCCAGGGCCTGCTCCGGTTCGCCGGCGAAGAAGCGCGCCCGCGCCATCACCAACTGGCCGCGGCTGATCAGCTCAACGGGGGTCGCCACGTCGCGCCAGGTGGTGGCCAGGGGCAGCTCGGCGAGAATCGCCGCGTGGCGATCCTGTTCGTACAACAGGTCGGCATAGGCCAGGGCCAGCGGCCCGCCCACCCGACTGCGCCGGCCGAACACCCGCTCCACCCGCGCCCGCGCGGTTTCGGCGATGGCGCGGCCGCGCTCCAGCTCGCCGCTTTCCTTGCAGATCAGGGCCTCGATCAGGCTGGTCATCACGTGCAGGTATTCGCTGTCCACCAGCCTGAGGTTGTCGCGGGCGACGGCTATGGCCTTGGCCGCTTCGCCGAATTCGCCCATCAGCGCGTACGCCGCGGCCTGCACGCAGGCCAGGCTGGCGCGGAACACCGGCTGGTTGTCCGGCACCATGCCGAGCCACTGGCGGGCAACCTTGAGGCAGGCCTCCAGCTTGTCCTGGTAGAGCATCACCAGTGCCTTGAGCACCTGGGACGCGGCCAGCAGCTCGCCGAGGCCGAAGTGGATCACCTTGCCGCGTCCCTGCAAAAGGCGCGTGTTGACTTCCTCGATCAGCGCCTCGGACTCGGCGAAACGCTGCTCGAAGGCCAGCTGCCAGGCATAGAAGATTTGGAACACCGGATGCTCGCGGATGACCTCGGCCGGTACCGCCTTGAGCATGGAGAGGATGCCGTAGACCCGGTTGCCAGCGATCAGCCGCGCGCCCTGGCGCTCCAGCAGTTCGGCGGCGAAGGCGAAGTCGCGGCCGCGCAGGGCGTACTTGATGGCGCGGTCCGGCAGGTCGTGGCTTTCGCACCAGCGCGCGGCGGCATGCAGCAGCGGCGTCGCGTCGGTCTTGCGCAGCAGTCGGCCCTGGAGGAATTCGGCGAACAGGTGATGGTAACGGAACCACTCGCCCTGCTCGTCCAGGGGAATCACGAAGAGCTGCTCGCGCTGCAGGCGCATCAGCATGTCGAGGCCATCGCGGCGGCCGGTCAGGGCATTGCACAGGTCTGCGCAGAACTCGTCCAGCACCGAGGTCTGGTCGAGGAACTGCTGCAGCGATTGCGGCAAGCTGTCGAGCACGTCCTCGGTCAGGTAGTCGGCGATGTCGCGCTCGGTGCCGCTGAGGCTGGCGAGGAACGCCGTGCGGTCGGGATGCCGGGCCAGGGCCAGGCTGGCCAGGTGCAGCGCGGTGATCCAGCCCTCGGTGCGGGTGTGCAGCAGCCGGATCTCGTCAGCGGACAGCGGCAACTGGCGGACCTCGCGGAAGTAGGCCCCGGCTTCGTCCAGGGTCAGGCGCAGGTCCTCGGCCTTGAACAGCAGGGACTCGGACTCGCTGAACAGCAGGCGCGGGGTGTAGCGCGTGCTGCTGACCAGGTGCACCCGCGGCGGCAGGTTCTCGATCAGGTAGCGCGCGCCCTGGTCCAGGGCGACATGGCGGATGCGGTGGAAGTCGTCGAGCATCAGGTACAGCTCGCCGTCGATGCGCTTGAGGTCGCTGACGAAGGCATCGATCACCGCTTCGATGGGCCAGTTCACATCGCCCTGCAACAGGCCCACGGTGTTGCCGCCGAACCCCGGCAGCGCCGCATCCACCGCCGCCACCAGGTATTGCAGCAGGCGCTGCGGCTCGCTGTCGGCCTCGTCGCAGGACAGCCAGGCGACATGCGCACCCTTGGCCTGCAGGAGCTGGCGGAACAGGCTGAGCACGGTGCTCTTGCCGAAGCCGGCCGGGGCGCTGAGGATCAGCACGCGACGGTCACGGGCGGCGAGCAGGCGCTCGATCAGGGCGCGGCGCGGCAGCAGCGGGCGGCCCCCTGCATCGGCCGGGAACAGTTTGGTGCGCAGCAAGGGAATCTGCTGCGGACGGGACAGGCAGAGATCGGTCATGGTTCGAGCAGCCCCAGCTCGCGGGCACGTCGGATCGCCTGGGTCCGGTTACGTACCTTGAGCTTTTCGTAGATGTTGTGCAGGTGCCACTTCACGGTCCCCAGCGCCAGGGCGAGCTGCTGACCTATCTCTTCGTTGGACAGCCCCTTGGCGGCGAGGCAGACCACCTCGCGCTCGCGGTCGGTGAGGCCCTCCTCGAGCACATCCTGGGACTTGCGCGCGTCCGGCCCCGGCCAGGCCGCCAGCAGGTCGCGGATGAAACCCTGCAATGCCGGCTGCCGCTCGGCCGCCTCCAGCTGCTGGAGCAACTGGCGAATGGCGTCGCCCTCTTCGATGAAGAGGCTGCGCACCCCTTCGCGCTCGGCGCTGAGCAGGCACTGCACCAGCAGGCTCTGGGCCCGCTCCTGATAGCCCAGGCGCTGGTAGCTGAGGGCCGCCAGCAGGTCGAGGCGCAGGCGCAGCAGGCCGTGCCAGTTGGGTTGCAACTTGCCACGCAACTGGGTGATCTCGTGCAGCGCTTCGCTGAAATGGCCGCGGGCCTGCTGCAGGCGCACGCGGATCAGCCCCTGCACCCAGAGCGCCGAGTTGGCGCCGTCCTGGCCGCCACCTCCGGCCAGCTTGTTCCAGTCCACGCCCTTGAAACGCTGCTCGGCGCGCTTGATGCGGTCGGCCCCCGGCTCCTGGAGGATCAGCGATATCTCGTCGGCCACCGCCCGCGCGTAGAAGCGCCAGGACTGGTTGCGCGCGGCGAGATTCTGCATCAGCACCAGGGTAGCCTGGGCTTCCTTGGGCTTGCCGTGCATGCGCTGGATGCGCGCGAGGAAGAGCATGCCCTGGGCGTAGATGTCGATGGGACGGATGACGTCGATATGGGTCAGCGCGGCGGCCAGGCGCTCTTCCAGGCCGGCCAGGCGGCCCTGCTGGTAGGCGATCAGGGATTCGACTATCACCGGCAGCGCCATGGCCCGGGACTTCTCGCCGAGTGCTGGCATGACCTGGGCGCGCATCTGCTCATCGAGCTTCTGGGCCTGCTTGACCAGCCCCTGCTCCAGCGCCAGGAGGATTTCCACGTTGGCCAGTTGCATGTCCAGGTAGCGGCCTTCGAGGAAGTGGTTGCGCTGCTGGGCCAGGGCCAGCAGGCGTCGCGCTTGCCCCGGCTGGACAAGGGCCACCTGGGCCATGGCGCCGATCACCAGGATGGCCACTTCGAGGAAGGCCTGGTTGCGGCCGAGCTGGGCCTCCACCCGGCGGGCGATGGTCACGCAGAGGTCCAGGTCGTCCTTCTGCAGGGCGATGGCGGCCTTGACCGCCAGGGTAGCCAGGTACTTGTCGCTCAGTTGGGTCTCGGCACGGGCGCCGCCCCAGCGCTCCAGCAGCTCGTCGAGCATCCGGTTGGCTTCCGGCAGCGCCATTTCCGTAGCGCGGTTCCAGACATCGGCCAGTATCAGGGTTGGGTAACGCTCGGCGATCTCGTCCGGCACCTTCTGCCGCCAGCGGTAGATCTTGTTCAACTGGCCGCGGTTGATCAGGTCCAGGCCGCAGCCGTCCACCAGGGCGGCGAGCATCTCCGGGTCTTCGGCGAGGCTCGCGTGCTCGATGGCGAGGTTCTGCATGTGGTGGTTGGTGAACCACAGGCTGGCGTTGAAGTGCAGCTGCTTGAGGCGCTCCGGGTCGCTGGCCTTGAGGCGGCCGCGGAGGAAGTCGGCGAACAGGTGGTGGAAGCGGTACCACTGGCGCTCGCGGTCGAGCGGCAGGAGGAACAGCTGCATCGTTTCCAGCTGCTCCAGCAGGGCCTGGCCGTCGTGGCGGCCGGTCAGGGCGTTGGCCAGGTCGCCGCTGAGCTGGCTGGCGATGCCGAGCGCCAGCAGGGCGTCCTGCAGCTCGGCGGGCAACTGTTCGAAGACGCTGGCCAGCAGGTACTGGCCGACCGTGGCCTGGTCGCTGCCCAGACGCTCCATCTGCTCGGCGGCCTGGGGCTGGTGGCGCAACCAGAGGCTCGCCAGCTGCACCCCGATCGCCCACCCTTCGGTATGGCTGTGCAGCGCCGCCAATACGGCATCATCCAGTTGCAGGCCGGAGCGGGCCAGGTAGTCACGGGTTTCTTCGGCGGAGAGGCGCAGCTCGTCGAGGCCGATCTCCAGCAGCCAGCCCTTGGCCCGCAGGGTGGCCAGGCTGAGCGGCGGCAACGAACGGCTGCCGACCGCCAGGCTGAAGCCGGCCGGGGCCAGGCGCACCAGCCGGCCGAGGGCGGCGTAGAGTTCCGGGTCCTTGATCAGGTGCAGGTCGTCCAGCACCAGCAGGAGCGGGTCGCTGTGCCGGGCAACATCCACCAGCAGGCTTTCCAGCACGGCGTTGACCGGCACCTGCATGGTGTTCTGCAGGTAGCCCCGGGCGTAGTCGCCCAATCCGGGCACGGCTTCGCCGAGGGTCTTGATCAGTTGCTGGTAGAAGCGCGCCGGGTCGTCGTCCTCGGCTTCCAGGGAAAACCAGGCGACAGCGCTGCCGGCGGCGCGCCGCTGTTCGGCCAGGGCCGCCAGGGCCGTGGTCTTGCCGAATCCGGCCGGGGCCGAGAACAGCAGGAGACGGGCATGGGGATGAGCGGCCAGTGCGGCCTGGACCTGGGGCCTGGGCAAGTAATCGGCGGATGCCTGGGGGGTTACGAGTTTGGAGCGCTGATGGCTACCGGCTGCGGGGTTGAGAACTGCGTCCACTGCCTGAATCCCTATGTCGTTATCGTTGTGGAACGGAGGTACATCTCCGTGGGATTTGTCCATAATTATCAGAATGCTTTTCCCCCGTAAACTTCGGAAATGGCTCTAGGATCAACACTGCAGGCAGACTAGAATCCGCGCTTGCATCCTGCCCGCGTCCCCCTATGCCTGACTGCCATCTGCACGCCCTGCCCTACCACGAATCTCCCGGCGAACGCTTCGCCCTGCTCCGCCAGGCGCCCGGCGCCGTATTGCTGGATGCCGGCCGCCCGGTCGCCAGCCGTGGACGCTATGACCTATTCAGCGCCTGGCCATTGGCAGCGTTTGCGGCGGAGCCGGGCGAATCGGCCAACGACTTCGCCCAGCGCCTTCGGGAGGCTCTGGCAGGGCTTGGCGAGGCCGAGTTGCCTGCTGGAGTCGAGCTACCGTTCGTCGGCGGACTCATCGGTTACCTGGCCTATGACTTCGGCCGCCGCGTGGAACACCTGCCCGAGCAGGCCATCGACGACCTGCAATTGCCGGATGCGCAGATCGGCCTCTATGCCTGGGCGCTGGTCAGCGACCATCAGGCGCGCACCAGTCAGCTGGTATTCCACCCGAGCCTGGACGAGGAGGAGCGGCAACGCCTGATCGCCCTGTTCAATGAGTCCGGCAGCGCGCCCGCCGGCCACTTCCGCCTGCGAGCCCCCTTTGCCGCCAACCTGGCGGAAAGCACTTACCGACAGGCGATCGAGCGGGTACAGACCTATATCCAGGCCGGCGACTGCTATCAGGTGAACTTCACCCAGCGCTTCCAGGCCCCTTGCGAGGGCGACCCCTGGGCCGCCTACCAGGCCCTGCGCACTGCCTGCCCGACGCCCTTCGCCGGCTTCCAGGCGCTGGCCGGTGGTGGCGCGATCCTCAGCCTGTCGCCGGAGCGCTTCATCAAGGTCAGCCGGGGGCAGGTGGAAACCCGCCCGATCAAGGGCACCCGGCCACGCGGGCGCACGCCGGAGGAAGACCGCGCCCAGGCCGATGAGCTGCTGGCCAGCCGCAAGGACCGCGCCGAGAACCTGATGATCGTCGACCTCCTGCGCAACGACCTGGGACGCAGCTGCGCCATAGGTTCGGTGCGGGTGCCTGAGCTCTTCGCCCTGGAGAGCTACCCCAACGTGCACCACCTGGTCAGCGCCATCACCGGCCGCCTGGCCGCGGACAAGGACGCCCTGGACCTGATTACCGGCAGCTTCCCCGGCGGCTCCATCACCGGCGCCCCGAAGATCCGCG
Organism: Pseudomonas sp. BN417; assembly: GCF_029871205.1. Taxonomy (GTDB): domain Bacteria; phylum Pseudomonadota; class Gammaproteobacteria; order Pseudomonadales; family Pseudomonadaceae; genus Metapseudomonas. The sequence continues at coordinate 10,799 of NZ_SSOJ01000020.1, read as the reverse complement.
CCATGCAGATCATTGATGAGCTGGAACCGACCCGTCGTTCGATCTACTGCGGCTCCCTGCTCTACCTGGACGTGCGTGGCGAACTGGACAGCTCCATCGCCATCCGCACCGTGCTGGTGAAGGACGGCCAGGCCAGCTGCTGGGGCGGCGGCGGCATAGTCGCCGACTCCGACTGGCAGGAGGAGTACCGGGAATCCATCACCAAGGTGAAGGTGTTGATGGAGACGCTGGAGGGGTTGGGCGACTGAGCCGGCTACCCACAAGGTCAGGCCAACCTCCGCGACTCGAAATGAAAAAGCCCGCTTTCGCGGGCTTTTTCATGGGCGGTGGCTCAGAGGCTCAACGGGCGGTTGGAGGCCTTGATGAACTCGCGCTTGAGGTCTTCGTAGGTGTGCACCGCCGGGAACTGCGGGAACTCGCGAATCACGTTTTCCGGGGCATGGAAGAGGATGCCGGCGTGGGCTTCGCTGAGCATGGTGGTGTCGTTGTAAGAGTCGCCGGCCGCGATCACACGGTAGTAGAGGCTCTTGAAAGCGATCACCGACTGGCGCTTGGGGTCCTTCTGGCGCAGCTGATAGTCGACTACACGATCGGTCTCGTCGGTGATCAGTCGGTGGCAGAGCAGCGTCGGGAAGCCCAGTTGGCGCATCAGCGGCTGGGAGAACTCGTAGAAGGTGTCGGAGAGGATGACCACCTGGAAGCGCTCACGCAGCCAGTCGACGAACTCGACGGCGCCTTCCAGCGGCTTCAGCGTGGCGATGACTTCCTGGATATCGGAGAGCTTCAGGCCATGTTCGTCGAGGATGCGCAGGCGCTGCTTCATCAGCACGTCGTAGTCCGGGATGTCACGGGTAGTCGCCTTGAGCGCGTCGATTCCGGTTTTTTCCGCGAAGGCAATCCAGATTTCCGGAACCAGTACACCTTCAAGGTCGAGACAGGCGATTTCCACGAGCAGTTTCCCCGCATGGCTTTTTGATTGGAGGCGGCACTCTATCCGCTCGCCCCTGGCGGCGCAACGCGGCTCTTATAGCCGAATATGGCAGGGGTACTTCCTGATGGTTATTTAGGGGCATAACCCGCCTTTGTTAAGATGCGCGTCATAGAGCGCGCCCAGCGCCACTCCCTATAAGGAAGCCTGCCTGATGAGCCACCCCTTCGACGTCACCGAACTGGCGACGGCCTACGCCAACAAGTCCCCCCAGGACATCCTCAAGCTTGCCTTCGAGCATTTCGGCGACGAGCTGTGGATCTCCTTCAGCGGCGCCGAAGATGTGGTGCTGGTGGACATGGCCTGGAAGCTGAACAAGAACGTCAAGGTGTTCAGCCTCGACACCGGCCGCCTGCATCCCGAGACCTATCGTTTCATCGAACAGGTCCGCGAGCACTACGGCATCGCCATCGAGGTGCTGTCGCCGGACCCGCGCCTGCTGGAGCCCCTGGTCAAGGAGAAGGGGCTGTTCAGCTTCTATAAGGACGGCCACGGCGAGTGCTGCGGCATCCGCAAGATCGAGCCGCTCAGGCGCAAGCTGTCCACGGTCAAGGCCTGGGCCACCGGCCAGCGGCGTGACCAGAGCCCGGGTACCCGCTCGCAGGTCGCCGTGCTGGAAGTGGACAGCGCCTTCTCCACACCGGACAAGCCGCTGTACAAGTTCAACCCCCTGGCGCAGATGACCAGCGAGGAAGTCTGGGCCTATATCCGCATGCTGGAGATTCCCTACAACCCGCTGCACGAGCGCGGTTTCGTCAGCATCGGCTGCGAGCCCTGCACCCGCCCGGTGCTGCCGAACCAGCACGAGCGCGAAGGCCGCTGGTGGTGGGAGGAAGCCACCCAGAAGGAGTGTGGGCTGCACGCCGGCAACTTGATCAGCAAGGCCTGAGGCCATGCGCATCACCCTGGTGAAGAAGCTCCTGGCCGACGGCCAGGACTGCCGCAAGTGCCGGGATGTGATGGAGCGCCTGGAGCGCGGCGGCCACCTCGGGCGGATCGACCGCATCCTGGTGGCAGACGAACGCAACCCGGCCAGCGCCGGCTGGATGGTCGCGCAACACTACGGCGTGGAAACCGCGCCCTTCTTCGTAGTGCGCCATGACGATGGCCGGGAGCAGGTCTACACCGTCTTCCTCGCCTTCCTTCGCGACGTGCTGCAGCCTCCCTCACTTACTCCCGCCGCCACCGACGCCGAAGTCGAGCAGCTCAAGGACCTCGCCAATCGCAACGGCCTGGACAGGCTCTAGCTGACGCCTGGGCACGGATATCGGTGGGCTTCGTCAACGCCGGTACGCCCCGTAGGTTGTGGCTGAGCTACGCGAAGCCCAACGAATGTGCGCAAGACCGCGCAACGCGATTCCATCAGCCCGGAGCTATGGGTATCGCTCCGCTCGCGGAGCGCCGCCCGCCCTACCCTACGAACGACCCCAATGAAAAAGCCCGGCAATCGCCGGGCTTTCCTTTGCAAACCGCACTCAGTAGGTGGGCAGTTCCACACCATGAAAGAGCTCGTCCAGTTCCGCCTTGTTGTGGCACTGCACGGCCTTGGCCTGGACGTCGCGAGTCAGGTGCGGGGCGAATTTCTCGATGAAGTCGCACATGAAACCGCGGAGGAAGGTGCCGCGGCGGAAACCAATCTTGGTCACGCTGGCCTCGAACAGCTCGCTGGCATCCAGCACCACGAGGTCGCTGTCGAGCTTGGCGTCGACGGCCATCTTGGCCACGATGCCCACACCCAGCCCCAGGCGCACATAGGTCTTGATCACGTCGGCGTCGGCGGCGGTGAACACCACTTTCGGCGTCAGACCGCGATGGCTGAAGGCTTCGTCCAGCTTCGAGCGGCCGGTGAAGCCGAAGACATAGGTCACAATCGGGTGTTCGGCCAGGGCTTCGAGGGTCAGCTTCGGCAGCTTGGCCAGGGGGTGCCCCTGGGGCACGATGACGCAACGGTTCCAGCGGTAGCAGGGCATCATCACCAGGTCGCCGAACAGCTCCAGCGCCTCGGTGGCGATGGCGAAATCGACGGTGCCGTCGGCGGCCATCTCGGCGATCTGCATCGGCGTGCCCTGGTGCATGTGCAGGGAGACGTCCGGGTACTGCTTGATGAAGCCGCCAATCACCGGCGGCAGCGCGTAGCGCGCCTGGGTGTGGGTGGTGGCGATGGAGAGGGTGCCCTTCTTCTCGTTGGAAAACTCCTGGGCGATCTGCTTGATGCTCTCGACCTTGCGCAGGATTTCCCCGGCCGTGGTGATGATGCGTTCCCCGGCCGGCGTCACGCGAGTGAGGTGCTTGCCGCTGCGGGCGAATACCTCGACGCCGAGCTCGTCTTCCAGCAGGCGGATCTGCTTGCTGATGCCCGGCTGCGAGGTGTAGAGACTTTGTGCAGTGGCGGACACGTTCAGGTCGTGGTGCGCAACTTCCCAGATGTAGCGCAATTGCTGGAGCTTCATAGGCAATCCTCAAAGCAATGACGCCGCAAGAGGTTGACGGCGTTTATAACCATATTAATGGTTTGCTGAATAAAACTAGACGTTTTTTTCTGATTTGCACGCGGCACGACCAGCGGCGATCAGAAGTCGCCGCGTCCGCGATGCTGGAGCATGGGGACCAGGTACACCGGCACTTCGGACAACTGCACCAGCCGCGCCGCCGTCCGGCCGAGCGGCGTGTCCAGCGAAGTGCCATGGCTGTGGCTCCCCACCACGAGCAGGTCCACCGAAAGTTTCTGCACTTCTTCCAGGATGACCAGCGGTGGATCTCCCTGGACCACGCGCACGGCGCGGATCATGTCGAGGTCATGGACGGCTTCGCCCATTTCGTCGCGAAAGCCTTCCAGCACCCGCTGTTCGATGCTCGACATGACGGTGCCAAGACCTTTGGCACGCAACTCCTTCAGCGTGTCGTCGTCGAGGTAGGTCTGCAGCACCGACTCGGCGAACAGGCCGAGGGGCTCGACCGCGTGCACCACGTAAAGCTGGGCGTTGAAGGCCCGGGCGAGGGAAAGGGCGTGTTGCAGTACATAGGGAGCATAGAGACCGAGGTCCGTGGCATACAGAATGGAGCGGATCATGAGGCCTCCTACCGCCATGCTTGGCTGGCCTCAAATGAGCTTAGTCAGAACTGTGGCTCGTTGCTCACACCATGGGGAACGTGCCCGGTGGCCACCACGTCGCGGGCTTTTTCGCAGTGCCCAGCCTGGTCGTCGAAGAACACGTCGGCGCCGAAGGTCTCGAGAATGGCGGCCTTTTCCAGCCCGCCGAGGAAGAAGGACTCGTCCAGGCGGATATCCCAGTCGCGCAGAGTGCGGATGACCCGTTCGTGGGCCGGCGCGGAACGTGCGGTGACCAGCGCCGTACGGATCGGGCAGGCATCCGGTGGGAACTCCTGCTGCAGCCTGTTGAGAGCCGACAGGAATGGCTTGAAGGGGCCGCCGTCCAGCGGTTCACGAGCAGAATCGCGCTCGTGGGCCTGGAAGGCTTCGAGGCCGCCGCTCTGGTAGATGCGCTCCGAGTGGTCGGAGAAGAGCACGGCGTCGCCGTCGAAGGCGATGCGCAGCTCGTTGCTCGCCGCCCGGCGCGGCCCGCCGGAGAGGATGGTGGCGGCCGCATAGCCACTCTGCAGCGCCCGGCGTACATCCTCGGCATGGGTGGAGAGAAAAAGGTGGCAACCGAAGGCGCGCAGGTACGGCTCAGGACTGCGCCCGCCAACGAAGGCCGCGCGGGAGATGCCCAAGCCGTAGTGCTGGATGGAGTTGAAGGCGCGCAGGCCGGTGTCGGCGCTGTTGCGCGAGACCAGGATGACTTCCACCCGCGGCTGGTCCAGCGCCTCGTTCAGGCGCAGCAGCTTTTCCACCAGGGGATAGGCATCGCCGGGGGCCAGCACCTCGTCCTCGTGGTCGATCTGGTACTGGCGGTAGGCCTCGATGCCTTCCGCTTCGTAGACACGGTGGCTTTCGTCCAGATCGAACAGCGCCCGCGACGAAATCGCCAGTACCAGCTTGTCACCCAGTCCTGCGCCCATTTAGTCCCGCCTCAGCCTTGGTTGCGTGCATCGATGAAGCGTAGCGCCTGGTAGAGCGCGCGGATGCGCGGCATCTCGAAGCCAGCCACAGCAGCCGCAGCGAGTGGCGCTTCGTAGATCGCCCCGAGTTCCAGCGGACGCTTCTGCACGAAGTCGTGGTACATGCTCGGCAGGTAGTCGGGCATGCGGTCGGTGGAACTCAGCAGCTTCGCGGCGAAGTTTTCCGGAATGCGGTGGCCGCAGGCGGTGGCGGCGTCCACCACTTCCTGCATGATCGCCTGGATCAGCTCGCGGCTATCCGGATTGCCCATCAGCGCAGTAGTGCCGGCATTCAGCAGCACCGACAAGCCGTTGTAGGGCACGTTCCAGACCAGCTTCTGCCAGCGCGCCTGCTCCAGGTTGGCCATGGCTGCCGAGTCGATACCGGCAGCCTTGAACAGGGCCGAGCCCTCCTCCGCAAGCGCCTGGCGCTCCGCGTCGTCGCGGGCCGGCCCGGAGTGGTAACCGAGGTTCACTGCGCCCAGGGACTGGTGCTCGATCACCCCGGGCGCCGATCGGTGCACGCAGATGTAGCAGAGGCCGCCGAGCAGGTGCAGGGAGTCGGGCAGCAGCGGACGCAGTTCATCCTCCACGGCAAGGCCGTTCTGCAGCAGCACCACCTTGGCGCCCGGCGCCGCGGCCTGGGCGATGACCGGCGCCAAGGCGGCGTTGCTGGTGGTCTTGGCGCCCACCAGCAGCCAGTCGCAGGGCGGCATCTCGGCGGCATCTCGGTAGGCCTGCACCGGGAACAGTGCCTGGACGCCATGGACCATACTGTTCAGCTGCAGGCCACGGCCGGCCACGGCGTCGAACTCGCTGCGCAGCAGGAAATGCACATCGAAGCCGGCACGGGCCAGCATCACGCCATAAAAGCCGCCGATGGCGCCGGTGCCGATGATGCCGATGCGCGGTTTGCTTGAACTCATCTAGGGAAGCTCCTCTGCTGGCCGGGCCAGTGCCCGGTCCAGGGCTTGAATCAGATCGTCGCGCCGCAGGCTGGAATGCAGCGCGCCATGGAAACGGCCATTGCGGACCACGAATAACGCAGGCAGGTGAAATACCTCATAACGCTGGACCAGCCCACCATTATTGCCGGCATCTATCCAGCACAATCGTTCCACTGGCAGCGCGGCGCCCGGCAGGTGCTGGCGGGCCCAGCGGCAACTGGCACAGCCCGTGCTAGTGAATACCACCAGGGAGGTGCCCAGCAGGTCGAGCAGGAGGTGATCGGCGTCGAAGTCGGTCAGCTCCTGCTCGGCCACTATAGTGTCTTGTGCGATGCCGATTTCCTGGCATCGGGAGTTCGCGGTCATGCGTCAGTTCCTGCGTCACCCCACGGAGATGCCCGTGGAGCTGGTTCAGCGCAAGGGCAGGCATATGCCCCTGCAGCGGCTGCACGATATCAGCCTGGGTGGGGTTGCGTGCAACTCCGTGCGGGCCTTTCGCCGCGGCACCGCCATAGAGTTTTGCATTCCCCTGCTGGGCGAGCAGGCGCGCTTCTCCGGGACGGTCGCCTGGTGCCGCAAGGAGGCTGAGGACTATATGATCGGTGTGGCCTTCACCGACGAGGAGAACATGTTCCGCGCACGGATGGTGGAGCAGATCTGCCTGATCGAGCAGTACCGCAAACAGCGCGAGGAGGCCATTGGCCACGCCCTGGCTCCGGAGGCGGTGGCGCAGGAATGGATCGCCCTGCACGCGGCGGACTTCGCCCCCGTCTGAAATCATGCAAATTCCCCGTCCGGCGCGCGCATTCGCCATTGTCGAGGCCGCGTGGAAAGCGTTAAGGTTCCCCACCCCGCCGCGTTATTACTGCTGTGCTCTCCGCCGTACGGGGATCGCTGGCGGCCGGCACCCGTGACCTGACGACCCTGAACGATGAAAAGCACGATGGCTGATTTACAGATCGACGACCTTAACGTTGCCTCCAACGAGACCCTGATCACGCCGGAGCAGTTGAAACTCGAGATTCCCCTGACCGATGACGCCCTGGACACCGTGGCCAACGGTCGCCAGGTGGTGCGCAACATCCTCGATGGCAAGGACCATCGCCTGTTCGTGGTGGTGGGCCCCTGCTCCATCCACGACATCAAGGCCGCTCACGAATACGCCGACCGCCTCAAGGGCTTGGCCGCAGAGCTGTCCGACACCCTCTTCCTGGTCATGCGCGTGTACTTCGAGAAGCCGCGCACCACCGTCGGCTGGAAAGGCCTGATCAACGATCCGTACCTGGATGACTCCTTCAAGATCCAGGACGGACTGCACATCGGCCGCCAGCTGCTGCGCGACCTGGCCGAAAAAGGCCTGCCCACCGCCACCGAAGCGCTGGACCCGATCTCCCCGCAATACCTGCAGGACCTGATCAGCTGGTCGGCCATCGGCGCCCGCACCACCGAATCCCAGACCCACCGCGAAATGGCGTCCGGCCTGTCCTCCGCGGTCGGCTTCAAGAACGGCACAGACGGCAGCCTGACCGTGGCGATCAACGCCCTGCAGTCGGTTTCCAGCCCGCACCGTTTCCTCGGTATCAACCAGGAAGGCGGCGTCTCCATCGTAACCACCAAGGGCAACGCCTATGGCCACGTGGTGCTGCGCGGCGGCAATGGCAAGCCCAACTACGATTCGGTCAGCGTTGCCATTTGCGAGCAGGAACTGACCAAGGCGGGCATCCGCCCGAACATCATGGTCGACTGCAGCCACGCCAACTCCAACAAGGACCCTGCCCTGCAGCCGCTGGTCATGGACAACGTCGCCAACCAGATCCTGGAAGGCAACAACTCCATCGTCGGCCTGATGGTGGAAAGCCACCTGGGCTGGGGCAGCCAGTCGATCCCGAAGGACCTCGACCAGCTGAAGTACGGCGTGTCCGTCACCGATGCCTGCATCGACTGGGACACCACCGAGAAAGCCCTGCGCAGCATGCATGCCAAACTCAAGGACGTCCTGCCCAAGCGCCAGCGCGGCTGAAGCAGACGCAGAAACGAAAACGCCGGGCAATTGCCCGGCGTTTTTCTTTGCGCCCCGGCTCAGCCGTTGCGCTGGACCTGGCGCTGGCGACGCTCTATGTAGCGTTCCACGTAGGAGCAGGATGGAATCACGGTGTAGCCATGATCCTCGGCGTATTCCAGCGCGGTTTCGGTCAGCTTCGCGGCGATTCCGCGACCGCGCAGGACGTTCGGCACGAAGGTGCGATAGATGTCCAACGTCTGTTTACCCAAGTCCATATAGGCCAGGTATGCACGATGACCGTCCACGGTGGTCTCGAACTGATGACCTGCCTGGTCATGGTGGATGGACAATGCCTCGCTCATCACTTCTCCTCAGTGGGCCTTAAAACCTTACCCGTACCTTATCTATCTTTTCCAGCCGAAGGAACATCTCAGCCGTGCCTGAACCGAATTGGACGCTGAGATAGGCCTTCCCGTTCGCCACCTTGTGTAATACACCCTGGTAATAGGCGCCATCGAAGGTGATGAACTGCAGCCGTTTTCCGGCATAGCTCGGCAGGTCGGCAACATTGACGAACTCATACTGCTGCACGGCACGTGCAACTTCCTCATTCTCTTGCGCCGCGGTGATCTTCTCCAGCGCCGCCGGTTCGTTGCGCGCCGCCGGGTCGACCCAGGCGAATTCGACCGGTTGCACCAGCTCCTGGTTCACCAGCACCGCCGGCTTCAGCATGGTCACCACATCCTTGGCGTCGAAGAACTGTAGGCCGTCCCAGGCCATGCCTTCGCTCGGCGTCAGCTCCACCCGCAGTGACTGCGGATCCTTCAGGTAACGGCCGTAGGCATCGAGCATCGGCTGGCCCAGTGCGATCCGCTGGCTGCGCAACACGCTATCGAATCGCTGCATCGCAGTCTGCAGATAGGCATCGGCGGACAGCCCGAGCTTGCCGGCGCAGAACTGCTGGAGCTTGCGCTGATACTGGTTGTCGTTCAGTTCGAAGATCACGCTGGACAGGTGCGGCGGATTGACCCGCAGGTCACCCGGCTTCTCCGACATGTTAGACAAGGACAGGCTGAGGCGCACCTCGCCCATGTCCCGGGTGTCGGAAGTGAGGTTCAGGCTGAGTTTCTGCGCGCCCGGCTGGAACAGGTAAGAGAACTCCGCGTCCGTCTCCAGGGTGCGGTAGCCCATCTCCAGCAACTCGCTGGTGCCAATGTTACGCACCGGCCCGCAAGCCACCTCGCTCATCGCGGTGAAAACACTGCGCTCGGCCGGGGTGTCATATAGCTGCTGCATGAAGGGGCCGTGCACTTCCAGGGCGAGCCCCTTCAGGCTGACCGACATCTGCTCGGGGAACTTGCCCTCGGCCAGACGCTCCTTGAAGCTGAGGAGTTCGCCCAGGCTCTTGAACTTCAGTTCGGCCTGCTGCACCTGCAGGCTATCGCCCATCGCCGGTACGCGAAGTTGCAGCTTCTCGAGACCGACCCGGCCATCGAAGGAAGAAGTTATGCCGCCGTAAGTGATATCCATCACTGGCGACAACTTGCTGATCGCGTCGTCCATGATGGATCTGACCGACCACCAGAGCGACAACTTGATGATCAGGCCTACAGCCAGAACCGACAGCAATCCCCACTTGAGAATCTTCGACATAGTGACGTCCTTGAAGTCTGCGCTTCGCTACGGATATCGGAAGCCGGGCAAGCTTATCAGCGCCGTACTGGCACAACCATGGCAGCCATCTGTGTAGGCGAAGATATTTCTCGGTTCTCTGAAGAAAGTTCCACTTTTATGACGAACTACCGCACCGACACTATCCTTGCCAGCCTGATGCAGTAACGCTTGTCAGAATATGGAGCAGAATCCCGCCACGACGCCGGCACGGGCCTACACTTGCAGTTTCGACTGATCAAAGAACAATCAGCCTGTCTGTTTTTTGACCAGCGACCTCGCTGTTTGCTCGTGAACTAGCCGGCAAGCTGAAAAAAATGTGCTTGCCTTGCACAAGGTCAGTTTACTTACTACAAGTTATGGGTAGTATGTACGCCGGCTAATTTCCCAAGCTCGGGGAATTGCTTTATGGAAATGTCCACCTTAAGGGGAACACGATGAACAACGTTCTGAAATTCTCTGCTCTGGCTCTGGCCGCAGTTCTGGCCACCGGTTGCAGCAGCGTATCCAAAGAAACTGAAGCCCGTCTGACTGCAACTGAAGATGCAGCTGCTCGCGCTCAAGCCCGTGCTGACGAAGCCTACCGCAAGGCTGACGAAGCTCTGGCCGCCGCTCAGAAAGCCCAGCAGACCGCTGACGAGGCTAACGAGCGCGCCCTGCGCATGCTGGAAAAAGCCAGCCGCAAGTAATAGCCTTCCAGGCTATCGAGCCGATCCAGCTTGCTGGGTCGGCTTTTTTATTGCCCGCGATTTCTCTCCGCCCTCTTCCACGAGTTGACCGACTGCGTTAGCTCGATCGGCGCTGCAACTTGCAGGGAGTGCTGAAAGACAGGCAAAAGAAAAGGTTCTTCGCGGATTTTCGGGGAGGCATTGGATTCGTGCTGGATGGGCAAGATTGTCGGATAGCCATTGATTGGCGCCGTGCAGGCGGATGCTGCCCTCTCCCCCGGCCCCCGCCCTGCGCCCCGGCCTGATCGCTTCGCGCTCAGGCGCTCATCGGCACCGGAAGCGGTGCTTCCGAAAGCGTACCTCTTCGCCCCGCAGGCGGGCGAGGGGTGACTAAGCCGGCAAGTCCGGAGCAAACCTGAAGCTCATACAGGTCTGAAACCGAGCAGCGAGGGTGGGGCCGGGAT
>NZ_SSOJ01000019.1 GCF_029871205.1 Pseudomonas sp. BN417 | reverse complement strand
CATCCATGCCGCTCGTCCCCCTGCGCAACGCTTCCGCTCGGCCTGCTGACGGGGCAGAGTCGCAGCCCACCTCTTCTGCACAGGTTCAGGCAATGAGCAGGCGTCAGGATTACCGCGTCCTGTCAGGCGCGAGTCACCCCTCGCCCTCCGGGGCGAAGAGGCACGCTGTCGGAAGCACCGCTTCCGGTGCCGATGAGCGACTGAGCGTGGGGCGCAGGGCGGGGGCCGGGGGAGAGGGAGGTATCAGGCCGGTGCGCAGGTTTGAAAGGTCCGTGCTAGACGCTTCTATTCGGTGCTGCAACAGCTAACGCAGACATAGCCAAGCGCAATGTGCCGAGGCCTGTGGCGATCCCGGGCTCGCGCGGCGGGAGGAGGGCAAGGCGAAGCTTTTTCTCTCGGGGCAGTTGTCCTACAAGATTTGTTGTTATATGTTGTCGTACAACTTATTCGGATCGTCGCGAACGACCGGTGGTGTCGTCCTGGTCAAAAGACCTGGCTGCGCTGCAGTCGTCCGCGCAGCCGTCGACTCATCCAACACCCAGCTAAGCCGGGGCCATAGGCCAGGATTACGGTGTATCCAGGCATGGAAACGGATAGGGCGCCTCAGGCTTCGATAGCGGGCGATGAGCGCACAGGAGGATGAACGGCGGTTGGCAACCTCTTAAGTTGTACGATAACGTATCTCTCAATCCGGAATGCTCCGGTGTTACTCAAACCGCTTCGCAGGGTGCTCGAATAATGAATCCACAAGAACTCAAGTCCATCCTCTCCTCCGGGCTGCTGTCCTTCCCCGTCACCGACTTCGACGCTGCCGGCAACTTCCGCGCCGACACCTACGCCCGTCGCCTGGAATGGCTGGCTCCCTACGGTGCCTCGGCGCTCTTCGCCGCGGGCGGTACCGGTGAATTCTTCTCCCTGGCGCCGGATGAGTACTCCGCCATCATCAAGACCGCCGTCGACACCTGCGCCGGCAGCGTGCCGATCCTCGCCGGCGTCGGCGGCCCGACCCGCCAGGCCATCCAGTACGCGCAGGAAGCCGAGCGCCTCGGTGCCAAGGGCCTGCTGCTGCTGCCGCACTACCTCACCGAAGCCAGCCAGGAAGGTGTGGCTGCCCACGTGGAGCAGGTCTGCAAGTCGGTGAACATCGGCGTGGTGGTCTACAACCGCAACGTCTGCCGCCTGACCCCGGCGCTGCTGGAGCAGCTGGCCGAGCGCTGCCCGAACCTGATCGGCTACAAGGACGGCCTGGGCGACATCGAGCTGATGGTCGCCATCCGCCGCCGCCTTGGCGACCGCTTCAGCTACCTGGGCGGCCTGCCCACCGCCGAGGTCTACGCCGCGGCCTACAAGGCCCTGGGCGTGCCGGTCTACTCCTCCGCCGTGTTCAACTTCATTCCGAAGACCGCCATGGACTTCTACAAGGCCGTTGCCGAAGACGACCACGCCACCGTCGGCAAGCTGATCGATGACTTCTTCCTGCCCTACCTGGAAATCCGCAATCGCCGCGCGGGCTATGCCGTCAGCATCGTGAAAGCCGGCGCGCGTATCGTCGGCCATGACGCCGGCCCGGTCCGCGCTCCGCTGACCGACCTGCTGCCGGACGAGTACGAGCGCCTCGCCGCGCTGATCGACGCCCAGGGCGCGCAGTGATCCGCAACGAGGAGAAGGCTCGTGACTGAAAAACGCTACGACAACTACATAGGCGGGGAATGGGTGGCCGGCACGGGCTACTCGCGCAACATCAACCCCTCCGACCTGAGTGACTGCCTGGGCGAATACGCCCAGGCCGACGCCGCCCAGGTGGCCCAGGCCATCGAGGCGGCCCGCGCGGCTTTCCCGGCCTGGTCCGTTTCCGGTATCCAGACCCGCGCCGACGCCCTGGACAAGGTGGGCAGCGAGATCCTTGCCCGCCGTGAGGAGCTGGGTACGCTGCTGGCGCGGGAGGAGGGCAAGACCCTGCCCGAAGCCATCGGCGAAGTGAGCCGGGCCGGCAACATCTTCAAGTTCTTCGCCGGCGAATGCCTGCGCCTGGCCGGCGAGGTGCTGCCCTCGGTACGCCCCGGCGTGTCGGTGGAGGTCACTCGTGAACCTCTGGGCGTGATCGGCCTGATCACCCCCTGGAACTTCCCCGTCGCCATTCCCGCCTGGAAGATCGCCCCGGCGCTCGCCCACGGCAACTGCGTGGTGTTCAAGCCCGCCGACCTGGTGCCGGGCAGTGGCTGGGCCCTGGCCGAGATCATCTCCCGCGCCGGCTTCCCCGCCGGGGTATTCAACCTGGTGATGGGCAGCGGCCGTGTCGTCGGCGAGGCCATGGTCAACGACGCCCGCGTCGACGGCATCAGCTTCACCGGTTCGGTGGGCGTCGGCCGCAGCATCGCCGCCACCTGCGTGGCCCGTGGCGCCAAGGTTCAGCTGGAGATGGGCGGCAAGAACCCTCAGATCATCCTTGACGACGCCGACCTCAAGACCGCCGTCGAGCTGTCGGTGCAGAGCGCCTTCTACTCCACCGGCCAGCGCTGCACCGCCAGCAGCCGCCTGATCGTCACGGCCGGCATCCACGACCGCTTCGTCGAGGCCATGGCCGAGCGCATGCGCGGCATCCGCGTCGGGCATGCCCTGCGCAGCGGCATCGACATCGGCCCGGTGGTGTCCCAGGCCCAGCTGGAGCAGGACCTGCGCTACATCGACATCGGCCGCGACGAAGGCGCGCGCCTGGTGGCCGGTGGCGAGCGGGTGAGCTGCGACACCGAGGGCTACTTCATGGCCCCCGCGCTGTTCGCCGACAGCGAGGCGGGGATGCGCATCAGCCGCGAGGAGATCTTCGGCCCAGTGGCCAACGTCATTCGCGTCGCCAGCTACGAAGAGGCGCTGGCGCTGGCCAACGACACCGAGTTCGGCCTTTCCGCCGGCATCGCCACCACTTCGCTCAAGTACGCCAACCACTTCAAGCGCCACGCCCAGGCCGGGATGGTCATGGTCAACCTGCCCACCGCCGGCGTGGATTATCACGTGCCGTTCGGCGGTCGCAAAGGCTCGTCCTACGGCCCGCGCGAGCAGGGTCGCTATGCCCAGGAGTTCTACACCACGGTGAAGACCAGCTACATCGGCGCCTGATCCAGCGCGGGGGAAATGGATGCCCCCGCGAACCCTTATGGACTACCGGCATAAAAACAAGCACAGGTAGGAATTCATGAAGATCAAACGAGTCAGAGTCACCCCCATCGCCTTCCGCGATGCGCCGCTGCTCAATGCCAGCGGCATCCACGAGCCTTTCGCGCTGCGCTCGATCATCGAAGTGGAAAGCGATAACGGCTACGTCGGCCTCGGGGAGAGCTACGGCGACGCCCCGGTACTGGCCGTCCTCACGGCCATGCAGGACAGCCTGGTGGGCCTGGACCCCTTCGACCTCAACGGGCTGCGCGCGCGGGTCATCAAGACGGTTGCTGACCTCGGGCCGGCGAAGGCCGGTGCCGAGCTGGCGCCCGGCTCCCATCCGAGCAAGCAGGTGGCCAACGCCTATTCGGCCTTCGAGGTCGCCTTCCTCGACCTGCAGGCGCGCTCGCTGAACATGCCCCTGGTGGACCTGCTGGGCGGTGCCGTGCGCACCGAAGTGCCCTTCAGCGCCTACCTGTTCTTCAAGTACGCCGAACACATCGACGCGCCCTACGCGCCGGACTCCTGGGGCGAGGCCCTCTCCGAAGAACAGATAGTCGCCCAGGCCGCGCGGATGATCGAAGCCCACGGCTTCCAGAGCATCAAGCTGAAAGCCGGCGCCCTGGCGCCGGAGCATGAAGTAGCCTGCATCAAGGCGCTGAAGAAGGCGTTCCCGAACCATCCGCTGCGCATCGACCCCAACGGCAACTGGTCGCTGGACACCGCCTTGCGCATGGCCGAATTGCTGGGTGACGACCTGCAGTACTACGAAGACCCCACCCCCGGCCTGGAAGGCATGGCCGAACTGCACAAGCGCACCGGGATGCCGCTGGCCACCAACATGGTGGTCACCGACTTCGACGAATTCCGCCGCAGCGTCGCGCTGAACAGCGTGCAGATCGTCCTCGCCGACCACCATTACTGGGGTGGCCTGCGCGACACCCAGGTACTGGCGCGGATGTGCGACACCTTCGGCCTGGGCGTCTCCATGCACTCCAATTCCCACCTCGGCATCAGCCTGATGGCCATGACCCACGTGGCCGCCGCCGTGCCCAACCTCTCTTACGCCTGCGATACCCACTACCCCTGGCAGGAGGAAGACGAGGAAGTCATCAAGGGCGGCAAGCTGCCGATCCGCAATGGCTGCGTCAGCATCACCCGCGCGCCGGGCCTGGGTGTGGAACTGGACCAGGATCAGCTGGCCAAACTTCATGAGCAGTTCTTGTCCATCGATATCCGAAGTCGCGACGACGCACGGCAGATGCGCAAGTACGACCCGGCCTGGAAGATCACCAAGCCGAGGTTCTGAAGCCGGTCCGCTGCCTGCGGCATGCAACACGACACGCGCGGCCCGCCGCGCGAACTCTTCGACAAGAACAATTCAGAGAGAAGAATCATGGGCGAAGTACTGAAGCAAACCCGTGTGCGTTACCTGATCCTGCTCATGCTGTTCCTGGTGACCACGATCAACTATGCAGACCGCGCCACCATTTCCATCGCCGGCTCCGCCATTCAGAAGGAGCTCGGCATCGACGCCGTCATGCTCGGCTACATCTTCTCCGCCTTCGGCTGGGCCTACGTGCTCGGCCAGATTCCGGGCGGCTGGCTGCTGGATCGCTTCGGCTCCAAGCGCGTCTACGCCTTCAGCATCTTCACCTGGTCGGTGTTCACCCTGCTGCAGGGCTTCGTCGACATGGTGCCGATTGCCTGGTCGGTGGCGACCCTGTTCATGCTGCGTTTCCTGGTGGGCTTCGCCGAAGCGCCATCCTTCCCGGGCAATGCGCGCATCGTCGCCGCCTGGTTCCCCACCGCCGAGCGCGGCACTGCTTCGGCGATCTTCAACTCTGCCCAGTACTTCGCCACCGTGATCTTCGCCCCGCTGATGGGCTGGATCGTCCATAGCCTGGGTTGGGAGCATGTGTTCATCGTCATGGGCACCATCGGCATCCTGTTCTCCGGGGTCTGGCTGAAGTTCATCTACAACCCCAAGGAACACCCGCTGATCAACCAGGCCGAGTTCGACCATCTGGCCAGTAACGGCGCCCTGGTGGACATGGACCAGAACCGTCGTCTGCCGGGCAACGGGCCGAAGTGGGAGCACATCAAGCAACTGGTGAGCAACCGCATGATGGCCGGCATCTACCTGGGCCAGTTCTGCATCAACGCGCTTACCTACTTCTTCCTCACCTGGTTCCCGGTGTACCTGGTGCAGGAGCGTGGCATGACCATCCTCAAGGCGGGCATCATCGCCTCCCTGCCGGCCATCTGCGGCTTCATCGGCGGTGTGCTCGGCGGCGTGCTGTCCGACTGGCTGTTGCGTCGCGGCCATTCCCTCAGCGTGGCGCGCAAGACCCCGATCGTCTGCGGCATGCTGCTGTCGATGACCATGATCCTGTGCAACTACGTGGATGCCGACTGGATGGTGGTGGGCTTCATGGCCCTGGCGTTTTTCGGCAAGGGCATCGGCGCCCTCGGCTGGGCGGTGATGTCGGATACCGCGCCCAGGCAGATCGCCGGCCTCGCCGGTGGCATCTTCAACACCTGCGGCAACCTGTCGTCCATCACCACCCCGATCGTCATCGGCTACATCATCGCCAGCACCGGCTCCTTCAAGTGGGCCCTGGTGTTCGTGGGGATCAACGCCTTCCTCGCCGCCTTCAGCTACCTGTTCATCGTCGGCGAAATCAAACGTGTAGAGCTCAAGGGCGTAAAGCCCGAACCTGAAGCCAAGGCAGCCGGCGAAGCGCCCGCCGCCAGCCCGGCCCGTTAATGAGAAGAAGGACTGCAAGATGACTCAACAACACCTGCCCAGCGGCACCCCGCGCATCACCGAACTCACCGTGGTACCGGTGGCCGGCCAGGACAGCATGCTGCTCAACCTCAGCGGCGCCCACGGCCCGTACTTCACCCGCAACGTGGTGATCCTGAAAGACAACGCCGGCAACGTCGGAGTCGGCGAAGTGCCCGGTGGCGAAGCCATCCGCCAGACCCTGGAAGATGCCCGCGCGCTGCTGGTGGGCCAGTCCATCGGCCACTACCAGCGCCTGCTCAACCAGGTGCGCCAGGCCTTCGCCGACCGCGATTCCGGCGGCCGCGGCCTGCAGACCTTCGATCTGCGCATCGCCATCCACGCCGTCACCGCGCTGGAGGCGGCCCTGCTCGACCTGCTCGGCCAGCACCTCGGCGTGCCGGTGGCGGCGTTGCTCGGTGAAGGCCAGCAGCGCGACGAAGTGGAGATGCTCGGCTACCTGTTCTACGTCGGCGACCGCAACAAGACCGACCTCGACTACCGCAGCGAAGCCGAGGCCGACGACGCCTGGTTCCGCCTGCGCAACGAGGAGGCGCTGACCCCGGAAACCGTCGTGCGCCTGGCCGAGGCCGCCCACGCGCGCTACGGCTTCAATGACTTCAAGCTCAAGGGCGGCGTGCTGCGCGGCGAGGAAGAGATCGAAGCGGTGACCGCCCTGGCCGAACGCTTTCCCGAGGCGCGCATCACCCTCGACCCCAACGGCGCCTGGTCCCTCAAGGAGGCCATCGCCCTGTGCCGCGACCAGCACCATGTGCTGGCCTACGCCGAGGACCCCTGCGGCGCCGAGAACGGCTACTCCGGCCGCGAGGTGATGGCCGAGTTCCGCCGCGCCACCGGCCTGCCCACCGCCACCAACATGATCGCCACCGACTGGCGGCAGATGGGCCACGCCATCTCCCTGCAGTCTGTGGATATCCCCCTGGCCGACCCGCACTTCTGGACCATGCAGGGTTCGGTGCGCGTCGCGCAGATGTGCAATGACTGGGGCCTGACCTGGGGCTCGCACTCCAACAACCACTTCGACATTTCCCTGGCCATGTTCACCCACGTCGCAGCGGCGGCGCCAGGCAAGATCACCGCTATCGACACCCACTGGATCTGGCAGGACGGCCAGCGCCTGACGAAGGAGCCGCTGCGCATCGTCGGCGGCAAGGTCAAGGTGCCGGAGAAGCCAGGCCTGGGCGTCGAACTGGACATGGACGAGCTGGCCCGTGCCCACGCACTGTACAAGGCCAAGGGCCTGGGCGCGCGCGACGACGCCATCGCCATGCAGTACCTGGTGCCGAACTGGACCTTCAACAACAAGCGGCCGTGCCTGGTGCGTTAGTCGGGGGGTGGGAGCGATTTCAATCGCGAATAAATTCGCTCCCACAGATGTAGGGTGGATATGGCTTTTCATATCCACCATCGCCGCCGATGCCACCTCCGATGGTGGATCGGTGAAGCGTGATCCACCCTACCCAGGTCTGAAGTACAGACAACAGAACAACAACGGAGTCAGCCATGCAGTTGATCCAACACCAGGACTCCCCGCGCCATGTGCGCCTGCACCCGGACGACAATGTCGCCATCGTCGTCAACGAGCAGGGCGTGGCCGAAGGCGGCCAGTTCCCCGATGGCCTGGTCACCCCTGAAGCCATTCCCCAGAGCCACAAGGTCACCCTGGTGGACATTCCCGCAGGCGGCGCTGTCCTGCGCTATGGCACTGTCATCGGCCATGCCCTGCGAGCCATTCCCCGTGGCAGCTGGGTGCGCGAGGAGCTGCTGAGCATTCCCGAGGCGCCGGGGCTGGACCAGCTGCCCATGGCCACCGCCGTGCCGCCGCCCATGGCGCCGCTGGAAGGCTACACCTTCGAAGGCTTCCGCAACCCGGACGGTAGCGTCGGCACCCGCAATATCCTCGGCGTGACGACCACGGTGCAGTGCGTCACCGGTGTGCTCGACCACTGCGTCGACCGTGTGCGCGAGGAAGTCCTGCCGAAGTATCCCAATGTCGACGACGTGATCGCCCTGACCCACAGCTACGGCTGCGGCGTGGCCATCAATGCGCCAGACGCGGTGATCCCGATCCGCACCCTGCACAACATCGCACGCAACCCCAACCTCGGCGGCCAGGCGCTGGTCATTGGCCTGGGCTGCGAGAAGTTGCAGGCCGAGCAGCTGATGCCCGGCGACGCCCTCACCGCCGGCCAGGACGAGGAAGCCTGGTTGTTCCGCCTGCAGGACTCGGCCAGCGGCTTCGCCGGCATGGTCGAGCAGATCATGGGCATGATCGAGGACCGCCTGAAGGTCCTCGACCAGCGCCGCCGGGAAACCTGCCCGGCCTCGGAGCTGGTGCTGGGCATGCAGTGCGGCGGCAGCGATGCCTTCTCCGGGGTCACCGCCAACCCGGCCCTGGGTGTGGCCGCCGACCTGCTGGTGCGCGCCGGTGCCACCGTGATGTTCTCGGAGAACACCGAGGTGCGCGACGGCATCCACCTGCTCACCCCACGCGCGGCGACGCCAGAGGTGGCCCGGGCGCTGGTGCGGGAAATGGACTGGTACGACCGCTACCTCGCCCGGGGCATGGCCGACCGCAGTGCCAACACCACGCCCGGCAACAAGAAGGGTGGGCTGAACAACATCGTCGAGAAGGCCATGGGCTCCATCGCCAAGTCCGGCAACAGTGCCATCGCAGGCGTGGTCGCCCCTGGCGAACGGGTGCGCGGCAAGGGCCTGCAGTACTGCGCCACCCCGGCCAGCGACTTCATCTGCGGCACCCTGCAGCTGGCGGCGGGGATGAACCTGCACGTCTTCACCACCGGCCGCGGCACGCCCTACGGGCTGGCCATGGTGCCGGTGGTCAAGGTCTCCACCCGCACCCAACTGGCCGAGCGCTGGCCCGACCTGATCGACGTCGATGCCGGGCGCATCACCACCGGCCGGGTGACCCTGGAAGAACTCGGCTGGGAGCTGTTCCACTACTACCTGGATGTCGCCAGCGGCAGGAAACACACCTGGGCCGAAGTGCACCGGCTGCACAACGACCTGACCCTGTTCAACCCCGCTCCGGTAACTTGAGTTACCCGTAGCGAACTGGAGACGCCGGATGGAACCCAGGATTCTTCATGTCGGCCCGTTGACCGAGCGCTTCAACCAGCGCCTGGCCTGCGAGTACGACGCGCAGCAACTGTGGAAGCAGGGCGATGCCCTGGCCTTCCTCGATGAGCACGGCGGGGCGTTCGAGGTGGTAGTCACCTCCGCACGTTTCGGCTGCTCCGCCGCCATGCTCGAGCGCCTGCCCAATGTCCGCGCCATCTGCAGCTTTGGCGTCGGCTATGACGCCATCGCGGTGGAACCGGCGCGCCAGCGCGGCATCCAGGTGAGCTACACCCCGGACGTGCTCAACGACTGCGTCGCCGACCTGGCCATGGGCCTGCTGATCGACTGCGCGCGGCGCATCAGTGCGGCGGACCGCTTCGTCCGCGCCGGCCTCTGGTCTGCCGGTCACTTCCCGCTGGCGCGCAAGGTCAGCGGCAAGCGCCTTGGGATAGTCGGCCTCGGCCGCATCGGCAAGGACGTGGCGCGGCGCGCCGGCGGCTTCGACATGCCGGTGCGCTACCACAACCGCCGCGCAGTTGCTGATTCGCCTTATGGTTTCGAGCCGGACCTGTTGGCGCTGGCGCGCTGGGCCGACTTCCTGGTGCTGACCTGCCCCGGCGGAGGCGCCACCCATCACCTGATCTCGGCGGCGGTGCTCGACGCCCTGGGGCCGGAGGGCATCCTGATCAACGTCTCGCGTGGCTCGGTGGTGGATGAACAGGCCCTGGTCGCGGCACTCACTGAGGGCCGCCTGGGCGGTGCCGGCCTGGATGTGTTCGAGGCCGAGCCGCGGGTGCCGGAGGCGCTATATGGCCTGGACAATGTGGTACTGGCGCCGCATATCGGCAGTGGCACCATTGATACCCGCCTGCAGATGGAGGAACTGGTGTTCGCCAACCTGCGGGCCTTTCTCGACAAGGGCGAGGTACTGACCCCGGTGCTCTGAACCGCCCAACCCGATAGTGGTGGCTGCCTTGCGCGGCCCCCTATGCGGAGCCCCTGCCACAAGCGAGGCTCCGGTTACTCCCCACGAATTGAACTGCAGCTTCGCAGTGACGGCGCACCACGAGTGCGCCGTTTTTTTGCGGGCGGGAAATCTGGTGCGCACGGCGCACCCTACGCGGAGATCGTGCCCGGTAGGGTGCGCTGTGCGCACCTCATATTGCGTGGGCGTCAGAACTGATAGCTGAGCGTCGCCGTCACGTTGCGCTTCTCGCCGAAGTAGCAGAAGTCCAGGCTATAGCAGGACGCCACGTAGTCCTCGTCCAACAGGTTATTGGCGTTCAGGCTGAGGTCAAGGCCTGGCATACCCAGCTTGCCGAGGTCGTAGCCGATGAGGGCGTCGACCAGGGTGTAGGAGGGCACGTGCAGGGTGTTCTCCTTGTCCGCCCAGGTCTTGCCGACGTAGCGCACGCCGAGGCCGGTGTGCAGGCCGTCGAGGGCGCCGGCGTTGAAGCTGTAGTCACCCCAGATGGAGGCCATGTGCTCGGGCGCCTGGTTCGGGGTATTGCCCTGGTTGCCGTCCAGCGACTTGGCGTAGGTGATGTCGGTGTAGGTGTAGCTGGCCAGCACCTTGAGGTTCTCGCTGACCTGGGTGTGGGCTTCCAGCTCGATGCCCTGGGAGCGCACCTCGCCCACCGAGGTGAAGAAGTTGTCCTGGGGCAGCTTGGAGGCGACGTTCTGCTGGGTGATGTGGAACACCGAGGCGGTGTACATGCTGTTGCTGTCTTGCGGCTGGAACTTCAGGCCGGCTTCCCACTGCTTGCCCTCGGTGGGTTCCAGGGCCTTGCCGGCGGCATCCGAGTAAGCGTTCGGGTTGAACGACTCGGAATAGCTGATGTAGGGCGCGATGCCGTTGTCGAACAGGTAGAGCACGCCGGCGCGGCCGGTGAACTTGCTCCACTGCTCGTCGCTCTTGGTGTTGGTGGTGCGGTTCTCGTCGGAGACGTCCACCCAGTCCTGGCGCACGCCAAGGGAGAAGCGCCAGCGGTTGAGGTCGATCAGGTCCTGCATGTACAGGCCGGTCTGCTCCAGGCGGCGGGTGTGGTTGTCTTCGCTGAGGAAGGTCAGGGTCTCGTTGACGTACACCGGGTCGAAGGCGTCAAGCGGCGTGGAGACGCCCGAGGTCCAGTCCACATGGGTCTTGCGGCGCTGGTAGTCGAGGCCGGTGAGCAGGGTGTGGCGCGCGCTGCCCCAGTCGAATTCGGCCTGCACCATGTTGTCGATGATGTAGGCCTCCAGCTCCTCGCGGGCGCCGGTGAAGTAGCGGTTCAGCTCATTGCTGTCCGGCGCGGTCCAGCCGTAGCCGTAGACCTGGGACAGGTCGACGTCGGCGGAGAGGTAGCGGACGTTCTGCCGCGCGGTCCAGACCTCGTTGAAGCGGTGTTCCAGCTGATAGCCGAACATGCGCTGGGTGCGGTCGAAATCGTCCAGCCCGGGTTCGCCGTCGAAGAACTCGCGATCGATGCGCCGGCCGTTGTGCTGGAGCAGGCTGCCATCGGCCGGCACGCCACTGTGATAGCCGCCGTTAGGGTCGTGCTGCAGATAGCCCTGGAGGGTCAGGGTGGTGTCTTCGCTGAAATCGATGGCCAGGGTCGGGGCGATGGCGTAGCGCTCGTCCTTGGTGTGATCGAACTGGGTGTCGCCGCCCTTGCCGAGGCCCACCAGGCGGTAGGCGATGCGCTTCTCGTCATCCAGCGGGCCGCTGAAATCGAAGCCGACGCCTTTCTGGTTCATGTTGCCCACCATGGCCTGGAACTGGTGGTAGTCCTCGTACAGCGGCTTCTTGCTGGTCAGCGCCACCAGGCCGCCCGGCAGGCTGCGGCCGTAGAGCACCGAGGAGGGGCCCTTGAGCACGTCGATGCGCTCGAGGAAGTAGGGATCGATCTGCATCGAGCTGAAGGTGCCGCTGTCCCCCATGGTCTTCAGGCCGTCGAGGTAGATGTTGTCCACGCTGTTGTCGGCGAAGCCGCGCATCACCACGTAGTCGTAGCGGTTCGAGGCGCCCACCTGGCCGGTGAAGATGCCGGGGGTGTAGCGCATGGACTGCTGCACGGTCTTCGAGCCCTGGTCGTCGATCTGCTCGCGGGTGATCACCGAGACGCTCTGGGAAGTTTCCATCAGCGACTTGCTGGTCTTGGTGGCGATCTGGCTGTGGGTGGCCAGGTAGCCGTCCTCGCTGCCCAGCGCGTTGCCCAGGGCGAACACCTGGGTCGTCGGCACTTCCAGCGCGCTGCCGGCCGGTACTTCGCGCAGCACGAAGCTGCCGCCGCCGAGGTTCTCCGCTTGCAGCGAGGTGCCGCCGAGAAGCTGGGCCAGGCCGGCTTCCACCGACCAGCTGCCGTTCAGGCCCTGGGTGCTGAGGCCACGGGTCTGCGCCGGGGTGGCGGATAGGTTGATGCCGGCTTCGCGGGCGAAGCGGTTCAGCGCCTCATCCAGGGCCCCGGCGGGAATGGCGTAGCTACGGCTGGCGACAGCGGCCGCTTCTGCGGCGATGGCGCCGGCGGGCAGCACCGGGGCGGCGAGGCCGGCACAGAGCAGGGCGCCACGAATGGCGAAGGCGAGGCGGGAAGCGCGTGGTGCGGTCATGGATGCATCCGTGGGGATCGGCAAAGGTTAATGGGATTCATTCCCTTGCCGGGGCGGGTGGAAAAAACCGCCAAAAAATCTTGAAGATCGGTGGAATGCCTGTTGAGGCATCAGATTTGTGGGGGCGAATTTATTCGCTGAGGGCAGCGCAGCTGCCCCTTGGGCAATCCCAAAGGCAGGCCTGCGGCCTGCATAGCGAATGAATTCGCCCCCACAGGAAGAGCGAGGCCCTGCCGGGTTGTCAGGCCCTGGCCTCCACCGTCACCCACCAGCGCGTGCGGTAGTTCAACTGCACGGGCAGGGTGCGCGGCAGCAGGGCCAGCAGCTTGTCGGTATCGTCGAGGCGGAACACCCCGGACAGGCGCAGGTCCCGGATGCTTTCGGCGCAGGCCAGGCGGCCGTTGCGATAGCGCGAGACTTCGGCGAGGAAGTCCGCCAGGCGCATGTCGCGGGTGACGATCAGGCCCTCGGCCCAGGCGCCGGCTTCCATATCCAACTGAGGCACCGCCAGGATGCCCGTGCGGGACAGGTCGAAGCTCTGCCCGGCCTCGGCCATCTGTCGAGACAGGCCGCTTGCCGGGCTCAGCGCCACGCTGCCCTGCAGCACGCTGACACGCGAGGCGCCCTTGCCCTGGCGCAGCACGAAGCGCGAGGCCCGGGCCTCCAGCAGGCCGTGGTCGGTGCGCACACGCAGGGGCAGGCCCTGGGCCGGGCCGCTGACCAGGATTTCCCCGCGCCGCAGGTCGAGCAGCCGCTGCTGCGCACCGAAGCGGATATCCACCGCCGAGTCGGTGTTCACTTGCAGGCGGGTGCCGTCGGCCAGGTCCAGGCTGCGGCACTCGCCAGTGGCGGTGGCCAGGTTGGCGGTCAGGCGCTCCCAGGGCGTGATGTCGCGGGTCAGCCAGAGCGCAGTACCCGTCACGGCGGCGCCGGACAGCAGCTTCAGCGCCTGCCGCCGACGCAGCTTCGCGCGGGCATTGTCCAGAACCGCGCTGGCGCCGGGCATGGCTTTCAGGCCCACCCCCAATTCACGCTCGAGTTGCTGCACCCGTTGCCAGGCCAGTTCGTGGTCGGCGCTGAGTCCGCGCCAGTGCTCGCAGGCTCCTTGCAGCTCGGCATCGCCGTTACCGCGCAGGCGCACCATCCAGTGGATGGCCTGGCGCACCACCTGCTCGTCGGGAGCTGCGGCTTTGCCCGGGGCGCTCATTCGTCGAACCGCAGCAGGTAGCACTGGTAGAGGGCGTCAGCCACATAGCGCTCCACCGAACGCAGGGAAATGCCCATCTGCGCGGCGACTTCCTTGTGGGTCAGGCCTTCGCACTGGGCCAGCAGGAAGGCGGTGCGCGCCTTGGGCTTGAGGCGGTCGAGCATCAGCGCGATGCGTTCCAGCAGTTCAAGGATCAACTCACGGGACTCGGGCGAGGGCGCTTCGGCCTCGGGCAGCAGGGCCAGGGCTTCGAGGTAGGCGCGTTCCAGTTCCTCGCGGCGCCAGTGGTCGATCACCAGGCCGCGGGCCACGGTGCGCAGGAAGGCGCGCGGGGTGCGCAAGTCGAGGCTGTCGCTTCTGCCGAGCAGGCGCAGGAAGGTGTCCTGGGCCAGGTCGGCGGCATCGGCGGCATTGCCCAGCTTGCTGCGCAGCCAGTTCTTCAGCCAGCCGTGATGCTCGCTGTACAGCGCCTGGACGGTGAGGTGGGGAGACGACATGAGGGCCACCGCGAGATGCGATAACAAATGAAAATTAGTCGCATTTTCATGATGCGCCGGGGCTTTTGCAACCTCGGTCGTGTGTCGTCTCCGATACAAACGTCGGAATTTTTCCGCACGCGGTGGGGTTCGCCGGTGGGCTGAAGCCTACCGGCGGCAACTGGCCGTGTAGGTCGAGTTCAGCGATACCAGCGCGGCGTGTACACCCAGTCCTCGCCATTGCCCCTGGGCACGCGGCGGGTCAGGGACGAGCCGATGATCACCAGGGTGCGCATGTCGACCTGCTCCGGGGTCAGGTCGCCCAGGCTGGTGAGGGTCAGCTTCTCCGCCGGACGGCCGATGTCGCGCCCCAGCACCACCACCGTTTCCGGCGTGCGATGGCGGGCGACGATTTCCAGGGCGCGACCCAGTTGCCAGGGGCGTGCCCGGGATATGGGGTTGTAGAAGGCCATGGCCAGGTCGGCGGCGGCAGCGTGGTCGAGGCGCTGCTCGATCACGTCCCAGGGCTTGAGGTTGTCCGACAGCGACAGCAGGCAGAAGTCATGGCCCAGCGGTGCGCCGGCCTTGGCAGCGGTGGCGAGGGCGGCGGACACGCCGGGGAATACCTGCAGCTCCACCCGCAGCCAGTCCGCGTCACGGGATTCGTCCAGGGCTTCCAGCACGGCGGCGGCCATGGCGAACACGCCGGGGTCGCCGGAGGACACCACCACCACGCGGCGGCCGCTGGCCGCCAGTTCGAAGGCGTGGCGTGCGCGTTGCAGTTCCTCGCGGTTGTCGGTGCAGTGCGCCACCTGGTCGGGGCGCAGCGGGCCGGCCATGCGGATATAGGTTTCGTAACCCAGCAGGTCCTCGGCCTCGTCCAGCGCCTGGCGCGCGGCCGGCACCATGAACTCGGCGGCGCCGGGGCCGAGGCCGACCACCGTCAGGCGGCCGCGCGGTTGGCCGATGCGGGCCGGTTCAAGCGGCGCGGCGGCGAGGTAGAGGCGAATGCCGTCCAGTTGCTGGTGCAGGGGCGGCAGGGTGTTGTCGTCGGTGATGAAGCGCAGCGGCACGTCCAGTTCCGTGGCCACGTCGCGGAGTCCGGCATCGGTCATGCGTTCGCGATCCGCCAGCAGGCAGGCCAGGGACAGCGGCGCCAGGCCGGCGCTGGACAGCGCCTGACGCACTGAGTCGCAGCTGGCGGTGCCATCGATCCGCGCCACGGCCACGCGGGGATGGATCAGCAACTCGTGGCGCTGCGCCGGGCGCTCTTGCGCGGTGATGTGGATAATCCGCTGCGCCTCGTCGGCCAGCGGCAGGCGTGCCGCCTCCAGCCAGGGTGCGTCGCCTTGCACGCGCACCGTCTCACCGCCCAGCAGGTCGGAGACGAAGCGCTTGCCCTGTTCGATATCGGCCAGGGCGTAGCCCGCCGGCGGGTCCAGCAGGCAGGTGCCGAAACGCAGTTCGCCGCTGGTGGTGATGGCCGGCGCCACGTCCAGGGCGGCGGCGATCTCCCGCGCCATGCGGTTGACCCCGCCCAGGCCACCGAGCAGCGGCACCACCGCGCTGCCGTCTTCGGCCAGGGCCAGCACCGGCGGCTCCGCGCCCTTGCTCGCCAGCAGCGGCGCCAGGGTGCGGATGACGATGCCAGCGGCGCACAGGGCGATGATCGGGGTATCGCTGCGGTAGAGACTGCGCAAGGTCTCGCCGAATTCGGCGTAGCTCTGGTCGGCGCCTTCCACCCGTTGCTCCAGGCCGAGGATGCGCGCCTGTGGATAAAGCGCCTGGATGCGCCGGGCCGTGGCCAGGCCGCCATTGCCGAGCAGGACGATGGCCGGTGGGTTATGCATGGTCGAGTTCCACAGGTAGGGTGCGCCGTGCGCACCGGGAGCCATTGGTGCGCGTGGCGCACCCTACGAACAGGGGCATCTCGCGCAGCATCAACCCCTCCACTTCTCGCCTGGGATGACGATCATCGAGAAATAGGGCGAGGCCATGGGGTCCACCTCGTCCAGCGGCACGATGCGCTGGTTGGCCATGGTGGCGCGCTCCACATAGTGCGCGCGGCCGGCGATACCGAGCTCCTGAAGCACCCGGCGCACCTTGTCGAAATTGCGGCCGAGCTTCATCACTACAGCGGCTTCGGCGTCGCGCAGGCGGTCCTTCAGCTCATCCTCGGGCAGCACGCCGGAGAGCACCGAGAGGCTCTGGTTGCGGTACACCAGCGGTACGCCGAGCACCGCCGCGCTGCCCAGCATGGAGCAGACGCCCGGCACCACTTCCACCTCGTAGCGGCTGGAAAGGCGGTCGTGCAGGTACATGTAGGAGCCGTAGAAGAAGGGGTCGCCTTCGCAGATCACCGCCACGTCGCGGCCGGCTTCCAGGTGCCGGGCCACCTGCTCGGCGGCGGTGTCGTAGAAGTCGCTGATCACGGTCTCGTAGGACAGTGGCGGTTCCAGTTTCTCGGTGGTCACCGGGTAGACCAGCGGCATGCGTTGCTGGGTCTCCGCCAAGTGCTGCTCGATGATGCCGAAGGCGTTGCCGCCCTGACCCTGGCTGGCCTTCGCCTTGGCCACGAAGTAGCCGACCACGGGCGACGCTTGCAGCAGGCGCAGGGCCTTGACCGTGATCAGTTCCGGGTCGCCGGGGCCGACGCCCAGGCCAATCAGCCGTCCTTTGCCGGAACTCATCATTCCACCTCCGTGGCGAGGGCATTGACCGCCGCCGCCGCCATGGCGCTGCCGCCGCGACGGCCGCGCACTATCACGTAGGGCACGCCGCGGCTGTCGGCGGCGAGCATTTCCTTGGATTCCGCCGCGCCGACGAAACCCACCGGGAAGCCGAGGATCAGCGCCGGCTTCGGCGCGCCCGCATCGAGCATTTCCAGCAGGTAGAAGAGCGCGGTAGGGGCGTTGCCGATCACCACCACGCTGCCTTCCAGGTGTTCGCGCCAATGCTCCAGGGCGACCGCCGAGCGGGTGTTGCCGAGTTCGCGGGCCAGCTCCGGGACGCTGGGGTCATTCAGGGTGCAGACGACCCGGTTGTTCGCCGGCAGGCGTGCGCGGGTGATGCCCTCGGCCACCATGCGCGCGTCGCAGAGGATCGGCGCACCGGCGGCCAGGGCGGCCCGGCCGGCGAAGCCGGCACCGGGGGAGAAGCGCAGCTCGTCGACCACGTCGACCATGCCGCAGGCGTGGATCACCCGCACCGCGAGCTTTTCCAGGTCGGCGGGAATGCCGGCGAGGTTGGCCTCGGCGCGGATGATGGAAAAGGAGTTGCGATAGATCTCCTGACCATCGCGGATGTACTCGATCATTTGGGGGAACTCCAGGTGTCAGGAGAGGCGGCCAGCCATTCGCCGGCCTCTTGGATGCTGAGGTCGCGCGCCAGCAGCCGGCCGAAGCCGGCGCCACCGCGCTGGTAGAGGTCGTAGCGGCCTGGGCCCGCGGCCAGCAGGGTCAGCGGCGCCACATGGGCGGCGGCGCAAGAGCGCGGGCAGCCGCTGAGGTGCGCCACCGCTCCGGCTGGCAGCAATGGGGCCAGTGCCAGGGCATCGGCCTTGGTGTCGGCCAGGCCCTTGGCGCAGCCGGCCGAGCCGGTGCAGGCGATCAGCCGCGCCAGCGGCTCGCGGGCGTCGGTGGTCAGGCCAAGGTTCCGGATGGCGCGAAGGCAGGCGTCGGGATTCCGGGAGTTCGGCAGCAGCACGGATTGCCAGGGCGTCAGGCGCAGGCTGCCATCGCCCTGGGCATCCGCCAGTTCGGCCAGGGCGGTGAGCTGTGCCGAATCCAGGCGGCCCAGGGCAGGTGCGCCGCCGACATGGCGCTGGCCGTTGATGCCCAGGTGGGCAAAGGCCTGCGGGGCAGGGCGGCGCCAGTCGCCAGCGGGCAACAGGGGCCGGTCGAGGCGTTGCTGCAGGCGCAGCAGCAGGTCGCCTTCCGGATGCCCGGCGAGCAGGTGGCGCATGCGCGTCTGCTCCGGTGTCGCCAGTTCGAGGAAGAGGTCCAGCAGGGCTTCCACCAGCGCCGGCACCTGGGCGCGACGCACGGCGGCCAGGGCGGGCGCATCGCCGATCGATTGCGGCGGGCAGCCGGCGAGGCCGAAGGCGAACAGGGCGTCCTCGCCCCGGCCCATGGCCGCCAGCCAGATATCGTGGGGGTGTTCCAGCATCGCCATGGCTTCGCCGCCGTCCAGCAGCAGAGCGAACTTGGGCGACAGGGCATGGAACTTCGGCTTGCCCTGCAGCAGGGCGAGCAACTGGTCGGCCAGCGGCGAGGTATCCACAGGGGCGGATGTGTCGAGCCCGGCGAGGGGGCTGACCATCAGGTTGCGCACATCGTCGGCGCCAGGCGTGTCCGCGCCCAGGCCAGCGGCCAGCAGGGCCTCGATCAACGCCTGCTCGGCGCCGGCGCGAACGCCGCGAATCTGCAGGTTGGAACGGTTGGTGGCCTCGATCAGGCCGCTGGCATGGGCGCTGGCGGCAGCCGCCACGGCACGGGCCTGTGCCGCACTCAGGCGGCCGCAGGGCAGTTTGATGCGGCAGATGCCGCCGTCCTTCGCCTGGACGATGCGCAGCAGCCCGGGGCAGGCCGAGGGGCGAACGGACATGACTGTGGGCTGGGCGTGCTTCAACTGGTCACCATGGTTGGCGTCGCGGCGACCCGGTTTCCCTGCGTCAGGGAGAACGTTGCACCGATACACCCCGCTCGATGCGTACACACGCGACTGGTCCCATCGGCAGGTCTCCTGGCTGGCAGGTCGTCATCCTCTGCGGCCTTCCCGATTTGCATCAGTGGCCTCGATTGCATGGACTCGCTGCTTACAGTTGCGGGGGCAGCCACGGCTCGACCGTGTTCCCTCTTAGGCTGGAGCTTGTCAGGTGAGCGCCAGCGACCGATGAAGGGCGCTATTATGCCCGCTTTGCCCGGACCTATGAAAAGGCTGCCTGTCGGAAGCCGAATGGCCCTGGCGTTTTCGGAAATGAGGACGGTGCAATGCAGCCCTGGCTGACGGTGGTGGGAATAGGCGAAGACGGCTACGCCGGCCTGGGCAAGGCCGCGCGCCATGCCTTGCTCGGCGCCGTCGAAGTGGTCGGCGGCCCGCGCCAGCTCGACCTGCTGCCCCACTGCATCCGCGCCCGCCGCACGCCCTGGCCCAGCCCCTTTTCCCTGGCGCCGGTACTGGAGAAGCGTGGTACGCCGGTCTGCGTGCTGGCCAGCGGCGACCCCATGCTGTTCGGCGTCGGCGCCAGCCTGGCCCGTCAGGTCGCGAGCGAGGAAATGTGCGTGATCCCGGCACCGTCGTCCTGTTCCCTGGCCGCCGCCCGTCTGGGCTGGCCGCTGCAGGAGGTGACCCTGTTGTCGCTGGTGGCCCGGCCCCTGGCGGCGCTCAATGCCCATCTGCATGCCGACGCGCGCCTGCTGGTGCTGAGCAACGACGGCGGCAGCCCGGCGGCCATCGCCGCGCTGCTGGCCGAGCGCGGTTTCGGCCCCAGCCGCCTGACCGTGCTGGAGCACCTGGGCGGCGAACGCGAACGGCGCATCGACGGCATCGCAAGTGACTGGTCCCTGGCTGACGCAGCCGACCTCAACCTGGTGGCCATCGAATGCCGGACCGGCGAAGGCGCCCGGGCGCTGCCGCTGACCAGCGGCCTGCCCGACGACGCTTTCCGCCACGATGGCCAGCTGACCAAGCGCGACGTGCGCGCCATCACCCTGGCGCGACTGGCGCCACGGCCGGGCGAGCTGCTCTGGGACGTGGGCGCAGGGTGCGGCTCCATTGGCATCGAGTGGATGCGTGCGCACCCCCGCTGCCGCGCCATCGCCATCGAGGCCAATGAAGGTCGCCAGGGGCATATCCAGCACAACCGCGATGCCCTCGGCGTGCCCGCCCTGCAACTGGTGGCTGGCCAGGCCCCGGCGGCGCTGGAAGGCCTGCCCGCACCGGATGCCATCTTCATCGGCGGCGGCGTCACCGAGCCTGGCGTGCTGGACAGTTGCTGGCGCCAGCTCAAGCCTGGCGGCCGGCTGGTGGCCAATGCCGTGACCCTGCAGAGCGAAGCCACGCTGGTGGCCTTCCGCGAGGCTCACGACGGTGAACTCACCCGCATCGCCATCGCCCAGGCGCAGCCGCTGGGCGGCTTCGACACCTGGCGCTCGGCGCTGCCGATTACCCTGCTGGAGGTGGTGAAGCCATGACTCCGGCGCTGCTTTTCTCCCCTCGCCCTTCAGGGAGAGGGGCTGGGGGAGAGGGGCCGATGCCCGCCACCGAGCGAAGATTACCCCCTCTCCCTAACCCTCTCCTCCAAGGGGGCGAGGGAACTTGTCCGAGCGCTGCTGAACATGCGTGACGAAACCCCCGAACAACCCGCGCCCCTGCGCAGCGGCTACACCACCGGCAGCTGCGCCACCGCCACCAGCCTGGCGGCGGCGCGCCTGCTGCTGGGCGGGGCGGTGCTGGACGCAGTGGAGATCACCCTGCCCAAGGGCCAGCAGGTGCTGATGCGCCTGGAGTTCTGCCGGCTGATCGAGGGCGGCGCCGAGGCCGGCACCCTGAAGGATGCCGGCGATGACCCGGACGTAACCCATGGCGCCCTGATATACGCCGAGGTCCGCCTGGCCGCCGAACCCGGCGTGCGCTTTCACGCTGGTCCCGGCGTCGGCACCGTCACCAAGCCGGGCCTGACCCTGGCGGTCGGGGAGCCGGCGATCAATCCGGTGCCGCGACAGATGATGACCAGCCACCTCACCCAGCTCGCCGCCGAGCGCGGCTATGCCGGCGGTTTCGAGGTAACCATCTGCGTGCAGGGCGGCGAGGAGCTGGCGTTGAAGACCATGAACCCGCGCCTGGGCATTCTCGGCGGGCTGTCCATCCTCGGTACCAGCGGGATCGTCCGGCCGTTCTCCTGTTCGGCCTACATCGCCTCCATCCACCAGGGTATAGACGTGGCCCGTGCCAACGGCTTCACCCATCTCTCCGCCTGCACCGGCAATGCCAGCGAAGACGCCATGCGCCAGCGCTACCACCTGGACGACACCGCCCTGATCGAGATGGGCGACTTCGTCGGCGCCGTGCTCAAGCACCTGCGCAAGGCGCCGGTGGACAAGCTCAGCCTGTGCGGCGGCTTCGGCAAGATCAGCAAGCTCGCCGCCGGTCACCTCGACCTGCACAGTCGCCATTCCAGCATCGACTTGCCGCAACTGGCCGCCTGGGCCGGCGAGATCGGCGCCTCACCCGAGCTGCAACAGGCCATGCGCGAAGCCAACACCAGCCAGCAGGCCCTGGCCTTGGCAAGCAGGGCTGGCGTCCGGCTTGGCGATGCGGTCTGCTCGCGCGCCCTGGCCTTCGCACGCAAGATAGTTCCGCCCCAGGTGGTCCTCGAAGTCTTCGCCATCGACCGCCAGGGCAACATAGTCGGCGAGGCGCTGGAGCACCGATGAAACGCATCCTCCTGCTGGGCGGTGTCAGCGAGGCGCTGGCCATCGCCCGCCGGCTCGGCCCTGACCACATCTACAGCCTGGCCGGACTCGGCAAGGTGCCCGAGGACCTCGCCTGCCAGGTGCGCGTCGGCGGCTACGGTGGCGCCGAGGGCCTGGCGCGTTTCATCGCCGAGCAAGGCATCGACCTGCTGCTGGATGCCACCCACCCCTATGCCGCGCAGATCAGCCACAACGCGGCGGCTGCCGCAGCGCTCGCCGGCGTCCCCTGCTGGGCCCTGCGCCGCCCTGGCTGGCAGGCCGGTCCCGATGACGACTGGCGCGAGGTGGTCGACTGGGGCGAACTCATCGGGGCCCTGGCGCCTTTCCATCGGCCCTTCTTCACCCTTGGCCGCGAGCCCCTGGAGCACCTGCAGGAAATCCCCGCACACCAGCACTGGACGGTGCGCTGCCTGCAGAGCCTGCCCGGCACCGAGCGCGCGGAGGTCATAGGCGCGCGCGGCCCCTTCGATCTCTCCGGCGAGCGCGAGCTGTTCGCCCGCCTGCGCAGCGACGTGCTGATCAGCAAGAACAGCGGCAGCCAGTCCACCGAGCCCAAGCTGCAGGTGGCCCGTGAACTGGGGCTGCCGGTGCTCATCCTGAAACGCCCCGAGCTGCCGCCCGTGGCCCGCGAATTCGCCTCCGTCGAGAGCCTCTGGCCGGCCCTCACGACCTACCTGGAATCCCCATGAGTACAACCCCCTACGCCCGTGTACTGTTCGCCGGGCCGGACCTTGGCGAAGGCTCCTTCGCCGAACTCTTCCGCCGCCAGCTCGTCGCCCTGCGCGGCGACGCGGCGCTGGCCGACCTGGTGGATACCAGTTCCGGCTACGACGGCCTCTGGCAACGGGTGCAGCAAAGCGAACGCCCGCTGCTGGTGATCGACCTCGACCCGCAATCCAGCAGCCAGCACCTCGACTGGCTGCGCAGCGAACTGGGCAAGCTGGAGGCGCCCGAGCAGCTCTTCGCCGCCAGCCTGCTCGGCCAGTACGACGCCGACCCGGCCAGCGCCGCCTGCGCCCTGGTCGGGCGCCCTGAGCTGCATCTGGCGTGCGTCGGTGTAACGCAGCTGCCGGAGCACCATTCCTGGTCCTGCATCCCGCCCCATGCCCGCCGCCTGCTGCTGTGCAACGGCCCCCGCTGCACCCGCCGTGGAGCCCTGCCGCTGTGGAAGGGCCTGCGCGAGCAACTCAAGGCCGCCGGCAAGCTGGAATGCGAAGGCGGCGTGCACATCACCCGCACTCAATGCCAGTTCCCCTGCGACGACGGCCCGACCGCGAGCCTGTATCCGGAAGGGGAGTGGTACCGCATACGCACTACCGAGGATGTGGCCAGGCTGGTGCAGGAACGCATCGTCGAAGGGCAGCCGGTGCCGGAGTTGTTGATGCGGTCGTAGCACGGGCGAGCCCAGCGATACCCATGAGGTCTGTCAGATGGGTATCGTTGCACTCCACCCATCCTTGGGGCCGCTGCGCAGGATGGGTGGAGCTCCGCGATACCCATCGATTCACAGCTCGGAGATGCCCCGGTACTCGGCGCCCAGCTCTTCCGCCAGCTTCTTGGCCCTACCCAGCCTGACCGGCCCCCCCTCGATATCCACCAGCAGCGCCGGGCACCCCAGCGGCTCCAACGCTGGCCAGTCCTTCAATCGCCCATCGGTAATGATCAGCAGGCGCTGCTGTTCCGCCGGTTTCTGTCGTTGCCGGCGTTCCAGCCAAATGCCGGCCTGTTGCAGCGCTTCGATCAACGGGGTGCCGCCGCCGGCCCCGAGTTCGGCGAGCCAGTGGTGCAGAGCGGGGGAGGCCTTGCCGCCTTGCCAGAGCCACTTCGGTTGGCGTCCGGTAGCGTGGAGTACGGCAAGGCGTGCGCGCTGGCGGTAGGCGCTTTCGAACAGGCCGGCCAGCAGGCCCTTGGCCTGGGACAGTGAACCGTGGCGGCGGGTGGAGGCGGAGGCGTCCACCAGCACCAGCCAGAGTTCGTCG
>NZ_SSOJ01000018.1 GCF_029871205.1 Pseudomonas sp. BN417 | reverse complement strand
CACCCCGAGCGCCAGCATCAGCGACACCAGCAACCTGATCACCCTGGACAACACCGGCATCGCCGATCTGGCCGGCAACACTGGCAGCGGCACCACCGACTCCAACAACTACGCCATCGACACCGTGCGGCCGACCGCGACCATCGTGGTCGCCGACAGCGCCCTCAGTGCCGGTGAAACCTCGCTGGTGACCATTACCTTCAGCGAGGCGGTGAGCGGCTTCACCAACGCCGACCTGACCATCGCCAACGGTACCCTGACCGCGGTCAGCAGCAGCGATGGCGGCATCACCTGGACCGCCACCTTCACCCCGACCGTCGGCATCAGTGACGCCAGCAACCTGATCACCCTGAACAACACCGGAGTCACCGACCTGGCCGGCAACACCGGCAGCGGCACCACCAACTCCAACAACTACAGCATCGACACCGTCCTGCCGACCGCGACCATAGTGATAGCGGACAACGCCTTGAAGGTCGGCGAGACCTCGCTGGTGACCATCACCTTCAGCGAGGCGGTGACCGGCTTCAGCAATGCCGACCTGACGATCGCCAACGGTACCTTGAGCGCGGTGAGCAGCAGCGACGGTGGCATCACCTGGACCGCTACCTTCACCCCGACGGCGGGCATCACCGATACCACCAACCTGATTACCCTGGATAACAGCGGTGTGACCAATGCCTCCGGCAACGCTGGCAGCGGCACCACCGACTCCAACAACTACGCCATCGACACTGTCCGTCCGACCGCGACCATAGTGGTCGCCGACAGTGCCCTGGGCGTGGGCCAGACCTCGTTGGTGACCATCACCTTCAGCGAGGCGGTGAGCGGTTTCACCAACGCCGACCTGACCGTCGCCAACGGCACCTTGAGTGCGGTGAGCAGCAGCGACGGCGGCATCACCTGGACCGCCACCCTGACCCCGGCGGCAGGCATCACCGATACCAGCAACATCATTCAGCTGAACAACAGCGGGATCCAGGACCTGTCCGGCAATGCCGGCAGCGGCACCACCGATTCCAACAATTACGCGGTCGACAGCCAGCGTCCGACCGCCACCATCGTCCTGGCCGACTCGACCCTCAAGGCTGGCGAAACCTCGCTGGTGACCATCACCTTCTCCGAGGCGGTGAGCGGCTTCACCAACGCTGACCTGACCATCGCCAACGGCAGCTTGAGCGCGGTCAGCAGCGGCGACGGCGGTATCACCTGGACCGCCACCTTCACCCCGACAGCGGGTATCACCGACCTGAGCAACCTCATCACCCTGAACAACACCGGCATCACCGACCTGGCCGGCAACAGCGGTACCGGGACCACCAACTCAGCCAACTACACCATCGAAACCGTGGTACCGACGGCTACCCTCGTGATTGCCGACACGGCGTTGAGGGCGGGTGAAAGCACCCTGGTGACCATCACTTTCAGCGAAGCCGTGAGCGGCTTCAGCAACTCCGACCTGACGGTGGCCAACGGCACCCTGAGCGCGGTGAGCAGCAGCGACGGCGGTGTCACCTGGACCGCCACCTTCACCCCGACGACGGGCATCACCGACACCAGCAACGTCATCAGCCTGGACAACAGCGGCGTGACCAACGCCTCCGGCAACGCCGGCAGCGGCACCACCGACTCGAACAACTACGCCATCGACACGGCCCGTCCGACCGCGACTATCGTGGTCACGGACAGCGCCCTGGGAGTGGGCCAGACTTCGCTGGTGACCATCACCTTCAGTGAGGCGGTCAGCGGTTTTACCAACGCGGACCTGACAATCGACAACGGCACCTTGAGTGCCGTCAGCAGCAGCGATGGCGGTATCACCTGGACCGCCACCCTCACCCCGGCAGCAGGCATCACCGATACCAGCAACCTCATCCAGCTGGACAACAGCGGGGTCCAGGACCTGTCCGGCAATGCCGGCAGCGGTGCCACCAGCTCCAACAACTACGCGATCGACACCGTACGGCCCACCGCCAGCATCGTGGTGGCCGATACGGCGTTGAAGGCCGGCGAAACCTCGCTGGTGACCATCACCTTCACTGAAGCCGTGAGCGGCTTCAGCAACGCCGACCTGACCATTGCCAACGGCACGCTGAGCGCGGTCAGCAGCAGCGACGGCGGCATCACCTGGACCGCGACCTTTACCCCGACAGTCGGTATTGCCGACGCCAGCAATCTGATCACCCTGAACAACACCGGGGTCACCGACCTGGCTGGCAATAGCGGAACCGGCACCACGGATTCCAACAACTACGTCATCGATGTCGTGGCCCCCACGGTGACCTCAGTCAACGTACCGGCCAACGGTACCTACGTGGCCGGGCAGAACCTCGATTTCACCGTCAACCTCAGCGAAGCGGTGACCATCGACACTACGGGCGGTACGCCGCGCCTGGCCGTCACCCTGGACTTCGGCGGCACCGTCTTCGCCGACTACCTCAGCGGCTCCGGCAGCACCGCGCTGGTGTTCCGCCTGACCGTCGCCAGCGGGCAGTTCGACGTTAACGGCATCAGCCTCAGCAGCGCCATCCTCGCCAATGGTGCGACCCTGCGCGATGCGCTGGGCAATGACGCCGACCCCAGCCTGAACAACGTCGCCAGCACCGCCGGTGTGCGGGTGGATGCCGTGGCGCCGGGTGTGGCCAGCGTCACCGTACCGACCTGGCTTCAATACAGGGCCGGCGACCTGCAGACCTTCGTGGTCAACGCCAGCGAGGCAGTGTTCGTCAACGGCAGCCCGCGCCTGGCCCTGGACATCGGCGGCAGCACGGCCTTCGCCGACTACCTGTCCGGTTCCGGCAGCAGCGCCCTGGTGTTCCAGTATGTCGTGCAGCCCGGCGACAACGACGCCGACGGCATCACCGTGACCGGCCTGGCCAGCAATGGCGCGACCCTGCGCGATGCCGCCGGCAATGACATGACCCTGAGCCTGAATAACGTGGGCGATACCCGCGGCGTGGTAATCGACACCCGGTTGCCGAGCGCCAGTGGCATAGCGCGAGTCGATGCCAGCCCGACCAATGCGGGCAGCGTGCGCTACACCGTCACCTTCGACGAGGACGTGAGCGGCGTCGACCTGGCCGACTTCAGCCTGGTGACCACCGGGACTGCCAGCGGCAGCCTGGACAGCCTGGTCCAGGTGGATGCCCGCACCTATACCCTGACCGTCAATGGCTTGTCCGGCACTGGTACCCTCGGCCTCGACCTGAATGCCAGCGGCACCGGCATTATCGACGGCGCCCGCAACCCCCTCGGCGGCGGACTGGTGGGCGCCCTGTACAGCCTGGACCGCGATACGCCAACGGTTACCCGCGTGGATGTGCCGGCAAACGGCACCTATGTTGCCGGTCAGCACCTGGACTTCACCGTCAACCTCAGCGAAGCGGTGACGGTCGACACCAGCGGTGGTACCCCGCGCCTCGCCATCACCCTGGAGGGCGGCGGCACCGTCTTCGCCGACTATTTCGGCGGTTCCGGCACCACTGCGTTGGTGTTCCGCCTGACCGTCGCCAGTGGCCAGTTCGACAGCAATGGCATCAGCGTCGGCAGCGCCATCCTGGCCAACGGCGCGACCCTGCGCGACGGCGTGGGCAACGACGCAGTCACCACCCTCAACGGTGTGGGCAGCACCACGGGTGTGCGGGTGGACGCGGTAGTGCCCACCGTGGGCAGCGTCAGCGTGCCGGTGGGCGTGCAATACAACGCCGGCGATGTGCTGACCTTCGTGGTCAACGCCAGCGAGGCGGTCAGCGTCAATGGAATGCCACGCCTGGCCCTGGAGATAGGCGGCAATCCTGTGTTCGCCGACTACGTCGCCGGCTCCGGCAGCAGCACCCTGGTGTTCCAGTATGTCGTGCAGCCCGGCGACAACGACGCCGACGGCATCCATGTGACCGGCCTCGCCGGCAATGGCGCGACCCTGCGCGATGCGGCCGGCAACGCCATGCCCCTGAGCCTGAACGGCATAGGCGACACCAGCGGGGTGATCGTCGACACCACGGCGCCCAGCGCCGACAGCCTGGTTCGCGCCGACGCCTCGCCCACCGCGGCCCGCACCCTGCGTTTCACCCTGACCTTCAGCGAAGACGTCTCCGGCCTGGAGCTCGACTACTTCAGCCTGAACACCACCGGCAATGCCGTCGGCACCCTGCAATCGCTGGTGCAGGTGGACGCGCGGACCTACCAGGTCATCGTCGGCAATGTCGCCGGCAACGGTTCGCTGGGCATCAGCCTGGAAAGCCCTGGCACCGGCATCAGGGATGCCGCCGGGAACCTGCTGGTAGGCAGCCTGGTGGGCGAGAGCTATGTACTCAGCCAGAACGACGGTGACCCGCAGTTCCGCGTCGAATCGCCGGTGAGCATCCCGGAAACACCCAATGTGCCGATCGACATGCTCCTGCCGGGGCCACCGCCGCCGCCCTTCAGCTCGCCGCTGCTGCCGCTGCCGCTGTTCGAAGTGCAGACCCTGGGCAGCGGCTTCCCGACCCTGGGCAGCCTGTTCAGCCACAACGGCGCAGTGGCGCCCAGCTTCATCGCCCAGGTATTCGCCGGCGGCGGGGCCGGTGGAGGCGAGGGCATGGACAGCAGCTTCCTCGGTTTCGGCGGGGGCGACGCCGGGGTATTCGGCACCAGCAACCTGTCCAGCTTCTTCGACAAGGACGTGCCGCAGGATTCCGCCGAGATGAACATTTTCGACGGCAAGCAATGGCGTGGCTCGGGGGAGAGCGGCCAGGGCCAGCGGGGCGGCTTCGGCGCGCCGACGCTGGGCCAGCAACTGCAGGACATCAAGGACAACGAACAACGCCAGCTCGGGGAGCTGGCCTGGGCACTGGGGCAGGTCGGTAGCAACCGGCCCCAGGCGTGATCGGACTCGAATCATAAAAATGTATGTGCCGCGATTAGGGGGCGGACCAAGGATGAGCAGAACAGGGAAATTCTTCAGTGTCAGCGTGCTGGCGCTGGCCATCAGCGGTTGCGCGGTGACCAGCCAGCCCATCGACCGTAGCGTCAGCGAGCAGCGGGCGCGCCAGGACCTGCAGACGATGTTCAAGGACCAGGAACCCGTGAGCGGGCCGCTGACCCTCCACGAGGCCATGGCCCGTGCGGTGAAGTACAACCTCGAAGCGCGCCTGAAGGTGATGGAAGAGGCCCTGGCCAAGCGCCAGGTGGACCTCGCCAGCTTCGACATGCTGCCGCGCATGGCCATGGAAGCCGGCTACGCCGGGCGCAACAATGTCAGCGCCTCGAGCAGCCAGAGCGTGCGCACCGGCACCCAGTCCCTCGAACCGTCCACCTCCCAGGACCGCGACCGTAACGTCGCCGACCTGACCATGGTGTGGAACGTGCTGGACTTCGGCGTCGCCTACGTCAGCGCCAAGCAGCAGGCCGACCAGCGTCTGATCGTCCAGGAGCGCCGCCGCAAGGTGGTCCACACCATCATCCAGGACGTGCGCTCGGCCTACTGGCGAGCGGTGGCCGCCGACCGCCTGCTGAAGCAGATCGACAGCCTGATGGCGCGGGTCGATGAAGCCCGCGACAGCAGCCAGCGCATGAGCCGGGAACGCATCGGCGACCCGGTGCAGGCGCTGGGCTACCAGCGCGCCCTGATCGACGCCACCCGCCAGTTGGAGGAACAGCGCCGCGCCCTGTCCCTGGCCAAGACCGAGCTGGCCGCACTGATCAATCTGCCGCTGAACACCGACTTTACCCTGGCCGCTGCCGACGGCTACCCAGTGCCGGAGCTCAAGGTGGACATCGGCCGTCTCGAAGAAGAAGCCCTGGCCAGCCGCCCCGAACTGCGCGAGCAGGACTACCAGGCACGCATCAGCGCCGCGGAAACCCGCAAGGCCATGCTGCGCTTGCTGCCGGGCCTGGAGTTCTCCGCTGGCGGCCACTACGACAGCAACTCCTTCCTGGTGAACCAGAGCTGGGCCGACTACGGCGTGAAGGTCACCTGGAACCTGTTCAACGCCATTTCCGCACCAGCCGCCATCGACGTCGCCAAGGCCGGCGAGTCCGTCGCCGCTGCCCGCCGCCAGGCCATGTCCATGGCCGTGCTGGCGCAGCTCTACGTGGCCAACGCCAACTTCCACGAAGCCCAACGCCAGTTCCAGACCAACCAGCAACTGGCCGACCTGGATGGCCAGATCGCCGAGCAACTGCGCAACCGCTACAAGACCCAGAGTATCGGCGAACTGGACCTGATCCAGGGCGAACTCAACACCCTCAATGCCCAGCTCCAGCGCGACCTCTCCTACGCCGAATTGCGCAACGCCTACGCCCAGCTCTTCGTCAGCGCCGGCGTCGATCCGCTGCCGGAAACCCTGCCGGACAGCAACCTCAGCACCATCGCCGGCGCGCTGGAAAGCAGCGAATCGCGCTGGGAGAGCGGGGATATCGGAGTGGCGAAGTAGGGTAGAGGGTCGGGGATGAGGGGCCGGGCTCGGTGGAAATCGCTTCGCGGTCTCCACCGAGCCCGGCTAGCGCGAACGCCCCATGCACGCGTCATCTCTCCGTAGGTTGGGCTGAGTTCTGCGAAGCCCAACGGTCCAGACTTCGGAGCCCGGGCCGTTGGGCTTCGCTTCGCTCTGCGCCAACCTACGAGATCGGATCCGCCCGTAACGCAGGTTGCCTGGCTCCGCCCCAAGCCTTAATGCGCATGCCCTTCATCCTCCACCACATCCCCCTCATGCCCATGCACGGGACTTTCCCCGCCGCCGTGCTGGTGCCCCCCACTGCCGGTCACCCATTGGCGGTATTCGGACGCATTCATTGCCGGTAACCGCTGCAGGAAGGCCACCATGCCCCAGATGTGCTCATCACCCATGCTCTTGCCCCAGGCCGGCATGCCGGTGGCCTTGATGCCGTGCTTGATCACCCAGAAGGCCGCCGCCGGGTCGCCGTCCGCACCCTGGCGGGCGAAGTTCGGCGGCGCGGGATAGAGCGCCTGGCTGAGCTCGCTGGCGTCCACACCGGGGGCCAGGTGGCAGCCCACGCACATGGAGTCGTAATTGCCGGCGCCGGCGCGGACCAGCGCTGCGTCATCCAGCGGCGGCACCTGGATATCTCGCGCCCGCACTTCGATGGAGCGGTCCCGCGCGGCGGTGAGGAAGGCGTGCACCAGGGAATAGTGCGGGTCGTCGGCGGCGACGTTCACCATGCCGCTGTAGACCACGCCGCCCACGCCGGCGGCGGCCACCAGGCCAGCGAGGGCCAGGGTCTTTATTGTTCTTTTCATTGAAGGGGTCTCAGAACCAGAAGCGGATACCGGCGACGAAGCGCGCCTCGTCGTTGTCCTCACCTTCCTCGCGGGCGAAGTCGGCGGTGTTGCCGTAATTGCGGTTCCAGGTCACGCCGATGTAGGGCGCGAACTCGCGGACGATCTCATAGCGCAGGCGCAGGCCCACCTCGGTGTTGCCCAGCCCGGAACCCACGCCGCGTTCGTGGTCGTTGCGGCCGTACAGGTTCACCTCTGCGGTGGGCTGCAGGATCAGCCGGTTGGTCAGCAGGATGTCGTAGTCGCCTTCCAGCCGCAGGGCGCTCTGGCCGTTCTCGCCGAAAAAGGCCGTGGCTTCGGTTTCCAGGCCGTACAGGGGCATGCCTTGCACACCGAAGGCCGCCCAGGTCTGCTTTGATCCTGGCTTGAAGTCCTGGCGGACACCAGCCACCAGCTCCCACCAGGGGCTGACGGCGCGACCGTAGAGCGCCTGCACTTCGGCTTCCTCGGTCTTGCCGTTGGCGCGCTCGCCTTCCGTGCGGAACCAGAAACGGTTGATGTCGCGGCCTATCCAGCCCGAAGCATCCCAACTCAGCACGCTGGCGTCGTCGGCGTCCTGGTACTCCAGCTTATCCATCAGGAAGAGGCTGTTGATGCTACCGGTGTGCATCTGGTGGGGAGGCAGCTGCGGGAAGGCGGCGGCGCGGTCGGC
Source organism: Pseudomonas sp. BN417 (assembly GCF_029871205.1). Lineage (GTDB taxonomy): Bacteria > Pseudomonadota > Gammaproteobacteria > Pseudomonadales > Pseudomonadaceae > Metapseudomonas. The sequence goes on along the minus strand of NZ_SSOJ01000018.1, from coordinate 44,395 downwards.
CTCGGACGGTACGGGGATGGGTGTGCGGCTGCCATGGCCGGACGGCTGTGCCTGGTCCCTGTCGCCGTGATCCATCTGGCCGTGGTTCATCTGGCTGTGATCCATGGAGCCGTGATCCATGGTTTCGGCTGCCCTCGCGCTACCGGCCGCGGCAAGGGCCACGGCCAGGGCGAGCAGGGCAGGGCGCTTGAGACTACTGGTCATCTTTGCGATCCGTCTTGGGCTTGCCGTCGTGGCCCTGTTGCATGGCGCCGTGGTCCATCTTGCTGTGGTCCATGCCCTGCATCTTGCTGTGATCCATGTTCTGCATCTGGCTGTGGTCCATCTGCCCGTGGTCCATCTGCCCGTGGTCCATCTGTCCATGGCTCATCTGGCCATGGTTCATCGACTGCGCGTCGGCGGCATTGGTTTTCTGCTTGTCACCGGCCCAGGCGGCGGGTGCCAGCAGGGCGAAGGCCAGGGCGGCGGCGGTGAGGGTCTGCATGGCTTTGTTCATTGGTCTCTCCTTCATTCGTCCACGCGGACTTCGCGGAACATGCCCATTTCCATGTGGAAGAGCAGGTGGCAGTGGTAGGCCCAGCGGCCCAGGGCGTCAGCCGTGACGCGGTAGCTGCGTTTCGAGCCGGGCGGAATATCGACGGTGTGCTTGCGCACCAGGAAGTTGCCCGCCTCGTCCTCCAGGTCGCTCCACATACCGTGGAGGTGGATGGGGTGGGTCATCATGGTGTCATTGACCAGGGTGATGCGCAGGCGCTCGCCGTACTTCAGAACCAGCGGTTCTGCGTCGGCAAAGGGAATGCCGTTGAAGGACCAGGAGAAGCGCTCCATGTGCCCCGTGAGGTGCAGTTCGATGGTGCGGCTCGGCTCGCGGCCGTCCGGGTCGGGGAAGGTGCTGCGCAGGTCGGCGTAGGTCAGTACCCGGCGGCCATTGTCACGCAGGCCGATGCCGGGGTCGGCCAGCTTGGGCACGGGCGTCATGGTCTGCATGTCCACCAGCGGGTTGTCGGTTTCCGAGGCGGGATGGGACTGCATCTGGCCGCCCATGCCGGCCATCTTGGAATGGTCCATGCCTGCCGTGCCGGAGTGGTCCATACCGGCCATCTTGGAATGGTCCATGCCTGCCATGCCGGAGTGGTCCATACCGGCCATCTTGGAATGGTCCATGCCGGCCATCTGCGAATGATCCATGCCGGCCATGCCGGAGTGGTCCATGCCCGCCATGTCACCGTGCCCCATGGCGCCGTGGTCCATGCCCATGTCGGCCATGTCGATCAGCGGGCGCGGGTCAGGCTCCGGCACTGGCGCGCTCAGCCCCTCGCGCACGGCCAGGGTGCCGCGGGCGTAACCGGAGCGGTCCATGGACTGGGCGAAAATCGTGTAGGCCTCATCGCCCGCGGGTTCCACCAGCACGTCATAGGTTTCGGCCACGGCGATGCGGAATTCGTCCACGCTCACCGGCTCCACTGGCTGGCCGTCGGCAGCCACCACCGTCATCTTCAGGCCGGGGATGCGCACATCGAAGTAGCTCATGGCCGAGCCGTTGATGAAGCGCAGGCGGATCTTCTCTCCCGGCTGGAACAGTCCCGTCCAGTTGCCGTTCGGCGCCTGGCCGTTGAGCAGGTAGGTGTAGGTGGCGCCGCTGACGTCCGCGAGATCGGTAGGGCTCATCTTCATCTCCGCCCACATCTTGCGGTCGGCCATGGCAGCGGCCCAGCCCTGCTCGCTGACGTCATCGATGAAGTCGCCGACGGTGCGCCTGTGCTGGTTGTAGTAGTCGGACTGCTTCTTCAGCTTGGCCATGACGCGGGCCGGGTCTTCGTCGGTCCAGTCGCTCAGCATCACCACGTAGTCGCGGTCGTACTGGAAGGGTTCCGGCTCCTTCGGGTCGATCACCAGGGGGCCGTACACGCCCACCTGTTCCTGGAAGCCGGAATGGCTGTGGTACCAGTAGGTGCCGTGCTGCTTCACCTGGAAGCGGTACTCGTACATGCCATCCGGGGCGATGCCGGCGAAGCTGAAGCCCGGCACGCCGTCCATGTTGGCCGGCAGGATGATGCCGTGCCAGTGGATGGAGGTGTCCTCGTCCAGGCGATTGCGCACCCGCAGGGTCACGGTGTCGCCCTCGCGCCAGCGCAGCAGCGGGCCGGGCAGGGTGCCGTTGATGGTCTTGGCGAGTCGCGCCTTGCCGGTGAGGTTCACCGGCGTCTCGCCAATGAACAGGTCGAATTCGGTGCCGCTGAGCACCGCGGGCGCGCCTGGGCTGGTCACGGCCCAGACGGGCGTGCGCCACATTCCCAGGCCCCCGAGTATGCCGCCAGCGGCCAGGCCTTTGACGAAGGTCCGCCGCGAGGTTTTGCACTGCATGCCGTTTCAATCCAGTCAGTCGAAAGAGGCACCGCGCAGCCCTGTGGCTGCGCGGTTCGAGAGCAAAACTCTCATATCCGGCGCCGGCGGGTGATTACATTTCTGTCAGCTTGGGAGGGGGAGTGCCAGACGTGGAGACGCGTAGGGTGCGCTGTGCGCACCGGAACCATTGCGCGGAATTTCCGGTGCGCATGGCGCACCCTACGGGACCCAAAGCCCCCCACAGAAGGGAATCTGAAGGGGAGCCCAGCTCACATCCCGTTGGCAAAATCCGCGCGGCTCATATCCACCTCCTGGCGCACGCCACGCATCGCCAGCCCGTAGCTGGCCAGCACCTTCAGCGCCCAGTCCGCGCGTTCGCGGATGCGCTGGTCGTCGGCATCGGCGGCAGCTTCGCCATTCATCACAGCCTCCACCTGGCGCACGATCAGTTGCTCCGGCAGGTAGCACACCCGGCAGTTCTTGTAGCTGGAGGCGCGCAGTTCAGAGAGAGGGTAGGCGCCGCCCTGGCCGGCGGAAACGCCCACCAGCAATGCCGGCTTGTGGCCCAGCTCGCGGTAGCCGGTGTGGACGAAGAAGTTCTTCATTGCCGGGCTGGCCATGCCGTGCCATTCCGGCACGACCATCACCAGCGCGTCCGCTTCGCGCAGGATGGCCGAATGGTCCGCCCACAGGCCGTTGGCATCCTTTTCGGGCCACAGCGGCAGTGGCGCCGAGCCCAGGTCGATGACGCTGGCTGACCCGCACAGGCCCAGCGCCCGCAGGCGCTGGCCGAGGTAGTCCGCCACCTTGGCGGATTGGCTTTGCTTGCGGCTGGAACCGGCCACCAGGGCAATCTTCAGGCTCATTGCGCCAGCTCCTGCTTCGCTTGTTGGGGCCGCACCTTCCGGGTACGCACCAGGGGCCAGAACACTTCTTCCTGCCAGCTCACCGGCCTGAGGTTTTCGATGCCGTAGCTTTGCGGGCGGCGGCGGGTGATCTTTGCGGTGCCGAACAGCACATCCCAGAAGAACAGCAGGTTGCCGAAGTTGCCCTTGTAGTTGGTCACCCCGTCATCGGCACTGAGGCCGTGGTGAGCCGAATGGGTGGCCGGGGTGGAGATGGTGCGTTCCAGCAGCCACATCAGCGGACGCAGGGCTCGAATGCGGTAGAGCTTGCAGTCCCAGGCCACGCTGCTGTGGGCGCCGAAGATCACCAGCATCTTCACGATCAGGTAGACGTAGTAGACCGGTGCCAGGCCGAGGTAGATCAGCAGTCCCGAGAGCCAGATACCCGGCATCAGCAGGTAATAGAAACTGTTGTTGCGGTACACGATGCGGATGCTCATGTACGGCGCCGAATGGTGCGCGCGGTGCAAGGCGTAGAGGAAGGGCACCTTGTGCGCCAGGCGGTGCCACCAGTACTGGGTCATGTCGTCCAGCAGCAGGAACAGACCCAGGCCCGCCAGCCAGTGCAGCCCGGCGATGCTGCCCTTCAGCTCGGGGGCGAAACGATCCATCAGCGCATCGGTGAGGAATAGGACCAATGGGAAGGTAAGCCCCAGCAGCACGGCGGAACCGAATACCTCGATCAAGGCATCGCGCCGTTGCGCTTTAGTCTGGCGGAAGCTGGAACAGGCGATTTCCAGCAGGACGAAGCCGAGGAAAATCCCGGCGACGACGATCACAGGGTTATTGGCGAGCATTGTTGTATTCATGGCAATCTCGATCAGGCCCGACATGGGCATTGCCCGACCAATAAGAAACCAGAAGCGGTGCGCCCCCCATGCGCGAAACGGACAGAAACACCCGAGAAGTGGCCAATCGCACCACCCAGCGCGTCCACCGTGGCCCGCTCGGACAAGTGCTCGAGCGTTACCTGGACAACCATCGCCGCAATGGCCTGGCCGACTACAGCGCAGTGGAGCTGGAGCAACTCTGGCTGGCCGCCGCAGAGGTGGACCCGGCCATCGGCCTGCACCTCTTCGCCCAGTTCACCCCGCAGGATTGGCACGTCCTGGCGCACACCTGCCTGTACTGCGCGGACGTGGCCGGCGCCATCCATTGCTGGCAGCGTTACTCACGGCTGGCTTCCAACATGGACAACCTGCAGCTGATCGAGGATGCCAGCGGCCTGGGGATGCAAATCAGCATCGACGCTCCGCCACGCCTCGGCCAGTTCATGGTGGAGCACTACAGCGTGATGGCCATCACCCAGCTGCGCCGGGGTACCAACAAGCACGTACTGCCCGCCCTGGCCCAGTTCGCCCACGCCCGGCCCAGCTACCACGCCGAGTACCGGCAATGGTTCGGCGAGCGGGTCGAGTTCGGCTGCGGCCACAATCGCCTCTACTACGCTGCCGATACCCTCAGGCTGCCCATGCAGGGCCGGCACGCCGGCATGCTCGAACTGCTCTGCCAGGAGTTGGATCGCCGCATGGCCCGCCATCACCAGCTCAGTGGCTGGGCCGGCAAGGTGGCCGCCAGCGCCCGGCAGCAACTGGCGCGCGGCCAGGTGCCAAGCCTGGAAAGCCAGGCCGAGGCCCTGCACCAGAGCCCCCGCACCCTGCGTCGCCGCCTTGAAGAGCAGGGGCTGACCTTTCGCCAACTGCTCGACCAGGTCCGCGCCGAACTGGAACAGCAACTGGAACTGCAGGGCGAAACCCGCTCCGAAATCGCCTTCCAGCTCGGCTACAGTGATCTCGCCGCCTACCTCCACGCCCGTAAGCGCTGGCAAGCCGAATCCCCTTAGACAAGCTAGTCGCCCCGCGCAACCCAGCCTCCCAAGCCGACGACATTTCCTGCCGGCGCTGCCTTCCTGAACTATCGTTTCCAGACGGCAGCGGTAGGGCGCGCGCCTTTGCCTGGTTCAGGACAACCACCTTTCTGCGGGAGAAGCACCATGCCCATCCGCAACCGTTTCAGTGCCTTTTTGCTTGCTTTGCTGGCCTGTAGCGGCGCCCCGTCCATGGCCGCCACGGATGCCGGCATCTCAGCTGCCGAAGACGACACTGGCCCTACCGCCGGTGTCTCCGCCGCGCCCGAAGCCGCTCCGGCGCCCACCGCCCAGCCCCCGGCGACCCAGGCCGTGTTCAAGCCCGAAGAGCTCGACCAGATGATGGCGCCACTGGCCCTCTACCCGGACTCCCTCCTGGCCCAGGTGCTGATGGCCGCCACCTATCCCGGCAACGTGGCCGACGCCGTGGCCTGGTCCAAGGCGCACCCGGATGTCAGTGGCGACGCTGCCGTGAAGCAGGTGGCCAACCAGCCCTGGGACCCCAGCGTGCAATCGCTCGTGGCCTTCCCGGCGGTGCTCGCCACCCTCGGCCAGGACCCGGCCTGGGTGCAGCGCGTGGGCGATGCCTTCCTCGCCCAGCCCAACGACGTGATGGACTCCGTCCAGCGCCTGCGGCGCCAGGCCCAGGCCGCCGGCAACCTGCAATCCAACGAACAGCAGAAGGTCACGGTGCAAGAGGCGCCGCCGCCCAGCTCTACCACCACCGTAGTGCAACCGGCCGCCAGCACCCAGACCATCATTATCGAGCCCGCTGACCCGCAGGTGGTCTACGTGCCCAGCTACAACCCCACGGTGGTCTATGGCACCTGGGCCTACCCGTCCTATCCGCCGCCTTACTACCCGCCGCCGCCCAGCTACGGCTACCCCATCGCCACCGGCCTGGCAGCGGGCCTGGCCTTCGGCGTCGGCGTGGGCATCGTCAACTCCCTCTGGGGCGACTGCGACTGGGGCGGCGGCGACGTCGATATCGACGTCAACAAGTACAACAACATCAACAGCAACCGGCAGATCGACCGCAGCCAGAACAAGTTCGTCCACAACCCGGTCAACCGTGATGGCGTGCCCTACCGCGATAACCGCAACCGCCAGCAGAACGGCCTGCGCATGTCCGGCGGCGAACAGCGCCAGGCCCTGCGTGGCTATGATGCCCAGCGCACCGCCGAGCGCCAGCGTGCCAGTCAGAGCCTGCAGCAGCGCGGCATCCAGGCCCCGGCCGCGAGCAACCAGCAGGCCCGCGAGAGGGCCCAGGCCGCCACCCGCGATCTGCGCAATGAGCCCCAGGCACGCCAGCGTGCCCAAGCCACCACCCAGCAGCGCCAGCGTGCCCAGGCCAGCGCCCAGCAACGCCCGCGCACGCAGAACAACCAGCAAGTGCGGCAGCAGGCCCGCCAGCAGCAAACGGCTGCCCGGCAGGGGCCGCGCAACAACGCCTTCGCCGGCGCCCGCCAGCCGTCACAGTCCCGGATGTCCGCCAGCCGGGGCGAGGCCAGTCGGCAATCCGCCGCGCGCCCCCAGAAGGCATCCGCTGGCCGACAAGTGCAAAGACCCGCCCACTCGCCGTCACGGGGCGGCGGCGGCCGCCGGCGTTGAGAGGAACTCGACATGACAGTGCTTATCCGCAGCTTCGCCCTTGCCTTGCTGGCCCTACTGACCCCGCTGTGCTGGGCGCAACAGGCCTATCCCACCCCGGAGGCCGCCGCCGAAGCCTTCGTCGCCGCCCTGGGCACGGAAAAGGCCGACGAAGGTCGCCTGGCCGCCCTGCTGGGCGCCGACTGGAAGGACTTCATCCCCATCAAGGGCATCGAGCGCGGGGACGTGGACGCCTTCCTCTCCCATTACCGTGACAAGCACGGCATCCAGGCCGGTCCCAAGGGGCGCGCGCACATAGTGGTCGGCAACGACCCCTGGACCCTGCCCATCCCCCTGGTCCAGGGCAAGGATGGCTGGAGCTTCGACGCCAGGGCGGCCGGCGAGGAAATCCGCCTGCGCCGGATCGGACGTAACGAACTGGCCGCCATCGGGGCCGCCGAGGCCTACCACGACGCGCAGATGGACTACGCCGAAGTCGACCGCAACGGCGACGGCGTGCTCGAGTACGCACAGAAATTCATCAGCAGCGATGGGCAATTCGACGGCCTCTATTGGCCGGAAGAGGAGGGCCTGGAGGAAAGCCCCTTGGGCCCGCTGTTCGGTGACGAGAAGCGCGGCGACGACTGGCACGGCTACCACTTCCGCATCCTCACCGCCCAGGGCCCTTCAGCACCCGGTGGCGCCTACGACTACATGCTGGGCAAGGCCATGAGCCGGGGCTTCGCCCTCGTCGCCTGGCCTGCCCAGTACGGCGACAGCGGCGTGATGAGCTTCATGATCAGCCACGAAGGCGAGATCTTTCAGAAGGACCTCGGCCCCGACAGCGAAAAGGTCGCCAAAGCCATGAAGACCTTCGATCCCGACAGCAGCTGGGATGAAATCCAGACCCAGGGCGCGCCCGACTCGTGATCGCGGAAACGGGCTACGCGATACCTATCGACCTCTGCCGATGGGTATCGCTGCGCTCCACGCCATCCTACGGTCAGTTGTGAGCACGCCAAGAGTTGCGCGAGTGATCACGTAGGATGTGGTAGAGCGAAGCGAAACCCATCAACCCGGCCTCAACGAAAAAGCCGCAGGGGCCATGGGCACCCTGCGGCTTTTCTGGATAAGGTCGGGCTTCCTTGCCCGCCCACGCTTACCAGGAGGCGAGCGCGGGATTCAGACGGGCAGGAGCCTTGGCTTCAGCCCGGTTGGCGGCCCACTTGACCAGCAGGGTCATGGCGGCGAAACCAAGGCAGATCAGCACCGGGTAGGCGACCATGATTTCGCCCAGGGAGTACTTCCAGCTCAGCGGACGGGCGATACCCAGCATCGCACCGTAGAACCAGGACACCCCGGAAACGACGCCCGAGAACAGCGCGATGGTGCGGGCATTGATATCAAGCTTGAGCAGGCTGCCGGCCTTGTCCATCGCAGGCATTACCACGCTGTGCAGCACCCAACCGTTGATGGTCAGGAGTACGACGACCAGGATCTTGGCCTGCAGCTTGGGGTTGAGGAAGTACATCGCGCCCTTTTGCGAGTAGTCCAGCGCCAGGATGCCGATACCGGTCACCCAGAGTGCGGCCAGCGCGAGCAGCACGGTCTTCTTCAGCATGTGCAGGTGTTCCTTGTCGGCAGCGGTCGAATCCGTGCCCTGGAACAGTTGCTTGATCATGGCGATATCGCTGGTCAGGACCAGGCCGATGGCCACGCAGCAGGCGATGAGGTGGGCGTAAACAACCCCCATCCGGGTCAGCTCCATGGTTACGGGCTGTTGAAGCACGGAAGCGATAACGTGAAAAAGCTCCATGATTTACCTCTTTCTAACAATTTAAGCGGCTGTACTGATGCAACAGCGGCATTGGAATTATGAGTTTGTCTGTTCGCCATTAGCCGCGAACGAAAGGCCCTGTTCGAGAGATGCGACACCTGGGTTGCAGGGCGTACATCTGCCATTGGCCTTTTTTCGAAACGAGAAAGCCCGTGCACATGAACTTGTGCATGCGGAGTCGTTCCGGGTTTTCCAAAAATGGTAGTCGCGCTATCGATGGTGTTAATGACAGGGCACGACTGAATCGCCGGGCCATAATAATCGCAACATGTGGATTTTGCTCAAAAAACGATCAAAACCCCGACCAGTGGCACTGCCGTCGATGGTTATAACAGCCCTGCAAAATGTGTGGGATCGCCTCTAAACCGGTGGTTTCCGGAAGGCCTCACCCCCTTCCACGCACCCCGAAAATTTCGGGTATCGCGAGCTGGCAAATCAGCCATTGAGTGGCCGATTTGCCACTGGTATACATGCGGCGATGGAGGTTTTCCCTGGTGACCCAGACCACGAAATCCATCTGAATCCGGCCTCCATCCCTCACGAAATCACCCCCCCCTGCAGGAGCGAATTCATTCGCGAAGGGCTGCAAAGCAGCCCCGTAGGCTGGTGCGAGCCACGCAGGTCCGACTCTACAAACCCCAACACGCCAACAACCGTAGCCCGGGGCAGCCTCCGACCCCGGCATCACTGTCCCCAGGCTGCACACTCCCCCTGTGGGGGCGAATTCATTCGCGAAGTGCCCCGCAGGGGCACCCTCACATAAATCCCCAGCGCCCGTGCAGATAGCCTTCCAATGATTCCGCTTGGTCAGCCAACCCCCTTGGCTGCCGATTGGTAACCGCTGCCCGACGAGAGGGAGATCCCCGCCTGGGGAACCGGTTCAGGGGCATCTAAAGTGTTGGGTAGTCGCGTTGTGCCATTAGTGCTGTGGCAGCGCATGCACCTGAGCGGGCAGTCAGCCGAGGAAGGGAAGCAGCGATGATGAAGGCGCTCCTCTATGCGTTCTGTGCTTGCGCTGTCGGCATATTGCTGCCGGGCTTCGCACAAGCTACGCCTTGGCCGTTCCTGGTATTCGAGGACCATTTCCACGTCCTTGAGGGCAGTGAGCTACAGATTGAAAACATGCCCAGGACCACCAACCAGCAAGGCTTCGGCAATTGCTTCGCGCATTCTGCGGCCATGATCTTCAACTTTTACGCATGCAGGTCCCAGGGGATCGATTGCCCAAGCGCGCCAACGGACCAGCTGGCATCGACCCTCGATATGACCCGTTTCGGTTCCATGCCCGATGGCGAGCCGGACTATCCGTCTTCCTACAGCAGAATCGATGAGGGCGGCTCAGGAGCGTTGGCCTTGCATATTTCGACTGTCCTCATCGGCACGGTTGCCAGCGAAGCCTGCTTCCCCTCGGAGACCCTGTACAAAGACATGGTCGCTACCGACCAGACGCTTACCCAGAAACAACTGCTCATGCAGCGGAACAATCTCGAACGCCTGAAAGAGTTCTATGAGGTCTACCGGGGTATCGTTCCGCCTTGTGCCGATTGTCCTCTGGACGACGCCGATCCGATTCTGGAATTCAGCCAGCTGAGCAACGCGCAGCCCACCGCGGAGCAACTGTATCGGGCACTTGGCGAGGCTTCGTTCGGAGCCTTCCTGGAGCGAGCCATCTTCCCCGAGCCCTGCAGTGAAACCGAAGGCAGAGCCCATTTCGAGTTCAAGGACTCCATGGTTTTCAAGTTCTACCCGAGGGCCGAGAAGCAGCGAAACTATGCGTCGGTAATGGCGGCCATAAAGAAGTCCATCAGGGCGAACAACCCTGTGCTGCTTCAGAATGTCTGCGTCAAGGAAGAGGGCGAGAGTTGCTTCAAGGGGGATGAGAATGGCCACTCCGTGGTCATCTACGGCTATCGACGCATGTGTGCCGATGATGAAATCGAGTGTTACGACGCCCTGCGGATAAAGAACAGTTGGGGTGAGCAGTGGCAGCGGGAACACGATGACGGCTGGGTGGCCGCTGGGGAAATGCTGGATTCGACGGGCTACCGGAAAGGAATCCTGAGTTGGCTCGAGTTTTCGGAGACGGACAAAGGGCAACGAGCTTCTCGATAATCCGTGAAGCCCTTGCTTTCGATCTGCCACCGGCCAACCCACTTCCTGTACAAGCGAATTCATTCGCGAAGGGCTGTAAAGCAGCCCCGTAGGTTGGGCTGAGCCTGCGAAGCCCAACAAACCCAACCACCATGCTCATGCCTTGCCGGGGATCGCGCTTCCCCGCGCCGCGGCTCACCCCTGTAGGGGCGAATCCGTTCGCCAAGTGCCCCACAGGGGCACCCGCCAGCTCGCTAACTCCCTACGGGAACGAACTCAACCACGATCGCCAGCCTCTACCACCCGCTGATACATCCGTATCAGAAACCCCATCTCGAAGGCGTCCCGCGACCGCTCGCCACGCAACCGGCTACGCCCCTCGACAAAGGCCGCCCAGGGCGACGCCGCCGCCCCATTGGCCAGGCTCAACTCCGCGGCTTCCATCCCCGCCGCCACATCCTCCAGATGCTGCAAACGCCAGCCGTACAAGGGCAGGGCGCGGCAATGCTCCGTAGCCGGCACGCAGTTCCCGACGGGTCGCTGCAGTGCTTTCAGCAGCTCCTCATCGTCCTGCGCGGCCTGCGCCGCCAACTCGAACATCAGGTACGCATCCACCAGCAGATGCTCCACCTGCACCAGCCAGTCGTTCGCATCTTCCCGGCTCTCGGGGGTCAGCGCCGCGCTCAAGTTGCTGATCACCTCCACGGTCTGCACCAGCCGAAATCTGCCCAGGTCACGAAAGGCCGCAGGCGGCGAACTGGCATTCACCTCCTGCACCTGCTCGGGGAAGTCCGACAGCCTGGGAAAACGCGCTGTACGCCTCATGCCAGGCCTCCCGGACCTTGCGATTCCATCGCCCGGTCGTGGGCCGCCTCGTAGAGCGTGCGGGCATCGGCCAGCAACAGGCGGACCACGAAGGACAGGCACGCGGCCTCCCGCTGCGCGAAGTCCGCGTTCTCGCTCTGCTCGATCATCTGCAACAGGTCCAGTACCGCATGCATGCGCTGCTGGGCGGTTTCGAACAGGTGACTGGGGCAGGCCCGCGCATTGAAGAACATCACATCGTGGTAGGGCTGGGCGGGGGAGGGGAAGGCTTTGAAGTCACGCATGGGGCACCTCCGGGGCGGAGGTGACGGCGAGGCCGAAGCTGGCGCGGAGGCGCGCGTGGGTAAAAGGCGGGAAACGCATGTCCGTTGCTCCCTCGTGTGCTTGGGGGATGCCGCCAACCCGCTCGTTGCTACACGAAATGGGTGGCGGAGCCATGCGGGGGTAGCAAACCGGTCACACGAGGGAAACCCCATCCGGCAAGGCACGAGGCCTTCCCCGCACGGTCCGCCATAGATGCTCGAAAGCAGCAAGCAGAAAAACGCAGGTGCTCAAGGCAGTGGCGCTACCGCGCTCGTGTGAGTCCGGGTTGCTACGCCCGGGTCACGGAATTGACCGTGACCGGGCCGGACTCTATCGAGGGCGCTTGTAGGCCCTCAAGGCTAAAGAGGTGTGGGAAATCTCTCTGTAGGACTGTTTGAAAGGAGTACAGAAAACGCCGTAGGAAAAGGCCTTCACCGTGCGTCGACGCGACCTCAGCCAGCCGACGCAAGGTAGCCTCGGAACCCAGCTGAAACTGCTCAAAAACTATACTGAAAATGCGGGGGTAAAGCTGGGGGGACCATGCAGGAGGGCTCGCCATGCGCATCCTCAAGCTACTCATTCTCCTCCTCGCCTGCGCCGCAGGCGGCCAGGCCCTCGCCGGCCAACCCATGCCCACCACCGGCAGCAGCGACCCGCTCCTGCTCGCCTGGAACAATGGCAACCACGGCGGCCGCCATTTCCACAGACACCACCACCACGGCTTCAAGCACAGACACTTCCGCCGCCACGACCACTTCTACGGCCACCGCCCGCACTTCATCGTCACCCCCAGGTACTACGGCGGCATCATCGTCGGCCCGCAGCCGTACTACTACCGCCACTACTACCGCAGCCCGCGCGTCGTGATTCAGTTCTACGATCCGAGGCTTGGGATATTTGTGGGGTCGGAGATTAGGGATTATTGAGGGGAAGGGTGGAAGGGGCTGGCTCTTGGAGTCAGCCCCGGGGATGGGGGGCGTCTGCTTTCAAAACGGACGTATCTTGACGGGACGTGCTGGTAATCGGATCGACGCGTTCTGCTGACAATGACTGTCGGCCGTCTTCGCAGCGTCGTGTCTGCTGGGCGGTTATCGAGACTTCCGTTCCAGATGGTCTGCCCATTTGCCCGCAAAGCGATAGAGCGGTGCGAACGATTCCGATAGCTCGATACCCAGTGGCGTGAGTGAGTAACCGCTGTCACCTGACTCCAGGATGCCCGCCTCGCGCAGTTCATTGATTCTGCTTTGCAATACCGTCGGGGAGATATCTCCCGATGCACTTCTCAGAGCCCTGGAACTCAGGGCTCCATCCCGCAGCTCCCAAAGGATTCTCAACGCCCATTTTTGGCCGAGTAGATCGAGAAGCGCCATGATCGGGCGCCGCCCCTTGAGCATCGACGAATCCACACCCTGGCTATCACGCATGTTTATCAGCCTTGTCTGCTACATATTGTGTAGCGATTATGGGTGCTACACATTCAATAGCGGAGAGTACACCATGGCCCGAATCCAGGCACTCAGCAAACCCTACCCCGAAGAAATCCAGGCGGCTTTCGATAAGATCATGGGGGCGGGTGTTCCGCCTCTCGTGCTATTCACGACGATGGCAAGTAGCGATCGTGCGTGGCGCAAGTTCAGAGGTGGGTCGCTGTTGGATGGAAATTTGCTGACGCTACGTCAAAGGGAGCTCGTCATCGACAGAGCTTGTGCCCGCACTGGATGCGAGTACGAGTGGGGTGTCCACGTAATGGCCTTCGCTCAGGCCGCCGGGCTGACCAGAGAAGACGTCGCGGCCACTTTGGATGTTCCCCTTCGTCCAGATCAGTGGACGGAGGAAGAGGCCGCTCTCCTTGCTACTGTCGATGCGCTTCATGATCGAGCGACGCTAAGTGACGAGGAGTTCTCGAGCATCAAGAAGCACTTCGATGACAATCAGATTCTGGAGGTGCTCATGCTCGCTGGGTTCTACCGTACGCTAGCGTACGTCGCCAATGGCCTCGATCTGCCCCTTGAGCAAAAGGCTGCGAGATTCAGTGAGTACCGAAGTGAAGTCGTGACCGACTGTTGAGGCTGGCCGACGTCATTGATCCGCAATCGAGCATCGGCCAGAGGCCTGAACGGCCGCTTCTGGACGCAAATGTGGTCAGTTCACCGCAGGCTGAATGCCTGAAATCCTCTGACCACGGCTGGTCGAACGGCGACCCTCTCGTACCAGCGGCGAAGGTTGGGCAAGCGATCCCACGAGATGTCTGTCTCCACTGACGACATGATGCTGTAAGCCGCGATATCCGCGATCGAGAAACAGCTCCCTCCCATGTAAGCATCAGCACTGACGAACTGCTCAGCCATCTCAATTGTCGAAAGCATGCGCTTGACCAGAAGCGCGGAGCCATCGGAAAGACCTTGGCCGCGAAGGAAGAACGCAGACTGGCTAGGTGCGATTACGTCAGTCAAAAAGAAGAAGAAGCGCTCGTACACAGTAGCTCTGGGGCCAGCGGCAGTGGGCAAGAGCCGTTCTGGAGCCTTTTCGGCAGCGTAGAAGATGATTGCGTTCGACTGAGTGAGCACAAAGAGAGACTCATCGCCCTTTCGTTCGACCAATACCGGGACCTTTCCAGCCGAATTCAGGGACAAATGATCCGCCCCTTGATGCTGGCCTTTTGATAGATCCACAAGTCGGACGGTGTACGCCAGCCCCGCCTCTTCAAGGGCGATTGCTGCCCGGATGCAATTGCCCGTGGGCGCACCGTGCAATTCCAAGATGGAGTTCATGAAGTATTTTTGCTCCTTTCTGGCTCAGCCTGTGGTTGCAGTTGGATTGCCGAGGAAAGTGGCGAAGTCGCTCAGTCATCAGATAAACCGCTCGCTATATCGCCGACTATCACACAAGCCAGGTCCCGCCGCAGCGCGGTTACTTTTTCAGTGCCGTTCAATTGCTCAAACTGTCGTTGAGCCTCTTCCCAGAGAGGAGCAGCCCTTTTGAACAAGCTCCGACCTTCCTCGGTTAGTGCTACAAGGCGACTTCTACCGTCAGATGGCGAGGGACTGATCGAGATCAATCCGCCGCGCTCCAAAAAGCCGGCCATTTTTCCCATCGCCGTCCGCTCGATATCGAGCCGCTCAGCAAGGGTATTGATTGCAGCACTCCCCAATTCGTTGAGAGCTGCCAAGGTAAGGAACTGGGTTATTCGGAGCCCCGATGGCTCAAGGTGCGCATCGTAGAAGCGAGAGATCTGCCGGCTCGCCTTCCTTATTGCGGAACAATTGCATTGGTCGATCCCTAGCGGTTGGTTACCCGGCAGCATCTCTATATTTCCTCTCTACCACTGATGATTACTCAAGCCCCGGGCGTACTGGTCACGCATAGACGTCGCGGTATTTTTCGATGAATGCCTGCACGGACAACGCGGGCGTGCCGGTGACCTTCTCCACTACGTCATTCACACCCGCGAAGACTCCCTCTCGGTAGTTCTGAGCGACTTCGACCAGGTGTTGCACCAAGGACGGCGGAAACTTGTACTGCTGCTCCATCTTAAGCTTGAACTCCTCGATCGATGTTGGCGCGTACTGGATTTCCACACCAAGCACCTCGCTCATGGCAGCAGCGATCTCGGTATGGTTCATCTCGACCGGGCCATGAAGGCTGTAAATCTTGCCCTCGTGCCCCGCAGGGTTGGCCAGGATGTGGGCGATCACCCGACCTTGGTCGTCGGTAGCGATTGGCGCGTGACGACCATTCTCGAAGGGGAACTCGATTTTTTTCTTCGCCCAGATCTCCTTCGCGAAGTGAGGGTATACGAGCCAGTCCGCGAAGAATGTAGGGCGGAGATGCGTTGTCGGTACGCCCGACCAGTCGAAAACGCGCTCGGAGATCCAGTGATCCTGTGCCAAATGACTCTTGGACTCGCGCCGCGCGGAGATCTGCGACATGTTCACGATTGCCTGTACGCCGGCCTCCTTCGCTGCCTGGGAAAAATAGGCCGCACCGTCGATGATTCCCGGTGCTAACGGATAAAGGAAATAGGCCGAGCGGATTCCTTCCATCGCCGCACGGATGTCATCGACATCGGTGAAGTCGCCTATAGCAGTTTCAACCCCACGCTCGCGCAGAGCCGCAGCCCTCTCGTCGTCCGAGCGCACGTAAGCTCGCACGCGCCTGCCCATCTTGAGCAGCTCATCGATGGCGGCCCCACCAGTACGCCCGGTTGCACCGCTTACAAGAATTTCTGCTTCGCCCATGATCGTGTTCCTCTCAATTAATTGGAGCATATGCTCTCATATGAATCAAAATAGGAGCATATACTCCTATGTGATTTACCGTAAGAGCATATGCTCCCATTGTCAACGGACTCCAACGACCGCTCGGCGGGTTGAAGAATCTGGTAGCTGCAAAACAACGCAGCGCTGCCTCTCAGCTATCGAATGGAGCGTTGTCGATCAGGTCGATTTCTGGTTGCTTGCGGTCTGCGATGCCAGCGCTGGAATGACGAGAGATCGCATCCCAGACAAGCCCCGCTTTCGATTCCGAGTAACCGTTCGATAGCGGGAATCGGCTGGCCGCCTCAGCGCTATCGACTTCAAAGCGTTGGTCGGCGGAGAACTCGTTGGTGAGCCCCAAGTCATGCAATAGCGCAGCGAGGTAATCGGTTTTGCCACTGGCACTGCGTTGATCGTGCCGCCACTCGGCTCTTCTGAGCGTGTGCCCCCTTGCCATATGGCCGCTTCTGGCCGGTTGGAGCCTGCCGCGACCGGCAGAAACCGCCCCATAGCTGCCGGAGGGAACCGGCAGAAACCGGCCAGAAGGTGCCCTTCAAGGACGGCTACCTTTGGCCGGCAGCCGCTTGCAGCGAAGCTAAATGGGCAGGCAGGTCGAGCGCTTGATCTCCTTGAGTGAGAAGCCGGTATACATCTCCTTGACGTTGCCCAATGTCCGAATGCGATGCATGGCGAGCTCATGGAAGGCGGCCATGTCCTTCACCACTACCTGCAACAGGTAATCGTAACGTCCCGAGACGGTGTGGCAGGCCACTACGTTCGGCAGCTTCAGGATGCCCTCTTCGAACTTGTGCATCGCATCCTCTGAGTGAGAATCCAGCGTGATGCTGATGAAGGCAAAAAGGCCAAGCCCCAAGGCCTCCTGGTTCAAGGTGGCGTGATAACCGACGATGACTTCTTCTTCCAGGCGTTTCAGCCGCTTCCAGCAGGCTGGTGGAGACAGGTTGATCCTGGATGCCACCTCCGCGTTCGTCAGCCGGCCGTTGATCTGAAGTATCTCCAGGATCGCGCGATCGACGCTGTCCAGTTCTGTCATGCCTTGCTCTCCCGTAATTGGTCATGGTCCGCCTCAGCCGTGTCAGAAGCTGTCCTTTGTGGCGATTGGATAATTTTATTAACCAAAATCGAGAAAAAACAAAACAAAAGGAAAGAACATTTCTTGATCAAAAAAATAACATTCAATCACGGCCCGAGCTTTCTCCACAGTGCTGATGTCGCCTTTACCCCACGTCTTCGGCACGGAGACAGGCCGCCTGCAGCCCAACAAAAACAAGTAGCCCCGGAGGCAGCTGTGAGCCTATTCAGAACCAAAAACCTCGACGCAATGATCATGAGCAGCCAGGCACCTGGCGGATTGAAGAAGGTCCTTGGCCCCTTCGATCTCGTGTTGATCGGCATCGGTGCAATCGTCGGTACAGGGATCTTCGTGCTGACAGGAACCGGAGCACTGACCGCTGGTCCCGCCCTGACCATTTCCTTCGTTATCGCAGCCATGGCCTGCGCCTTCGCCGCGCTCTGCTACGCCGAATTCGCTTCTTCGGTTCCCGTTGCCGGCTCCATCTACACCTACAGCTACGCCACCCTGGGCGAACTGGTCGCCTGGATCATCGGCTGGGATCTGATGCTCGAATATGGCCTGGCCAGTTCGGCGGTATCCGTCGGCTGGTCCGGGTACTTCCAGTCACTGCTGAGCGGCTTCGGAATTTCCCTGCCCGTTGAACTCACGGCGGCCCCGGGTTCGGTCCCCGGCGTCGAGACCTGGATCAACCTGCCCGCACTGCTGATCATGATCGGCCTGACCGCCATGCTGTCGTTCGGCATTCGCGAATCGGCGCGGGTCAACAACCTGATGGTGGCGATCAAGATTGCCGTGGTCCTGCTGTTCATCGTGGTGGGCGCCAACCATGTGCAGCCGGCCAACTGGCAGCCGTTCGCACCTTACGGCTACAGCGGCGTCTTCAGCGCAGCGGCCCTGGTGTTCTTCGCCTTCATCGGATTCGATGCCGTGTCGTCGACGGCCGAAGAAGTCAAACGGCCGGATCGGGACCTGCCCATCGGCATCATCGGTTCGCTGGCGGTCTGCGCCATTCTCTACGTCGCGGTGTCCATGATCATGACGGGCATCGTTCCCTACCGCGAATTCCTCGGCGTGGACCACCCGGTATCCCTGGCGCTTCAACGTGCCAACGAAAACTGGTTCGCCGGCTTCATCGACCTGGGCGCCATCCTCGGCATGACCACCGTGATCCTGGTGATGGCCTACGGTCAGACCCGCATCATCTTCGCCATGTCTCGCGATGGTCTTCTGCCCCAGCGCCTGTCCAGCGTTCACCCCGGCTTCGGTACGCCGTTCTTCGCCACCTGGATGGTCGGCATCGTCTTCGGCCTGGTGGCCGCCCTCGTTCCCCTGAACGTCCTCGCCGAGCTGATCAACATCGGTACCCTGGCCGCCTTCTGCCTGATCGCCGTCGCGGTCATGGTGCTGCGCAAGAGCCGCCCGGACCTCCCGCGCGCCTTCCGTTGCCCGGCCGTCCCCGTCGTGCCGCTGCTGGCCATCGGCTTCTGCCTCACGCTGATGACCTTCCTCCAGGCCGCCACCTGGATCGCCTTCGGTGCCTGGCTGCTTATTGGCTTGGCGGTCTACTTCGCTTACGCCCGCAAGCGCTCCTTGCTGAACTGACCTCCGCAGATATCGGAACATGGCTATGAAGACTGATTTCAAGAACCTGGGATCCGACACGATTCTGGCCCACGCGGGCCCCCACCCAGAAGATCACCACGGCTTCGTGAGTCCGCCGATCTACCGCGGATCCACTGTGGTGTTTCCTGACGTGGAAACGATGAGAGCCGGAAGCCAGCGCTATCAGCACGGGCGCTGGAACACCCCCTCCAAAGAAGCACTGAAGCGCTCGGTGTAGCCATCTCGCTGAATGCAGGGGCCGCACTTGTCTATTCCACACGTGTCCTCGATGCCGTGTCGGAGTTTGATAGGGGCTGATGTGAACCGGGCGCCATCAGGCGCCCGGTACATTGCTATCGAAAATTGCCGGCCCCGAAGGTCCACTTATGGCCGATCTCTGCCGGTCGTGACCGGCAGAAGTCGACCCATAGCTGCCGTTGCGTAGCCCCTCCTTGCCCTGCTGGCCACAACCGCCAGTTGCCAGAAAAGGTGCGCCAGGTTGCTGAATGCTCTGACCGCTCGTTTCGACCGGCTCCCGTTTGATTCTCCGACGTGAAAAGCGGGAGCCAGAGGAGAACTCCCTGGCTCCCACGAAACTCAGCTTCGCACGAAGGCAAGCAGGTCGGCGTTGATCGTATCGGCGTTGATTGTGGGCATTCCGTGCGAGAACCCCGGGTAGATCTTGAGTGTGCTGTTCTTGAGCAGCTTCGCCGACAGCACGCCAGAGTTCTCATAGGGAACGATCTGGTCGTCGTCGCCATGCATCACCAGAACGGGGATCGTGATGCTTTTAAGGTCTTCGGTGAAGTCGGTCTGGGAGAAGGCGACGATGCCGTCGTAGTGAGCCTTGGCGCTGCCCATCATGCCCTGCCGCCACCAGTTCCGGATGATACCCTCCGACGGCTTCGCTCCAGGGCGGTTGTAGCCGTAGAAGGGACCCGCCGGAATATCGTGATAAAACTGCGCGCGGTTGGCCGCGAGCTGGGCTTGCAGATCGTCGAATATATCTTTGGGGAGACCGCCAGGGTTGCTCGCGGTCTTCACCATCAGCGGCGGAACCGCACTGATGATGACCGCCTTGGGAACAGGGTCTTCACGATGCCGTGCGATGTAGTGGACGACCTCACCACCGCCCGTGGAGTGCCCTGCATGGATGGCTCCCTGCACTCCGAGGTGGTTGACGACCGCTGCCACGTCATCGGCGTAATGATCCATGTCGTGGCCATCCCAGATCTGGCTGGATCGTCCATGGCCGCGGCGATCATGGGCGACTACGCGAAAGCCATGGGCCAGGAAGAAAAGCATCTGCGCATCCCAGTCGTCCGAACTGAGCGGCCAGCCGTGATGGAAGTAGATCACCTGGGCGTCGCGCGGCCCCCAGTCTTTGTAGAAGATTTCTACTCCATCCTTCGTTGTGACGTATCCCATGTTCGCTTCTCCTGTGTGATGTGGAGGTCGGCAACTGGCGATGTGTTCGCCAATAGCTACCGTTCATGGCGAGAGTCCCGCACCTTTCTCGACGGGCGATGCCTGGAAATGCGGCCGGATATACACGCCTGGCTTTGCTTGTGAATGCTTGCAGTGAGCCGTTGAGTCGGTTAGCCGCTATTGCACTCTAGGATTAAAGTAAGCTTTAAGGTCAATGCTTCTTCCGAGGTGCTGCATGAAAATTGGTGAACTGGCGAAGCTCAGCGGCCTGGCGGCCTCCCGCATCCGCTTTTACGAGTCCAGTGGATTGATCAGTTCGGTTGAGCGCAAGGCAAACGGCTATCGCGACTACGGCCCCGAGGCGGTCTGGATTTTGGAGATCATTGCCGGGGCCCAGGCCGCAGGCTTCTCGCTGGAAGAGATCCGCCACCTACTGCCGGTCGGCCAGAACACTTGGCAGCACGGGGAGCTACAGGACAGTCTCAAGCGCAAGGTGGCCGAGATCGAGGTCATGCAGAAGCGCCTGGAGCAGAACAAGGCGCAGCTGCTCGTCGCTATCGAAAGCATCGAGAACAAGCCGGAAGGCATGCCATGCGTGGAAAACACGCAGCGGGTACTGAACCGCCTCCGCGAAGAAACGAATGTGGTTTCTGGGTCCAGTCGGCTACATCCAGCTCGGGAAGGTTGAGGCAAAACTCTTCCGAATAAAGCAAGTCAGGCCATGAAGGCCCGACTTGAACGAAGTAGCCTCATCGACCTACCCGGAGAATCCAGAAGCCGAAATTGGCGCAAGTTTGTATTGCGTGCCGGTGTTTTACCTTTCCCGGAAACAACTACTCGTTGTCCAAGATGGATTTCAGGGGTTCGGGAGCATAGAGCGCGCTTTGGAACTGTGGCACGTACTCATACTTCATCATTTTCCCCAATTTCAGGGACTTCATGAACGTGGAAAGGCTGCCTTCATTCAACGTGAGGTTGACCGATTCTGCACTCGTGCTGGAGGCGTGACTCAGTTGACGTGATACCGCATAGCCGTAGGTCAACTCTCCGCTATGACCGATATTTGCAAAGCTATTTGTCACCAGTTCAATTTCATTTGAAGGATCACTCAGTTTCTCTCCTTCAAAGACAACGTCAACCTTGCCTGTTTCGTTATCGACAATCTCGAAGATTACGGACTTGTCATTGTCCCGGCGATTGATACCAGTCAACCACTTCGGCAGGTTATATCCGACCACGCCCCTTACCCTTGCAAGCTCGGTATTTACCGGGAGTTTCAGTACGTACCCCCAGAAATCCTTAGACGTCGACTGACCAATCAGGGAGATGGGACCCAGGTTTGACGATCCAGGCTTGTTCGTGACGATGGACAGGGCAATTTCGTTATACCTGTCATTGTCGCAGTACTCATAAGAGTAAGCGGTAAAGGCGACCAGACCTCTGCCCGGCCAGACCTGAAGGGGTTGGACTTTATCCAGAACTTCAGCAGGCATCAGCTCTCTCAGCTTATCTATGTCCGCCGTGAAGACCGCGGTAATTCTATTGTTCTTGTAGTAGAAGTTTGGCGAGTAGGATTCAAACCCCATGTCGACCCTTGCCTTCTTGAGTCCCTTGAACCAACTCAGGTCAACGCCAGGGGCTTCGGATTCTATCGTGGCAAGAGGAGGATTGGAGCGGAAACGGTCATACAGACCACCTGCGGCCACAGGAACTTCATGGCCGGCAATATTGATTATGGTACTCCCAGTCTCTTTGACTTCGGCTGAATTTTCTGCCCATGCGAACGCCGAAACGGTATTCATGAGTATTCCCGCTATTACTGCAAAACTGCCGCCTTTCATTTGCTGAAGTCTCCGCCAAGTGGGTTATTGCCAATGTTTTGCGTTCAGGGAAATCCGCTTTGTCAGATTGGAATTCGGTCGAAGCTGTCCTTTCATGTTCCTTGACCCAGTCTTGAGCCAATTTCCATCTGCCTGGGCATGCCCTGTTTGCCCGCCAACAGCACCCTAACTTTCAACTTAACTTTAAGGTCAAGCTTTTCTGTGCAAGACCCTTGGCCTCCACTGCCTAGCGGATTCGTGCCTGTCGGCGGGAGGCAGAGGCGCCCCCAGCAGAACGATGCGGGCAGGCAACTGCACGCGGAGCAGCACATCACCTGACTGCCGCTGCGGTGATCGATAGCCACGCCATCAAGATGCCGTGACGTACCGTGGGATGGGCTCGTGCGGGGAAAGGGATCAGCAGTGGGCAGAAGGTTCGGGCTTGACCTTAATTTTAACTTTAAGGTTATGGTCGCCTCTGGCTAATGTGGCGCGGCCGAAAGCAAGTTTCCTGACAGCGACACATCTTCGGCATCTGCGAGGCCGACGGTTAGGTGATCTCAACATGACCAAGCGCATACTTCACGTCGTAAGCAACGTCGCTCACTATGCAGATCCTTCCGAGCCCACTGGCTTGTGGTTGGCGGAACTGACCCACGCCTACCACGTGTTTGCCGCGAAAGGGTACGAGCAACACCTCGTGAGTCCAAAGGGAGGAGTCTCTCCGCTGGAGCCCCGCTCCCTTAAATGGCCGCATGCTGATAGCACCGCAAAAGCCTGGTTAGCCGACAAGGCGCGCCTGGCATTGTTGTCGACCACGGCCAGGCCCGACGAGGTCGATCCTGGGGACTTCAATGCGATCTACTTCACTGGCGGTCATGCTGTCATGTGGGACTTTCCCGATGACGCCGTCCTGCAACGGCTCACTCGAGAGATCTACGAGCGTGGAGGGATCGTCGCTTCCGTCTGTCATGGCTACTGCGGACTGCTGAACACGAAGCTGTCGGACGGTACGCTGCTGGTCGCCGGCCGCCGCGTCACTGGCTATTCCTGGGTAGAGGAAGTGTTGGCTGGTGTCGCGAAGAAGGTGCCTTACAACGCTGAGAAAGAGATGAAACGGCGAGGAGCGTTGTACGAGAAAGCCCTGATACCGTTCACAACCAAGGTCGTTGTCGATGCCCGGTTGGTGACCGGTCAGAATCCGCAGTCAGCCAGAGCGACAGCTGAGCAGGTTGCAGCACTTCTGTGATGGTTCTTCAAGGCAGTCAGGCGTGTTTTCCCGTGAACCCTCGCAGTCCGGACAGCACTGACGACCTGCAAAGTACAGTCTTCGCCAACCGGCCTGCATTGAGGGGCTACATCCGCCCTTCCTGTTTGCCCCTTGGTCTGCCGTCTGAACTATCACAGGCCTCGGCAGGGTCCGCTTCTGGCCGATCTCTGCCCGAAGCGATGGGCAGAAGTCGACCTAAAGCGGACGCTTAGCTGGCTATGGTTAGCCAGGGCCAACGTTCCCGATAGCTAGCAGCCTTTGCTCTGAACAGGTCAGGCTGCGGATTCAACTCGTTCAGGCTGAGAAGGTTGTTTTGCAGATCATCCAGACCGTGTGTGCTGTATAGCTTTCCTGTGTAGACATCCACTCCGAGGCAGGTCGACTTGATCAGATAGCGGTCTATGCCATCTGTCACTGCTCTCAATTGCGGATAGGCGGCGCCGAATTTCGATTCATACCAGAGGTGAACACGTGCCTGATTCCGTATCTCCACGTTGACGTCGAGATGGGCGCAGGCTTGGCGAACCCGATTGATGACTCGATCCTCAGCTTCCCATGACAGGTTCTCATCGAAGTACGCGATGTCGTAATCCTTGATTCCCCAATCAGCGGGTTTTCCGGAGCGATGGTTCCAGACAGTCTGGAACAGACAACCCGCTGTCAGCATGCAGTGTGGAATGTCCAGCGTCGGCAAGAGTGTGAGTAACGAGCGGTTGAAGGGATTTTCCTGGGCAATTGTCAGCACTTGCTCGTTGCTTAACGAATGCATCGTTACCCTCCATGGTGGTTGCTCTGCGTGGAAGGGAGCTTACCTGAGTCGTGCACGGGGAGCGCTTTGAAGTCCGCTTCTGGCCGAAAGCAAATGTTTAGAGCACGAAAAATCTGCCCCTTTGGCCGACGAACCTGGCCAAGACTGAATACACTTTGTGCCCGATTACCCTAGGCCATGAACATGGCTGCATCGAACAAGGAACTCGCCTCCATGGCCTCCTCTGATAAACAGCAAAAACGCGCCCAGCGGGCCAAAGCCAAGGCCAAGCAGAACCGTTCGGGCAAAGCCAAGGCCAATGTCGTACATCCGCTTCTGGCCAATCCGCTGGTCAACGAGCCATTCGATGATGTCGAAATCGACCTGAGCACCTTCGACTTCAAAGACATTGAAGAGAACGGTTTCGATCCGGCGCACTTCGACGATTTGTTCCAGGCGATGAAAGTCAGCGAAGGCATCAGCCTACTAGCGATGTGCCTGGTGTTCCTGCAGTACCCGGTGTTGGAGCTGGTGGTTGCTGAGGAAGCGGAAGACGCTGCCATCGACTTCATGATGGGCCTACTGATCGCCTATCGCGGGATCTTCCACGATGAAGACGAAGACACGGCAGTGAGTTGGGTCGGCGGCGATGCCTTCCAGACTGCCTACAACGAAGCGTCGATGATCCTGCAGAAGAAGTACGCTCGCGGCACCTCAAGCGCCCGAGTTTAGCCGCGCACCGAGCGGCTACCGGTGGCAAGTCCATTCGGCCGAGCGTAGTCATTGCGCTGGGGCTGCCCTATGGCTGCTCTTGGCCGGTTTCTGCCCGATGCGACCGGCACCTTTGGGTCCAGGCTGTCGTTGGCAAAGGGGGGCATATATAGGAAATATTTTTATTCACGACACTTATCCAATTTCTGCGGATGAGCGAACTAATCCAGATCTGCAAATAAGGAAAAGTGCGGGTAACAAAGAAGACGCCGGCGATATTGAGCAAGGAGGAGGGGGCGCGAAGTGGCGGGAACCGGGGCGCAGGGTGCGTTTACGGATGGGCTCCGGGGCATCGTTCCAGCGGTTGGCGTTCCAGTCGTCCCTGTTGGCCATGGCAACACTTTTTTTGCCTGAATCCATATGGAGGGAGCTTTGTATGAAAAGCCCTACATATGGCCAGGAGAATAACCGGGCTAATGCTAAGTGGCCGGTATCCGGGGTTGGTCTTTGGTCGGGGTAATGCGGGGCGAGTGGTGCGGGGAAGGGGGGGCGGCCCCTGCGGCTCAGGCTCGTTGCCGGAACCGGGTCGATTTACCGGCAGCACAGGAGGCGGTTCCGGCGTTCATCTCCACCGGAGTCGCCATCCTCATACGCGCGAGGTGGCCTCGACTTTCAGCAGGTCCCTGTCGTCCAGCCGCTGGACCTGGGCCGGCGCAAGTTGCACAGAAATCCAGAGGAGCGGTCATCCCAGAAAGGCCAATTAAGTGCCATTCAAATCTGTCCCCTTTTCTTTTGGAAATAACAGTAGTTCGCCTAATGACGAAAGCCTGCAACACACATCTTTCGGATTCTACTTATCATTAAATTTATCGAAGCACCCTGAAAAAGGTTGGAAACAGTCTTCCCATTTCGATTTTGGCGCTTGGATATCCCAATAACGAGGAGAACAGCCATGAACCTGAGTCGCTTTAAGCGCTATCCGCTGACGTTCGGTCCTTCTCCCATAATGCCGTTGAAACGCCTCAGTGCTCACTTGGGCGGGAAGGTGGAGTTGTATGCCAAGCGCGACGACTGCAACAGTGGCCTGGCCTTTGGCGGGAACAAGACGCGCAAGCTCGAATACCTGGTCCCTGAAGCCATCGACCAGGGGTGCGACACCCTGGTTTCCATCGGCGGTATCCAGTCGAACCATACCCGCCAGGTAGCCGCCGTCGCCGCCCACTTGGGCATGAAGTGCGTGCTGGTACAGGAGAACTGGGTGAACTATTCGGATGCTGTGTACGACCGGGTTGGCAACATCGAGATGTCGCGCATCATGGGCGCTGAGGTGCGGCTGGATGCGGCGGGCTTTGACATAGGCATCCGGCCCAGCTGGGAGAAGGCCATGGCCGATGTGGCCGAGCAAGGCGGTAAACCGTTTCCGATTCCGGCGGGTTGTTCGGAGCATCCCTACGGCGGCCTGGGGTACGTCGGCTTTGCCGAGGAAGTGCGGCAGCAGGAAGCGGAACTGGGCTTCACGTTCGACTACATAGTGGTCTGCTCGGTTACCGGCAGCACCCAGGCCGGCATGGTGGTCGGCTTCGCCGCAGACGGCCGCTCGCAGCGCGTCATCGGCGTCGACGGCTCGGCCACGCCAGAGAAGACCAGGGCGCAGATTCTGCGCATCGCCCGCAGCACTGCCGAACTGGTCGAGCTGGGCCGCGAGATCACGGAAGAGGACGTGGTTCTCGATACCCGCTTTGCCTACCCGGAATACGGCCTGCCCAACGAGGGTACGCTGGAAGCCATCCGACTCTGCGGGCGCCTCGAGGGTGTGCTGACGGACCCGGTCTACGAGGGCAAATCCATGCATGCAATGATCGAAATGGTCCGCCAGGGCGAGTTCCCCGAAGGTTCCAGGGTGCTATACGCGCACCTGGGCGGGGTGCCTGCGCTGAATGCATACAGCTTCTTGTTCCGCAATGGCTGAGCGAGGGTAATAGGGGACAGACCACGGTTAACTCTACCGAAAGAGTGAAATCGTGGTCTGTCCCCCATTTGTTTTGGCCATCCAGGTTGAGCGGTCTTCCGCGATGGGGATAACCATCCTAAATCGCTGTGTTGCAATTACCTTGATAAGGCACTATGTGGTCAGCGGAATCGAAGTCGAAAATAGAGCGCCAGGGTTCTACGTCTTCATAAATAACTATTTTGCCCAGGTTCATTGGGTCGGCTCGGCTAGGACCGGCACCAATGAGTGCTTGATCATCGGTGGTACTCGGATCGCTGTCGCGATCAAAGAGCAGGAATCCCAGCGATCTCTCGCCCTTGTAAGCTTCTGGCCTGGGGCGTTGCTTCCGATATATCGATGCCTTTTCTCCTTCTTCCGCAACCTTCGGAACGAATTTCTTTGGGTTGCCGTTCGGGAAGACAATGTTTCCGTTCACGTATGCTTGGAGCAATTGGTCACTGGCATCGAAATCGACCGATATGTTCCAGCGCCAAATGTAGTAATGGCATAAATCAATATCGTAGATGTATTTCTCGATACTGGAATCGCCTTCCTTGACCTTTAGTGTTGCGCTCCCTTCTTCTACAAATATGTGCCGGACATTTTCGCGAGAAGATCCAAGCGGGGCTTGCGACCTGATCAGCGACGACATGTCATCGAGCGTTCCGACTGATTCGAAGGAGAATGTTGGTTCAGCGCAAGCTACTTTAGTTCCGCATAAAACAAGCAAGAGCACGAAACTGGCAGAACAGAATTTACCCATGGGAACTCCGGCATTTCAGTCGTCTCTGTCGGCCATGGCAATCCTTCTGCCTGAGTCCGTGCGGGTTGTATGAAAAGCCCTATGTCTGGGTACGAGACTAGCCGGGGTAATGCCAAGTGGCCAGTACCTGGCGTTGTACGTTGGACGGGGGATTTACGAGGCGGGGCAGAGCGGGGGAGGAAGCAGGCGCCGCCGGGCGGCGGCGCCTTGGGACTATCAGTCCTGGCGGCTGGTGACTTCCAGCAGGTGGTAGCCGAACTGGGTTTTCACCGGGCCTTGCACGACGTTCAGCGGGGCGCTGAAAACGACGGCGTCGAATTCCTTGACCATCTGGCCGCGGCCGAAGGAGCCGAGGTTGCCGCCGTCGCGGCTGGAGGGGCAGGTGGAGTGTTGTTTGGCGATTTCAGCGAAATCGGCGCCGGCTTCGATGGCGGCTTTGAGTTCGTTGCACTTGGCTTCGGTGGCAACCAGGATGTGGCGGGCAGTGGCTCGGGCCATGGTGGGGTAACTCCTTTCAATTGAGGTTGCTGAGCCTAGCGGAATCGGTGGGTGATTCAAGGCTATTTGTCTGGTGGGAGGTGTGTGTGGGGGGGATTGTCGGCCGGCCTTGCGGACCGGTTGGCGAATGAAGTCGCCCCTGCATCCGTCTCGCCCCGACCCTAGGGTCTGGCGCCGGGTTAGGAACGGCCCAGGTTGAAGTGGCGGACCTGGGCGTGGAGACGTTCGGCGAGTTCGCCATGCTCGGGGCAGCGGATGGTTACATTTGCCCGGTGTGGGTCTGGGCTATCAGCCAGTCCACCAGTTCGCGCAGTTGCGGGCTGGGTGCGGGGCGCTCCGGGTAGACGAGGAAGTAGGCGCCGCCAGTGGGCACCTTGAGGTCGAAGGGCGCCACCAGGCGGCCGGTGGCGAGGTCTTCGCCGATCAGCGCCCAGTCGCCCAGGGCCACGCCATTGCCCTGGGCAGCGACGGAAAGGGCGAGGTCGAGGGTGTCGAAGTGGTGCCCGCTGCCAAGCTTGCCGAGGGTGACGCCGGCGGCCAGGAGCCAGGTTTTCCAGTCCTGTTCGTCGCGGGTGGGGTGCAGCAGGGTGTGCCGGGCCAGGTCGACGGTGCTGGTCAGCGGCACGGGGCCGGTCATCAACTGCTGGGAGCACACGGGGGTGAGCTGCTCATCGAACAGGTGGTGGGCGACCTGGGCACTGCCGGGCTGGGTGCCGTAGATCACCGCAGCGTCGAACTCTTCGCGGCGAAAATCCACGCCGTATTGCACGGTGGTGGTGAGTTCCACCGGTACGTCCGGGCGTTCGGCCTGCCATTGCATCAGCCGCGGCAGGAGCCAGCGCATCACGCAGGTGGGGGCCTTGAGTTGCAGCGCTTCGCGCTTTGCACCCACCTGTTCGACGGCCTCATCGATCAGGGTGAAGACATGCTGGATGCGCGGCAGCAGCTCGCGGCCCTGGGCGGTGAGGCTGAGGCCCCGCGCCTGGCGCTGGAACAGCGGGTAGCCTAGGTGGCTTTCCAGCCCGGCGATCTGCCGGCTCACGGCGCCCTGGGTGAGGTGCAGCAGCTCGGCGGCGCGGGTGAAGTTGCAGCATTGGGCGGTGACCAGGAAGGTGTGCAACGCAGGCAAGGGCGGGAGGCGTTTCATCAGGGCAGCCATGACGTGAGGACATGGCAAGTATGACGATTTTTGCCTTGTCATGGTCGCCGCCCGGCGGGTCCAATTGCGCATCCTACCTGCCCCGGCTCTTGCTGCCGCGCATCGAGCGGCAGGGTGCTCCATCGTCATCCGCGCCGACTGCAGGTTCGGCCGCCCTGAATCTACGGAATCACGCAATGCAGAACATGCTCCCGACCTTCACCGAAACCCTCGCAGGCGTATACATCGGCGGCCAGTGGCTGGCCGGCGGCGCCGAGCTTGCGGTGATCAATCCCGCCACCGAGGCCCAACTGGCGACTGTCGGCAGCGGTGATGCCGCCCGCGTCGACCAGGCCGTGCAGGCCGCCAGTGTCGCCTTCCCGGCCTGGGCCCGCAGCAGCGGTGCCGAACGTGGCGCCTGCCTGCGCCGCATTGCCGAGGGTGTGCGCCAGCGCCGCGAGACGCTGATCCAGCTGCAGTCGGCCAACAACGGCAAGCCGCTGTTCGAGGCGGCCATCGATGTGGACGACGTGATCGGCACCTTCGAGTACTACGCGGGCCTCGCCGAAGGCCTGGACGCCCAGCAGGACCGGCCGGTGGAGCTGCCCAGCGAGGACTTCGCCGCACGCCTGCGCCGCGAGCCCTGCGGTGTGGTGGGGCTGATCGTGCCGTGGAACTTCCCCATGGTGACCACCGCCTGGAAACTCGCGCCGGCCCTGGCCGCCGGCTGCGCCGTGGTGCTCAAACCGTCCGAGGTGACCCCGCTGCCGGAGCTGGAACTGGCCCGCATCATCCACGACAGCGGCCTGCCGGCCGGCGTGTTCAACCTGGTGTGCGGCACCGGTCTGGCGGTGGGTGCGCCGCTGTCGGCCCACCCCAAGGTGGCGAAGATGTCCTTTACCGGCAGCAACGCGGTGGGGGTGCAGGTGATGCAGCGCGCGGCGGAAACCGTGAAGGGCGTGAGCCTGGAGCTGGGCGGCAAGTCGTCGCTGCTGGTGCTGGAGGATGCCGACCTGGAGCTGGCCGTGGAACTGGCCTGCGGTGGCGCGTTCTTCAACGCCGGGCAGATGTGCTCCGCCACCAGCCGCGTGCTGGTGGCAGCGCCGCTGGTGGCGGACTTCCTGGCGCGTGTGCAGGCCCGTGCCGCGGCCATCCGCGTGGGTGACCCCTTCGTCGAAGGCGTGGAGATGGGCGCCCTGGTGAACCAGGCGCAGTACCAGCGGGTGCGTGGCCATATCGACCGTGGCCTGGCCCAGGGCGCGCGCCTGGTGTGTGGTGGCGAGCGTCCGGCGGAGCTGGAGCGGGGTTATTTCCTCCAGCCGACGGTGTTCGCGGATGTGCCCACGGACAGTGCCCTGTGGAACGAGGAAATCTTTGGGCCGGTGCTCTGCGTACGCAGCTTCGCCAGCGAGGCAGAGGCCATCGAACTGGCCAACGACAGCGAGTTCGGCCTGGTGGCCAGCGTGGTGAGCCGCAACCTTGATGCCGCCGAGCGCGTGGCCAATGCCCTGCAGGCCGGCATGGTGTGGATCAACTCGCCGCAGGTGATCTTCCCGCAGACCTCCTGGGGTGGTTACAAGAAGAGCAGCATCGGCCGTGAGCTCGGTCCCTGGGGGCTCTCGGCCTTCCAGGAGATCAAGCATGTGGTAAGGGCGGTCTGACGGCACAAGCGGGGGCTGGTACGGGAGGTGCTTCACCTGTGGGGGCGATTTCAATCGCTAAGCAGGCCGTAGGCCTGCCCGACGGAGCATTGGGGCCGCTGTGCGCCCCTTAGCGAATGAATTCGCCCCCACAAAGAGCGCTGATGCTTCACCGATCCACCATGTGGGGGCGATTTTAATCGCCAAGCAGGCCGCAGGCCTGCCCGACGGAGCATTGGGGCCGCTGCGAGTCCCTTGGCGAATGAATTCGCCCCACAAAAAACAGCATGAACCCGACAAGGCCGCCTTCTGGCGGCTTTGTCATGCCTGGGTTCAAGCCATGCGCTGAAGACATGGCTCCAATGACGAATTTTCGATTGTTGCTCCCCCCGGTGCGCCGCAGGATGACCGCGCCGGGCACTTCGCTGCCGCAGCTCCATACAAGAACAAGAGGAGTCCTCAATGGGCGAGCATGATCTGAGCAGAAGAAATTTCATCAAGACGGTCGGCGTCGCTTCGGTGGCGGCCGCCACCCTGTCGATGCCCTTCATCCGGGCCAGCGCCAGTGATACG
This sequence comes from Pseudomonas sp. BN417, assembly GCF_029871205.1. Taxonomy (GTDB): domain Bacteria; phylum Pseudomonadota; class Gammaproteobacteria; order Pseudomonadales; family Pseudomonadaceae; genus Metapseudomonas. The sequence goes on along the minus strand of NZ_SSOJ01000018.1, from coordinate 13,098 downwards.
CGGTTCCAGGGCAAGACCCTGCGCCTGCTGACCTGGTCGGACGACACCGGGCTGGCGGCGTTGCGCAATATCGCGGCCACCTTCGAGGCCAAGACCGGCGCCAAGGTGATTGCCGACCGCACCGGCAGCACCTCGGAAATGGTCGCCAAGCTGAAGGCCGGTGGTGACCGCCCGCAGTACGACATCATCACCCTCGCCGGGGTGGGCGCCGAAGGCCTGGCCAGTGCCGGCCTGTTGGAAAAGCCCGACCTCAACCGCATTCCCAACCTCAAGGACGTCCCTGCCCAGTACCAGACCGGCGCCAACGGCCACGGCATCGGCTACCTGCTGTGGTGCAACAGCCTGGTCTACAACACCCGCACCGTGAAGGACGTGCCGGACAGCTACGCTGCGCTCTGGGACCCGGCCTACGAAGGCCGCCTGTTCCTGCCGCCGCCGAACTGGACCGAGGCCATGGACCTGATCATCATCGCCGCCAAGCTGGCCGGTGGTGACATTCACAACATCGAGCCGGGCTTCAAGAAGCTGGAAGAGCTGAAGGACCGCGTGATGACCCTGGGGGAAAACCCCAACCAGATCGCCGAGCTGTTCCGCACCAATTCGCTGGACATGGGCGGCCTCTACGCCCCGGCGTTCTTCCCCAAGCAGATCCGCGACCCCGCCTACAGCCTGGGCGCCACCTTCGGCATGAAGGAAGGCTTCTACACCGACCTGATGCTCTCGGTCATGCCCAAGCACCGTCCGGGCGACACCGACCTGGCCTACGCCTTCCTCGACCATTCGCTGGACCCGCTGGTGCAGGGCAAGATGGCCGAAGACATCTTCAACGGTCCGGTCAACGCCAAGGCGATCATCTCCGCCGAGGCGCGCAAGAGCCCCTTCATCCTCACGCCGGAGCAGATCGCGGAGAAGGCGATCATGCACGACAACGCCTTCCTCGCCACGGTCCACGACCAGTGGATTCGCCGCTACACGGAAATCTTCTCTTCCTGATGCAGCCACGGCGCTTGCCGTGATTCGCGCCGGGCGGTTGGCCGTCCGGCGCGTGGTTTCCCTGTTCTGACGAGACGAGCGATATGGAACACATTGATCTGACCCAGCCGGTCGGCGAGGCGCCCCTGCGCCCGGCCCGGGCGGTGTCCCCCACCGCGCGCGCCTGGCTCTTCCTCACCCCGTCGATGCTTTTCCTCGCCGTGCTGGTGGCCGCCAGCCTGCTGGTGCTGCGCATGAGCATCGGCGAGAAGGGCGCCGAGTGGAGCGGCTTCAGCCTGGCCAGCTATGCCCAACTGGCCGAGCCCTATTACCTGAAATCCCTGCTGCTGACCTTGCGCCTGGCCTTCTTCAGCGCGCTGATCGCAGTGGCCCTGGCGATCCCGGTGGGGTATTGCATGTCACGCCTGCAGTCGCCCTTCCTGCGCCGGGTGTTCCTGGCCGCCGTGCTGTTGCCGCTGTTGGTCAACCTGCTGCTGCAAAGCTATGGCTGGCTGGTGATCCTCGGTCCTGCGGGCATGCTCAACCAGGCCCTGATGGGGCTGGGGCTGATCGACCGGCCGGTGATGCTGCTCTACAACCAGACCGGCGTGCTGATGGGCCTGGTGCAGACGGCCTTCCCCCTGGCGGTGCTGCCGATCGCCAGTGCCATGCGCGGCGTGGCGCGCACCTATGAAGAAGCCGCCGCCACCCTGGGCGCCAGCCGCTTGCAGGTGTTCCGCCAGGTGGTGCTGCCGATGAGCCTGCCGGGCATCTTCACCGGCGCGACCCTGGTGTTCGCCTACAACGCCAGCAGCTTCGTGGTGCCGCTGCTGCTCGGTGGCCGGCGCGTGCCGATGCTGGCGGTGATGGTGCATGACCAGATCGCCCCGCTGATGAACTGGCCCGCGGCTTCCGCCGCCGGCGTGGTGCTGATCGTCACCACCCTGGCGATCATGGCCTTCTCCGAATACGTCACCGGCCGTCGCCGCCGCATGCTGGAGGCTTCGCAATGAGCAATCCGTTCCGTTCCCACGCGGCCCTGCCAGGGGAAACCGGCCGCTTCGCGATGATCCTCTCCGGGGTGATCCTGCTGCTGGCGGTGCTGCCGATCCTGACCATGATCGTGATGTCCTTCAGCGGTGCATCGAACCTCGATTTCCCGCCGTCGAGCTTCAGCCTGCAGTGGTACGAGGCGGCCTGGCGCACCTTCGTCTCGCCGGACGCCAGCGATGTGCTGAGCCTGGGCCAGGCGCTGGGCACTAGCCTGCTGGTGTCCTGCCTGACCATGGTGCTGGCCACCCTGGTGGCGGTGCCGGCGTCCTACGCGCTGACCCGTTGCGAGTTCCGGGGCAAGGCGGTGGCGCTGCAACTGATGTCGCTGCCGCTGGTGTTTCCCATGGTGGTGCTGGGCCTGGCGCTGTTGCTGGTGTTCGACAGCCTGCCGTTCCACATGGACACCTCGCGCCTGGTGATCGCCCACGTGATCCTGGCGCTGCCCTTCGTGGTGAAGAACTGCACGGCGGCCATGGTGTCCATCGGCACCGAGGTGGAGGAGGCCGCGCAGATGCTCGGCGCTTCGCCGACGAGGGCGATCCTGGATGTGGTGGTGCCGCTGATGCGCTCGGGCATCCTGGCCGGGATGCTGCTGGCTTTCATCGTCTCGTTCAACGAGTTCACCGTTACCTACTTCCTCTACAACATCGATGTGATGACCGTGCCGATCTGGATGTACAGCCGCACCGTGTCGTCCCTCGATCCCACCGTATTTTCCTTTGCCGTGCTGATCGTGCTGATCGACTTCGCCCTGATCTGGGCGCTGGAGAAGCTGGTGGGCGATGGCGGCGTGTCCTTCTGATTCGAGGTGAAGCATGTCTGGACTGATTCTGCAAAATGTCGAAAAACGCTACGGCTCCATCTGCGCCGTGACGGACGTCAACCTGCATCTGCCGGAGGGCAAGCTGGTGTGCTTCCTCGGCCCTTCGGGCTGCGGCAAGACCACCCTGCTGCGGATGATCGCCGGCCTGGAGAGCCTGAGCTCCGGGCAGATCCTCCTGGATGGCAAGAACATCAGCTACACCCCGGCGCACCAGCGCAACTTCGGCATGGTGTTCCAGTCGCTGGCGCTGTTCCCGCACATGACAGTGGGCGAGAACATCGCCTATCCGTTGCGCCTGCGTAACGTGGGCAAGGCCGAGCAGCAGGCGCGGGTGGCCGAGCTGCTGCAGCTGATCCAGCTGCAGGAAATGGTCGACCGGCCGGTGTCACGGCTTTCCGGTGGCCAGCGCCAGCGCGTGGCCATTGCCCGCGCCATCGCCTCGCACCCCAAGCTGCTGTTGCTGGACGAGCCACTGTCGGCGCTGGATGCCAAGCTGCGCGAGTCGATGCAGATCGAGATCCGCCAGCTGCAGCAGCGCCTGAACATCACCACCATCATGGTCACCCATGACCAGCGCGAGGCCATGACCATGGCCGACATAGTGGTGGTGCTGGGCGAGCACCGGGTGCAGCAGGTTGGCACGCCGATCGAGATCTACCGCAATCCGGCCAACGAGTTCGTCGCCGACTTCATCGGCACCGGCAATATCTTCCCGGCCACCGCCCTGGGCAGTGGCCGTGTGGGCCTGCCCGGCGGCGCGGCGATCCAGGCGCCGATCTGCTCCAGCATCCAGGCCGGCAAGCCGATCAAGCTGCTGGTGCGTCCGGAGGACCTGCAGCTGTCCGCGCCCCAGGCCGGCGGCGCCAACAGCGTGCCGGGCACGGTGACCTTCGTGCGGGATATCGGCGCCACCATCGAGACCACGGTGGAGTGCTCAGGCGTTTCCCTCACCGCGCTGACCACGCCCAGCCAGGACATCGGCCTGGCCATCGGCAACCCGGTGTCGGTGACCATTCCGGAACATGCCTGCCGGGTGCTCTCGGCGTGACGATGACGGGCCGATTGCACATTGGCCTTCTCTCCCGCCAGGCGCACACTGGCGGGTGAACATGGAAATGGAGTGCTGATCATGGACCTTCAACTTGAAAACCGCAGTGCCCTGGTGTGCGGCGGCAGCTCCGGGTTGGGTTTCGGCGTGGCCGAAGCCTTGGCCAGGGAAGGTGTGCGGGTCTGCCTGCTGGCGCGCAACCTGTCGAAGCTGGATCTGGCGGTGGAGCGCATTCGCCGCGAGGGCGGCGAGGCCCAGGCGGTGGCGGTGGACCTGAGCGACCTGGGCGCGGTGGACATGGTCATCGAGCAGGTGGTCGCGGCAATCGGCGCGCCGGACATTCTGGTCGCGAACAATGGTGGGCCGCCGCCGATCAACGCGGTGGACTTCGACCCACAGCTCTGGCACCGCCAGCTGGACGCCATGCTGCTCGGCACCATGGCCCTGACCAATGCCTTCCTGCCCGGCATGCGCCAGCGCCGCTTCGGCCGCATCCTGATGATTTCGTCCACCAGCGTGGTGGAGCCGATCCCCGGCCTGGTGCTTTCCAGCGCCCTGCGCGCGGCCCTGGCCAACTGGGCCAAGACGCTCTCGGCCGAAGTGGCCGCCGACGGGGTGACGGTGAATACCCTGATGCCCGGCTCCTTCTGGACCGAGCGCACCGAAACCCTGACGCTGCGCGCCGCCGAACGCAGCGGCACGCCGGTGGCGAGCCTGATGGCCAAGGAGCAGGCGGCGATTCCGGTGGGGCGCTACGGCGCGACCGAGGAGTTCGGCGCGGTGGCGGCCTTCCTGGCCAGCCCGCTGGCGAGCTACGTTACCGGGGCGCTGATTCCGGTGGATGGTGGGGTGTTAAAGGGCTGAATTCGGTAGGGCAGCCCTGCGGGCTGCTTCGCGAATGAATTCGCCCCCACAAGAGCGGTTCGTGCGGCTCCTGTGGGGGCGATTTCAATCGCGAAGGGCCGCGCAGCGGCCCCTAAGGGTTCACCACGCGCACGACGGCTCGAAGCTGTCCGCCCGCGCCATTGCCCACATGCGCTCGTAGAAGTCCGCCTCGATCTTGTCCTTGAGCAGATCCCCCGGCTTGAGGAAGACGTGGATCTGCGAGAACAGGCGGATTTCCTTGTCCGAGACGCGCCTCACCACGTGCCGGGGTTCCAGCTGGTTGGGATGCTCGAGGCCGGCGGCGGCGAGCATTTCCGCCAGCGCCTTGAGGGTGTTGCGGTGGAACATCTGCACCCGTTGGGCCTTGTCCGGCACTACCAAGGCGCGCTGGCGCAGTTTGTCCTGGGTGGCGACACCGGTCGGGCACTTGTTGGTGTGGCACGACTGGGACTGGATGCAGCCGATGGCGAACATGAAACCGCGCGCGGAGTTGGCCCAGTCGGCGCCGATGGCCAGCACGCTGGCGATGTCGAAGGCGCTGATGATCTTGCCGCTGGCGCCGAGCTTGATCTTGTCCCGCAGGTTCAGGCCTACCAGGGTGTTGTGCACGAACAGCAGGCCTTCGCGCAGGGGCACGCCGATATGGTCGGTGAACTCCAGCGGCGCCGCACCGGTGCCGCCTTCCTTGCCGTCGATGACTATGAAGTCGGGGAGGATGCCGGTTTCCAGCATGGCCTTGGCGATGCCCATGAACTCCCAGGGGTGGCCCAGGCAGAATTTGAAGCCCACCGGCTTGCCGCCGGAAAGCGTACGCAGCCTGGCGATGAACTGCAGCATCTCGATGGGCGTGGAGAAAGCGCTGTGGCGAGAAGGGGAGATGCAGTCCTCGCCCATGGGCACGCCACGGGTGAGGGAGATTTCCTCGGTGACCTTGTGCTTGGGCAGGATGCCGCCGTGCCCGGGCTTGGCGCCCTGGCTGAGCTTGATTTCGATCATCCGCATCTGCGGGCTGCGCGCCTGGGTGGCGAAGCGCTCCGGGTCGAACTGGCCGTCGCTGGTGCGGCAGCCGAAGTAGCCGCTGCCCAGTTCCCAGACCAGGTCGCCGCCGTTTTCGCGGTGGTAGGGGCTGATGCTGCCTTCGCCGGTGTCGTGATAGAAGTTGCCGAGCTTGGCGCCGCGGTTCAGCGCGCGGATGGCGTTGGCGCTGAGGGAGCCGAAGCTCATGGCCGAGACGTTGAACACCGAGGCCGAGTAGGGCTGGGTGCACTGCGGTCCGCCCACCACCACGCGGAAGCTGCACGGGTCGCTGAGCGGCGCCGGGCGCATGGAGTGGCCGATGAATTCGTAGCCGGCCCTGTAGACGTCGATCAGGGTGCCGAAGGGCTTGTCGCCGCCCTCGTTCTTGGCCCGTGCGTAGACCAGCGAGCGCTGGGCGCGGGAGAAGGGCAGGCGGTCGTCGTCGGCCTCCAGCAGGTACTGGCGGATCTCCGGGCGGATGCCTTCCACCAGGTAGCGGATGTTGCCGAGTATGGGGTAGTTCCGCCGCACCGCGTGAGGCTCCTGCAGCAGGTCGAAGAGACCCAGCAGGCTCAGCGCTCCGGTGAGCAGGGTAAAGGGCCAGATCCAGTCGTGACCGGTGAAGGGCAGGCTGAAGAGGGTGAACAGCACGCAGAAGGCGAAGAAGGCGTAGCGGCTCAACAGTGAAAGGCTCATGCGGACTCCTTGTTTGCAGGTACCGGCATAGGGTAGTGCCTGTACGCAGGAATTGCCTTGCGATGGCTCAAGACCGGGCTGTAGGAGCTGGCCCAGTTCGAGCGACGGTTACGTAGGATGGCGTGGAGCGAAGCGATACCCATCAGCGATGGTCGATGGGTATCGCAAGCTCGCGGAACGCCGCCCGACCCATCCTACGAAAGGGCCCGACCCATCCCACAGGGAACCAAAAAAAACGGCCCGCGAGGGCCGTTTCTTTTGGAGCGGGGCGCTTAGCCGCCGAGGTAGGCGTCACGCACCTTCGGGTCGTTGAGCAGGTCGTCGCCGGTGCCTTGCATGACGATCCGTCCGTTCTCCAGCACGTAGCCGCGGTCGGCCAGCTTGAGCGCCTGGTTGGCGTTCTGCTCCACCAGGAACACGGTCACGCCGTCCCTGCGCAGCTGTTCGATGATGTCGAAGATCTGCTGGATGATGATGGGCGCGAGACCCAGGGACGGTTCGTCGAGCAGCAGCAGCTTGGGCTTGCTCATCAGCGCGCGGCCGATGGCGAGCATCTGCTGTTCGCCGCCGGACATGGTGCCGGCGCGCTGCTCGAAACGCTCCTTCAGGCGGGGGAACAGGTGCAGCACCTTGTCCATCTGCTCCTGGTAGTCGCCCTTGTCGGTGAAGAAACCGCCCATGGCCAGGTTCTCTTCGACGGTCAGGCGGGAGAACACGCGACGGCCTTCCGGCACGACGGCGATGCTCTTGCGCATGATGTCGCAGGACTCCTGGCCCACCAGCTCGTCACCCTCATAGCGAATGCTGCCGCTGGCCGCCCGCGGCGAGCCGCAGAGGGTCATCAGCAGGGTCGACTTGCCGGCGCCGTTGGCACCGATGAGGGTGACGATCTCGCCTTTCTTGACTTCCATGCTGACGCCGTGCAGCGCCTGGATCTTGCCGTAGAAGGTGGAAACCTTGTCGAAACTAAGCATGGCTCAGGCCTCCCCCAGATAGGCTTTGATCACGTCGGGGTTGCTGCGGATCTGCTCCGGCGTGCCGTCGGCCAGGGGAGTGCCCTGGTTGATCACATAGATGTGGTCGGAAATGCTCATCACCAGCTTCATGTCGTGTTCGATCAGCAGCACGGTCACGTTGTGCTCGTTGCGCAGCATGGCGATCAGCGCCTTGAGGTCGTCGGTCTCACGCGGGTTGAGGCCGGCGGCCGGCTCGTCGAGCATGAGGATGCGCGGGCGCGTCATCATGCAGCGGGCGATCTCCAGGCGACGCTGCTGACCATAGGCCAGGGTGCCGGCGGGACGGTTGGCGAAGTCGGAGAGGTTGACCTTCTCCAGCCAGTGGGCGGCGTATTCCATGGCCTCGCGTTCACTCTTGCGGAAGCCCGGGGTCTTCAGCAGGCCGGCGAGGAAGTTGGTATTGAGGTGGCGATGCTGGGCGACCAGCAGGTTTTCCACCGCAGTCATTTCCTTGAACAGACGGACGTTCTGGAAGGTCCGGACCACGCCGCGGTGAGCGATCTTGTGGCCGGGCAGGGCCTCGATCTGCTCGCCATCCAGGCGGATGCTGCCCGAAGTCGGCTGGTAGAAGCCGGTCAGGCAGTTGAACACGGTGGTCTTGCCGGCGCCGTTCGGGCCGATCATGGAGACCACTTGCTTTTCATGCACGGTCAGCCCCACCCCGTTGACGGCCAGCAGGCCGCCGAAGCGCATGGAGAGACCGCTTACTTCGAGGATCGCGCGGCTCATTGTTTCAGCTCCAGGTGGGGACGTTGCATCGGCATCAGGCCCTGCGGACGCCAGATCATCATCAGCACCATCAGGGCGCCGAACATCAGCATGCGGTACTCGCTGAACTCACGCATGAGTTCGGGCAGCAGGATCATCACCACCGCGGCGAGGATCACGCCCAGCTGCGAGCCCAGGCCACCCAGCACGACGATGGCGAGAATGGTCGCCGACTCGATGAAGGTGAAGGACTCGGGCGTCACCAGGCCCTGGCGCGCGGCGAAGAAGCTGCCGGCAAAACCCGCGAAGCAGGCGCCCAGGGTGAAGGCGGAGAGCTTGATGATGGTCGGGTTGAGGCCCAGGGCGCGGCAGGCGATCTCGTCTTCGCGCAGGGCTTCCCAGGCGCGACCCAGCGGCATGCGCAGCAGGCGGTTGATCACGAACAGGGCGAGCAGGGCCAGCAACAGGGCGACCAGGTAGAGGAAGACCACCTTGTTCACCGAGTTGTAGGCGATGCCGAAGTACTCGTGGAAGGTCTGCATGCCTTCTTCGGCGCGGCGCTCGAAGGTCAGTCCGAACAGGGTCGGCTTGTCGATGTTGCTGATGCCGTTGGGGCCGCCGGTGAGCCAGGTGAGGTTGCGCAGCAGGATGCGGATGATCTCGCCGAAGCCCAGGGTCACGATGGCCAGGTAGTCACCGCGCAGGCGCAGCACCGGGAAGCCGAGGATGAAGCCGAAGAAGGCCGCCATCAGGCCGGCGATCGGCAGGCAGATCCAGAAACCCAGGCCGTAGTAGTGCGAGAGCAAGGCGTAGCTGTAGGCGCCGACGGCGTAGAAGCCGACGTAACCCAGGTCCAGCAGGCCCGCCAGGCCGACCACGATGTTCAGGCCGAGGCCGAGCAGCACGTAGATCAGGATCAGGGTGGCGATGTCCACCGCCCCACGCGAGCCGAAGAACGGCCAGACCAGGGCGACCACGATCAGCCCCATCACGGCCCAGCGCTGAGTCGAGGGCAGGGTGAGGAAGTGGCTGGTCTTGCTCGACAGGTGCGGCACCTTGGGCGCACCGGCCCAGGCACTGCTGACCTGCTCACGGAACATCTGCCAGATGAACATGGCCACGGCGCAGGCTGCGATGGCCAGCAGCGTGGGGGTGTTGGCGCCGGTGACCACCAGGCCTACGCCAACCACGCTGAGTTTCAGGCCGAGCACGGGGTAGGCGACGGCCAGCACCAGGAGGGCGCTGAAGAACGCCGTTTTGAGTCGAGTGTTCATACCTTCTCCACCTCCGGACGGCCAAGGATGCCGGTCGGCCGGAACAACAGGACCAGAACCAGCAGGCTGAAGGCCACGACGTCCTTGTACTGGTCGCCGAAGACGTCGGCGCCGATGGCTTCGGCCACGCCCAGCACCAGGCCGCCGAGCATGGCGCCCGGAATGCTGCCGATGCCGCCGAGCACGGCCGCGGTGAAGGCCTTGATACCGGCGAGGAAGCCGATATGCGGGTTGATCACGCCGTATTGCATGCCCAGCAGCACCGCGGCCACGGCGGCCAGGGTGGCGCCGATGACGAAGGTCAGGGCGATGATGTTGTTGGTGTTGATGCCCAGCAGGTTCGCCATCCGGATATCTTCGGCGCAGGCGCGGCAGGCACGGCCCAGGCGCGAGCGGGAGATGAACAGGGTGAGGCCGTACATGACCAGGAAGGTGACGACGAAGATGAGGATCTGCATGTAGGAGATCACGACGCCGTTCATGCTGCTTTCACCCAGGATGAAGTTCCCCGGGATCAGGTTGGGGATGGCCTTGTCCTTGGAGTCCTGGGTCAGCAGTACTTCGTTCTGCAGGAAGATCGACATGCCGATCGCGGAGATCAGCGGGATCAGACGGTTGCTGCCGCGAAGGGGACGATAGGCGACCCGCTCGATGCTGTAACCGTACGCGCTTGCAACGATGATGCTCGCGGCGAAGGCCGCGACTATGACGATCGGCAGGCTTTCCAGACCGAGCATGGTAAGCCCGGCGATTACGATGAAGGCTACGTACGAGCCAAGCATGTAAACCTCGCCGTGGGCGAAGTTGATCATGCCGATGATGCCGTAGACCATGGTGTAGCCGATGGCGATCAGGGCATAAGTGCTGCCAACGGTCAGCCCGTTAACCAGCTGTTGCAGATAGTGGTAGAGATCAGGCATTCCCTAACTCCTCGGGCATCACGAAAAGCGGCGCTTGTGGCGCAGCGGAGCCCGTAAAACACGGATAAACAAAGCCCACTGCGTGTGCAGTGGGCTTTGCGTTCAGGCGGGAAGCTTATTTAGCTTCGGTCTTGGTGCCGTCCTTGTGCCACTCGTACACCACGAAGCTGAAGTCCTTCAGATCGCCCTTCTCGTCGAAGGCCAGGTTGCCGGTCGGGGTGGGGAAGCTGTTGGCGCGCAGGGCGGCAGCAACCTTGGCGGTGTCGTCTTCGCCGGCTTTCTTGATGCCTTCGGCGATGACTTGCACAGCGGCGTAGGCCGGGAACACGAACGGACCGCTCGGGTCTTCGTTCTTGGCCTTGAAGGCGTCTACCAGGGCCTGGTTCTTCGGATCCTGGTCGAAGGACTTCGGCAGGGTTACCAGCAGGCCTTCGGAAGCCGGGCCAGCGATGGCGGAGAGCTCTTTGTTGCCCACGCCTTCCGGGCCCATGAAGCGGACTTTCAGGCCTTTCTCAGCCGACTGGCGCAGCAGCAGGCCGAGTTCCGGGTGGTAGCCGCCGTAGTAGACGAAGTCCACGCCCGACTGTTTGATCTTGGCGACGATGGTGGAGAAGTCCTTGTCGCCGGCGTTGATGCCTTCGAACAGCGGCACCTTGACGCCCTTGCCTTCCAGGGTCTGCTTCACGGCAGTGGCGATGCCTTCGCCGTACTGCTGCTTGTCGTGGATGACCGCTACGCTTTTCGGCTTGATGTGGTCAGCGATGAAGTTGCCGGCGGTCGGGCCTTGCAGGCTGTCCAGGCCGATGGTGCGGAAGACCAGCTGGTAGCCACGGGAGGTGATGTCCGGGCTGGTGGAAGCCGCGGTGATCATCAGGATGCCTTCGTCTTCATAGATGTCGGACGCGGGCTGGGTGGAGCTGGAGCAGAGGTGGCCAACCACGTAGTGAATACCGTCGTTGACGATCTTGTTGGCTACGGCAACGGCCTGTTTCGGGTCGCACGCGTCGTCGTAGACCACGCCTTCGAGCTGAGCGCCGTTCACCCCGCCGGCCTTGTTGATCTGCTCGATCGCCATCTTGGCGCCGATGAACTGCATCTCGCCGTACTGGGCAACCGCACCGGTCACCGGGCCGGCCAGGGCGATCTTGATGGTATCGGCCGCTACGGAATAGCTGGCGACACCGGCGAGAGCCATGGCGGCGAACAGTTTGGAAATCTGCTTGGTAGCCTTATTCATAGTGCTCCACTCTTGTGTTTTTCATTGTTGTTGTCCTGTTTGCCGAAGCTACGGGACAGGGAATTGCACCCCGCCAACACCCCCCGGCAACTGTACCGGAACAGTGTAGATTGCCGGTTTGCGGCTTGAAAAGTCGGGTTTTGATGGCGGAATGATCTTGTGTCGCTAAATCGAAACAAACGTACAGAAATACGGCGTGTCTCGGGCGTGGCAGGCGTCGTCGAGCCGGGCTTGTCTGAATGTTGACCGACGCTATCATTGCGCCCCCCAATCCCTTTGTTACCAACCAACACGAAACAGGCCATGAACGATAACGCTAGCACCCTCTATGCCAAGCTGCTCGGCGAAACCGCCGCAATTTCCTGGGAGGAGCTGCAGCCCTTCTTCGCCCGTGGCGCCCTGCTCTGGGTGGACGGCGCCGCCGACCTGGTGGGCGTGGCCCTGGCCGTGGCCGAGGACGACAAGGCCCAGGTCGCGGCCCTGCTGGCCGCCGGCACGCTCGGCAAGGTGGAGGAGGATCGCGCCCAGGACCTGCTGGCCCGCGACCCGAAACTCTGGGCGGTGGTGGTGGCGCCCTGGGTGCTTATCCAGGAGCGGGACGAAGCGCCGACCCGGCATTGAAAGAGGCGCCCCAGAGCGCCAGGGAACTGATCCAGTTGCGTGCCGCCGGTCCGGGCTGGCACTGATCCCGGGCAACGGCAAAGGCGGTGGGGCGAGCTAGACTGAATCCACCTTCTTTTACGTTGTTCATCAACAGGGAGCGCCATCATGTTCGAGCCAGGCCATGTACATCGGGCCAATGTGCCCGGAATTCCGGGGCAGCAGGAATTCTCCATCGACCTTTATTACCAGGCCCGCCCCGACGCCAAGGAGGGGACCATGCTGCACTTCCGCATGGTGGGCGAGATCGGCGGCAAGCATTTCGAGGAGGAATTCGAGATGCACCGCGACACGGCGTTCAACTTCGCCGCCGTGGTCTCCAAGGTCGCCGCGAAGAACGGGCTGAATCCCAACCAGACGCTGATCATGCGAAACCACAAGGAGTACGACCTGATCTTCGAGGACATCCGTCGCGTACTCGGCGCCAAGCCAGGCGAAGCGGTGAACCTAGACCATCTGGAGAAGGACGGTCTCTGATCGTTTACCTGCCCGAGCCACTCAGCTTGGGCTTCTCCTGTGGGGGCGAATTCATTCGCTAAGCAGGCCGCAGGTCTGCCCTACGGAGCTCGAATGGGGCTGCTTCGCAACCCTCAGCGAATGAATTGGCTATGTCTGCATTAAGTGTTGCTAGAACGTCCTGAGCCAAGCTGCTTATCGAGCGGGCTTCGAATCTCTGTTTCGCCTCCCGGCGAGTCACTTCTTTCAAACGCCAAAGAAGTAACCAAGAACGCTTGCCCCTGCATCCGGGTTTGGCTTCGCCAAACTTCCCTCGCTCCATCGTTGCGCCGG
>NZ_SSOJ01000017.1 GCF_029871205.1 Pseudomonas sp. BN417 | reverse complement strand
TCCCATCCTGAGAGCTCGACTCTGTTTCGTAGATTGTGCTCCCGGCCCTCTTCTCCAACTCCTGAATGGTATCCAAGCCCCTCCACCGGAGTGAGGCTGCATGAACAAGGCAAGGATCGAGAGATGGCGGTTATTGGAATCGATGTCAGCAAGCAAAAGCTCGACTGTCTGTGGTTACGCGACCCGGACAGTCTGAAGGTCAAGACCAAGGTATTTACCAATCAAGTAGACGGCTTTGCCGCCTTGATCGAGTGGTGCTGCACCCACAGTGGCGTTGCCGCCGGGGAACTGAAGGTGTTCCTTGAGGCCACCGGGGTCTACCACGAATCCTTGGCGTATTACCTGCACGACCGTGGCGTTCAGGTCTTCGTCCTGAACCCGGCGCAAGTCCGCGAATATGCGCGCAGCCTGGGTATTCGCGGTAAGACGGACAAGCAGGACAGCCTGGTGCTCGCCCGTTTTGGCGCGACCCAAAAGGCCCGACGCTGGTTGCCGGAGGCGCGGGAGATCCGCGAGCTGAAAGCGATGATCGTGCGGTATGAGGCGTTGCAGGAGGACCTCCAGCGCGAACTGAACCGGCGGGAAAAAGCCGAGGTCAGTCAGGCCAGCCTCAGCGTAGTGGCCTCCATCGATACGATGCTCAGTGCCCTGCGTCAGGAGGCCGAACGCCTGAAGCAGGAGATCGACGACCACATCGACCGGCACGACCAGCTCAAACGCAACCGGGAGCTGCTGCGGAGCATCCAGGGCATCGGGGATGTCCTTTCCCGCCACCTGCTGGCGTTTCTGCACAGCCGCGACTTTGGCTGTGCCCGACAATGCGCGGCCTATGCGGGCCTGGTTCCACGCCCCTGGGACTCGGGGACGTCGGTAAAAGGCAAACCACGCTTGACCAAAGCGGGGCAGCCTCGGCTGCGGGCCAAGCTCTACATGGGGGCCATTGTGGCCAAACAGCACAATCCCACGGTCAAAGCGCTTTACCAGCGTCTGCTGGCACGCGGGAAAGCCAAGATGAGCGCCCTGGGCGCGGCCATGCGCAAGCTGCTGCAGATTGCCTATGGTGTGCTCAAGACGCAGACACCCTATCAGCCGCAACCGACCTGAAAGGGTCGGTTGCATCTGATCGGAGAGATGGTATCTACGAACACCTCTTCCCTTGAACAGCCATCACCAGCCTTCAAAGATGCTCGCTGCGGGCACCCACATACAGATTGCGCCCGGCACCCAGGCCGAAAGCGGTGGCGGCCAGGCTGATGACCACAAAGATGATCCCCACTGCGCTCCAGCCGTGGGTCAGGTCGTGCACCACGCCCACCAGCAGCGGGCCCATGGCGGCCAGGGTGTAGCCCACGCCCTGGGCCATGCCGGAGAGGTTGGCGGCGACATGGGCGTCCCGCGAGCGCAGCACGATCAGGGCCAGGGCGATGCTGAAGGTCCCGCCCTGCCCCAGGCCCAACACCACGGCCCAGCCCCAGATACCGGACAGCGGCGCGTAGAGCATGCCCAGCAGCCCGGCCAGGGTCAGGCCCATCACCAGCAGCACGGCGGGACGCTGATCGCGGCCCCGGGTGGCCAGCCAGGGCGCGCCGAGGGCGGTGATCAGCTGGGCCATCACCGAGCCGGACAGCACCAGCCCCGCCTCCACGGCGCTCAGGCCGCGATCGATCAGGATCGAAGGCAGCCAACCGAAGACTATGTAGGCCAGGGAGGATTGCAGGCCCATGTAGAGGGTCACCTGCCAGGCCAGCGGGTCGCGCCACAGACCGGTCACCTTGTAGGCCTGGCGGTGCGCGTGCTGGCCCTGGCGCGCCTGGGGCAACCAGATCAGCGCCGCGATGATGGCCGGCAGCGCCCAGAAGGCCAGAGCCGGTTGCCAGGCGCCGTCCAGCAGCTCGGCCAGGGGCACGGTGGCGCCGGCGGCCAGGGCCGCGCCCAGGCACAAGGCCATGGTGTATACGCCGGTCATCAGTCCAGCGATATGGGGGAAGTCGCGCTTGACGATGCCCGGCAGCAGTACGCCGATGATGCCGATGCTGGCCCCGGCCAGCAGGCTGCCGAGGAACAGCCCCGCCAACGGGAACAAGCTGCGCAGCACGATGCCAGCGGCGAGGGTGAGGAGAATCAGCAGGATGGTCCGCTCGCTGCCCAGGCGCCGCGCGAGGATCGGTGCCAGCGGCGCGAAGAGGCCGAGGCAGAGCACCGGCAAGGTGGTCAGCAGACCGGCGCCGGAAGCCGAGAGGCCGGTGTTCTCACGCACCAGGTTGAGCAAGGGCGCCAGGCTGGAGAGCGCCGGGCGCAGGTTGAGCGCCACCATCACCAGCCCCACCAGCAGGAGCACGGCGCTACCGGGCAGTGCCTGCGGCAGGGGTTCGTCGTCGGCCTCGGCGTCGATCAGCAGTTCTTCGGGGGCGCAGGCCGGGATGTCGGGTGCGTCATCCAGGGGGCGGGATGTGGTCATGGGGCAGTTCCGTAAAGAAGGCGCAGGTCAGATCAACAGTGCGCGATTGGCCGCCGCGGCGGCGTCCGCGTCCTGGCGTTCGATGGCATCGAGCAGTTGGCTGTGCAGGTCGAAGCTCGGCTGCGGCCGCTCGGGGTCGGAGATGGTGCGCTCCAGGCCGACGCGGATCACCTGGGAGAAGTAGCGGTAGAGCTCGCTGAGCACCGGGTTGTGGGCGCTGTCCACCACGCGCTGGTGGAAGGCCAGGTCGTGGACGATGTAGTCCTCCAGGTCATCAAAGCTGGAGCGCGCGGCGGAGGCGGCCAGGGCCACGCGCAGGGCGGCCAGGTCCTCCTCGGTGCGGCGCAGGGCAGCCAGGCGCGAAGCCTCGATCTCGATCATCCCCCGCGCTTCCAGGGCCTGTTCCACCGAACTGCGGGCCAGCGTGAGCATGGTCGCCAGCGGGTCGGCGCAGGCACGCACATAGGTGCCGTCGCCCTGGCGCACTTCCAGCACGCCGGAAAAGGTCAGCACCCGCACCGCCTCGCGTACGGTGTTGCGGCTGATGCCGATGATCTCGGCCAGTTCGGGTTCCGCCGGCAGGCGCTGGCCCAGGGGCCAGGTGCCGTCATCGATACGTCGGCGGATCTGCTCCAGGGCAATGTCCACCAGGGAACGCTTGAGGGAAGCTGCAGGCATGACAAACATCCAATCATCGGATGACTTATAAGAATCCGAAGATTAGCCGCGCGATCCGTCCACCGCAACCGCGCATCCTTGCGGGTAACGAAATAGTCATTATCAGCTGCGGTGATTTTTTCCCGCCCCTGGGCGTTGGTAGCCTACACGCACTCACCAACACCGCTCGGGGACACCCATGAAGCACGCACACATCCTTGCGCTGACCGTAATGGCACTGGTCCTCGCTGGCTGCGTCAGCCAACCCGAACCCGATCAACGCCCCTATACCGACGCCGAGGTGAAGCAGTTCGCCCTGGAAATGCTCAGCCGCAGCGGCCTGCCATACGACGACTACGAAAAACTGCGCCAGGCCATCCTCCACCCCAAGGTGCCCGAGGCCGGGAAAGACCTGCCAAAGCAAATGCCGCGCAAGAGCTGAACCCTTTCCGGATGGCCCTACCCGGTCCATCCCCTGCGGGGCCCCATTCTTCTCCGCAGAAAAAACGCCGCACTCACAAGGTGCGGCGTTTCTCTTTTCGGGCTTGGCTCTTGTAGGTCGTGGCTGAGCAAAGCGAAGCCCAACGTCCTCGCCGCGACAAATGGCCAGCCCCTCGCTCTCTCACCCTTCCACCCGAGGTCTCGGCACTGTGGGGGCGATTTCAATCGCCAAGCAGCCCGCAGGGCTGCCTCGCGAACCATTCGGGGCAACTACGTCGCCCTTGGCGAATGAATTGGCTATGTCTGCATTACGGGCTGCGAGTCCCTGTTTCGCCTCCCGGCGAGTCACTTCTGGCAGTCGCCCCAGAAGTAACCAAGAAGGCTTGCCCCTGCATCCGGCCCCGGCTTCGCCGGGGTCTCCTCGCTCCATCGTTGCTCCGGGGGCCCGGCGTGAGGGGCCATCCATGGCCCCGCACGCCTCT
>NZ_SSOJ01000016.1 GCF_029871205.1 Pseudomonas sp. BN417 | reverse complement strand
GGATGGCCCCTCACGCCGGGCCCCCGGAGCAATGATGGAGCGAGGGAACCCGACGAAGTCGGGCCGGATGCAGGGGCGAGCGTTCTTGGTTACTTCTTTGGCGTTTGAAAGAAGTGACTCGCCGGGAGGCGAAACCGGGACTCGCAGCCCACTCGATAAGCAACTCGGCTCAGGACGTTCTAGCAACACTTCATGCAGACATAGCCAATGAATTCGCCCCTACAGGGCCGGGGAAAACCGGATGTAGGGAGGAAATCGCAAAGCGATTTCCACCAGACGGGGCCAGTCTCCGTGCCTGAGGGCAGGCCGTCTGACCCTTTCTATCGCTGGCGCAGGTTCTCCAGCAGTTTCTGGGTCGGGAAGCCATCGGCGGGCCAGCCCAGGCGTTGCTGGAAGCCGCGGATCGCCTTGCGGGTGTTGGCGCCGATGATGCCGTCCGCCGCTCCTGGCGAGTAGCCGGCGGCGGCCAGGGATTCCTGCAACTCGACGCGCTCGCTGCGGCTCAACGGGCGCTCGTCGCGGGGCCAGCTGCCGACAAGTTCGCCGCGCCCATCGAAGCGCTCGCCCAGCAGGCTGACGGCCAGGGCGTAGGACGAGGAGTTGTTGTACTTGAGGATGGCGCGGAAGTTGTCCAGCACCAGGAAGGCCGGGCCACGATGGCCGGCGGGCAGCAGCAGGTAGGCGGATTCGCCGGCGAGACCGGAGGCTTGCGGGCCGGTCTGCACGCCCATGGCCTGCCATTGCTCCAGCGGCTTGCGGATGTCGGCGTCGGCCTGGGCGTAGTCGAAGCCCTGGGGCAGTTGCACCTGCAGCGCCGCGGGTTGGCCCATGCGCCAACCGGAGGCCTGCAGGTAGTGCGCGGCGGAGGCCAGGGCGTCGGCCGAGGAGTTCCAGATATCGCGTCGGCCGTCGCCGTCGAAGTCCACCGCGTGGCTGTTGTAGGTGGTGGGGATGAACTGGGTCTGACCCATGGCGCCGGCCCAGGAGCCGAGCATGCCGGAGGGCTGGATATCGCCGTGCTGGATGATCTCCAGGGCGGCCAGTAACTGCGCATGGGCGAAGGCCGGGCGGCGGCCTTCATAGGCCAGGGTGGCCAGGGAGCGGATCACCGATTTGTCGCCCATGAACTGGCCGAAGCTGCTTTCCATGCCCCAGATGGCCACGAGGGTTTCGCGGTTCACGCCGAAACGCTGCTCGATGCCGTCGAGTGTCGCCGCATGCTCGGCCAGCAAGGCCTGGCCCTTGCGCACCCGATAGGGCGAAATGGCGCCTTCCAGGTATTCCCAGACCGGCCGGGTGAACTCGGGCTGGCTGCGGTCAGCGGTGATCACGCTGGGATCAGGGGTGACGCCAGCGAAGGCGCGGTCAAAGGTGGCGGCGTCGATGCCGCTGGCCAGGGCTTCGCGGCGGAAGCCGTCGCGCCAGGCACTGAAGCTGATGGCCGGCATTACCACCGGGGCCACGGCAGAGGCTGCGGGCGCCTTGGCGGCGGATTGGCTGACCTGGGGCTGGGGAGCGGCGGCGGGTTTCTGCGCCGGAGCGTCGGCACAAGAGGAGAGCAGGGTGAGGGCGGAGGCTGCGGCCAGGCTGCGGAACATCAGGCCGGGGGCAGTGGCATCGAACATAAGAAAGTCTCGAGGCTGACGAAGAATCAAGCCGCGACCTTAACATGTTCGGGCCTTTTCAGGCGGCTATAAGCGACAAAGCCTCCCAGTTGTGGGAGGCTTCGCGGCGGTAACTTCCTTTGCCTTTCAGGGGCTTCTCCTGGCGGCAGCGGAAGAGTGGTTGGGCTACCAGGGATTTTGCGCGGTTGGGCGCTGTCTTGCGTTTCTTGGCCATGGCCTGTCCTCGATCGGAGCCCGCGGCAGTGCGGGCGCGCGCATCATCGACCCCTGCTCAGAAAATGTCCAGCTATTCGGCGGCCAGTGGCAGACGCTGGCCGGCCAGCAGCAGGGCAAGGCGCGCGAGGCCGTTCCACGGATCGCCCGCGGCCTGACCCTTGATCTGTGCGTCGATGCGCTGGGCGTCCAGCAGCAACTGGTTCCAGCGCGATGCGGGGTGGCGTTGCAGGGCGCGACTGACCAGGGGCCGACGCTTGTCCCAGACCGGCGGGCGGGCCGCTGCGAAGGCCTTTTCCAGGGGCACGCCCTGGCTGTACTGCTGGGCCAGGCTGGCCAGCAGACGCAACTCGCGGGCCAGCGCCCAGAGGATCACCGGCGGTTCCACGCCTTCACCGCGCAGCCCTTCCAGGGTACGCAGGGTATGGGCGGGCTCGCCGTTGAGTGCGGCGTCGATCAGGCCGAAGACGTCGAATCGCGCACTGTCGGCGACAGCCGCCTGGACGGTGGCGGCATCCACCTGGCCGCCCTCGGCGAGCAGCTTGAGCTTCTCGATCTCCTGCGCGGCCGCCAGCAGGTTGCCTTCGACCCGCGCGGCGATCAGGTCCACCGCTTCCTGGCTGGCAGCGAGTCCGGCCTGGGATAGGCGCTGGCGAATCCATTGCGGCAGGTTGTGGGCCTCGATGGGCCAGACCTGGATGAACTGGACGTCCGGCCCGTCGATCAGGGCCTTGGCCCATTTGGTCTTCTGCGTGCTGCCGTCGAGTTTGGGCAGGCTCAGCAGCAGTACGGTGTCTTCCGGAGGCCGTGCCAGGTACTCGAGCAGCGCTGCGGCGCCCTTGTCGCCCGGCTTGCCGGAGGGCAGGCGCACTTCCAGCAGGCGCTTCTCGGCGAACAGTGAGAGGCTGGCGCCGGCTTCCAGCAGCAAGCCCCAGTCGAAGTTGGCCTCGGCGTTGAATACCTGGCGCTCGCTGAAATCCTGCGCACGGACGCTGGTGCGGATGGCGTCGCAGGCTTCCTGGCAGAGCAGCGGTTCATCGCCGCTGACCACGTAGACCGGTGCCAGTTGGCCCTGCAGGTGTTTAGCCAGTTGAGCGGGATTGAGTTTCATAGGCGCAAATGATCGGGGCCGCTGGTGCGGCCCCTTGTACTCACTGGATGGGCAGTTGCAGCGGCGACTGCTGCGGTTGCTGGGCCTTTTCGGCCTGGCGCGCGGCTTCCAGCGCCTCGGCTTCGGCCTTGGCCTTGGCTTCGGCGGTCTGTTGCAGCTGGTCCAGCTGAGCCGGGGTGATCAGATGCAGGCGCATGACCATCTGCTGGACCATCTCCTGGCGCATTTCCTGGCGCAGTTGCGCCGCCTCCTGGTCGGAGCCGATCAGGTTGTTGCTGTCGAAAACGTAGGTCTTCTGAACGATCAGCTTGTCGTTCATCAGCAGCAGGTCATTGGCGCCGCGAATCTCGTATTGCAGCGTGTGGGTCAGCTCGTACTCGGCGCTGCGGGAAGATTGGGTGTAGGAGGCGGTACGCTGGGTTTCGTCCTCGCGGGCCAGCACCAGGGTATAGGGCGCCCCGGCATGGACCTTGACGTCGTTATTTTCCAGCGCCTCGCGCACGGCCTTGACCGTCGCGCCGTACTGGTTGCGGGCGGTAAGGTCCAGTTCGGTGAGAGCGAAGTCGGCGTCGCCGGTGCCGCGAAGCTGGAAGCCGCAGGCGCTCAGCAGCGCGGTGAGGCCCAGGACCAGCAGATTCCGTTTCATCATGTCTTTGCGTTCCCCTTGCAAGCGGTCCGGCGCCACTCCCGCGGGAGGGCGCCGGCTTCGATCAGTTGGCGACTATGTTGACCAGTTTGCCAGGCACCACGATGACCTTGCGGATGGTGAGGCCGTCGGTGAAGCGCAGCACGTTCTCGTTGGCCCGGGCGGTGGCTTCCACTGCTTCGCGGCTGGCGTCGGCTGGTACTTCGATGTGGCCGCGCAGCTTGCCGTTGACCTGTACCACCAGTTGCAGGCTGTCCTGCACCAGGGCGGCTTCGTCCACAGTCGGCCAGACGGCGTCGATGATGGCGTCGGCATGGCCGAGTTCGTGCCACAGCACGTGGCTGATGTGCGGGGTGATGGGGGCCAGCAGCAGGGCGATGGTCTCCAGGCCTTCCTGGATCAGCGCGCGGTCTTCGGCATTGGCCTGCGGCGCCTTCTCCAGCACGTTCATCAGGGTCATAACGGCCGCGATGGCGGTGTTGAACTTGTGGTGCTGGCCGATATCCTGGCTGGCCTGCCTGATGGCCAGGTGGATGGCGCGGTGCACGGCCTTTTGCTCATCGGCCAGGGCGCTGCGGTCGAGGGCAGCCGGCAGGCCGGCGGCGACGTGGGCCTGGGCCAGGCGCCAGACGCGGCGGAGGAAGCGGTTGGCACCCTCGACGCCGGAGTCGGACCACTCCAGGCTCATGTCCGGCGGCGACGCGAACATCATGAACAGGCGGCAGGTATCGGCGCCGTACTGGTCGATCATCGCCTGCGGGTCGACGCCGTTGTTCTTCGACTTCGACATCTTCTCGGTGCCGCCGATCTCCACCGGCAGGCCGTCGGTCTTCAGTTTGGCACCGATGACCTTGGCCTTGGCGTCACGCTCGACCTCGACGTCGGCCGGGTTGAACCAGTCCTTGCCGCCATTGGCTGCGACGCGGTAGTAGGTTTCGGCCACGACCATGCCCTGGGTGAGCAGGTTCTTGAACGGCTCGTCGGAGCTGACCAGGCCTTCGTCACGCATCAGCTTGTGGAAGAAGCGTGCGTAGAGCAGATGCAGGATCGCGTGTTCGATGCCGCCGATGTACTGGTCAACCGGCAGCCAGTGGTTGGCCGCGGCCGGGTCGACCATGCCCTTGTCATAGGTCGGCGAGGCGTAGCGGGCGAAGTACCAGGAGCTCTCGACGAAGGTGTCCATGGTGTCGGTTTCGCGCTTGGCCGCAGTGCCGCATTTCGGGCAGGTGCATTGGTAGAACTCGGGCAGCTTCGCCAGCGGGCTACCGGCACCGTCCGGCACCACGTCCTCCGGCAGCACGACCGGCAGCTGGTCTTCCGGCACCGGTACGTCGCCACAGCTCGGGCAGTGGATGATCGGGATCGGGCAGCCCCAGTAGCGCTGACGGCTGATGCCCCAGTCGCGCAGGCGGAACTGGGTGCGGGCCTGGCCGAGGCTTTTCTTCTGCAGGGCCACTTCGATGGCGTCGAAGGCGCCCTGGTAGTCCAGGCCGTCGAACTCGCCGGAGTTGATCAACTGGCCGTGCTCGCCATAGGCGTCCTGCCAGGGGGCCGGGGTTTCGTCGCCGGCGGCGGTGCGGATCACCGCCTTGATCGGCAGATCGTACTTGTGGGCGAAGGCGAAGTCGCGCTCGTCGTGGGCCGGTACGGCCATCACGGCGCCTTCGCCGTAGTTCATCAGCACGTAGTTGGCGACCCAGACCGGCAGCTTGTCGCCGGTCAGCGGGTGCTCGACGAAGAGCGGCGTGGGCAGGCCTTTCTTCTCCTGGGTGGCGATGTCGGCTTCGGCGACGCCGCCGCGCTTGCATTCGTCGATGAAGGCCTGCAGTTCGGCGGCCTTGTCGGCCGGCAGCTTCTGCACCGCCAGGCTGGCCAGCGGGTGCTCGGCGGCGACGGCCACATAGGTGGCGCCCAGCAGGGTGTCCGGGCGGGTGGTGAAGACTTTCAGCGCGCCGGCCCGGTCGATGCTCGCCTGGTCGAAGGGGAAGCTGACTTCCATGCCGCGGGACTTGCCGATCCAGTTGCGCTGCATGGTCTTGACCTGTTCAGGCCAGCCGTCCAGGTCGTCGAGGCTACTCAAGAGTTCATCCGCGTAGGCGGTGATCTTGAAGTAGTACATCGGGATCTCGCGCTTCTCCACCAGCGCGCCGGAGCGCCAGCCACGGCCGTCGATGACCTGCTCGTTGGCGAGGACCGTCTGGTCCGCCGGGTCCCAGTTGACGGTACCGTTCTTGCGGTAGATCACGCCCTTCTCGAACAGCTTGGTGAACAGCCACTGTTCCCAGCGGTAGTAGTCGGGCTTGCAGGTGGTGACTTCGCGCGACCAGTCGATGGCCAGGCCCAGGCTGTTCAGCTGGGCCTTCATGTAGGCGATGTTCTCGTAGGTCCACTTGGCGGGCGCGACGTTGTTCTTCATCGCGGCGTTTTCCGCCGGCATGCCGAAGGCGTCCCAGCCCATGGGCTGCAGCACGTTCTTGCCCTGCATGCGCTGGTAGCGGGCGATCACGTCGCCGATGGTGTAGTTGCGCACGTGCCCCATGTGCAGCTTGCCGCTCGGGTAGGGGAACATCGACAGGCAATAGAATGTGTCCTTGCCGGGCTGCTCACTCACTTCAAAGGATTTGTGCGCGTCCCAGTGGGCTTGCGCGGCGGCTTCGATTTCGCGGGGCTGATACTGTTCGTGCATGGCTACTGGCGCTGAAGGATGGAGTTCCCCGGGCCGGTTACGCTGGCTGTCGCCGCGGCGCCCGGGCCCGTGCGGAAATGGAAATTCAAGCGCCGTAGCATACATGACCCCTGCCGGACTGGGGAAACCTTGATTGCACGGGCGGGCGTCCGTCGGCAATCCCGGCGCCGTTTGTCGCAGGCACCTTGCAGCGGGGAACCGAACGCTAAGCTTTTCATAAGCAAGGCAAGCGTTTACGTAGTATGAGGTGCCGGATGGGTGAGTTACGGCGGACGGATTCAGGGAGCGGGCTTTACGAGCGGTTGTTGCACCGGTTGGCCCTGGCGCTGGATGAAGCGGATACGGCGGTTCGCTTGCGCGACGAGGAACCGCTCGAACTGGAACTCAAGGGACTGACGCCCGCCGAGATGGAGCTGATTCGCGCCTATCTCGATCGCGACATGCGCTGGCTCCGGGGCTGGCACGCCGCCGCTGAGGAGTTGGCGGCCATCGAGGAGTTCCCCAGGCGCTCCGCCAGGCCGGAACGTAGCCCGGCCAAGATCGCTGTGTCGAAACCCCAACCCTCGTTCAAGCGCCGCCAGCAGCTCTGCTGCGCCATGTGCGGTACACCGGCCGTCTGGTGTCGCGGCCAGGGCGTGCAGGCCTGCATGTCCTGCGGTTCGCAGCTTTTCCGCACGTCCAATCCCCGTTAGGCTCCCGGGCACCTCTGGAGGTGCCCATGCCGATTCGCTACATCCTCAAGCAATTGCTGCTGCCGCCCGGCGGCCTGTTGTTGTTGTTGCTGCTCGCCTGGTGGTTGCGCCGGCGCATGCCGCGATTGTCTGCGGCGTGCTTCGTCACGGGCCTGGGTGGCCTTTGGCTGATGAGCCTGCCGGTGGTGGTGGAGTGGTCGGCCCGGGAGCTGGAAGCCGAACCGCCGCTGGTCGAGGCCGAGTGGCCGCGATTGGCCGAGCGGGCGGATGCGATAGTCGTGCTCGGCGGTGGCCGCGAACGCGATGACCCGGCCTGGGGCGGCGACCAGCCGTCCGCCATGGCCCTGGAGCGCCTGCGCTATGCGGCGCGCCTGGCCCGCGCCAGTGGCCTGCCGTTGCTGACCAGTGGTGGCCTGCATTTTGGCGAACCGCCCAGCGAGGCGCTGATCATGGCCGACACCCTCAAGCGTGATTACGGCCTGGACGTGCGCTGGCAGGAAGGGGAAAGCCGCACCACCTGGGAGAATGCCGAGTACACGGCGAAGATGCTGCAGCCGCAGGGCATCCGGCGGGTGCTGCTAGTTACCCAGGCCGCGCATATGCCGCGGGCGCGCTGGAGCTTCGAGCGCGCCGGGTTCGAGGTGGTGGCGGCGCCCATGGGCTATCTCGGCGTGCCCAATGGCCGGCCTCTGGGGGGCTGGCTGCCGGAGAGCAAGGCGGTATGGCAGAGCGGGATGCTGCTGAACGAGGCCGTCGGGCTGGTCGCCTATCCGCTGGCTTACGACTGAACTGCCAGGCGTTAGCTCTTCGTGGGGGCGAATTCATTGGCTATGTTTGCGTTAGCTGTTGTTGCATCGAATAAAACGCCCTAACACGGTATTTTCAGACCTCCGCACTTGCCTGATACATCCCTCACCCCCGCCCCTCTCCCAAAGGGCGAGGGGTGACTCGTGCCTGACAGGGTGCGGCAATCCTGATGCCTGGTCATTGCCTGAACCTGTGCAGACGAGGTGGGGCAGCGAATCTGCCCCGTCAGGAGGCCGAGCGGAAGCGTTGCGCAGGGGGACGAGCGGCATGGATGCCGCG
>NZ_SSOJ01000015.1 GCF_029871205.1 Pseudomonas sp. BN417 | reverse complement strand
TCGGACTGGCTCAGGCCCACGGAGGTGTTCATGGCTGCGCCGACGCTGGTCTGGTAGGCCGCGCCGATGCTGAGGAACTTGGCCATGCCGATGGTTTCGATCTTGGTCTTGGCGACGGTTTCGGTCTTGTGGCCGCCGATGGTGACGCGGCGGTTGCGGCCGATCTCGATGGTCTCGTTCTTGCCCACGTCTTCCTTGCGGTGCCGGCCGATGGAGATGGTTTCGTCGTTGCCGACATCCTCCTTGCGGTCGTGGCCGATGGAGACGGTCTCGTCGTTGTCCACGCGCTCGCTACGGTCATGGCCGACGAAGGTGGTCTCGTCGTTGTTGACGATGTTGTTCTGGTCCTTCTGGGCGTGGATGAAGACCTCTTCCTGCCCGGCCTCGTCCTCGTAGCGGATTTCATTGAAGCCATCGCCCTTGTGGGTCTGGCTCTTGATGCTCATGCGCGTCTTGTTGGCCGGCAGCTCGTAGGGCGGCAACTGCAGGGCGTTGTAGGTCCGGCCCGTGATGACGGGCTGGTCCGGGTCCCCATCGAAGTTGCTGACGATGACCTCCTGGCCGATGCGCGGGATGGCCATGTGGCCCCAGAGCGCGCCCGCCCAGTTCTGCGACACCCGTATCCAGCAGGAGCTGTGCTCGTCGTTCCTGCCTTCGCGGTCCCACGGGAACTGCACCTTCACCCGGCCGTACTCGTCGCAGTAGATTTCCTCGCCCGGTGGGCCGACCACGGTGGCCTGCTGCGGGCCGTCGATGCGCGGCTTGGACAGCGGCTCGGCGCGCCACTCGGCATCGTCCGGCACCAGGGTGGCGGTGCTGCTGTAGTGCGTGCCCTGGGCGGCGTCGGCGCTTTCCTCGGCCTGGCTGGTGTACTGCCTGCCATGGTGCTCGATGCGCACCGGGCGCCAGCCGCGGTTCATGTCCGCACGTGGGTGGCCGATGAGGTCGAAGGCGATGCCCGGCACCAGGCGCGCGTCGTCGCCCTCGACGGTGGCTTGGCGCACATCGCCGCGGTGGCCGCGCAGGCGGTCCTGGGTGAAGCCCTCGCCCGCCGCGCTCTTGTAGCGCCCGGGGTAGTCGTAGCGCTCATAGCCGCGCGCCTGGTGCACCAGGTAGTCGCCATCGCGCTTGGTCTGCTGGTGGTAGCGCGGGTTCTTGAAGTCGTAGTCGCGTTGGGTCTGGCGCGCGGTGCGCACGTTCTCGCTGTAGGCGAAGCTGCGCAGCGCCGGGCGTGGGCGGTCGCCGCCGGCCATGGGGTTGTACTCCACCGGCAGGCCCGCCTGCTTGCCGAATATCCACAGGCGGTCGCAGTGGATGAGGCGGTGGCCCTCGGCGCTGTGCTGGAAGCCGTAGAAGAACCCTTCCTCGCGCATGATGCGTTCGACGAAGTGGTAGTCGGTGTCGCCGGCCTGCACGCAGTACTCGCGCGGTTCGTGGGGGTTGGTGACCTTCTGCTCGTAGTCCAGGGTGATGCTGTGCTTCTTGAGCACGGCCTGGGCGATGTCGGGCACAGAGAGGGTCTGGAAGATGCGCCAGTCCGAGGCCAGCTGCAGGCGGGTCAGACGCGGCTCCACGGTGGCGCGGTAGCGGGTGCGGCGAAAGCCGGTATCACCTTGGACGAAGGCCGAGACGGTGCCGTGGACGAAGCGCACCGGCTGGCCGCCCTGCCAGATGGTGAGCAGCCCGGGGCCGTCGAGCACCTGGCCGAAGTCGACGGCCGGGTTGGCGCAGCTCAGGTCGACGTCCAGCTTGAAGGTCTCGGACAGGCCTTCGTTGAGGTGGAACTCGACCACCTCGAAGTCGTCGCTGCCGGCGAGGAAGGTGAAGCGCAAATCGGATTGAACGGCCATGGGAAATCCTTGCCGGACCGCTGCCGGCCCAGTGCTCCTTGTGCAAGAGGGAGCAACCGGCGCGCGTAGCGCCGGTTGCCGGATATGCCTGGGGGTTAGGCTTCCTGGGGCTTGCGCCAGTCGTCAGAGGCTTCGGTGCCGGCGATGGCATGGGTCCAGGTGATCTTGCGGTAGGCCATGGCGACCTTGACCAGTTGGGTATACGCAGCCTTGCTCGGGTCCTGCGCGTGCGGCAGGACGGTGTTGATGTTGACGACGGTGGCGTCTTCGAGCTTGGTGGTGAAGAAGTGCTCCTGCTTGCCCTCGGTGGAGGTGCGGTACCACTTCACTTCCACTTCCGGAAGCATTTCGCCAGAGGCCAGGGCTTGATACAGCAGCGGGGTGGCCTTGTTCAGCGGCGCGGTGAAGATAAAGGGCTTGTGCACGCGCTGGCCGGAAGGCTGGCCGCTCTGCGGGTCGGTCGGGGTGGCGATCAGGTGCTCGATTTCCTGGACCAGGATCTGGTCCTCATGGCCTTCCTGGTAGACGTTGCCCACGGAGTCGGCAGTGAAGGCGCCCTGGGTGATGTTGCCCTGGGTCTTGCCCTGGATGCTGATATAGGCGGGAGTTGGCATTGGCTGCTTCCTTGTATCGTTGAGGTGAAGGCCCTGAGGGCCGCGCGCCATCGGTGATGACAAGGGGGGTATCGCAATCGCCGTGCCAAGTGTTTCCTTTTCTGTTTTTTCTTCTTCTATAACAATGAGTTAGCTGGAGTATTTGGCTATTCGGAAGCAGGCTCCCCGAGGCCGATTCGCTGAAAAACGCTTTTTTTCAAGGGTTTTCGAGCCACTGTTGGCCAGATTAATCATAAGTGATTGATTTTTATATAGAAAAAATCGGGCCATTCATGGCTCGTCGGGCCAAAAATGGCTCGATGCATTGTCCCGGCTGCCGCGTTTCAGCCGCCCTCGTGAGCGCCCACACACTGGCTATCCGCTGAATCATCCACCCAGCAAAAGGTCCTGCTCCCGCTCACACAACCCCAGCAGAAAATCCCACACCACCCGCAGGCGCACCGAGCGGTGCAGTTCGCGGCGGGTGCTCATCCAGTATTCGCGTTCGATGTACTCCTCCGGCAGGACCGGCACCAGCAGGGGATCGCGGCTGCCCATGAAGTGCGGGAGGATCGCCAGGCCGATGCCGGCCTGGGCCGCCTGCTGCTGGGCGACCACGCTGGTGCTGCGGAACACCACATGGGGGTGGCGGCAGAAGCTGTGGTGGAACATCAGCTCCTGGCTGAACAGCAGGTCGTCGACGTAGCCGATCCACTGGTGTTTGCCCAGGTCGTCGCGCTTGTTCAGCGGCGGCGCCTGTTCCAGGTAGGCCGGGCTGGCGAACAGGCTGAGGCGGTAGCGGGTCAGCGAGCGGGTGATCACCAGGTCGGCGTTGGGCCGGTCGAGGGAGATGGCGATGTCCGCCTCGCGGTTGGTAATGCTGACGAAGCGGGGCACCGAGACCAGCTCCACTTCCAGCCCCGGATATTGGCGCATCAGCTCGGCCAGGCGCGGGGCGAGGAACACGCTGCCCAGGCCTTCGGTGACGCCGATGCGGATCTGGCCCAGGGGCGCGATGCCCTGGCTCATTTCCTCCTGGGCCAGCAACGCGGTGTTTTCCATGGCTTCGGCATGCTTGAGCAGGGCCTGGCCGGCGGGCGTCAGCTGGTAGCCGCCGGTGTGCTGGGCGAAGAGCTGGGTGCCGAGGTCGCGCTCGATGTTCTCGATGTGCCGCGCCACCGTCGCATGGGTGGTGTTAAGGCGCTTGGCGGTAGTGAGCAGGCGGCCGCTGCGGTGTAGTTCGAGGAAGAAGCGCAGGTCGTTCCAGTCGAACATGGCACCGGTCCTTGGCAGGGAAAGGGGAGGGCGTTGTTAGAAAACTAACAGCAGCTGCCCCGAAACGTTCGTTTTTTTATCGTGAATGAGCGACTAGCCTCAAGCCGTTCGTGACCTGGCGGTCAGTCGCCGCCAGCCGACGGCCTTCGACAACAACGACAACACGAGGCTCGCCATGTCCGAGGTACTGGATACCTACGACTACCTCATCGTCGGCGCCGGTCCCGCCGGCTGCCTGCTGGCCAACCGGCTTTCCGCCGACCCGGCCATCCGCGTCCTGCTGCTGGAAGCCGGTGGCGCGGACAACTATCCCTGGATTCACATCCCCGTCGGCTACCTCTATTGCATCGGCAACCCGCGTACCGACTGGTGCTTCAACACCGATGAAGTCCCCGGTCTCAATGGTCGTGCGCTGAAGTACCCGCGCGGCAAGGTGCTCGGCGGCTGCTCGTCGATCAACGGGATGATCTACATGCGCGGCCAGGCTCGCGACTACGACGGCTGGGCCGCCCAGGGCAATGCCGGCTGGAGCTGGAAAGAGCTGTGGCCGCTGTTCCTCAGGATGGAGGACCACTTCGGCGGGGCCAGCGACCTGCATGGCGCTGGTGGCGAATGGCGGGTGGAACGCCAGCGCTTGTCCTGGCAGTTGCTCGATGCCTTCCAGCAGGCGGCCGCGGAGACCGGCATCGCCAGCGTCGAGGATTTCAACGGCGGCGACAACGAAGGCTGCGGCTACTTCCAGGTGAACCAGCGCGGCGGCGTGCGCTGGAATGCGTCCAAGGGTTTCCTGCGCGGCATCCGCCAGCGCCCGAACCTGACGGTCCTGACCCAGGCTGAGGTGGCCCGGGTAATCCTCGAAGAGGGCCGCGCCAAGGCCCTGCTGGTGAACTGGCGGGGCCGCCAGCGGCGCATCGAAGCGCGCCGCGAGATCGTCCTCAGCGCCGGCGCAATCGGCACGCCCTGCTTGTTGCAGCGTTCCGGCATCGGCCCGCGCCCGCTGCTGGAAAGCCTCGGTATCGGTGTGGTGCACGAGCTGTCGGGCGTCGGCGAGAACCTCCAGGACCACCTGCAGCTGCGCATGATCTACAAGGTCGATGGCGTGCCGACCCTGAACCAGATCGCCGGCAGCCTGTGGGGCAAACTGGGAATGGGCCTGCGCTACCTGCTGGACCGCAGCGGCCCGCTGTCCATGGCGCCGAGCCAGTTGGGGGCCTTTGCCCGCTCCGACCCGCAGCAGCTGTCGGCCAACCTCGAATACCACGTGCAGCCTCTGTCGCTGGATCGCTTCGGCGAGCCGCTGCACGACTTCCCGGCCTTCACCGCCTCGGTCTGCGACCTGCGCCCCCATAGCCGTGGCACGGTGCGGATCCGCTCGGCGAAGCTGGGCGACGCCCCTTCTATCCAGCCCAACTACCTGAGCGACCCGCGTGACCTGGTGGTGGCCGCCGACGCCATCCGCCTGACCCGGCGCATCGCCGCCGCACCGGCGCTGGCAGCTTATCGCCCCGAGGAATACAGGCCCGGCCCGGACTACCGCAGCGAGGAAGACCTGCATCGCGCCGCCGCCGAGATCGGCACCACCATTTTCCACCCGGCCGGCACGTGCCGCATGGGCCAGGGCCGCGACGCGGTGGTGGACGAGCAGTTGCGCGTGCATGGGATTCCCGGCCTGCGCATCGCCGACGCCTCGATCATGCCCAGCCTGACCTCTGGAAATACCTGCTCGCCGGTGCTGGTGATCGCCGAGAAGGCGGCGCAGATGATGCTTGCCGAGCGCCAGCGCGAGTCTCTGGCAAACCTGACGGACGCCGCCACGGCGAGCCGGGAGGTGGAACGCATCGGGGCCTGATCGGCCCGTGATACCCAGCGTCGCGCGGTGCCTGCGCCGTGGTGGTCGAAGCTGACAACGGAAGTGCCGGACAACAATAAGAGCCCTCACGAGGGGCAGGAGAACCGCAATGACCGAGTACGCAACGTCCGTTTCCCAGGAACTGCCCGCGACCACCGCCCGGGATGAGCGCAAGGTGATCTTCGCTTCGTCCCTGGGCACGGTCTTCGAGTGGTACGACTTCTTTCTCTACGGCGCCCTGGCCGCCGTAATCAGCAAGCAGTTCTTCGCCGGGGTGAATGACACCACGGCCTTCATCTTCGCCCTGATGGCGTTTGCCGCCGGCTTCCTGGTGCGCCCGTTCGGCGCGCTGGTGTTCGGCCGCCTCGGCGACATGATCGGGCGCAAGTACACCTTCCTCGTCACCATCCTGCTGATGGGCCTGTCCACCTTTGCGGTAGGCCTGCTGCCCACCTATGCCTCCATCGGCGTGGCGGCGCCCATCATCCTGGTCTGCCTGCGCATGCTCCAGGGCCTGGCCCTGGGCGGCGAGTACGGCGGCGCGGCGATCTATGTCGCCGAGCATGCGCCGGCCAACAAGCGCGGCAGCTACACCAGCTGGATCCAGTCCACCGCGACGCTCGGCCTGCTGCTTTCTCTGCTGGTGATCCTGGCCTGCCGCGAGCTGACCGGCGACGAGTTCGAGACCTGGGGCTGGCGCCTGCCGTTCCTGCTGTCCATCGTGCTGCTGGGTATTTCCACCTGGATTCGCCTGGCCATGCACGAGTCGCCGGCCTTCCTGAAGATGAAGGCCGAAGGCAAGTGCAGCAAGGCGCCGCTGCGTGAGTCCTTCACCCAGTGGAGCAACCTGAAGGTGGTACTGACGGCGTTGTTCAGCATCAATGCCGGGCAGGCGGTGACCTTCTACACCGCGCAGTTCTACGTGCTGTTCTTCCTTACCCAGGTGCTCAAGGTGGATGGCGGCACGGCCAACAGCCTGCTGATCGTGGCACTGGTGCTCGGCGCGCCGTTCTTCATCATCGCCGGCAGACTGTCCGACCGCATCGGCCGCAAACCGGTGCTGCTGGCCGGCCTGCTGCTGGCCACCCTGTGCTACTTCCCGCTGTTCAAGGCGCTGACCCACTACGCCAACCCGGCCATCCACCAGGCCAGCCAGCAGGCGCCGATCAGTGTGATCGCAGACCCGGCCACCTGTACCTTCCAGTTCGATCCGGTGGGCAAGGCGAAATTCGACAGTCCGTGCGACAAGGTGAAGACCTTCCTGGTGAAGAGCGGGCTGCCCTATTCCAGCGTGGCCGCGTCAGCAGGTAGCGGGGTAATGGTGAAGGTCGGCGACACCGAAATCGCTGGTTTCGACGCAGAGGCCATGGCGGCGGCGGTGAAGGCGGCGGGATATCCCCAGCAGGCCGACAGCGGGCAGATCGACAAGCCGATGGTGATTGCCATCCTCTTCGCCCTGATCCTGATTTCCACCCTCTGCTACGGCCCGCTGGCGGCGCTGATGGTGGAGCTGTTCCCCACCCGCATCCGCTACACCTCGCTGTCCTTGCCGTACCACATCGGCAATGGCTGGTTCGGCGGCTTCCTGCCCACCGTGTCCTTCGCCCTGGTGGTGTACACCGGCGATATCTTCTACGGCCTCTGGTACCCGGTGCTGATTACCGGCGGCAGCCTGGTCTGCGCGCTGTTCTTCCTGCGCGAGACACGGCATGTGGATATCCACAGGTAGTCGGGTCTTACTGTAGGAGCGAATTCATTCGCGAAGCGGTCCGCTTCGCGAGTGAGTCGCCACATTCGTGCGAGGTCGACCGTAGGGTGCGCCGTGCGCACCAACTCCCCGCGCCGGCCCCACACCTGAGCCAGCCTTCAGCCACGACCGGTGCGCACGGCGCACCCTACCGGCAATATCTCGAAGCACTCTGCTTCCTGCCACCATGAATCCCTCCGGCTAGAGTCGGTCGATCACTTGAATCCGACTCATCGCCCTGGAGGCTGCCATGAACACCCGTGGACTGCTCGACCAACTCCTCAAATCCGGCCAGGACCTGCTGCAGCAGAAATCGGCCGGAAAATCCGCAGGCTCCTCCGGCAACGGCAACCTCGGCAGCCTGCTCACCGGCGCCGGTGGCGGCGCCCTGGCCGCCGGGGCCCTGGGCCTGCTGCTGGGCAACAAGAGCGCGCGCAAGATGGGCGGCAAGGCGCTGACCTACGGCGGCCTGGCCGCCCTCGGCGTGCTGGCCTACAAGGCCTACGGCAACTGGCAGGCCCAGCAAGCGGCGGCGCCCCAGGGCGAACCCCAGACCCTCGACCGCCTGCCGGCGCCCCAGGCCGAGCTGCACAGCCAGGCCATCCTCAAGGCCCTGGTGGCGGCGGCCAAGGCCGATGGCCATGTCGATGCCCGCGAGCGGCAGCTGATCGAGGAAGAACTGGCCAAGCTGACCCAGGACGCCGAACTGCGCCGCTGGCTGGACGCCGAACTGAACAAACCCCTCGACCCGGCCGAGGTAGCCCGCGCCGCGACCACCCGGGAAATGGCCGCCGAGATGTACCTCGCCAGCGTGCTGATGGTGGATGAAGAGCACTTCATGGAACGGGCCTATCTCGAAGAGCTGGCGCGCCAGCTGCAGCTGGACCCGGGCCTCAAGGCCGAACTGGAGCGGCAGGTGCGGCAGGAGCTGGTCTGACACCCTGTGGATACCTGCGGGTGATTCTGATCGCCAGTGATTCCACTTCCAGGACGATTCCGAATCCATTCTCGTTTCTCTGAACCCTTTCTCCTGCAAACCGCAAACTTTCTGCCAAACTCCCCAGAAGCCGGTGATCCGCCGGCTTTCTGGCGGCATAAAAGTACCGTTTGCCGAGCTTGCGGGCGCCTGGACTAGTCACTAGAGTCGCCGCCACGGCTTCGGGCCGCCATGAATCCGGGCACAGGTAACTGGGGAAGAATGTGAAGAACTGGACAGTTCGCTTGCGTATCCAGGCAAGTTTCGCGGTGATCATCGCCATCATGCTGCTGATGGCCGTCAGCTCCTACCTGCGGATGCTCGCCATCGAGAAGAGTGCCGACGAGGTGCTCAAGGACGCGGTACCGGGCATGTATGCCGTCAGCAAGTTGCGCGGTGCCTGGACCGATCACATGCTCCTGACCCACGAGCTGTTCAGCGTCCATGGGGACGATGAGGAGCACGCCGGCCAGTTGGTGTCGAAGGAAGAACTGGACGCGTTGCACAGCGGTGACGAGCGCATCGAAGCCCTGCTGGCGGCGTACAGGACCACCGTATTCCTGGACAACGACCGTGCCGTCACCGGTGAGTTCGAAGCCTTGCGCAAGGAGTACATCGATGTGCACAGCAGGGTCATGGAATTGCTGCAGCAGAAACAGGAAGAGCCGGCTGCGGAGCTGTTCCGGACGCAGGTGCTGGACCGCTGGGAGGCAGGCCGCCGTAAGCTCAACGAGCTGGTCGACCTGAACAAGGCAACCGCCGACCGGGAGGCGACCGACATCGTCTCCGAGGTGCGCTCGACGGAAGTGAGCATGCTGCTGTCCTTGCTGCTCGCCGTGGCAGCCGCGGCCGTCTGCGGCCTGCTGCTGCTGCGCGCCATTACCCGCCCGGTGGGCGGCATAGTCGACAGCCTGAAGGTCATGGGCGGCGGCGACCTGTCGACCCGGCTGGACCTCCAGCGCCGGGACGAATTCAACGCCATCGAGACCGGCTTCAACAACATGGCCGAGGAGCTCAAGACGCTGGTGGCCCAGGCCCAGCGCTCGGCGGTGCAGATGACCACCTCCGTCACCGAGATCGCCGCCACCTCCAAGCAGCAGCAGGCCACCGCCACCGAAACCGCTGCCACCACTACCGAGATAGGCGCCACTTCGCGGGAGATCGCCGCCACTTCGCGGGATCTGGTGCGGACCATGGCCGAGGTGTCCGGCACCGCCGAGCAGACTTCCGTCCTCGCCGGCTCGGGCCAGCTCGGCCTGGCACGCATGGAAGACACCATGCACCAGGTGATGGGCGCCGCCGACCTGGTGAATGCCAAGCTGGCGATCCTCAACGAGAAGGCCGGCAACATCAACCAGGTGGTCACCACCATCGTCAAGGTGGCCGACCAGACCAACCTGCTGTCCCTCAACGCCGCCATCGAGGCCGAAAAGGCCGGCGAGTACGGCCGCGGTTTCGCCGTGGTGGCCACCGAGGTACGCCGCCTGGCCGACCAGACCGCGGTGGCCACCTACGACATCGAGCAGATGGTGCGCGAGATCCAGTCGGCGGTTTCGGCCGGGGTCATGGGCATGGACAAGTTCTCCGAGGAAGTGCGCCGCGGCATCGCCGAAGTGGGGCAGGTGGGCGAACAGCTGTCGCAGATCATCCAGCAAGTGCAGGCGCTGGCGCCGCGGGTGCAGATGGTCAACGAAGGCATGCAAGCCCAGGCCACCGGCGCCGAACAGATCAACCAGGCCCTGGTGCAACTGGGCGAGGCCACCGGGCAGACGGTGGAGTCCCTGCGCCAGGCCAGCTCCGCCATCGACGAACTGAACCTGGTGGCCAACGGCCTGCGAACCGGCGTCAGCCGCTTCAAGGTCTGAGCCGGCGCCATGGGCTCGAGTCGAACCCGCGCGCCGGCGCGCACCGTCCGCGGCAGGCTGTACCTGCAGTTCCGCATGGGCGGCGACCGCTATGCGCTGGATGTCCATGAAGTCGTGGAGGTGCTGCCCCTGCAGCGCCTCAAGCAGTTGCCCGAGGCGCCGGCCTGGGTCGCCGGGGTGTTCGCCCATCGCGGCGCGCTGGTGCCGGTACTGGACCTCGGCGTGCTCGCCTACGGGCAACCGGCGCAGGCGCGTACCAGTACCCGCCTGGTGCTGGTGGACTATCCGCTGGCGGGCGAGTCGCGCTGGCTGGGGCTGATCCTGGAACAGGCCACCGACACCCTGCGTTGCCGCCCGGAGGAATTCCGCGACTACGGCCTGGAGCAGGGCGAGGCGCGCTACCTGGGGCCGGTGTACCAGAGTGCCGGCGGCCTGGTGCAGCGCATCCGCGTCGCCGACCTGTTGCCGGACGAGGTTCGCGCGCTGCTGTTCCCGGCCACGGAGGGCGCCGCATGATCGAGCGCTTCGAGGTGCTGCTGAAGACCCGCATCGGCCTGGAAGCCGAGTCCGTCGGCCGCCTGGTGATAGAGCGCGCGGTGCGCCAGCGCATGAACGCCTGCGGCAGCGGCGACGAAGACGCCTACTGGAATACCCTCAGTGCCTCGCCGGCCGAGCAGCAGGCCCTGGTCGAGGCGGTGGTGGTTCCCGAGACCTGGTTCTTCCGCTATCCCGAATCCTTCGCTGCCCTGGGCCGCCTGGCTTTCGAACGCCTGCCGGCGCTTGTCGCCGGGCGTCCGTTGCGCATCCTCAGCCTGCCCTGTTCCACCGGGGAAGAACCCTTCTCCATCGTCATGGCGCTGCTGGACGCCGGCCTGGCGCCGGGCCTGTTCCAGGTGGACGCGGTGGACATCAGCGAGCGGGTGCTGGAGCTGGCGCGCCAGGGGCACTATGGGCGCAACTCCTTCCGTGGCCAGGAGCTGGGCTTTCGCGAGCGCTATTTCATTCCCAGCGGCGACGGCTATGCCCTGGCCCAGCAGGTGGCGTCTAAGGTGCGCTTCCTGCGCGGCAACCTGCTGGACCCCGGCCTGCTGGCGGAGGAGCCGCCCTACGATTTCGTCTTCTGCCGCAACCTGCTGATCTATTTCGATCGGCCCACCCAGGCCGCTGTACTGCAGGTGCTCAAGCGCCTTATGCAGCGCGACGGCGCCATGTTCATCGGCCCGGCCGAGGCGAGCCTGCTCAGCCAGCAGGGCATGCGGCCGCTGGGTTATCCACAAGCCTTCGTCTTCCGCCACGCGCAGGCCACGCCCGCCGCCAAGGCAGCCTGGCCGCGTGAGCAGGTGCCCGCGCCGCTCATGGCCGGCCCCACACCTGCGCGCATCCCGGTACGACCGCGCCAGCCGCTGCCGAAGCCGGAGCGCCCGGCGGCGGTGGCCGACAGCTCGAACCGCGACGCAGCCCTGGCCAACATCGCCAGCCTGGCCAACAGCGGCCGCAGCGAGCAGGCGCGCGCCGCCTGCCAGGAACATCTCGCCGCACACGGCCCCTCGGCCGATGCCTTCTACTGGCTCGGCCTGCTCAGCGATGTCGCCGGCAGGGCCGACGACGCCCAGGACTACTACCGCAAGGCCCTCTATCTGCAGCCGCAGCATGCCGAGGCGCTGGCCCACCTGGCGGCGCTGCTCGGCGCCCGTGGCGACCAGGCCGGGGCGAAGCGCTTGCTCGAGCGCGCCAGCCGGGGAGTGAACAGCCATGGCCGTTAACCGCCTGCCGCTGATCGCCAGCGACCAACTGCCGGCGGTGGACGACTGCTGGAACCGCATCGGCGTACATGGCGACCAGTCCTGCGAACGCCTGGCCGCCCACGTCCATTGCCGCAACTGCGAGGTGCACGCGGCGGCCGCCACCCTCCTGCTCGACCGCTACGCCCTGAGCCGCGAGGACGAAGCGGTCGAGCTTGCCGACACCCAGGAGGAGGACAGCCGCGAGCGCCGCTCCACCCTGGTATTCCGCCTGGGCGAGGAGTGGTTGGGCCTGGCCACGCGCAGCCTGGTGGAGGTGGCCGCCATGGGCCTGATCCATTCCCTGCCGCACCAGCGTTCGCTGACCTTGCTCGGGGTGACCAACGTGCGTGGCGCGCTGGTGGCCTGCCTGTCCCTGACCGAGCTGCTGGGGCTGGAGAAGGGCGGGGCGGCGCCCACTGACCGCCGGGTAGTGCCGCGCATGCTGATTTTCGCCAGCCAGGGCGGGCCCCTGGTGGCACCGGTGGAGGAGGTCGACGGCATCCACGGCATCCCCCTGGACGCGGTGGTGGAGCCCGGCCGCGCAGCGGACCTGGCCGCGCGCCAGTTCGCCTCGGGCGTGGTGCAGTGGCGCGGACGCAGCATCACCTTGCTGGATGAAGACCTGCTGTTGCAGGCCATGGCAAGGAGCCTGGCATGACCCCTGACCAGATGCGCGACGCCTCCCTGCTGGAGCTGTTCCGCCTGGAGGCCGAGGCCCAGACCCAGGTGCTCAACACCGGCCTGCTGGTGCTGGAGCGCAACCCGGCCCAGTCCGACCAGCTGGAAGCCTGCATGCGTGCGGCCCACTCCCTGAAAGGCGCGGCGCGCATAGTCGGGCTGGATGCCGGAGTACGGGTCGCCCATGTGATGGAGGACCTGCTGGAGGGCGCCCGCCAGGGACACGCGCACCTGCAACCGGAAAACATCGATGCCCTGCTGCAGGGCTCGGACCTGCTGCTGCGTATCGGCAGCGACGCCGACTGGGCGGACGGCGCCGGGCGCGAAGCCATCGAAGCGCTGATCGCCCGGCTGCAGGGCCTGCCCGCTGAGGAAGCGCCGCCGCCAGCCCAGGAGCTGGTCGAACCGGTGCTGCCCGTTCCACTTGTGGTGGAACCGCCCATTGCCGAGCCCGCGCCCCGCGAACCGGAGCCCCCGGCCGCCGCCGACAGCACTGGCGAGGCCCGCGACCGGGTCTTGCGGGTCAGTGCCGAGCGCCTGGACCACCTGCTGGATATCTCCAGCAAATCGCTGGTGGAATTCCAGCGCATCAAGCCCCTGAACGACACCCTGCATCGCCTCAAGCGTCTCCAGGCCAGCGCCAGCCGTGCCCTGGACGTAACCCGCGAGTCGGTGCTGGACGGCGCCCTGGACGCCCAGGGCCAGACCATGCTCGGCGAGGCCCGGCAGTTGCTCGGTGAATGTCAGCAGATGCTGGCCGGCTACATGGCCGATTTCGACGAGTTCGGCTGGCAGGGCGGCCAGCGCGCCCAGCTCCTTTATGACGCCGCCCTGGCGTCTCGCATGCGGCCCTTCGCCGATGTGCTGGCCGGCCAGGCGCGGATGGTCCGCGACCTCGGCCGCTCCCTGGGCAAGCCGGTGCGGCTGGAGGTGAGCGGCGAGACCACCCAGGTCGATCGCGACGTGCTGGAGCGCCTGGAAGCCCCCCTGACCCACCTGCTGCGCAATGCGGTCGATCATGGCATCGAGAGCCCGCAGCTACGGATGCGCCTGGGCAAGCCGGAGGAGGGGGTGATCCGCCTGCATGCCCGCCACCACGCCGGGATGCTGCTGCTGGAGCTGGCCGACGACGGCGCCGGGGTGGACCTGGAACGCCTGCGCGATACGGTGGTCGCGCGCGAGTTCGCCAGCCCCGACACCGGTGCACGGATGACCGAGGAAGAGCTGCTGGCCTTCCTCTTCCTGCCCGGCTTCAGCATGCGCGACCAGGTCACCGAGGTTTCCGGGCGCGGCGTCGGCCTGGATGCGGTGCAGCACATGGTGCGCCAGCTGCGCGGTGGCGTGCGCATGGAGCAGCGCAGCGGCCAGGGCGCCAATTTCCATATCGAAGTGCCGCTGACCCTGTCGGTGGTGCGCAGCCTGGTGGTGGAGGTCGGCGGCGAGGCCTACGCCTTCCCCCTGGCGCATATCGAGCGCATGACCCGCCTGCAGCACGAGGACATCGTCCAGCTCGAAGGCCGCCAGCACTTCTGGCACGACGGCCGCCATGTCGGCCTGGTCTCGGCCAGCCAGATACTCCAGTGCGCCGAGGGCAAGCGCGACGAGACCGGCATCCCGGTGGTGCTGATCAGCGAGCGCGATACCTGCTACGGCATCGCCGTCGAGCGCTTCATCGGCGAGCGCACCCTGGTGGTGATGCCGCTCGACCCGCGCCTGGGCAAGGTCCAGGACCTGTCGGCCGGGGCCTTGCTGGATGATGGCAGGCCAGTGCTGATCCTCGACGTCGAGGACCTGTTGACGTCGGTCGGGAAGCTGCTCGGCAGCGGCCGCCTGGAGAGGGTCGACCGCAGCGGCCGGCAGGGCGCCGGCGCCCAGCGCAAACGGGTGCTGGTGGTGGACGACTCGCTCACTGTGCGCGAACTGGAGCGCAAGCTGCTGCAGGGGCGCGGTTACGACGTGGCGGTGGCGGTGGACGGCATGGACGGCTGGAACGCGCTGCGTTCGGAGCATTTCGACCTGCTGGTCACCGACATCGACATGCCGCGCATGGACGGCATCGAGCTGGTCACCCTGGTGCGCCGCGACAATCGCCTGCAGTCCCTGCCGGTGATGGTGGTGTCCTACAAGGATCGTGAAGAGGACCGTCGTCGCGGCCTGGATGCCGGCGCCGACTATTATCTGGCCAAGGCCAGCTTCCACGACGAGGCGTTGCTGGATGTGGTGGTCATGCTGATCGGGGAGGCGCAAGGGTGAGGATAGGGATAGTCAACGATATGCCCCTGGCGGTGGAGGCGCTGCGCCGGGCCCTGGCCCTGGAGCCGGCGCACCAGATCGCCTGGGTGGCCGGCAATGGCGCGGAAGCGGTCGAGCTCTGCGGCCGGGATGTGCCGGACGTGGTGCTGATGGACCTCCTGATGCCGGTGATGGACGGCGTCGAGGCGACCCGCCAGATCATGGCCCGCAGCCCCTGCGCCATCCTTATCGTCACCGTGGATATCGAGCAGAACGTGCACCGGGTCTTCGAGGCCATGGGACACG
The DNA here is from genome assembly GCF_029871205.1 of Pseudomonas sp. BN417. GTDB lineage: Bacteria > Pseudomonadota > Gammaproteobacteria > Pseudomonadales > Pseudomonadaceae > Metapseudomonas. Next base: position 26,265 of record NZ_SSOJ01000015.1, on the reverse strand, counting down.
GCGCGCTGGATGCGGTGAACACCCCGGCGCTCGGCAGCGGCCAGGCCCAGGAGGCGGCGGCGCTGCTGCGCAAGATCCAGAACATCGGCTGGCTCATGGGCCAGCCCGACAGCCGAGTCCGCGGCGCCGGCGAACCGGCTCGGCCGCGCGGCGGTGGCCAGCGCCTGGTGGCCATAGGCGCCTCGGCCGGCGGGCCGGCGTCCCTGGCGCAACTGCTCAAGCAATTGCCGGAAAACTTCCCGGCATCGGTGGTGCTTGTGCAGCACGTCGACCAAGTATTCGCCGCTGGCATGGCAGACTGGCTGGCCAGCGAATCCAGACTGCCGGTGCGCCTGGCGCGCGATGGCGAGCCGCCGCAGCCGGGAACCATCCTCCTGGCCGGCACCAACAATCACCTGCGGCTGATGCGCAACGGCGAGCTGGCCTACACGGTCGAGCCCACCAGCCATGTCTACCGGCCGTCGATCGACGTGTTCTTCGACAGCCTGGTGGAGCACTGGAAGGGCGAAGCCATCGGCGCCCTGCTCACCGGCATGGGCCGGGACGGCGCCGAAGGCCTCAAGCGCATGCGCGGCCGGGGCTTCCTGACCATTGCCCAGGACCAGGCAAGCTGCGCTGTCTATGGCATGCCAAAAGCCGCCGCCGCTATTGGCGCGGCGGTGGAAATCCTCGCCCTGGAGCGGATCGCGCCCCGGTTGGTCGAGGCATTCGGATGACTTTCACCTCAGGCCCGAGGGCCCGGAGAGCGTTATGCAATACCCCTATCGCAGCCACACGGACATGACCACGGGCGAAGCCGCGGCGATGGTCCTGCTGGTCGATGACCAGGCCATGATCGGTGAGGCGGTGCGCCGCGCGCTGGTCACGGTGCCGGGCATCGACTTCCATTTCTGCGCCGACCCGCTGCAGGCCGTCGCCGTGGCGCTGCAAGTCAAGCCGACGGTCATCCTCCAGGACCTGGTGATGCCCGGCGTCGATGGCCTCAGCCTGCTGGCCGAGTACCGCGCCGTGCCCGCGTTGCGCGACGTGCCGATCATCGTCCTGTCGACCAAGGAAGAGCCCGCGGTGAAGAGCGCCGCCTTCGCCGCCGGGGCCAACGACTACCTGGTCAAGCTGCCCGATGCCATCGAACTGGTGGCGCGTATCCGCTACCACTCGCGTTCCTTCGTTGCGCTGCAGCAGCGTGACGAGGCCTATCGCGCCCTGCGCGAAAGCCAGCAGCAGCTGCTGGAAACCAACCTGGTGCTGCAGCGCCTGATGAACTCCGACGGCCTCACCGGCCTGTCCAACCGCCGCCATTTCGACGAGTACATGGACATGGAATGGCGCCGTGCCCTGCGCGAGCAGAGCGAGCTGTCTCTGCTGATGATCGACGTCGATCATTTCAAGAGCTTCAACGACAGTTTCGGCCATGTGGCGGGCGATGACGCCCTGCGCCGGGTGGCCGAGGGCATACGCGCCGCCTGCAGCCGTTCCACCGACCTGGCCGCGCGCTACGGCGGCGAGGAGTTCGCCATGGTGCTGCCGGGAACCTCGGCCGGCGGCGCGCGCCTCTTGGCCGAGAAGGTGCGACGCAGCATCGAGGCACTGGCCATTCCCCACGACATGCCGGCGCCCGGTTCGGCGCTGAGCGTCAGCATTGGCGTCGCGACACTCACGCCCAGGGCCGGCCAGGCCTCCCTGGTGCTGGTGGACATGGCGGACCAGGGGCTCTACCAGGCGAAGAACAATGGCCGCAACCAGGTGGCCATGGTGGCGCCCGATCCCGCACCTTGAGGCACCGCGCGGCGCCGGCCCGTCCGTGCGTCGCCCTGTCCGGGCAATTCTTGGCTGGCATGCTGCCGGCATCCGGTGACTCGGGTATACTCGCCGGCTTTTCCGAAAGTTTTGCCAGCGAGAGCTTCCCGCCATGGAAATCAACCCGATCCTGAACAGCATCAAGGACCTCTCCGACCGCACCCTGTCTATTCGGGGGTATCTTTGACTACGATCAAAAGCATGATCGTCTCGTCGAAGTAAACCGCGAACTCGAAGACCCGAACGTCTGGAACAACCCAGAATACGCCCAGAACCTGGGCCGCGAGCGCTCCCAGCTGGCGCAGATCGTCGAGACCCTGGACGACCTGAACGGCGGCCTCGCCGACTCCCGTGACCTGCTGGACATGGCGGTCGAGGAGAACGACGAAGGCGCGGTGAACGACGTCGCCACCGAAGTCGAGCGCCTGCGCGAGATCCTCGAGAAGCTGGAATTCCGTCGCATGTTCAGCGGCGAGATGGACATGAACAACGCCTACCTGGACATCCAGGCCGGCTCCGGCGGCACCGAGGCCCAGGATTGGGCCAACATGCTGCTGCGCATGTACCTGCGCTGGGCCGACAAGCGCGGCTTCGACGCCACCATCATCGAACTGTCCGAAGGCGAAGTCGCCGGCATCAAGGGCGCCACTGTCCATGTGAAGGGCGAGTACGCCTTCGGCTGGCTGCGCACCGAGATCGGCGTGCACCGCCTGGTGCGCAAGAGCCCCTTCGACTCCGGCAACCGTCGCCACACCTCCTTCACCGCGGTGTTCGTCTCCCCCGAGATCGACGACAACATCGAGATCGAGATCAACCCGGCGGACCTGCGCATCGACACCTACCGCTCCTCCGGCGCGGGCGGTCAGCACGTGAACACCACCGACTCCGCGGTGCGTATCACCCACGTGCCGACCAACACCGTGGTGGCGTGCCAGAACGAACGCTCTCAGCACGCCAACAAGGACACCGCCATGAAGATGCTGCGGGCCAAGTTGTACGAGCAGGAGATGCAGAAACGCACTGCCGCGTCCCAGGCCCTGGAAGACACCAAGTCCGATATCGGCTGGGGCCATCAGATTCGCTCCTACGTACTCGACCAGTCGCGGATCAAGGACCTGCGCACCGGCGTCGAGCGCAGCGACTGCGACAAGGTGCTGGACGGCGACCTGGACGAATACCTGGAAGCCAGCCTCAAGCAGGGGCTGTAAACCGCACCCGCACGTAACCCATTTGATTTAGACGCCAGGCAGATAGAAAGACCATGAGCGACCAAGAACTCGACCTTCACGAACTGCAACAGGAAGAAAACAAGCTGATCGCCCAGCGCAAGGAAAAGCTTGCCGCCGTGCGTGAGCAGGGCAATGCCTTCCCGAATGACTTCCGCCGCGAGAACTACTGCGCGGACCTGCAGAAACAGTACGTCGACAAGACCAAGGAAGAGCTGGAAGCCGCGGCCATCCCGGTCAAGGTCGCCGGTCGCATCATGCTCAACCGTGGCGCCTTCATGGTGATCCAGGACATGACCGGACGCATCCAGGTCTACGTCAACCGCAAGACCCTGCCGGCCGAGACCCTGGAAGCGGTCAAGCACTGGGACCTGGGCGACATCATCGCCGCCGAGGGCACCCTGGCCCGTTCCGGCAAGGGCGACCTGTACGTCGAGATGACCAACGTCCGCCTGCTGACCAAGTCGCTGCGCCCGCTGCCGGACAAGCACCACGGCCTGACCGACACCGAACAGCGCTACCGCCAGCGCTACGTCGACCTGATCGTCAACGAGGAAGTGCGCGACACCTTCCGCGTGCGCACCCGGATCATCAGCCACATCCGCAAGTTCCTCGCCGAGCGCGACTTCCTCGAAGTGGAAACGCCGATGCTGCAGACCATCCCCGGTGGCGCCGCGGCCAAGCCCTTCCAGACCCACCACAACGCCCTGGACATGGCCATGTTCCTGCGCATCGCGCCGGAGCTGTACCTCAAGCGCCTGGTGGTCGGTGGCTTCGAGAAGGTCTTCGAGATCAACCGCAACTTCCGTAACGAAGGCGTTTCGACCCGGCACAACCCCGAGTTCACCATGCTCGAGTTCTACCAGGCCTACGCCGACTACGAAGACAACATGGACCTGACCGAGGAGCTGTTCCGCGAACTGGCGCAGATGGTCCTGGGGACTACCGACGTGCCGTACGGCGACAAGGTGTTCCACTTCGGCGAGCCCTTCGCACGCCTCTCGGTGTTCGACTCGATCCTCAAGTTCAATCCGGACATCCTTGAGGCCGACCTCAAGGACCTCGACAAGGCCCGCGAAATCGCCAAGAAAGCCGGTGCCAAGGTGCTCGGCTTCGAAGGCCTGGGCAAGCTGCAGGTGATGATTTTCGAGGAGCTGGTGGAGCACAAGCTGGAGCAGCCGACCTTCATCACCAAGTACCCCTTCGAAGTCTCGCCGCTGGCTCGCCGCAACGACGAGGACCCGAGCGTCACCGACCGCTTCGAGCTGTTCATCGGCGGCCGCGAGATCGCCAACGCCTACTCCGAGCTGAATGACGCCGAGGACCAGGCCGAACGCTTCATGCAGCAGGTCAAGGACAAGGACGCCGGCGACGACGAGGCCATGCACTTCGACGCCGACTTCGTCCGCGCCCTGGAGTACGGCATGCCGCCGACCGCCGGCGAAGGCATCGGTATCGACCGACTTGTGATGCTGCTCACCAATTCGCCGTCTATTCGTGATGTCATCCTCTTCCCGCACATGCGGCCCGAGGCTTGACGCAGGAGTGAGAAAACCGCCTTCGGGCGGTTTTTTCTTGGGCGGCGCGCGGCGATCGAACCTTTCGCCGGCGACGATGCTCCTAGAAGGCGCTCTTCAAGGTCGATAGAGCCTTTTCCTGCCTGCTCCGGCATTGATTAGCCGGATATATGGTCAACACTTTTACCTTGAGTGAGTTCGGAGGGTTTCCTGACTTGAGCCAGACGTCCCGTAGTGACAGCGCCGCCCGCGTGGCCAGTGCGGTAGCCGAAAGCGTGAAGTACCAGGGCCGCAAGGCCAGCCGCCAGGGCAGCGAGCAGCGCCGCCAGGCGATCCTCGACGCTGCCATGCGCATCATCGTCCGCGATGGCGTGCGCGCCGTGCGCCACCGCGCGGTGGCCGCCGAGGCCCAGGTGCCGCTATCGGCCACCACCTATTACTTCAAGGACATCAACGACCTCATCACCGACACTTTCGCCCAGTTCGTCGAGCGTAGCTCGGCGGTCATGGCGGCCTTCTGGGCCAGCGTGGAGGACGACCTCCAGGCCATGGCCGTGGCCCTCAGCCGCGACGGCGACTCGCGCCGGGCGATGACCGACCAGATCGTCGAACTGGCGATCCAGTACGTGCGCAGCCAGCTGCAGGAGAACCGCGACCAGCTGATGGCCGAGCAGGCCTTCCGCCAGGAAGCGCTGCTCAACGCCGGGCTGCGTAACCTGGCTGACGCACACAGGCGGATACTCTCTCAGGGCGCGGAGCATTTCTTCCAGGTCCTGGGGTCGGCCGAGCCGGGCGAGGATGCCAAGGTGTTGACGGCTGTCATTCTGCGGATGGAATATCAGGGCCTTCTCGACGGGGTGGAAAACCTCGACATCGACGAGATGCGAGCCGTCCTGAAACGCTACCTTTACCTGGTGATGGGACTCTAGGCGCGTAGATCGAACCCCGCCGTGCCGGCGGCTGCTTCACGTGGCCGGCCAGGCGGGGTTTTTCGTTATCACAAGGAGAGCGAGATGAAAGTCTGGCGTGCGGTGGTTGCCCTGTCCTTCCTGCTGTTGGGCGGCTGCCTGGTCACCTTCAAGGATCCGATCCCGGCCAACGAGCCGGCTCCCATGCCCCTTCTCGGAGACTGGACCCGCAAGGACGAGTGGGGCGAGCGGCAGTACCTGGAGGTCAGCCGCGCAGGCTCCAACCTGTACAAGGCGCGCAGCTTCGAGGGCAGCAAGGACAACCTGGAGGACATGCAGGAGTTCGGTTTCACCGTCGCCCACCATGGCCGCCGCTGGTACCTGTCCGCCGGCGTTCCGAAGAGGCTCGGCAACAACTTCGCCATCGCCGGTTTCGAGCTGACCACCGACAACGAGCTGGTGGTCTACAACCTGGATATCGAGCGTATCGAGCAGGAGCTGGAGCAGGGCAACCTGCAGGGCGAGGTGGTGGAGATGGCCGAAGGCGACGGCGTGCTCATCACCAGTCCGCTGGACACCGTGTTCACCTGGCTCGACGATCCGGCCAACTCCGATGTCTTCGTCGAAGTGGCGCGTTACCAGCGCGCTGCCGAGGAGTGATCCTTTGACCCGCCGCAAGCTGCCCGACGATTACCAGAAGACCATCCGCGCGCTGTCCGACCGCATCGTCCAAGCGCAGACGCCGATCCGCGTGCTGGATGCGGTGAAATGGGACGACAGCGTCCGCCAGGCCTTTCTCAAGCACAAGGGCAAGGCCATGCCCGAGGTGGATCGCGCCTATTACGAAAGCCGGCCGCTGGCCTTCGATTCCGCGGAGAAGAAGCTCGAGTTCCAGAACATCGAGCGCGACATCACCCGCCACCTGGGCCAGTTCAACCCGGTGGGGCAGATCATGCGGCGCATGTGCAAGGAATACCGCATGGTGATCCGCATGCTGGAAGCGCGCGGCACCTCGGACTTCGGGCTGATTTCCCAGGAGCTCTACGGCGCGGCTTCCGACGCCTTCCACGCCGGCGACCCGACCCTGGCCGACCTCGGCCTGATGCTCTTCGACTACCTGAACAACATCGCCCACCGCGGCGACCTCAAGGACGAACCGAAGACCCTGACCGCCAAGGACGCGGTGGACATGCTGCAGAGCCGCCTGAGCGCGGTGTTCGGTGAGGGCGACGACACCATCCGGGTGTTCGAGTCCGACGGCATAGTCGCCGACGCCGCCGCCGGTGCCGATTACATCAAGATCCGCGCCGACGCCATGTTCAACGAGCGCGACGTGCGCGCCCTGGAAGTCCACGAAGGTCTGGTGCACGTGGGCACCACCCTGAACGGCCAGAACCAGCCGATCTGCACCTTCCTCTCCAAGGGGCCGCCGTCCTCCACCGTGACCCAGGAAGGCCTGGCTATCCTGATGGAGGTGATCGCCTTCGCCTCCTACCCGACCCGCCTGCGCAAGCTGACCAATCGCACCCGCGCCATCCACATGGCGGAGGAGGGCGCCGACTTCCTCGAGGTCTACCACTTCTACCGGGAGCAGGGTTACAGCATGGAAGAGAGCTACGGCAGCGCCAGCCGCGCCTTCCGTGGCTCGGTCCCAGCCGGGTTGCCCTTCACCAAGGACCTGTCCTACCTCAAGGGTTTCATCCTGATCTACAACTACATCCAGCTCGCCGTGCGCAAGGGCAAGCTGGAACAGATCCCCCTGTTGTTCTGCGGCAAGACCACCCTGGAAGACACCCGCACCCTGCGCCAGCTGGTGGACGAAGGCCTGGTGGTGCCGCCCAAGTACCTGCCTCCGCAGTTCCGCGACCTCAACGCCCTGTCGGCCTGGATGTGCTTCTCCAACTTCCTCAACCACCTGAGCCTGGAGCGCATCGAGGCGGATTACGCAAATATCCTCTGACGGCCCCCTTCGGGGCGCTTGGCGAATGAATTCGCCCCTACAAGCCAGCACGAAACCTGTAGGGGCGAATTCATTCGCCAACCAGCCCGCAGGGCTGGCCTGTGATGTTTTCAGGAAGGAAATGCACATGCCCGGTTCCCGCCTCCTGCTGTTCCTCTTTGCGCTTCTGCTGCAAGGCTGCAGCGCACTGCTCTTCTACCCCGACCGCCATGTGCCCTTCACCCCGGAACAGGTCAAGCTCGAATACCGCGACATCGACCTGACCGCCGCCGACGGCACCCGCCTGCACGCCTGGTGGCTGCCGGCCAAACCGGGCGTCGAGGTGAAGGGCACGGTGCTGCACCTGCACGGCAACGGCGGGAATGTCGCCACCCATCTGGGCGGCAGCTGGTGGCTGCCCGCCCAGGGCTATCAGGTGCTGCTGCTGGATTACCGTGGCTATGGCCGCTCCCAGGGCTCGCCCAGCCTGCCGGCGCTGTACCAGGACATCGACGCCGCCTTCGCCTGGCTCGACCAGGCGCCCGAAGTGCAGGGCAAGCCGCGGATAGTGCTTGGCCAGAGCATCGGCGGCGCCCTGGCGGTGCACTATCTGGCCGAGCACCCGGAGCGCCGCGCCCAGCTCCGGGCCCTGGTACTGGACGGCGTGCCGGCCAGCTACCGCGAGGTGGCCCAATACAGCCTGTCCAACGCCTGGGTGACCTGGCCGCTGCAAGTGCCGCTGTCCTGGCTGGTGCCCGACGGTGACAGCGCCATCCGCGCCATTGGCAAGCTGAAAGGGTTGCCCATGCTGATCTACCACAGCGTCGACGATCCGGTGGTGCCCCTTTCCAATGGCGTGCGCTTGTATCAAGCTGCGCCCCCGCCGCGGGTGTTCCAGCCGGTCCGCGGTGGCCATGTGCAGACCTTCGCTGACCCTACCTGGCGGAAAGTGATGCTGCTCTACCTCGAAGACCCGACCGGCTTCGTCGGGCTGCGTCGGCTGGCCGAAGTCCCGAATACAGAGAGTCCCCAATGAGCGAACGCAACCCCATTCCGCTGATCCTCACCGGCATCGGCAGCATCGTCGGCACCGTGATGGTGCTCTGGTACTACGGCTACCTGCACTTCGCCAAACCCGAGGACGCCCTGCTGCTGTCCGACTTCACCATGTTGAAGACCATGCCGGGCGAGGACTACAAGGTTTCCCTGGAACCCGCTGCCCAGGTCGCCCAGTGCATCGACGGTGTGCTGGTGCTGTTCGACACCCAACAGAAGGGCCTGACCGGCGTGCTGGTGGACAACAGAAAGAAGGCCGTGCGCTGCATTGGTCAGGAGACCCCGCAAGAAGTGAAATAACGGACTAGTTTCCTGGGGTGGAGGTACCTGGCATGGACATTCGAATCTGGCAGGGCGACATCACCACTCTGGAGGTGGACGCCATCGTCAATGCCGCCAACTCCTCGCTGCTCGGCGGCGGTGGAGTGGACGGCGCCATCCACCGCGCCGCCGGCCCCGAACTGCTGGCCCACTGCCGCACCCTGGGCGGCTGCCCCACGGGCGAGGCGCGCATCACTCCCGGCTTCCGCCTGCCGGTGCGCTTCGTGATCCACACCGTGGGTCCGGTCTGGCACGGCGGCAGCCACCGCGAACCCGAGCTGCTCGCCGGCTGCTATCGCAACAGCCTGGCCCTGGCCGAGGCCGAGGGGTTGGCGAGCATCGCCTTTCCCGCCATCAGCTGCGGGGTCTATGGCTATCCGCTGGAAGAGGCGGCGCGAATCGCTGTGGAAGAGCTCAGGCGGCCAAGACCGGCGGGTAGCAGCCTGCGCGAGGCGCTGTTGGTGGCCTTTGGGGAGGAGATGGTGAGGGTTTATCAGAAGGTGGTGGCGGAGGGTTGAGCGCAAGCCGACCTTCCCTCACCCCCGGCCTCTCTCCCTGAAGGGAGAGGGGTGACGCGCGTCTGGCGCAATGTGCCAAACCTGCACGGACTGCCCCCTCTCCCTCTGGGAGAGGGTTGGGGTGAGGGAAGCGTCCGCCGCTCGGTCTCTCCCCGGGGCCGGGTTATCGCAACGACTTCGGCGACAACAGCCGCATACCGTTGAACACCACCAGCAGGCTCGCCCCCATATCGGCGAACACTGCCATCCACAGGGTGCCTTCGCCCATCAGGGTCAGCGCCAGGAACACCGCCTTGATGCCCAGCGCCAGGCTGATGTTCTGCATCAGCACGGCGTGGGTGCGGCGGGACAGGCGGATGAATTGCGGCAGCTTGCGCAGGTCGTCGTCCATCAGCGCCACGCCGGCGGTTTCAATGGCGGTGTCGGTACCGGCGGCGCCCATGGCGAAGCCGATATCGGCGCGGGCCAGGGCCGGGGCGTCGTTGATGCCGTCGCCGACCATGCCCACGGCAGCGTCGCCGGCCTGGCGCCGGACGATATCCGCCAGCTTGTCCTCGGGGAGCAGGTTGCCGCGGGCCTCGTCGATGCCCACCTGGGCGGCGATGGCCTGCACCGTGTGGGGATTGTCGCCGCTCAGCATCAGGGTCTTCACCCCCAGGTCGTGGAGCTGGAGGACTGCTTCACGGCTGCTGTCGCGCACCGTATCGGCTACGGCGAACAGGGCCAGCACCGCGCTTTCCCCGCACAGGGCCACCACTGTCTTGCCCTGGGCTTCCAGGGTGTCCAGGCGGGCTTCCAGCGCCGGTGAGCAGAGTCCCAGCTCCTCGATCAGCCGGTGATTGCCCAGGTGGTAATTACGGCCCTCGATCAGGCCGGTGACACCTCGGCCGGGCAGGGCGGCCAGGCGATCCACGGCGTAGAGGGCGATGCCGTCGGCTTCGGCGGCGCGGGCCACGGCCTGGGACACCGGATGGTCCGAGCGGGCCGCCAGGCTGGCGGCCAGGGCACGGGCATCGCGCTCATCCACCTGCAGCAGCTCGACGTCGGTCTGCTGCGGGCGGCCCTCGGTCAGTGTGCCGGTCTTGTCCAGCGCCACCCAGGCCAGCTTGCGGCCGAGTTCGAGGAAGACCCCGCCCTTGATCAGGATGCCGCCGCGGGCCGCCGCCGCCAGGCCGCTGACGATGGTCACCGGGGTGGAGATCACCAGGGCGCAGGGGCAGGCGATCACCAGCAGCACCAGGGCACGGTACAGCCAGTCCAGCCAGGCGCCATCGAACAGCAGGGGCGGCAGCAGGGCGGTGAACACGGCGATCAGGATCACCACCGGCGTGTAGATGCGCGAGAACTGGTCGACGAAGCGCTGTGTAGGCGCCCGCGAGCCCTGGGCCGCCTCCACCGCGTGGATGATGCGCGCCAGGGTGCTGTCGCCGGCCGCGCGGGTGGCGCGGTATTCCAGCTCGCCCTCGCCATTGATGGTGCCGGCGAAGAGCGGGTCGCCCAGGTCCTTCTCCACCGGCAGGCTTTCGCCGGTGATGGGCGCCTGGTTGACGCTGGAGCTGCCGTTCAGTACCTCGCCATCCAGTGCGATGCGCTCGCCGGGGCGCACCCGTACGCGGGTGCCGGGTTGCACCTGGCGGGCCGGACGCTCGCGCCACTGGCCGTCCTCGAATACCGTCGCCTGTTCGGGGGCGAGCTGCAGCAGGCCGCGTATGGCGTCCCGCGCCCGTTCCAGGGAGCGCGCCTCGATCAGCTCGGCAATGGCGAAAAGCACGCTGACCATGGCCGCTTCCGGCCACTGGCCGATCAGCAGGGCGCCGGTAACGGCGATGCTCATCAGCGCGTTGATGTTCAGGTTGCGGTTCTTCAGGGCGATCCAGCCCTTGCGATAGGTGGGCAGTCCGGCGCCGAGGATGGCCAGTATCGCCAGGCCGGCGACCATCCACTCGGGCACGAGCCCGAACCATTCGCAGGCTTCCGCCGCCAGGGCGGCGAGGCCGGCCAGGGCCAGCGGCCACCAGGGTTTCTTCACGTCGGCCGGCGCGCTCGCCGGGGCGCCTTCGGCCAGGGGCACGGCCTGCATGCCCAGGCCCTCGATCAGGCGTTGCAGCGGCTCCAGGTCGTCGAAACGGTGGCGCACCCGCAGCAGGCGCTGCATGAGGTTGAACTCCAGCGCCTCGATGGCCGGGACCTTGCCCAGCGCATCGCGGATCAGGCGCTCCTCGGTAGGGCAGTCCATGGCGTCGATGCGCAGGCTGCTCCAGCGGGGCTCGGCGGTGGCGGCGACACCCGCAAGGTCCGGCGTGGCGGACCGGGGCGCGTGGTCATGGTCGTGGCAGCAATGGTTGCTCATGGGTCAATTCCTGTTTGACGCTTCGAGCTGCATTGCACACCCTGTAGCAACTACAGAGTCAAGGGGAGTCTGGCAATGAAGATCGGCGAACTGGCCACACTCACCGGTTGCCCGGTGGAAACCATCCGCTACTACGAACGCGAAGGCCTGCTGCCCGAGCCCTCGCGCAGCGCGGGCAACTACCGGCAATACGATGAGGCCCATGTGGAGCGGCTGTCCTTCATCCGCCACTGCCGCTCGCTGGACATGACCCAGGAAGAAATCCGCGCCCTGCTGGCCCTGCGCGATCGGCCCGAGGCCGATTGCGGCTCCGCCAACCGGTTGATCGAGGAGCACCTGCACCACGTGGAGGTGCGCATCGCCGAGCTGCAGTCCCTGCGCAGCCAGCTCCAGGACCTGCGCGCGCAGTGCAGCGGCGAGGGCGCCAGCGAGGCCTGCGGTATCCTCCGCGAGCTGCAGCAGCCGGGGTCGCCGCCGGTGGCCAGCGAAGCGTGCGCGCACGCAGGCCACCTTCACGTACCGGGTGTGCATCGGCGGGGGTGAGCTGGCAAGCGCTCGCAGAACCCGTTTCAGTGGTTGGTGTTGTCGCGCTGATCGCTCAGTTGCTGCAGGTAACGGCGCGAAAGGGCGAGGAAACGCGGCGTCGGGCCTATGTCCTCATAGAGCGGGTCTCCCTGCTCATCGGTGGCGACCACCTGGCTGCCCTTTACGTAGGGGAAGCTGGCTTCCAGCTCTTCCAGGGCGGAGCCCACCAGTTCGCCGATCAGTTCCTCGACGCTGCGCTTGGGATACATCTCGGCAAGCGCGGCGAGGCGGGCGGCGGACTCCAGGTCCAGGTGAATGCTGTATTGGCTGCGGGTCAGGCGACCCTTGGCGTTCTGCTCCCAATGGCGAACCAGATCTCGGATCTTCATAGACACCTCATCCTCTTCCCACGTGGTGGTGGGTGACTGCGAAGCACCGGGCGGTCTCTGCCGCCCGGGAGTCGTCATTCGTGATGGCGGCTAATCTTCAGACTAGCTTGCGGCTGGGCATGGATACGCCGTTCGTCGCGCCCTTGTAACTGGATGGCGCTCTCGGCAATCTGGAAGCCGCATACAGCTATGGAGGCACGGAAATGGCTGAAATCGACGCGCGCCTGCGCGAGGATGTCCACCTGCTCGGCGAGTTGCTCGGCGACACCATCCGCACCCAGCTGGGCGAGGCCTTCCTCGACAAGATCGAGCGCATCCGCAAGGGCGCCAAGGCCGCGCGCCAGGGTTCGGCCCAGGGCGAGCGCCAGCTCAACGAGACCCTCGACGGCCTCAGCGATGACGAACTGCTGCCGGTGGCCCGCGCCTTCAACCAGTTCCTCAACCTGGCCAATATCGCCGAGCAGTACCACCGCATCCGCCGGCGCGGCGCCGAGGAGCCCAAGCCCTTCGAAGACCGCGTACTCGGTGACTTGCTGCAGCGCCTGCTGGCCGCCGGCCACGGCCCGGAGCAATTGGCCCGGCAGTTGGGACGCCTGGATATCGAACTGGTGCTGACCGCCCACCCCACCGAAGTGGCGCGCCGCACCCTGATCCAGAAATACGATGCCATCGCCGCGCAGTTGGCCGCCCAGGATCACAGCGACCTGAGTGATGCCGAACGCGAGCGGGTACGCCAGTGCCTGCTGCGGCTGATCGCCGAGGCCTGGCACACCGAGGAGATCCGCCGCAGCCGGCCAAGCCCGGTGGACGAAGCCAAATGGGGCTTCGCGGTGATCGAGCACTCCCTCTGGCAGGCCCTGCCCAATGTGCTGCGCCACGTCGACCAGGTCCTGCACGCGGCTACCGGCCTGCGCCTGCCCTTGACCGCAGCGCCCCTACGCTTCGCCTCCTGGATGGGCGGCGACCGCGACGGCAACCCCAATGTCACCGCAACCGTCAGCCGCCAGGTGCTGCTACTGGCGCGCTGGATGGCCGCCGATCTTTATCTGCGCGATGTCGACCACCTGGCCGCCGAGCTGTCCATGCAACAGGCCAGCAGCGAGCTGCGGGTGCGCGTGGGCGTCCATCCTGAGCCCTATCGCGCCGTGCTCAAGCAACTGCGCGAGCGCCTGCGCGCCACCCGTGCCTGGGCCGAGGCGGCGCTGGACGGCGAAGTGGTTCCGGGCCCCGAGGTGCTTCACGACAATGCCCAGCTGCTGGAACCCCTGGAGCTCTGCTTCCACTCGCTGCACGCCTGCGGCATGGGCGTGATCGCCGACGGCGCGCTGCTCGACTGCCTGCGCCGTGCGGCCTGCTTCGGCCTGTTTCTGGTGCGCCTGGACATCCGTCAGGATGCCGGTCGTCACGCCGCCGCCCTGGACGAGATCACCGACTACCTGGGCCTGGGCCATTACTCCGAGTGGGACGAGGACGACCGCCTGGCCTTTCTCCAGCGCGAACTGGACAACCGCCGGCCGTTGCTGCCACCGCATCACCGGCCCTCGGCCGATACCGCCGAAGTGCTCGCCACCTGCCGGGTGGTGGCCAACGCCCCGGCGGCCTCCCTCGGCTCCTATGTGATTTCCATGGCCGGTGCGCCTTCGGATGTGCTGGCGGTGCAACTGCTGCTCAAGGAGGCCGGGTTGCAACGGCCGATCCGCGTGGTGCCACTTTTTGAAACCCTGGCTGACCTGGACAACGCCGCGCCGGCTATCGACCGCCTGCTCGGCCTGCCCGGCTACCGCGCGCGTTTGCATGGTCCGCAGGAAGTGATGATCGGCTATTCCGACTCGGCCAAGGACGCCGGAACCGTGGCCGCCGCCTGGGCCCAGTACCGCGCCCAGGAGCGGCTGGTGGAGGTGTGTCGCCAGCACCAGGTGGAGTTGCTGCTGTTCCACGGCCGCGGTGGCACCGTCGGTCGCGGCGGCGGTCCGGCCCATGCGGCGATCCTGTCGCAACCGCCGGGATCGGTGGCAGGACGTTTCCGCACCACCGAGCAGGGCGAGATGATCCGTTTCAAGTTCGGTCTGCCCGGCATCGCCGAACAGAACCTCAACACCTACCTGTCCGCCGTGCTCGAAGCCACCCTGCAGCCGCCGCCTGAACCGGAACCGGCCTGGCGCGCGGCCATGGACCGGCTCGCCGCCGATGGCGTGACCGCCTATCGCGCCGTGGTGCGCGAACACCCGCAGTTCGTCGACTATTTCCGCCAGGCCACCCCCGAGCAGGAACTGGGCCGCCTGCCCCTGGGCAGCCGTCCGGCCAAGCGCCGCGCGGGCGGGGTGGAAAGCCTGCGGGCGATCCCCTGGATCTTCGCCTGGACCCAGACCCGGCTGATGCTGCCGGCCTGGCTGGGCTGGGAAGCGGCCCTGGCCAACGCCCAGCAGCGTGGCGAAGGCCAACTGCTGGCGCGGATGCGCGAGCGCTGGCCGTTCTTCGCCACCCGCATCGACATGCTGGAGATGGTGCTGGCAAAGGCCGACGTCGCCATTGCCGAGCTGTACGACGAAAGACTGGTGGCCGCGGAGCTGAAATCACTGGGTGCGCAGTTGCGCGACCTATTGTCGCAGGCCTGTACTTCCGTGCTGGCTTTGACCGGCCAGTCGGAGCTGCTGGCACAGAGCCCGGAGACCCGTGAAGCCATCAGCGTGCGCAACACCTACCTGGACCCGCTGCACCTGCTCCAGGCCGAGCTCCTGGCGCGTTCCAGACGCTGCGAACAGCATGTCGAAGGCCCTCTGGAACAGGCGCTTCTGGTCAGCGTCGCAGGCATCGCGGCGGGCCTGCGGAACACCGGTTGAGGCCCGTTTTCCTCCGACTTCCGGCGTCTTGTGCGCTATAGGGGCGCTGTGTATCTTGAACGTCCTTTTGGCCCGACAGCGACGCCGAAACCCTATTCTGAGATTGGCCCCATGAGGCGAATCCGATCGAATCGAAAACAAAATCTTTGAGGAGCACATCGATGCGCGTGATTCTGCTGGGGGCCCCTGGTGCCGGCAAAGGTACCCAAGCCGGTTTCATCACCAAGAAATTCGGCATTCCGCAAATTTCCACCGGCGACATGCTGCGCGCAGCGGTCAAGGCCGGCACCGAGCTGGGCCTGAAGGCCAAGAGCGTGATGGACGCCGGTGGCCTGGTCTCCGATGACCTGATCATCAACCTGGTCAAGGAGCGCATCGCCCAGCCCGATTGCGCCAATGGCTTCCTCTTCGACGGTTTCCCGCGCACCATCCCCCAGGCTGAAGCCCTGAAGGACGCTGGCGTGACCATCGATCACGTGGTCGAAATCGCCGTGGACGACGAGGAAATCGTCAGCCGCATCGCCGGCCGTCGCGTGCACCCGGCTTCCGGCCGTGTCTACCACACCGAGCACAACCCGCCGAAGGTCGCCGGCAAGGACGACGAAACCGGCGAAGACCTGATTCAGCGCGACGACGACAAAGAAGAGACCGTGCGTCATCGCCTGTCCGTGTACCACTCGCAGACCAAGCCGCTGGTGGACTTCTACCAGAAGCTCTCGGCCGCCGAGGGCACCCCGAAGTACAGCGCCATCGCCGGCGTTGGCTCGGTGGACGAGATCACCGGCAAGGTACTGGCCGCCCTCAGCTGAGTCGCAGCCCGAACCTGACCAACGGCCCGCTTGCGGGCCGTTGGCGTTTATAATGCCCGCCTTTTTTCCGCGCCTGGACTTCTCGATGACCACTCTGCTGGCCCTGGATACCGCCACCGAAGCCTGCTCCGTTGCCCTGCTGCATGACGGCAAGGTGCTCAGCCACTACGAGGTGATCCCGCGGCTGCACGCCCAGCGGCTGCTGCCGATGATCCAGGCGTTGCTGGCCGAGGCCGGGGTGCCGCTGGCGGCGGTCGACGCCATCGCCTTCGGCCGTGGCCCGGGCGCCTTCACCGGGGTGCGCATCGCCATTGGCGTGGTCCAGGGCCTGGCCTTCGCCCTGGATTGCCCGGTTCTGCCGGTCTCGGACCTGGCCGTGCTGGCCCAGCGCGCCCACCGCGAGCAGGGCGTCAGCCAGGTGGCCGCGGCCATCGACGCGCGCATGGACGAGGTCTACTGGGGCTGTTATCGCCTGGAAGCCGGCGAAATGCGTCTGGCCGGGGCGGAAGCCGTGCTGCCGCCGGAACGGGCAGCGCTGCCGCGCGATGCCAGCGGTGACTGGTACGGCGCCGGCACCGGTTGGGGTACCTTCGCGGCGCGGATTCCGGTCGAGCCCAGTGGCCAGTCGCCGGCCTTGCTGCCCCACGCCGAAGACCTGCTGACCCTGGCCCGGTTCGCTTGGGAGCGGGGAGAAGGCGTGCCCGCCGATCAGGCGCAGCCGGTCTACCTGCGCGACAACGTCGCCACCCCGAAGGCGCTGAAGTAGAATGGCCCGAGCGGCCCCGTGCCCCGGATTGCCAAGGCGGGGCACGGCGGCTAGAGTCCATCTGCACTAGTTTCGAAACGCCAGCATTGCCGAGCAGTAACTGATGCGCATCGATGGTTTCACCTCTTCCTCTCCGCTTGAGCGCAGCCCCCGCCAGGGTAGTGCGGTCACGCCTTTCCGCGAGGTGCAGCGCGAAGAGGAGGCACGCCGCGAGCCACCGGCTACGCCCGCCTCGAGCCAGGGTTACGAACAGGCCGCCCAGCCGCGCCGCGTACAGGCCGGCAATGCACCAGCAGAGAGCCTGCCGGCACGTCCCCAAGACCTGATCCAGCAGCACAACATCAGCAATCGTGCGGCCCAGGCCATCGCCAGCTACACCAGCACCGCCCGCTTCGCCGTCGAACCCGACGCCCCCGAAGTTCTCGGCCTCGACCTCTACGCCTGATGCTGCCTTACCACCTGGGCTGCCCGTCCTGGAACGAGCCGGCCTGGCGCGGGACTTTCTACCCCGCCGACGTTCGTCCCGCCGATACCCTGGGGCACTACTGCCAGGTGTTCAACGCCGTGAAAGGCAACACCACCTTCTATGCGCGGCCCTCCACCGAGACCCTGCAGCGCTGGGCCCAGACCATGCCGGAGCGCTTCCGCTTCTGCGCCAAGCTGCCCCGGGATATCAGCCATGAAGGCGACCTGCGCGACCAGTTCGCCGCCACCGAAGAATTCCTCCGTTTGCTGGCGCCCCTGGGGCAACGCCTGGCGCCGCTCTGGCTGCAGCTGCCGGCGGCCTTCGGGCCTGCCCGGCTAGTCGAACTGGCGGCCTGGCTGGACGAGTTCAGCCAGCAGAGCGTGGCGGTGGAAGTGCGCAACCCGGCCTTTTTCGACAAGGGCGATGCCGAGCGGCTGCTGAACCGGCTGCTGCATGAGCGCGGCGTGGAACGTATCTGCCTGGACTCGCGGGCGCTGTTCAGTTGCCGCTCCCGGGACCCGGCCGTGCTCCACGCGCAGTCGAAGAAACCGCGGGTGCCGGTGCGGCCCACCGCGTTCAGCGCCAGTCCGCAGCTGCGCTTCATCGGCGGGCCGGACCTGGACGCGAACCAGCACTTCCTCGAACCCTGGCTGGGCAAGGTGGCCGGCTGGATCGAGGCAGGCCTCAGGCCGAACATCTTCCTGCACACGCCGGACAACCACCTGGCCGCCGCCCAGGCCCTGCGCTTCCACGCCTGCCTGCGCGAGCGCCTGCCGGGGCTGCCGGAACTGGCTGTACCGCAGCCGCCAGTCGAGCAGCTCGGCCTGCTCTGAGCCTTGGGCTAGGCTATTCGTTCTGTCCTGATTCTCCGGAGCTTGCCCATGACCACCCAAGCGCAACGTGGCGAAGCTTTCGCCGCCCTGCACCGCGCCCCCGGCCTGTTCGTCCTGCCCAACCCCTGGGATGCCGGTTCGGCGAAGATGCTCGCCCACCTGGGCTTCCATGCGCTGGCCACCACCAGCGCCGGCCTGGCGTTCGCCCTTGGCCGCCGCGATGCCGAAGGCAATGTCAGCCGTGAGGAGGCCCTGGCCAATGCCCGCGCCATTGTCGAGGCGACACCCCTGCCGGTGGTGGCGGACCTGGAGAACGGCTATGGCGATCGCCCCGAGGACTGCGCGGCGACCATCCTGGCGGCGGCCGAGGCCGGGCTGGTGGGTGGTTCGATCGAAGACGCCAGCGGCCGGGAGCAGGAGCCCATCTACCCGCTGGAATTGGCGGTGGAGCGCATCCGCGCGGCGGTGGAGGCTGCTCGCGGCCTCGGCTTCCCTTTCACCCTGGCGGCGCGGGCGGAGAACTTCCTCCATGGTCGTCCCGATCTGGACGACACCCTGCGCCGCCTGGTCGCCTACGCCGAGGCGGGGGCGAATGTGCTCTACGCGCCGGGCCTTACCACTCGCGCACAGATCAGCGAAGTGGTGCGAGCCGTGGCCCCGCGGCCGGTGAACGTGCTGGTCGGCTCGCCGAGCCTGAAGCTTGGCCTGGAGGAACTGGCCGAACTCGGGGTCAAGCGCGTCAGCGTCGGCTCCAACCTGGCGCGGGTGGCCTTTGGCGCCTTCTTCCGAGCAGCGGAGGAGCTGCGCCAGGGCAATCTGGCAGCCATGGGACAGGCGATGCCCTTCGACCGCATCAACGATCTGTTCAAGCCCTGAGCCGACAGTGCGCCGCCTGTCGATGTCCATCGCGGCGCTATCGGTACTGGTGGCACCGCCCCTGGAGCAGGGCTGGTCACTGACGCCACCGCCACGCTGGAATCCCTGGGCGCCCCTGGACGTACGGGAGACGCCTAACCTGGTCACCTCCATCAAACTGTGGCGTCTGCAGGACGACCCCGAACTCTGTCGCCTGGCCCTGTCCAGCTCTCCATTGAAGTACACGAGAGTGCCGGACAGTGCGTCGGCCGCCGGCTGCCCCCTGGAGAACCCGGTGCGTATCAGCGCCTCCGATCTCGCCTTCAGCAGCAGCTTCATCGCCAGCTGCGAACTGGCGGTGGCCTTCGCACTGTTCGAGCAGCATGGCCTGCAGCCCGCCGCACACCAGGTGTTCGGCCAGCGGGTGGTGCACATCGAGCACCTGGGCAGCTTCGCCTGCCGCAATATCGGCGGCAGCCAGCGCCGCAGCCAGCACGCCTCGGCCAACGCCCTGGACATCGCCGGCTTCCGCCTGGCCGATGGCCGGCGCATCACGCTGGCGCGGGACTGGAAGGGCGACGGCGAGGAGGCGCGCTTCCTGCGGCAGGTGCGGGATGCCGCCTGCGAGCATTTCAATGCCACCCTCGGGCCCGACTACAACGTGGCCCACCGCGACCATTTCCACCTGGACATGGGGTTGTTCCGCATGTGCCGCTGATTTACCTATGGCACTGTCCGTAGGTTGGTGCAGAGCCGAAGGCGAAGCCCAACAACGAATCCGTGCCGGGAATCGTTGGGCTTCGCTGCGCTCAGCACCAACCTACCAGTCGGGGCGACGGCGGGACGCTGGACGCCGGCTCTGGCAGAATGCGCGGGTTTTTTCCGGTCAGGCGTGTGTGTCCATGAGTGAAGAATCTGTCAGGGTGAGGGCCGAGGCCCTGGAGCCGGCCTTTGCCGAGGCGCTGGGGGACTGGGCCGCGCGCCTGGGGCTGGCGCGCGAAGGCGAGGCGGATTTCGCCCTGCAGTTGGGCAGCGAAGGCCTGCAGCTGTTGCAACTGGGCCCCGACTCCCCTGGGCCCGTGCGGGTGGATTTCGTCGAGGGCGCAGCCGCGCACCGGCGCAAATTCGGCGGCGGCAGCGGGCAGATGATCGCCAAGGCGGTGGGCGTGCAGCCCGGCATTCGCCCCCGGGTTCTGGACGCCACCGCGGGTCTGGGGCGTGACGCTTACGTGTTGGCCACCCTGGGTTGCGAGATGACCCTGATCGAGCGCCAGCCCCTGATCGCCGCGCTGCTGGAGGATGGCCTGGCCCGTGCCGCCCGGGACCTGGAAACCGCCGCCATCGCCGCGCGCATGCACCTGCTGCAGGGCAATGCCATCGAGCTGATGCGCAGTTGGCAGGGCGACGCGCCCCAGGTGATCTACCTCGACCCGATGTTCCCGCACCGCGACAAGAGCGCCCTGGTGAAGAAGGAAATGCGCCTGTTCCGTCCCTTGGTGGGCGACGACCAGGACGCTCCGGCACTGCTGGAGGCCGCCCTGGCCCTGGCCAGCCACCGGGTTGTGGTCAAGCGCCCGCGCAAGGCGCCGATCATCGAAGGCGCCAAGCCGGGTTATGCGCTGGAAGGCAAGTCAAGCCGCTATGACATCTATCCGAAGAAGAAGCTGGAAGCTGGAAGCTAGAAGCTGGAAGAGCTGGCGATTGCTGCGACTTCCGGCTTCCGGCTTCCGGCGCCGTAGGATGGGTTGAGGCACGAAACCCATGCGGACCGCGGTTGATGGGTTTCGCAAGCTCTACCTTCAGGCTTCAGGCTTCCAGCTGCTTTCAAGGCGCATAGGCCCTGACGAACAGCTCCACCACCTCCCGCACATGCCGCTCGGCTTCCTCACCATCCAGGGGTGGGGTGTAGCCGATCAGCAGGCGGAAGTTGTGTCCACCCTTGATCAGGCAGAAGAAGTGCTCGGCGGCATTCACCGGCTCCTCGATGCGTAGCTTGCCGGCCTGTTTGGCCTGGGTCAGCAGCCCGGTCATTTCCCGTAGCACCTGCAGGGGACCCGCCTCGTAGAACATCCGCGCCAGCTTCGGATTCTGGCTGGCCGCCGCCACCATCACGCGGTGGAGCTCCACCGACTCGCGGCTGTTGATCAACTCATGGAAGCTGCGGCCGATGTTCAGCAGCACGCTCTCGATGCTGGCATCCGCCGGCAGTTCGAACAGCAGTTCCGGGAGCTGCTCCTCGCACTTGGCCTTCACCGCGGCGGAGAAGAGCGTCTCCTTGTCGGTGAAGTGGCTGTACACCGTGAGTTTGGACACTCCGGCTTCGGCGGCGATGGCGTCCATGCTGCTGCCGTCGTAGCCGTTTCTCAGGAAGAGATTCTTGGCGGCTTCGAGAATCGCCTTTCGCTTCGCTGGGTCTTTTGGGCGGCCTGGGCCGCTGGTCGGAAATGAATTGTCAGACATTTGTTTTTAAATACTGGACTGGTGAGTTTGCTATTTTTACTATACCCAGCAGTATAAATATTCCAACCGCTCTTCGCGAAAGGTCATTCATCATGTTTCGCCATGCCTTGCCCCTCGCTCTGCCTCTGTCCCTCTCCCTGCTGATCACGGCCTGCGGCAATGGCGAATCCGTGCAACAGGCGGTGCGGCCGGCGATGGTAGTGCAGCCGCAGCCGGCCGCCGACGCGGTGGATACCTTCCCGGGCGAGGTGCGGGCGCGCTACGAGCCGGAACTGGCATTCCGCATCGGCGGCAAGGTGACCAGGCGTCTGGTGGAAATAGGTGCGCGGGTGAAGAAGGACCAGCCCCTGGCTGAGCTGGACCCGCAGGACGTGCGCCTGCAGCTTGAGGCCAGCCGCGCCCAGGTGGCGGCGGCCGAGGCCAATCTCAAGCTGGTGCGCGCCGAGCGTGATCGCTACCGCACGCTGCTGGATCGCCAGATGATCAGCCGCTCCCAGTACGACAACGTGGAAAACCAGTACCGCGCCGGGGAGGCGCGGGTGAAACAGATCCAGGCCGAATTCAACGTCGCCAGTAACCAGGCCGCCTATTCGGTGGTGCGCGCGCCCCAGGACGGCGTGGTCGCCAGCCGCCGTGTCGAGGTGGGGCAGGTGGTGGCCGCCGGCCAGACTGTCTTCACCCTGGCTGCCGACGGCGAGCGCGAGGTGCTGATCAGCCTGCCCGAGCACGGTTTCGATCGCATCAAGGTTGGGCAGGAGGTGGCGGTGGAGCTCTGGTCGCTGCCGGGACGGCGCTTCCCCGCGCGCATCCGCGAACTGGCGCCGGCCGCCGATGCGCAATCGCGTACCTTCGCCGCGCGGGTTGCCTTCGCCGCCGGCAAGGTGCCGGCGGAACTGGGCCAGAGCGCCCGCGTATTCATCCGCAGCAACGGCGCGGTGCCGCTGTCGGTGCCGCTCTCGGCGCTGACCGCCGAGGCCGGCCAGCCCTATGTCTGGGTGGTGGATCCCAAGGACTCCACACTCAAGCGCCGCCCCGTGCGGGTCGGCCCCTACGGCGAGGACCGGGTGCCGGTGCTCGAAGGCCTGAAACCCGAGGACTGGGTGGTGGCCGCCGGCGTGCAGGTGCTGCGCGAGGGCCAGCAGGTACGGCCCGTGGACCGCGCCAACCGCTCGGTGAAGCTGGTGGCCAAGGAGTAAGCTGCCGTGAACTTCAACCTCTCCGCCTGGGCGCTGCAGAACCGCCAGATCGTCCTCTACATCATGCTGCTGCTGGGCATTGTCGGGGCCATTTCCTATACCAAGCTGGGGCAGAGCGAAGATCCGCCCTTCACCTTCAAGGCCATGGTGGTGCGCACCAACTGGCCGGGGGCGAGCGCCGAGGAAGTGGCCCGCCAGGTCACCGAACGCATCGAGAAGAAGCTGATGGAGACCGGCGAGTACGACCGGATCGTCTCCTTCTCGCGTCCCGGCGAGTCCCAGGTGACCTTCATCGCCCGCGATTCCATGCACTCCAATGAGATTCCCGAGCTCTGGTACCAGGTGCGCAAGAAGATCGGCGACATCCGCCATACCTTGCCGCCAGGCATCCAGGGCCCGTTCTTCAACGACGAGTTCGGCACCACCTTCGGCAACATCTACGCGCTGACCGGCGAAGGCTTCGACTACGCCGTGCTCAAGGACTACGCCGACCGCATCCAGCTGCAGCTGCAGCGGGTCAAGGACGTGGGCAAGGTGGAACTGCTCGGCCTTCAGGACGAGAAGATCTGGATCGAGCTGTCCAACGTCAAGCTGGCCACCCTGGGCCTGCCCCTGGCCGCCGTGCAGCAGGCCCTGGAAGAGCAGAACGCGGTGGCGGCCGCGGGTTTCTTCGAGACCACCAGTGACCGCGTGCAGCTGCGGGTGTCCGGCCGTTTCGACTCGGTGAAGGAGATCCGCGACTTTCCCATTCGCGTGGGTGACCGCACCTTCCGTATCGGCGACGTGGCCGAGGTGCGCCGTGGCTTCAACGACCCGCCGGCGCCGCGCATGCGATTCATGGGCGAGGACGCCATCGGCCTGGCGGTATCCATGAAGGCTGGTGGTGACATCCTCATCCTCGGCCAGGCACTGGAGACCGAGTTCGCCCGCCTGCAGCAGAACCTGCCGGCCGGCATGCAGCTGCGCAAGGTGTCCGACCAGCCGGCGGCGGTGAAGACCGGGGTAGGGGAGTTCGTTCGCGTGCTCACCGAGGCCCTGGTCATCGTGCTGCTGGTGAGCTTCTTCTCCCTGGGCCTGCGCACCGGCCTGGTGGTGGCGCTGTCCATCCCGCTGGTGCTGGCCATGACTTTCGCGGTGATGTACTACCTCGGCATCGGCCTGCACAAGATTTCCCTCGGCGCCCTGGTGCTGGCGCTAGGTCTCCTGGTGGACGACGCGATCATTGCGGTGGAGATGATGGCGATCAAGATGGAGCAGGGCTACGACCGCCTCAAGGCGGCCAGTTACGCCTGGAGCAGCACGGCCTTTCCCATGCTTACCGGTACCCTGATCACCGCTGCCGGCTTCCTGCCCATCGCCACCGCGCAATCGGGTACCGGCGAATACACCCGCTCGATCTTCCAGGTGGTCACCATCGCCCTGGTGGTGTCCTGGATCGCCGCCGTGGTGTTCGTCCCCTACCTGGGCGACCGCCTGCTACCGGACCTGGCCAAACTGCACGCGAAAAAGCACGGCGGCAGCGACAAGGGCCACGACCCCTACTCGACGCCTTTCTACCAGCGCGTCCGGCGCGTGGTGGAGTGGTGCGTGCGGCGGCGCAAGACGGTGATCCTGCTGACCCTGGTGGCCTTCGTCGGCTCCATCGCCCTGTTCCGCTTCGTGCCCCAGCAGTTCTTCCCGGCCTCCGGGCGCCTGGAGCTGATGGTGGACCTCAAGCTCAACGAGGGCGCTTCCCTCAGCAACACCGAGGCCGAGGTCAAGCGCCTGGAGGCGATGCTGCGCGACCATCCGGCTGTGGATAACTACGTGGCCTATGTCGGCACCGGTTCGCCGCGCTTCTACCTGCCGCTGGACCAGCAGTTGCCGGCGGCCAGCTTTGCCCAATTCGTGGTGCTGGCTAGATCCATCGAGGCCCGCGAGGAAATCCGCAGCTGGCTGATCCAGACGCTGAACGACGATTTCCCGACCCTGCGCAGCCGCATCTCGCGCCTGGAGAACGGCCCGCCGGTCGGCTACCCGGTGCAGTTCCGGGTCTCTGGCGAGCATATCGACGAAGTCCGCGCCCTGGCCCGCCAAGTGGCCGACAAGGTCCGCGAGAACCCCCATGTGGTGAACGTGCACCTGGACTGGGAAGAGCCGAGCAAGGTGGTGCGGCTGAACGTCGACCAGGACCGCGCCCGCGCCATGGGTGTGAGCACCGCCGACCTGTCGCGTTTCCTGCAGAGCTCGCTGACCGGTGCGCCGGTGAGCCAGTACCGCGAGGACAACGAACTGATCGAGATCCTCCTGCGCGGCACCGTGCGCGAGCGCCAGGAACTGGCCCTGCTGCCGAGCCTGGCGGTGCCCACCGACAATGGTCGCAGCGTGCCGCTGTCGCAGATCGCCACCCTGGAGTACGGCTTCGAGGAAGGCGTCATCTGGCATCGCAACCGCCTGCCGACGGTCACCGTGCGCGCCGATATCTACGACAAATCGCTGCCGGCCAGCCTGGTCAAGGACATCTCGCCGACCCTGGACCCGATCCGCGCCGAGCTGCCCGATGGCTACCTGCTGGAAGTGGGTGGCACGGTGGAGGATTCGGCCCGCGGGCAGAAGTCGGTGAACGCTGGCATGCCGCTGTTCATCGTCGTCGTGCTGACCCTGCTGATGCTGCAGCTGAAGAGCTTCTCGCGTTCGGCCATGGTGTTCATCACCGCGCCCCTGGGGCTGATCGGCGTGACCCTGTTCCTCCTGGTGTTCCGCCAGCCGTTCGGTTTCGTCGCCATGCTCGGCACCATCGCCCTGGCGGGCATGATCATGCGCAACTCGGTGATCCTGGTCGACCAGATCGAGCAGGACATCGCCGCCGGCCTGGACCGCTGGCACGCCATCATCGAAGCCACGGTGCGGCGCTTCCGACCGATAGTGCTCACCGCCCTGGCGGCGGTACTGGCGATGATTCCGCTATCGCGCAGCGTGTTCTTCGGCCCCATGGCCGTGGCCATCATGGGCGGCCTGATAGTCGCCACCG
The DNA here is from genome assembly GCF_029871205.1 of Pseudomonas sp. BN417. Classification (GTDB taxonomy): domain Bacteria; phylum Pseudomonadota; class Gammaproteobacteria; order Pseudomonadales; family Pseudomonadaceae; genus Metapseudomonas. Next base: position 484 of record NZ_SSOJ01000015.1, on the reverse strand, counting down.
CCCTGACCCTGCTGTTCCTGCCGGCGCTCTATGCGGCCTGGTTCCGGGTCAAGCCGGTGGACGCGCGGCAGGCCCAGGCTGCCATCCCGCCCGAGGCGCAGCCCAGCCACTGACGACAAGGGCCCCTTCGGGGGCCTTTTGTTTGGTTCTTCACGGATTACCGGGGAATGGGGCTCACGCCGGATTGGTAATCCGGTGTGAGGGGGCTTGGAGTCTTTTCGTTCGGCTCATTGCCGAGTGGGCTTCGAGTCTCGGTTTCGCCCTCCCGGGCGAGTCCCTTTTCCAATCGCCGGATGGCCGGCCCCGTGAAAACAAACCAAAAAACTTGCCCCAGCATCCGGCCCGGCTGCGCCGGGTGACCAGCCTTCGGCTGTTACTGCGTTTCCCTCGCTCCAGCGTCGCGCCGGGGCCCGGCGCGAGAGGCCATCCCTGGCCCCACACGCCTCTCGCGGCATCCATGCCGCTCGTCCCCCTCTGCAACGCT
>NZ_SSOJ01000014.1 GCF_029871205.1 Pseudomonas sp. BN417 | reverse complement strand
GAGGCGTGCGGGGCCATGGATGGCCCCTCACGCCGGGCCCCCGGAGCAACGATGGAGCGAGGGAACCCGACGAAGTCGGGCCGGATGCAGGGGCGAGCCTTTTTGGTTTCTTTTGGGGCGACTGCCAAAAGAGACTCGCCGGGAGGCGAAACAGAGACTCGCAGCCCACTCGATAAACAGCTTTGCTCAAGACGTTCTAGCAACACTTAATGCAGACATAGCCAACTCATTCGCCAACCGGGCCGCAGGTCCGGCCTTCAATCTTGCAGGGGGATGCTACGCATCCCTTGGCGAATTAATTCGCCCCTACAGGGTGGGGCGGTGGCTCAGCCGTCCTGCAGGGCCCGATTCAGCCGTTCTTCCAGCTCCACCTTGTAGCGCAGGTAGTGGACCGTCTGTGCCTGCCCCTTGCCCGGGACCCGCGACAGGTCGAGGTCGGTGATGTAACAGGGGTAGCGCTCCGCTTCGCGGCGCTGGGCGAGGATGTGCCTGGCCACGGCGGCGAACACACCAGCGCCGTATTCCAGCTCGGAAAACTCCCGGTGGTTGCAGTAGAGGGTGACGTGCACCATGCCCTGCTCGGCTGGCTCGACAATGGCCTGTACATCGTAGAAGGGATGGCTCATCGCCGCGGTGGGCGCGATCCGGCGCTCCAGCTGGCGGCCCTGGTGCATCACTTCGTAGTAGAAGATCTCCGGCGCCGGCGGCAGCTGGGGGCTGTCCAGCGGTAGCTGGGCGTTGCGTCGGTAGAGCAGCGACTGCAGGAAGCGATGCAGCGGCGTCAGCAGGCTCTGCTCGTCGTGGCAGGGCAGGTGCTGGCGCCACAGCGCATTGTGCTCGTCCAGCAGGCTGATCTCGGCGCTGTCGCCGTGCTGGCGGTAGAACACCTGGATGCAGTTGGGCCTGCCCAGGGGCAGGATCAGCGCCAGGTCCTGGTCTTCCAGGGCATGGCGATCCAGTTGCAGCGGGCTGTAGTCCGGCAGGTCGCGGCCCAGGTGATCCACCAGTGCCGGCAGGTCCGCCAGGCTGGCATGGCGGACCTGGCCTGGCTGCAGTTGCAACACATGGAAGCGTTGCTGGATCTGCAGCAGGAATCGCGGCACGCCGGCGGCGCCGAGCAGTTTCTGCGCGTCGTTGAACAGCTCTTCCACCCGCTGGCCGATGGCCTGGGCACGGTTGCGGCAGAAGCAGCGCACCCGCAGGCCCGGCTGGGCGCTGTCGGCGGGCAGGACGTTGAGGTAGTCGCGCAGGCAGTCGATCAGGGCGTCGGGCCCCTCGAAGCGGCTTACCAGCAACTCGTTCCAGCTGTTCAGGGTCACCTGGTCGATGGTCAGCACCAGGTTGTCGCGGAACCCGGAATAACCGAGGACGTCGGTGCGATCGGTGGTCAGGTGGAGATTCTTCTGGCTGTGCTGCTTCAACGGGTCGATGCCGACGTTCACCAGCAACAGCACCTCGGTCGGCACCCCGGCGCGCAGCAGGGCGCTTTCGTCCACCTGGCCCTGGGGCTGGGGGAATGCCTGCTGCAGGCTGGTCAGCAGGTTGGTCAGTTCGAACTCGGTCAGGTCGCTGCTGCCTGGATGCAGGGAGAGGCGGGTGCCGGCGTCGATCACGCCGTTGCGGTGGCACCAGGCGAGCAGGGCGACCAGCTCGCGGCTGCGCTTGAGCGGGGCGAAGTCCTGCCATTCCAGTGCATTCAGGCTACCAGCGAAAAGCGCCCACTGGGTTTCGTCCCTGGCCTCCGGGCTGGGGCATTGCACCAGGGTGAGCGTGTCTTCGGCGATATCCGGGGCTATCCCCGGGTTGATGAATTCCACCTTGCCGGCCTTGCGCTCGAATGCGGCGTAAAGGCGCCGGCCGAGTATGCCCAGGTCGCGGCGGCTGAGTGTGCCGCCGGCCTGTTCGCTGCGGGCGAACTGGGAGAGGAAGCGGTAGCTGTAGGTCAGTTCGTTGACCAGGGCGCGACGCTCGGCGAGCACCTGGCGCACCTTCCACTGGCTGCGGCTGTCGAGCATCGCCAGCTGGCGCTGTTGCCAGTTCCAGTTGGCGGTCAGGCGCTCCAGCAACAGGCGCTGCCAGCTCTTGTTGCGATTGCGCGGTGGCCGGCTGAGCTTCTTGTTGACCTTGAGGTAGAGGCAGCGGCGGATCAGCTCCAGGCGTTCCGGTTCGCCGCGGCCGAGCAAATACTCTTCGAGGCGGCGGTAGACCACCATGTAGGGGTCCAGCTCGTCGAGGTCGAGACGGTTGGCGTAGACCGCTTCCTTGAAGCGCAGCGACAGACATGCCACCTGCGGGTGTTCGCTGGCGTAGACCTCGGTGAGGAGCAGCTTGAGCACCGACTTGTAGGGCGACTCGATGCCCTTGAACAGCTGCCACATGCTGGCGCCGATGAACTCGCCGGGCGGGATGTGCGCCAGGTGGCCGAGGTCGAGCACTTCCTCGGCGCGGATGAAGCGCTTGGACAGCAACGTCTGGCTGTACTCGACATAGCGCGTCTCCTCGTACACCGGCACCAGCCACCAGAGCGGGGTACGCCCGGCGAGCCAGATGGCGGTGCGGTAGAACTCGTCGAGCAGCAGGTAGTGCTGGGTGGTGCCGCAGTCGTCGGAAGTGAGGCGCGCTTCGCGATCGCCCTGGGCGAAACGGGCCGGATCGATGAGGAAGAAGTGCGCCTCGGCGCCCTGGCCGGCGGCCCATTCCTCGAGCGCGCTGCACTTGCGCTGCAGTTCGGCGATGGCGGCAGCGTCCAGTTCCGGCGCATGGCAGACCCAGATGTCCATGTCGCTCTGTTCGGCCTGGGCGATGGTGCCCAGGCTGCCCATCAGGAACAGGCCGTGGATCGGCTGTGGCTGCGTGCCGCGACGTGGCTTGTAGGCGAAGGAGCGGGTCAGTCGCTGGGCCTCGGCCAGCAGTTCCTCGTCCGGCTCGAAGGCGGCGACCCCGGCGGGTGTGGTGCCGGAGACGTAACCGGGCAGCAGTGGGTGGTTGACGTGGAAGAGCAGCGGCAACAGCCGGAGTACCAGCTGCTGGCGCGTTGAAAGCGCCTGCATGGCGCGGGACAGGCGGCCGCCGTTGACCTTGAGGAAGCGTGCGCGCAGCTGCGCGAGGACCTTGCGGTCGATGCCGTCGTCGATGTCCGGGCGGATTTCCTGGGTGCGCGTCATGCTCTGTTCTTGTCCCGATGCTGGTGGCCCTGCCGGCAGTGTTCACTGCCGGCAGGCCTCCGCATTGTATCGCCCGCGATGTTGCCGTCTTGAGCGGCGCGGGGTCAGGCGGGTTCGGGTTGGAGGATGGTGCGCAGGGCCTGGACGTGTTCGGCGGCGTCGAGACCGAGGCTGGTCAGGTAGCCGCCGTCGGCCTGGGTGATCAGGCCCTTCTGGTGCAGTCGCATCACCGCGGCCTGGGCCTTGGGGTTGGCGCTGTTGTGGACCTTGATGCCTTCCTGGGTGTTGTCCAGGTTGAAGAGGGCCAGCAGTTCGAATTCAGCGATGAGTTCGGGGGTGAAGACCATGGTCGCTCCTTGTTCTTGTCGTACTGCGGAGGTCGGCGGATGCCGGCCGGAGTCAGGGGAGTGTAGGCGAGGTCAGGCCTGATCTTCCGGCAGGTCCGGCAGCGCCCGCAAGGCCTTTTCGTACCATTCGCCATCGAAGGGCCGATCGGCCTTGAGCATGGCGTCTATCTCGTGGGCCAGCACCAGGGCCATCAACTGAAGGATTTCCTCACGCTCGTACCCCACCAGGCTCAGCTTGTTGAAGGTGGCGCGGGCGGCGGGCGGGCTGTCCGCCTCGATCTGGTTCTCGATGGCCTGGATCAGGGTGGATTCGGCGAAGGCCTCTTCGCCGTCATCAATGTCGTCGGTCATGGCGGATTCCCGGTTTGCGATGGCGGGAGTGTGCCACGCCTGGACCCGCCCCGGGGGCACCCTGGCAACGGCAGATTGGTTCAGAGCAGGCGGAATATGCCTGCTTTCCCGGCGGGATCGCTGGCGTAAAGGGCGGATGCCGGCATTTTCGGCGTAGTCGCGTGCTCCGCCAGGACGGCGGAGCACGGAACGGCACTGGCCGGTCCGCCCAGTGCCGGTGACTCAGCGTGCGGCGAGCAGGGCCTTGCCGCGCTGTACGGCGGCGCGGACCTGGTTCGGCGCGGTGCCGCCGATATGGTCGCGGGCGTTGACCGAGCCTTCCAGGGTCAGCACGGCGAACACGTCGTCGCCGATCTGGTCGCTGAACTTGCGCAGTTCCTCGAGGCTCATCTCGGCCAGGTCCTTGCCGCTGTCCACGCCGTACTTCACCGCGTGGCCGACGATCTCGTGGCAGTCGCGGAAGGGCAGGCCCTTGCGCACCAGGTAGTCGGCGAGGTCGGTGGCGGTGGAGAATCCGCGGCGGGCCGCCTCGCGCATGATCTCGCGCTTGGGCTTGATGGCCGGAACCATGTCGGCGAAGGCGCGCAGGGAGTCGCGCAGGGTGTCGGCGGCGTCGAACAGCGGTTCCTTGTCTTCCTGGTTGTCCTTGTTGTAGGCCAGCGGCTGGCCCTTCATCAAGGTCAGCAGGCCGGTGAGGGCGCCGAACACCCGGCCGGACTTGCCGCGCACCAGCTCGGGCACGTCGGGGTTCTTCTTCTGCGGCATGATCGAGGAGCCGGTGCAGAAGCGGTCGGGCAGGTCGATGAACTGGAACTGGGCGCTGGTCCAGAGCACCAGTTCTTCGGAGAAGCGCGACAGGTGCATCATCGCCAGGGAGGCGGCGGCGCAGAATTCGATGGCGAAGTCACGGTCGGACACGCCGTCCAGGGAGTTGCCGCCAACGGCGTCGAAACCGAGCAGCTGGCAGGTGATCTCGCGCTGGATGGGGTAGGTGGTGCCGGCCAGGGCGGCTGAGCCCAGCGGCATGCGGTTGACCCGCTTGCGGCAATCCACCAGGCGCTCGTGGTCGCGGCTGAGCATTTCGAACCAGGCCAGCAGGTGGTGGCCGAAAGTCACCGGCTGGGCGGTCTGCAGGTGGGTGAAACCGGGCATGATGGTGTCGGCTTCCGCCTCGGCCAGGCCGAGCAAGCCCTGCTGCAGGCGGGTGATCTCGCCGAGGATGGTGTCGATCTCGTCGCGCAGCCAGAGGCGGATGTCGGTGGCCACCTGGTCGTTGCGGCTGCGGCCGGTGTGCAGCTTCTTGCCGGTGACGCCGATGCGGTCGGTCAGGCGCGCCTCGATGTTCATGTGCACGTCTTCCAGGTCCACGCGCCAGTCGAAGCTGCCGGCCTCGATCTCGCCCTGGATCTGTTTCAGGCCGTCGATGATGGCATCGCGTTCCGCTTCGCTGAGCACGCCGACCTGTGCCAGCATGGTGGCGTGGGCGATGGAGCCCATGATGTCGTGGCGGTACAGGCGCTTGTCGAAGTCTACGGACGCGGTGAATCGGGCGACGAAGGCGTCGACGGGCTCGCTGAAGCGGCCACCCCAGGACTGGTTGGTCTTGTCGGTGCTCATGGGTTCACTCGGTGCAGAAGGTGAAAGAAAGCCGATGGGCCGGAAAATACCGTCGATAATACCAGTGTTGCCGGAAAAACCGGCGCGGCCTGTCCGGTCGAGAATAGGGCCGATTGCCGGGACCTTCACGGAAGCGTCGTGGGTTTGATGGTTCAGTACAGGCTTTTGCCCGGCGACCCTGGCTCGTCGCCTGCCGGGCTTTTGGGGATATGTCCGGGATGCAGAAGCGCCTGAAAAAGAAAGCGCGTGCCAAAACCGCCAACGACGACTTCTTCCTGCCGGAGCTCTGCCTGCCCGAGGCACTGCTCGGGCTCGTGCTGCTGGCCGAGCTGCTGGTACTGGTGCTGGTGCTGGCCGAGCCCATGCTGCCGAGCTTCAACTGGGTGCGCCTGGCCCTGACGTCGCTTTTCGTGCAATGGATCGTGCTGCTCTCGGCCGCCTTGCTGTGCCAGCTGCGGCCGGTGCTGGCGCGCCTGCGTGCGGCAATCGCCGGCAGCCTCTGCTGCGCCCTGGTGGTGGGCCTGACCCTGGCGGGCACCGCATTGGCCGACTACTTCAACCTCGGCGGTCCCCTGCCGCGCGATGGCGAGGTCAACCTCTACCTGCGCCATGGGCTGATCAGCCTGATCATGTCGGCGCTGCTGCTGCGCTACTTCTATCTGCAGAGCCAGTGGCGCAAGCAGCAGCAAGCCGAGCTCAGGGCGCGCATCGAATCCCTGCAGGCGCGCATTCGCCCGCATTTTCTCTTCAACAGCCTGAACAGCATCGCCAGTCTGGTGGTGATCGATCCGGACAAGGCCGAGCAGGCCGTGCTCGACCTTTCCGACCTCTTCCGCGCCAGCCTGGCCAAGCCCGGCACCCTGGTCGACTGGGGGGAAGAAATGGAGTTGGCGAAGCGATATCTATCGATCGAGCAATATCGTCTCGGAGAACGGCTACAGTTGGATTGGCAGGTGGATGAAGTTCCGGAAGATCTGCCCATCCCCCAGTTGACGCTGCAGCCCTTGCTGGAGAACGCCCTGATCCATGGCATCCAGCCGCGCATCGAGGGGGGGCTGGTACGAATCGAAGCGGATTATCGAGACGGCATGTTCCGCCTCTGCGTGAGCAACCCTTACGAAGAGGTCCAGGGGCAGTCGCCCTCGCGTGGTACCCAGCAGGCTCTACGCAATATCGACGCCCGCCTGACGGCACTTTTCGGGCCGCGGGCAAGTCTGAGCGTGGAGCGCCGTGACGGCCGCCACTTCACCTGTCTACGCTATCCTTGTGCGAGACTCACGCAGGAAGCCCGTGCGATATGAATGTCCTGATCGTCGACGATGAACCCCTAGCCCGCGAGCGCCTCAGCCGTCTGGTCGGCGACCTCGAGGGGTACCGTGTCCTGGAGCCTGCCGCCAGCAATGGCGAGGAGGCACTCACCCTGATCGACAGCCTCAAGCCGGATGTGGTCCTGCTGGACATTCGCATGCCGGGTCTGGACGGCCTGCAGGTGGCCGCCAGGCTCTGCGAGCGCGAGGCGCCGCCGGCGGTGATCTTCTGCACGGCCCACGACGAGTTCGCCCTGGAAGCCTTCCAGGTCAGCGCCGTGGGCTACCTGGTCAAACCGGTGCGCTCCGAATCCCTGGCCGAGGCGCTGAAGAAGGCCGAACGGCCGAACCGAGTACAACTTGCTGCGCTGACCCGACCTGCCGCGGTTAGCGGGAGCGGTCCCCGAAGTCACATCAGCGCACGTACCCGGAAAGGCATCGAGCTGATCCCCCTGGACCAGGTGATCTACTTCATCGCCGACCACAAGTACGTGACTCTGCGCCATGAGCACGGTGAGGTCCTGCTGGACGAGCCCCTGAAAGCGCTGGAAGACGAATTCGGCGACCGCTTCGTGCGCATCCACCGCAACGCCCTGGTGGCGCGGGAACGGATCGAGCGCCTGCAGCGCACCCCGCTGGGACACTTCCAGCTCTACCTCAAGGGCATGAACGGGGAGGCCCTGACGGTCAGCCGCCGCCATGTCGCCGGCGTGCGCAAGTTGATGAACAACCTGTAGCGCGCTGTTGGCAGCCAGGGCCGTTGGAGGTCGCCTGATCCTCGCCCGCTGCGTTTATTCGACAGCCCATGTCGTTCCGCGACAACCGCCCGCGCCCAGGCCGTACGCGGGCCTGTTATGATTCCGGTATAACCGTTTCCGGAATTGATCATGTCCCGCGAGATCCGCATAGCCACCCGTAAAAGTGCCCTGGCCTTGTGGCAGGCCGAATACGTCAAAGCCCGACTGGAGCAAGCCCACCCCGGCCTCAAGGTCAGCCTGGTGCCCATGGTCAGCCGTGGCGACAAGCTGCTCGATGCGCCCCTGGCGAAGATCGGCGGCAAGGGCCTGTTCGTGAAGGAACTGGAAACCGCCCTGCTGGAGAACGAGGCCGATATCGCCGTGCACTCCATGAAGGACGTGCCGATGGACTTCCCCGAAGGGCTCGGCCTCTATTGCATCTGCGAGCGTGAAGACCCGCGCGATGCCTTCGTCTCCAACCGCTTCGACAGCCTCGACGCTCTGCCTCCCGGCAGCGTGGTCGGCACCTCCAGTCTGCGTCGCCAGGCCCAGCTGCTGGCCCGCCGGCCGGACCTGAAGATCCAGTTCCTGCGCGGCAACGTGAACACCCGCCTGGCCAAGCTGGATGCCGGCGAGTACGACGCCATCATCCTCGCGGCCGCCGGCCTGATCCGCCTTGGCTTCGAGGATCGCATCCGCTCTTCCATCAGTGTCGAAGACAGCCTGCCGGCTGGCGGCCAGGGTGCCGTGGGCATCGAATGCCGCACAGGCGACAGCGAAATCCATGGCTTGCTGGCGCCGCTGCACCACCAGGACACCGCCCTGCGGGTCACCGCCGAGCGCGCCTTGAACAAGCGCCTCAACGGTGGCTGCCAGGTGCCCATCGCCTGCTACGCCGTGCTCGAAGGCGACCAGCTCTGGCTGCGCGGCCTCGTCGGGCAGCCCGATGGTGGCCAGCTGCTGCGCGCCGAAGCTCGCGCCGCGGCCGTCGACGCCGAGGCCCTCGGCGTCAAGGTCGCTGACCAATTGCTGGAACAAGGCGCCGAGGAGATCCTCAAGGCCGTCTATGGCGAGGCCGGTCACCCGTGACGGAATGGCGGTTGCTGCTGACGCGCCCGGCCGAGGAGTGCGAAGTCCTGGCCGCGACCCTGGCCGAACAGCAGGTATACAGCAGCAGCCTGCCGCTGCTGGCCATCGAACCCATCGCCGAGACGCCCGAGCAGCGCTCGATCATCTTCGACCTCGATCGCTACTGCGCCGTGGTGGTGGTCAGCAAGCCGGCGGCACGCCTCGGCCTCGACCTGCTCGACCGCTACTGGCCACAATCGCCGGCCGAACAGCGCTGGTTCAGCGTCGGCGCGGCCACCGGCGCCTTGCTCGAAGACTACGGCCTGCCCACCTTCTGGCCGGCCGCCGGTGACGACAGCGAAGCCCTGCTGGAGCTGCCGCAACTGGCCGAGGCCCTGGCCGTACACGACCCCAAAGTGCTGATCATGCGCGGCGAGGGTGGCCGAGAATTCCTTGCCGAGCGCTTGCGCGGCCAAGGTGTCGCGGTCGACTATCTGGAACTCTACAGACGCTGCCTGCCGGATTACCCGGCGGGCACCCTGGCGCGCACGGTCGAGGCGGAACGCCTGAACGGCCTGGTGGTCAGCAGTGGTCAGGGCCTGGAGAACCTCCTGCGCCTGGCCGGGCAAGCCTGGTCCGAACTGGCCCGCCTGCATCTGTTCGTGCCCAGCTCGCGGGTAGCCGAGCAGGCAGTCGCCGCGGGCGCCAAGAATGTTGTGGATTGCCGTGGCGCGAATGCCGCGGCCTTGCTGGCGGCGCTCGAGCTGTATCCCGCGCCGGCCCCCTGATGCGAAGGATGGATACGTGAGCGAAGTAGACTCCCCAAAACAAGAGCAACACACTGTAGCCGCCGAACCCGCCACCCCTGCCAGTTCCGCGCCGGCCCCACGGGGCAATGGCCTGGCCGCGCTCGCCCTGCTGGTGGGTGCCGCCGGGGTCGCCGTGGGTGGCTGGGGCCTCTGGCAGGTGCGCAGCCTGGAGACCCGTGACCAGCAGCAGCTCAACATAGTCGAGGATGCCCGCGGCCAGACCCGCGCCCTGGCCCAGCGCGAGCAGCTGCTCACCGCGCGCCTGGCCGAACTGCCCAGCGCCGCCGAACTGGATGAGCGCCGCCGCCTGCTGATCGACCTCCAGGGCGACCAGCAGCAACTGCGCCAGCGGCTGGAAACCATACTTGGCGCCAGCCGCAAGGACTGGCGCCTGGCCGAGGCCGAGCACCTGCTGCGCCTGGCCAGCCTGCGCCTCTCGGCGCTGCAGGATATCTACAGCGCCACCGCGCTGGTGCAGGCCGCCGACGACATCCTTCGCGAGCAGGATGATCCCGCGGCCTACGCCGCCCGTGAGCAGTTGGCGAAGAGCCTGGTGGCCCTGCGCACCACCGAGCAACCGGACCGCACCGGCCTGTTCCTGCAACTGGGCGCCCTGCGCGAGCAGGCCACCCAGCTCAATCCACTGGTGCCGGCCTTCGAGGACAAGGGTGGTGTGCTGCTCGACATGGCCGCCGAAGGCGATGGCCGCAGTCGCTGGTCCGAGTGGCTGGAAAAGCTCTCGCACTACTTCCGCATCCAGTTGAATGCCGACCAGGACATCAAGCCGCTGCTGTCTGGCCAGAACCTGTCCCGGGTCCGCCTGGCGCTCTCGCTCGCCCTGGAGCAGGCGCAATGGGGCGCGCTGCATGGCCAGACCCAGGTCTACCAGCAGTCCCTGCGCCAGGCTCGCGACGTGTTGCAAGGCCACTTCAACCAGGAGAACCCCGACAGCCGCGCGCTGCTGGCGCGCATCGACGAACTCGCCGGCAAGCCGGTCGAGGTGCAGGCGCCCGATCTCGCACCGGCGCTGACCGCCCTGCAGGCCTACCTGCAACGCAGTCCGGGCGCGGCCGCCGCTGAAGTCGAGGAGCCGGCCGCCACTGAGCCGGCCAAGGAGGCCGGCCAATGAAGCGTCTGCTGAAGGTCCTGCTTATCCTCCTGGTGATAGGCGCGGCCGCCACCCTGCTAGGCATGGCCGTGGCCCAGCACAAGGGCTACGTGCTGGTGGCGTACAAGGGCTTCCGCTACGAGTCCACCCTCTGGGCCACCCTGGCCTTGCTCGCGGTGCTCTGGCTGCTGTTCGTCAGCCTGCGCTACCTGTTGCGGCTGCTGATGGTGTCGGGCGGCGTGGTCAATCCCTGGTCGCGACGTAACGCCCGCCGCCGCGCACGCCTGGCGTCCGAGCAGGGCCTCCTGGATTTGGCCGAAGGGCGCTGGGCGCGCGCGCTACGTCACCTGAAACGCGCCGCCGAGAACGACCCGCAGCCGCTGATCTACTACCTGGGTGCCGCCCGCGCGGCACAGAAGATCGGCCAGCACGAAGAGGCCGAGCAGTTGCTCGAGCGTGCCCTGGAGCGCCAGCCCCAGGCCGAGCTGGCCATCGCCCTGGCCCATGCCGAATTGCAGCTGGACCGCGGTGATTCGGATGCCGCGCAGGAAACCCTGAAGGCCGTGCATGAGCGTCACCCGCGCCACCACCAGGTGCTGCGGCAGATGCTGCACCTGCATGAGGTGCGTGGCGACTGGGCATCTCTGGTCGGCCTGTTGCCCGTCCTGCGCAAGGAGAAGGCGCTGCCCGAAAGCCGGCTGGCCGAACTGGAATTGCGCGCCTGGAGCGCCCGTCTGCAGCAGGCCGGCGAGGAAGGTATGAACGAAGGCGAAACCGCCCTGCAACCGCTGACCCGCGCCTGGCAGCAACTCTCCAGCGCCCAGCGCAACGAGCCGCGGCTGGTGCTGGCCTTCGCCGAGCAGCTGCGCCGCCTGGGTGCCGAGCAGGAAGCCGAAGAGGCCGTGCGCGGCGCCATCAAGCGCGGCTACGACGACGCCCTGGTGCGGCTCTATGGCCTGCTACGCGGGAGCGATCCGACACGCCAGCTGCAAGCCGCCGAGGGCTGGCTGAAGGAACACGCCAGCGACGCCACGCTGCTCCTCACCCTCGGTCGCCTGTGCCTGCGCAACCGTCTCTGGGGCAAGGCGCGCGAATACTTCGAGAGCAGCCTGAGCTTCCGCCGCGACCCCGAGACTTGTGCGGAACTGGCGCGCCTGCTGGCGCAGCTGGGCGAGGTCGAACGCAGCAACCAGCTGTTCCAGGAAGGCCTGGGGCTGCTCGACCAACGCCTGCCGGCGTTGCCCTTGCCCGCCGAGAAGATCGCCTGAAGAAAGGCCCGGGAAATCCCGGGCCTTTTTCGTAGCCGGCCTGTAGGGTGCGCCATGCGCACCGAGGCCTTGGTGCGTATTGGGTGTGCAGGCTCAGGCTTGCGAATGGACCTTGTAGGGGCGAATTCATTGGCTATCTCTGCATTCAGTGTTGCTAGAGCGTCCTGAGCCGAGCTGCTTATCGAGTGGCCTGCGAGTCCCGGTTTCGCCTTCCCAGGCGAGTCCCTTTTCCAATCGTTGAAAAGGAACCAAAAAACTTGCCCCTGCATCCGGCCCGACTTCGTCGGGTCCCCTCGCTCCATCATTGCTCCGGGGGCCCGGCGCGAGGGGCCATCCCTGGCCCCGCACGCCTCTCGCGGCATCCATGCCGCTCGTCCTCCTGCGCAATGCTTCCGCTCGGCCTCCTGACGGGGCAGAGTCGCCGCCCCACCTCTTCTGCACAGGTTCAGGC
>NZ_SSOJ01000013.1 GCF_029871205.1 Pseudomonas sp. BN417 | reverse complement strand
GCGCACCCGACCGCGACCATAGTGGTGGCCGACAATGCCTTGAGGATCGGTGAAACCTCGCTGGTGACCATCACCTTCAGCGAAGCGGTGACCGGTTTCACCAACGCCGACCTGACCATCGCCAACGGCACCCTGACCGCGGTGAGCAGCAGCGACGGCGGCATCACCTGGACCGCGACTTTCACCCCGACTTCGAGCATCACGGATACCACCAACCTGATCACCCTGGACAACACCGGCGTACAGAACGCCGTGGGCAACCTGGGCGTGGGCACCACCAACTCGAACAACTACGCCATCGATACGGTGCGGCCGACCGCCACCATCGTGGTCGCCGACAGCGCGCTGAGGATCGGCGAAACCTCGTTGGTGACCATTATCTTCAGCGAGGCGGTGAGCGGTCTCACCAACGCCGACCTGACCATCGCCAACGGCACCCTGAGCGCGGTGAGCAGCAGCGACGGCGGTATCACCTGGACTGCCACCTTCACCCCGAGCGCCAGCATCAGCGACACCAGCAACCTGATCACCCTGGACAACACCGGCATCGC
>NZ_SSOJ01000012.1 GCF_029871205.1 Pseudomonas sp. BN417 | reverse complement strand
GAGGAAGGCCAGCGCGTCGCCGATTACGGCACGGTCAGCGCCATTGCCGACGACGGCGACATGGCCCGCGTGACCCTGACCGCCGAGGGCGGCGCAGAGCAGGTGCTGGAGGTGGCCCGCGACAGCCTGCAGGTGAGCCAGGGCGACGACGTTTCCGAGGGAGACCTGGTCGGCGTCACTCGCCACTGGGCGGCTGGCCCGCTGCTCTGGGGGCTTTGGACCACGCTGTGGATCTCCGTGCTGTCCGGTGCATTCGGCCTGCTTCTCGGCTTGTTCACCGGCCTCTGCCGGCTGTCGAACAACCCCACGCTGCGCGACCTGTCCACTGTCTATGTCGAGCTGGTGCGCGGTACGCCGCTGCTGGTGCAGATATTCATCTTCTACTTCTTCATCGGCACCGTGCTGAACCTCTCCCGCGAATTCGCCGGGGTGGCGGCGCTGGCGCTGTTCACCGGCGCCTACGTGGGTGAAATAGTCCGTGCCGGCGTGCAGTCCATCGCCCGCGGGCAGAACGAGGCGGCGCGCTCCCTGGGCCTGACCGCCGGCCAGTCCATGCGCCACGTGATCCTGCCGCAGGCCTTCAAGCGCGTGCTGCCACCGCTGGCCGGGCAGTTCATCAGCCTGGTGAAGGACACCTCGCTGGTCTCGGTCATCGCCATCACCGAACTGACCAAGAGCGGGCGCGAAGCGATCACCACCTCCTTCTCCACCTTCGAGATCTGGTTCTG
>NZ_SSOJ01000011.1 GCF_029871205.1 Pseudomonas sp. BN417 | reverse complement strand
GCTCTGCGTCGCCTGGCTGCGCGGCTGCGCGCTGTACCTGCCGGCGAGTCTCCTCAAGGATCCGACCGTCCATGACGGCGGCCTGGACGCCCCGCCGCTGCCCGGTCTGCCGCTACTGCTGTTCATCGGCGTCTCTGAGCGCAGCTCCCTGCGCGGCCTGGGCGAGAGCCTGCCGGCGCTGGAAGTGCCACCCCCGGACCATGCCCAGCGACTCGCCTGCTGGCGCCAGCACCTGCCGGAACATGAACTGGCCCCGCTGCTGCCGGAGCTGGCGCGGCGCTTCCGCTACGAACGGACGGCCATCGCCCGAGTCGCCGCCGAACTCGCGGCCCTGGGCCGGCCCCCCAGCGCCGCCGAGCTGTTCGCCGCCGCGCGCGCCGACCTCGATCTCGGCACCCTGGCCCAGCCGGTCACACCGCGCTTCGGCCGTGCCGAGCTGATGCTGCCGCCGGCCCAGGCCGCGCAGATCGACGAACTGCTCGCGGCCATGCGCAACCTCACCCGCGTGCACTACGACTGGGGCACCGCGCGCGCCTGGAACGAAGGCGGGCTCAGCGCCCTCTTCGCCGGGCCGCCGGGTACCGGCAAGACCATGGCCGCCGAAGCCATGGCCGCCGAACTGGGCCTGCCGCTCTACCGCATCGACCTGTCCCAGGTGGTCAACAAGTACATCGGCGAAACCGAGAAGAACCTCCGTCGGCTGTTCGATGCCGCCGACTCGGCCGACCTGATCCTGTTCTTCGACGAGGCCGACGCCCTGTTCGGCAAGCGCACCGAGGTCAAGGACGCCCACGACCGCTATGCCAACCTGGAAATCAGCTACCTGCTGGAACGCATGGAGCGCTTCAAGGGGCTGGCGATACTCGCCACCAACCGCCGCAAGGACCTGGACGAAGCCTTCCTGCGCCGGCTGCGCTTCGTCGTCGAATTCCCCCTGCCGAACGCCGAGGAGCGCCTGCGCATCTGGCGCAGCGTGATCCCCGCCGACGTCGACGCCAGCGCCCTGGACTTCGACTTCCTCGCCCAGCGTTTCGCCCTGGCCGGCGGGCACATCCGTGGCGTGGTGTTCAACGCCTGCTTGCAGAGCGCCGCCGAAGGCGCGCCGCGGCGCCTCGACATGCCGGCGATCGTGCGCGCCCTGCAGCGCGAGTACGACAAGCTGGACCGCGCCAACAGCCTCGACCAGTTCGGCCCCTACGCCGAGCTGGTCGCCAGCCGGAGGACCAGACGATGACCGCGACCTCGCCGCGCCGCCGGCGGCTGCATATCGATGCACTGGAACTCGACCTGCGCGGCATCCCGCCGGAAACCGCCGAAGCGGCCGTCCGCCTGCTCGGCCCGGCCCTCGCAAAGGCCCTGACCGGTCAGCCGGTGCAAGCGCTGCCGGCCGAACACCTCGACGCCGGCGAGCTGGCCAGCCCCGCCGCTCCCAGCGCCCACGCGCTCGCGGCGGGCATCGCCCAGCGCATCGCCGGCAGTCTACGGGGAGAGCGGCCATGACCCTGCTGCGCGGCGCCCTGATCGAGTACGGCACCGACCTGATCGGCCCGATCCCGAATGTGGTGATCTTCCAGTTCAACCCGGAATCGCTGACGCGCACCCTGGAGATTCCGCCGCGCCCCACCGGTGCCACCCAGCGCGAGACCGCCCAGGCCGGCGAGAAGACCTTCGAAAAGATCAGCTTCAAGGCCCACTTCAGCGCCGCCAACATGCTCGACGAGGGCAAGGCGCTGGCCCAGTTGTTCGGCATAGGCCCGCAACTGGCGGCGCTGGAAAAGATGGTCCTGCCGAGCGCGAAGCTCGCCGGCCTCATCGGCGCTGCGCTCGATGCGATCGGCGATGCCCTGGGGGGCGGTGGCGATGACGCGCCGGCACAACCGATCCCGCGGGAGAAGTACCCACGCATCCTGTTCATCTGGGGCCTCACCCGGGTCCTGCCGGTGACCATCGATTCCATGAGCATCTCCGAGCTGGAGTACGACGCGATCCTCAACCCGACCCGCGCCGAAGTGGACATCCAGCTCAGCGTCATCGCCGTCGACGACTGCTCCGACGACGTGCTCGCCAAGGGCGCCCTGGAGTACTCGACCATCGCCAAGGAAGCCCAGGCCATCGCCAACCTGGCCAACACCGCCGAGCAGATCGTCGAACTGATCCCGCTCTAGGAGATACGCCATGTTCCTGCCCAATTCCCGCTACTCCCGGGTCGCCACGGTGCAGACCACCACCTCCACCGGCGAAACAGTGGTGGCCCTGAAGCTGCGCCAGCTGACACCCGCGCGCGGCGAGCCGCAGATGGTGCAGGCGGGCGACCGCCTCGACCTCTTCGCCCACGCCCGCACGGGCGATGCCACGCAGTTCTGGCACGTCGCCGACGCCAACAGCGCGCTGGATGGGCGCAGCCTGGTGGAAACCCCCGGTGAAACCCTGCTGGTTCCCGGGAGCTGAACATGGCCGAGCAACGCTTCCGCGTCTGGTTCGGCGACAGCGCCGCCAGTGAGGACCAATTGCGCCGCATCGAGGAGATCGAGGTCACCCAGGAAATGGACGCCTTCTGGGAAGCCCGCCTGCGCATGGTGCTCTGCCTGGACGCCAACGGCGCCTGGCTGCACTGGCCGGGCGAGACCAGCGAGCCCTTCTCCCGCGTGCGGGTCGAGCTCGACATCGGCAACGGCCGCTTCGCCCCGCTGATCGATGGGCCGCTGGTGAGCATCGACGCCGCCCTCGACTCGCAGCCCGGCCGCAGCGTCGCGACCATGGTGGTGCGCGACGACAGCGCCTTCCTCAACCGCGACGAGGAAACCGAGCCGACCTTCGAGAACCGCAAGGCCAGCGATATCGCCAGCGAGCTGTTCGGCCGCTTCGCGCAGATCGGCGACACACGCATCGACGCCACCGAGGCCACGCCCGAAGCCACCACCCGGCGCGGCACCGTGCTGCAGTTCCTGCGCGAGCTGGCCACGGCCAACGATCGCCATGCCTATGTCCTGCCCGGGGATGCGCCCGGCGCCAGCATCGGCTGCTTCCTCGCCGACCCGGAGGACGCCACCGACCTGCCGCCGCTGGTGCTGCTCGGCGCCGGCCGCAACCTCGCCAATGCCAGCGTCAGGCAGGACCCGGACGGCGGCGAACGCAGCCACGCCCAGGTGCTGCGGGTCGACGACCAGGGCGTCACCCGCTTCGAGACCAGCGCCGCCGACCTCGGCCTGATGCGCGCCCTGCCGGCCGTGCCGGCGGACCTCACGCCCCGCCGGCTGATGCCCCCCGCGGACATCACCGGCGAAGACCCGACGGCAGCCACCACCGCGCGGGCGCGTCGCAGCGGATACATCTTCCGCCTGGTGAGCCAGGTCATTCCCGGCTGCTACGGCGGCCTGCTGAACCCCTACCTCAAGGTGCGGCTGGACGCCGGCGCCACCCCCTACAGCGGCGACTACCTGATCACCAAGGTGGTGCACCGCATCACCCCGTCGCTCTACACCCAGGAACTCGAAGCCAAAACCAACTCGGTGTCCGAGGTTTCCGGCGCGGCGGTGGCCGAGGCCCTGGGCGGCGGCCTGCAACTCTCGATATCGGCGAACGTGGAGATCTTCTGATGGACGATCTGATGGAAAGCACGGTCGAGCGGCTGGTCGAGCGCGTCGCCGGCAGTTACTTCGGCAAGTACCGCGGCACCGTCACCGATGTCGGCGATCCGAACGGGCAATGCCGTATCCGCGCCACGGTGCCCGCCGTACTCGGCGAGCACCCCTGCAGCTGGGCGCTGCCGGCCGCCCCCTTCGCCGGTGACGGCTACGGCATGGTGCTGCTGCCGAAGGTGGGCTCGGGGGTGTGGATCGAGTTCGAGGCGGGCCGCCTCGACCAGCCGATCTGGTCCGGCGCCTGGTGGGCCTCGGACCAGCAGCCCCAGCCCCGGGACCCGGAGGTGCGGATGATCATCTCCGAACACGGGCACAAGGTGATCCTCGACGACAAGAACGACAAGGTGGAGATCCACCACGGCGATACCGGCATCCCCAAGTCGATCGTCATCAGCGCCAGCGAGATCCTGATCACCTGTGGAGCCTGCGAGATCAGCCTGACCAACGGCTCCATCTCGCTGAACAAGGGCATCATCAAGGTCGGCCCGGCCGGCGTGAGCCTGGTGAACGGGGCGATGAGCTTCGGGACGCCGCCGACATGATCCCGATCCTCACCACCACCAGCACCGTGATGTGCCCCCATGGCGGAACCGCGCAGCTCATCACCAGCAACACCCTGGCGCTGGTGGACGGCGCGCCGATGCTGCTGCAGACCGACCTGCACCCGATTGTCGGCTGCCCGTTCGCCCCCAGCGCCCCCTCGCCCTGCCTGACCATCCGCTGGGTGACCGCGGCCACCCAGACCTCGATCAACAACGTACCGGTGCTGCTGCAGACCAGCGTCGGCCTCTGCCTCAACGCGGCGCAGGCGCCCCAGGGCACCGCCCTGGTGGTGCAGACCCAGCAGAAAGCCAAGGGGATATGACATGGCACTCTCCAACGGACGGCACCTGGCGTTCCCCTTCCGCATCGGCAGCGACGGGCGCACCGTCGCCCCGGCCAACGACGACGCCCATGTGCGCGACGAACTGCTGCAACTGCTGCTGACCAGCCCCGCCGAGCGCCTGTTCCTGCCCGAGTTCGGTGGCGGCGTGCGCAAGCTGGTCTTCGAGCCGGCTTCGGAAGCCCTGCGCGGCGTGGTCAAGGCGCGCATCACCAACGGTCTATCGCGCTGGCTCGGCCACCGGCTCACGGTGGAGCTGATCGATGTGGTCTGGGACGACGCCGCGGCGACCCTGGAGGTGACGGTGAAATACCGGCCGGCCGGCAGCCCGGATTCGCGCGTCATCAAGTTCCAGCGCAACTCCCGATAGGACCCGCCCGCCATGGCTGCCATAGTCTTTCCCGACCTGGTCGACGACCGCGCCGACGTGCTCCAGGGCCACGGCCTCGACGGCCTCAAGCTCGCCCTGGTGTCACTGCCGGCCGGGCCGAACCCGGGCCACGCGGACCTCGAACTGCACTTCTTCAACGGCCTGCACCTGGCGGCGATACTCGCCGACATCGGCGCCGACCCGGTGCGCGCACGCCAGGTGTTCCGCCTGCGCGGCGGCGCGCGCATCGTCGCCGGCAACGCGGCCGGGCAGGTCCAGGTCACGGCGGTATCAGGCCTCGACGCGACACGCCTGGCGCTGCGCATCGAGCCGGTCGGCGACTACTCGACCTACCGCCTCGAACTGGTCTGGAACGCCGCCCTGATCGACCCCTTCTTCAGCGCCATCGGCTTCCGCTTCCGCCCCGGCTGCTTCACCAACGACTGCGCGCCGCCGCAAGCGGGCCGCCCGCAGGCGCCAAACCCGGCCATCGACTACCTGGCCAAGGACTACGATTCCTTCCGCCACACCCTGATGGTCGCCATGGCCGAGCGCGTGCCAGGCTGGGCCAGCACCAGCGAGGCCGACCATGACCAGGTGCTGATCGACCTGTTCGCCGCCGCCGCCGACGAACTCAGCGACTTCCAGGACCGGGTCATGGCCGAAGCCTACCTGGCCACCACGCGCAAGCGCGTTTCCCTGGCGCGTCACGCCAGGCTGGTCGACTACCACCTGCACCAGGGCAACCAGGCCAGCACCTGGCTGGCGCTGGACGTGGTGGACGGCCAGGCGCCGTTCAGCCTCGACGACCAGGAGCTGGTGGCCTGGACCGGCGACGACCCGCCCGCGGACGATGCCGTGTTCTTCGCCAGCCGCCAGCGCCGGCTCGAAGCGCAGCAGCGCCAGCGCCTGGACCCCTTGCTCAATCGCCTGCGCCTGCATACCTGGCGCGATGCGCAACCGGCGCTGGCCGCCGGCAGCACCAGCGCCGACCTGGTGCCCCTGGCCGGTCTCGCCTCGCAGGCGCAGGCCGACGCGCTGCGCGACCTGGTGCGCAACGGGCTGTGGCGGGAACTGCTCATAGCCGAGGTGCTCAACCCGCTGACCGGCGCCCTGCCCGGCCGCAACCCCGGCAAACGGCAATTGCTGCGCCTGCTGCCCGGCGACGACCCGGACCGGGGCGGAGCCGAATCCGTCCTCGACCCGCTGACCGGCACCTGGATGGTCCGCGTGCACTGGCGCGAGGACGATGCACTGCGCTTCGACTATGCCTTCACCACCTTCTGCCCCGGCCCGCCGCCCACCAGCGTGACCGACATTTCCACCTTCTACGGCAACCTGCTGCCAGTGCACGAGGGCCGGCCGCTGGAGGTGCACTTCCACGAGCCGGGCACACTGCTGCCGAGCGACAGCGATCAGGTCAAGCATCGCCACTACCGGCGCATGGACCGCTTCGGCGATGGCCGCGACTGGGTACTGGCGCCCCTGCCCGATGCCGGGCCACTGGCCTACCTGCCCCCGCGCGACAGTGCGGCGCCGACCGGGGAGGAGCCGGCGCGCTCGACCCTGTGGCTGCAGGTGGAGCCGCCGGGAGCCGCCCGGGAGCAATGGGACGAGGTCGAGAGCCTGGTGCACAGCGACGACTCGGCGGAAAACGGCGACCACTACATGGTGGAAACCGACGAACACCGGCGCAGCCTGCTGCGCTTCGGCAACGGCAGCAACGGCCGCCTGCTGCCCACCGGCGCCGTGGTGCATGCCCAGTACCAGGTCGGCGGCGACCATCGCGGCAACATAGGCGCCGACCAGCTGGTCAATGCCGGGGCCCTGAGCGGCGCGCTGAACGGTGCCGTGGTCGCGGTGACCAACCCCTTCGACGTCACCGACGGGCGCGATCCGGAGCCGGCCGAACGCATCCGCCGCAACGCTCCCGAGGCCTTCCGCGCGCGCCAGCTGCGCGCCGTCACCCTGGCCGACTACGTGCGCCGCGCCGAAGAGGTCAGCGGCGTGTCGCGGGCGGTGGCGCGCTACGCCTGGACCGGCAGTTGGCGCACGGTGCGCATCGCCATCGATCCGGCCGGCTTCACCGCCCTGGGCGACGAGCGCTCCGACGCACTCTGGGACGAACTGCGTCCGCGCGTGGCCGCCCACCTGGAGGCGGTCCGGCTGATCGGCGAAGACATCGAGTTGCGCCCGCCACGCTACGTGCCGCTGGAGATCCGCGTGGTGGTCTGCGCGGATGAAGCCTACTGGCGCGAAGACCTGCGTTTCGTGCTGGAGCAGGAGTTCTCCGATGCCTGGACTTCCGATGGCCGCCCCGGCTTCTTCCACCCGGACCAATGGACCTTCGGCCAGTCCCTGCACCGCAGCATGCTCGAAGGCCGCATCCACCGAATCGCCGGCATCAGGCATGTGGTGAGCATCACCATGAAGCGCTTCTCCGCGCCCTTGCCCGGCGTGCCTGGCGCAGCGGTGCTGGAGATGGGCTTCGACGAGACCCTGCTGCTGGCCAACGACCCTGACCACCTCGAACGCGGGCTGATCCGCTTCGAGATCCAGGGCGGGAGGCGATGATGGCGTGCAATCCCCTGATCACCGACCCCTTCATTTTCCCGCGCCGCGCCGACAATCGCCCCGGCCTGCCGCGCATCGCCTACCGCATCGGCCGTTATGCCGATTTCCTCGAGGCGATGACCCGCGGCATAAATGCCGCCCCGGAGCTCGCCGCCTGGACCCACCGCGGCGCCGACGACCCCGGCATCGCGCTGCTACAGGGCGCCGCCATCCTCGGTGACATCCTCAGCTTCTACCAGGAGCACTACGCCAACGAGGCCTACCTGCGCACCGCCGCCTGGCGCGAGAGCGTGGCCGAACTGGTGCGGCTCACCGGCTACCGCCTGGCGCCGGGCATCGGCGGCCGCGCCACCCTCGCCTTCGAGGCGCGCGGCGAGCTGCCGGTCACCATCGGCCAGGGCTTCGCGGTCAAGGTGGAGCTGGAAGACCAGGCGACACCGGCCGATTTCGAGACCGACGCCGAGCTCCTCGCCTGGCCGCACCTCGGCCGCTTCAACCTGTACCGACCGCGTCATTACCCGGCGACCCTGGCCGCCGGCAGCACCGCGTTCGAGTTGCATGGCGTGGGCAGCGCCACCGACAGCGCCAGCCTCTCCGCCTTCGACCTCAAGGTCGGCGATCGCCTGCTGCTGCAGCCGCCGGAGCCGGGCTGGACCAGCGGCGGGACGACCCTGGACAGCCAGCAGGCGCCCCAGGTGGTCAAGGTCAAGCAGGTCACGCGCCGGCTCGGCCGCGTCATGGTCGAGATCGAAGCGCCCCTGCAGCAGGCCTGGACCCAGCCGGTCACGGCCTATCGGATCAGCCGCTCGTTCCGCCACTTCGGCCACAACGCGCCGCCGCGGACGGTGACCAGCAAGAAGAGCGGCAGCGAAATAGTCGGGGCGCTGGAATCGGCGACCTGGTTCGAACGGCATATCGAGAAGGACCACAGTTGCTACAACACCAGCGCGTCCATCCCGCTGCCCTCGACCTTGATCCCGCTGGACGCGGAGATCGCCGACCTGCAGCCGGGTAGCCGGCTGATCGTGCAGACGCGGGTCGGCAAGGACGGTGTCGCCGCACCGGTGGCACTGAGCGTCGTGCGCAACATCGCCGCCATGGAGACCCGCACCCTCGGCTTCGGCAACCTCAACGCCGCGAGCACGCTGCTGACGCTGAACCAGCCTCTGGTCAAGCACACGGGCCTCGGTTCGCCCTTCAGCGACGTGCGCGACTACCTGCTGCACGAAGTGACGAGCCCGACGCTCCGGCTGAAACCGCAGTCCGCCCCCACGCAAAGCGCCTTCGCCAACGGCAGCAACGCCCTGTGCTTCTACGGCACCGCCGGCCAGGCGCGGGCCCTGGCCGGGCGGAGCCTGTACCTGGCGCACCCGGACGGGCGCAGCCTGGAACTGGTCTGCACCAGCAGCGTCGCCAGCTTCCCCACGCCGACGCCGGATGTCGCGCAGCCCTGGCCCTTGAGTTTCGACCGACCGCCCCTGCCCTTCGTACCGGCCGACTTCGACGAGGCGGCGCCCGTGGTCAGCGTGTTCGGCAACCTGGTCGACGCCTCCCAGGGCAAGCGCGAGCGCGACGCGGTGCTCGGCAATGGCGACCAGCGCCAGGCCTGGCAGACCTTCCCGCTGCCTAAATCACCCCTGACCTACTTCCTCTCCGCCGGCGGCGTGCCGCCGCAAACCCCGGAGCTGGAGATCTGGGTCGGGGGACGCCGCTGGGCACGGGTCGACGCCTTCTACGGACGGGGGGCGGACGAGCAGGTCTACATCGTGCGGGAAAATGCGCAGGGCCAGAGCTTCGTGCAGTTCGGTGATGGCGAGACGGGCGCGCGCCTGCCCTCGGGCCTGAAGAATGTCGTGGCCCGCTACCGCAGTGGGGTTGGCGCCCATGGTCCGATCAAAGCCGGTGCCACACCCAGCGCCAGCGAGCGTCCGCCCGGCTTCGACAAGCTGTCGCTCGCCGGCATCGTCTCCGGCGGCGCCGAGCCCGAGCCCGGCGACAAGGCGCGCGAGGCGGCGCCGGGCAAGGTGCAGAGCCTGGGCCGGCTGGTCAGCATCCGCGACTACGAGAGCGAGACCCTCGGCGTGCCCGGCGTGGTGACCGCCGCCGCCGCGTGGGACCTGCATGCAGGCGTGCCGGCGGTGATCCTGCGGGTGCTGCTGGCGGCCGGGCGCGAAGCCGAGTTCGCCGCCGTGCAGGCGACGCTGGCCCACGCCCAGCGCTGCCGTGGCCCGGACCGCTTCCCGCTGGTGGTACAGCAGGCGTTGCTGCGCCATGCCTTCGTCGACATCAGCTACGCCCGCGACCCCGGCTTGCGCCAGGAGGATGTCGAGGCGGCCCTGCGCGCCCGCCTCGGCCTGGCCGGCGATAGCGCCAGCGAGCGCAGCGGCCTGTTCGGCCTGCATCGGCGGCGGCTCGGCGAGCCGGAGTACGCCAGCCGCATCGAGGGATATCTGCAGAACGTGGCCGGCGTGATCTGGTGCAAGGTCAGCGCGCTCGGCCTGTTCGCCGCCGGGGTCGCCAACCCGGCCACGTTGCCGCTGCCGGCGGCGCCCCGCCCGGCGGCGCAGGTCCTGCCGTGCAGTGCCCATGAGCTGCTGCAACTGGCCTCGCAGCACCTCACGCTGACCCCGGTCAGCGAGCCATCCGCAGGGGAATGCCCATGAGCACAGTGCCGCTGTTCGAGCGCCTGCCGGAGATCTACCGCACCCGCGATGCCGAGGTCACGCCGCCGCACCAGTTGCGTGCCTACCTGGCGGCGGTGGAGGGTCCGTTCGGCGCGCTGCACCAGCACATCGCGCAGCTCTACGAGGACCTGTTCATCGACACCTGCGACGACTGGGTCATCCCCTATCTCGCGGACCTGCTCGGCACCACCCACCTCAAGGGCGATCCACGCACCCTGCGCGCCGACGTGGCCGATACCATCGCCCTGCGCCGACGCAAGGGCACCCTGGGGGCCATCGAGCGGCTGGCGGTCAACCTCACCGGCTGGGCCTGCCGCAGTGTCGAACTGCGCGAGAACCTCGCCTGGTCGCAGCACCTGAATCACCAGCGGCCCGACGCCGGCGGCGAGCCGCCATATGGCACCCCGGCGCTGACGCGCTTCGACGTGCCCCGGGGCGGCACCGCGCCGATCCGCGACCCGGCCACACTGGCATTGCTCGGCACGCCCTTCGACCCCTTCGCCTACAGCGCCGACCTGAAGCCCGCGCTGGACGACCAGCGCCACCTGAACCTGCCCAACCTGGCGATCTTCCTCTGGCGGCTCGCGGCCTATCGCCTGCCGCGGGTGCTGCCGTTGGCCAAGGGCGCCATCGATCTTGGCGTGCAGCCCCCGGGGCTGGCGCGCTTCGCCTTGCGCTTCGACCTGCACCCGCTGGACATCCCGGTACGGCTGTTCAACACCAGCCGCCCCGGCTTCCTCCGCCCCGGCACGTCGGGCGGGGTGATCTCGCCGCTGACCGAAGCCGATGCCGTGCCCGGACCGATGCTCGATGCCCGCCTCACCAGCGGCTCGCCGGCGGGCCATCCCGAGGCCTATGTGCAGGTCGATTTCTTTGATGCCGGCAGCGCACCGCCGAGCGGCTTCGACCTGGGCGACGTCGGCCTGCAGCTGTTCATGCCGCAGACGCTGGCGCCGCTGCTGGTGCCCCCGGCCCCGCTCACGCAATGGCAGTGGCTGTTCCGCGGCGACAACCTCTGCGCCTGGGAAACCGGCCTGCGCCGGCCGCTGCGGATCGGCGAGATCGTCATCGACCCGGATATCGGCCGCGTGCTGATCGGCCTGGAGACGGCGGCACAGGCCGACGAATTGATGGTGCTGGAGGATGGCAGCCCGGTCTCGCGCCTGTACGCCGGCTTCACCTATGGCGCCACCGGGCCGGTGGGCGCCCACCCCGTGTCACGCCACTATCCGGCGCTCGCGCCCACGGCGGAGCTGCGCCGGGTCGGCGAGGTCGCCGGGGGCATGACCCTGCAAGCGGCCCTCGACGGTCTGGCGGATGCGACCGGGCCGGTGGTGATCGAGATCCATGACAGCCTGGTGCACCGCATGGATATTTCACTGCTGCCCGGCACCGCCGTCGACGGTACCCATTCCCTGCGGCTCGCCCAGTCGCTGACCATACGCGCCGGCGGCGATCACCGGCCGATCCTGCTGCTGGCGCAACCGCTGTCGCTGCGTCCGGTGGTGGCCGGCGACGCCACGCCGTTCGAGCCCCAGGTGCGGTTGCAGGGCCTGTACATCGCTGCCGACGAAGCCGCGCCCTTCCCCCCCGGCCAGGCGCTGATCGACCGGGCCGCGGTGGCGCGGCTGGAGATCGTCGGCTGCACGCTGGCGCCGGGCGGCCACAGCCTGCGCAATGGCGACCGCGCGCCCATGCAGCCCGCGCTGCGCCTGGTGGACGGCTACGGTTTCAGCGACCAGGACGACATCGACGCCTTCGCCCCCACGCCCGATATCGTGATCCAGCGCTCGATCACCGGCAGCCTCGCGGTCGACCCGCGCTACCGGCTGGATATCCAGGACAGCGTGATCGACGCCGGCCTGGGCTTCGACGACGCGCCGACCGGGCTGTACGCCATCGCCGCCGCGACCGATCCGTCGAACGACTGGGCGGCCGCGCTGGACTTCGCCGGCCTCACCTGCTTCGGCCCGGTGCGGGTGGCCGCGGTCGGCGGCCTGGGCGGCCTCTTCACCCAGCGCTTCGAGGTGCTCGACAACCAGCGCGGCTGCATCAAGTGGAGCGCGTTCAGCAGCGCCGCCGACCGCCTGCCACCCAATCATTTCTGCGTGCACGCACCGGATGCCCGCGTGCTGTTCACCTCGGAACGCTTCAACGACCCGGGTTACGCGCAGCTGCGGCGCGAAACCGACCGCCGCGTGCGCGAACTCGGGCCGGACGACGATGCCATGGGCGCCTTCGGCTTCCTGCTGGAGGCACACAAGTGGACCAATCTGCACGTGCGGCTACGGGAATTCATGCCGGTTGGCGTGAGGCCGCTGGTAGTACCCGTCACCTGACGAAGGGGGAGCCATGCAAGGCGATTTCTCCGTACTGAACTTCGACCCCCACCAGCACGAACGCGGGGTCAACCCGCCGTCCCTGGGCCCATTACGCAACCTCAGCGGCGTGCTGCACCAGCAGGGCCGCGTGACCCTCGACGCCGACCTCACCGAAGGCGAGTTGCTGGAGCTGGCCTGGAACGGCCAGGCCGGGCGCGACATCATCGGCGCCGGCGTCTGCGCGGTGCCCGCCTCGGAGCCGCAGGGCTTCCGGGTCGAATCGGCCATGGCCGGCGCCGACCAGGTGCAGGTGATGCTGCGCCCCGGGCGCGCCTGGGCCGATGGGATCCTCACCCGTCTGGCGGGCACTCCGGCCGATCCCCTGGCGCCGGTGGCACGCCTGGCGACCTATCTCGGACCGCCGCTGGCCACCCCCGTGCCGACGCCGGATCAGATCACCGACGGCACGCGCGATGCGGTGATCCTGGAAGTTTCGGAAGAGTCCCTGCACGGCTTCCAGTATCCGCAACGGCTGATCGAACCGGCGCTCGGCGGCCCGGACACCGCCGAACGCGCCTTCGTCAATTTCCGCCTGCGCCTGCTGCGCCTGGCGCCAGGCGAAGACTGCACCACGATTCTCGGCAAGCTGCGCGACGACCCGGCGTCCAAGGGGCGCCTCAGCGTATCCCTGCAACCGGTGATTGAACTGGTCGGCGATTGCCCCATGGTCGGCGGTGGCGGCTATACCGGCTTCGAGCATTGCCTGTACCGCGTCGAGATCGCCGAGGTTCCGCCCGGTGCGCCCGCGCGCTTCAAGTGGAGCCAGTGGAATGGCGGCCTGGTCGGTCGCGGCCGCTTCGATTCGACCACTGACCCGGACCGGGTGCTCATCGATGCCGGCCGTGCCGCCATCGTCAATTCCGGCCTCACCGAGTTCTACCTGGAGGCCCTGCAATACGACGAGCTGGTCGGCGCCTGGACAGTGGTGTACGGCACCATGGCCACTCTCGATACCGACCACGACCTGGAACTCGCCGCCCCCGCCAGCTTCGGCACGCTTCCGGCCACTACCGACTCGGTGTTCTTCCGGCTGTGGAACGGTATCGCCGACATCACCGCGTTTCCCGATGCCGGCGCCCCCGCCCCGCTGCGCGACGGCATCCTGCTCGCCTTCGACGCGCCGAATGCCGGCAACTACCGCCCGGGGGACTACTGGACCTTCAGCGTCCGCGCCGGGGAGATCGCCAACCCCGTGGTGCTGATCGACAACGCACCGCCCAGCGGCATCGTCTACCACCGCGTGCCGCTGGCCGAGATCAACTGGACCGCCCGGCGCAATACCGAGATCTCCGGCAGCATCGAGGACTGCCGCAAGCGCTTCCGTCCGCTGACCAACCAGAAGCTCTGCTGCACCTTCCTGGTGGGTAACGGGGTGAGCAGCTTCGGCGACTTCAACTCCCTGGAGGAAGCCGCCACCCACCTGCCGGCGGCCGGCGGCGAACTCTGCCTGCTGCCCGGCGTGCACCGCACCAACCTGCGCCTGGAAAGCCGGCGCAACGTGAAGATCCACGGCTGCCGCTGGCGCACCCTGGTACTGCCACGCACGGAGACCCGCAGCCAGCCGCTGCTGCATTTCGTCGACTGCGCGGGCATCGAGGTCTGTGACCTCGACCTGGTGAGTTTCGACGCCATCGCCGTGCGCATCGACGGCAGCCGCGAAGATGGTTGCCGCGACCTGAGCCTGCACGACAACCGCATGATCGCGCGGACCAATGCGATCCGCGCCACCGATGCCGCCGGGCTGGTCATCTCGGGAAATCGCCTGCACCTGCTGGACACCGTCGACGGCCGCGCGACACTGTCGATCGCCGCCGACGACGTGCTGGTCGAGCGCAACACCCTGGTGCTGCTGCCCTTCATCGACCAGACGCCCGACGAGCCGGACGAACCCGACGACGACCCGACCCGCGACCCCGCCGACCCCTGCGCCCGGCCGGAAATCCTCTACCTGCATCCGTTGCTGGTGCAGCAATACGCCTTCGCCGTCTGGGCCGTGCTGATCGCGCAGCTGCTGCCGCAGCAACCCTACCGCGCCATCGGTGGCATCCATGTGCGCGCCGGGTCGGAGCGCGTGCGCATCCTGGAAAACACCGTGGTCGGCGGCGCCGGCAACGGCATCACCCTGGGCGGCGACCTCGACCCGGTCGCGCCCCCGCCACCTCCCGAGGCGCCCGCCATTCTCGCCGCGGCGCCGGCGAATGCCGCGCCGCAGGCCACCGTCAACGTCACCTCCACCGGGCAGTTTCTTGCCCTGGTGCAGGACGAACAGGGCAAGCCGCTGCCGGGCGTCGATCTCTATCTGGAAGACGCCACGGTCGCCACCGACCGCAGCGATGCGCAAGGCATGGCCAGCATCAAGGCCGCCCCGGGCACCTACCGGCTGGACGTGTCGCCGCAGTACCAGGTGCTGCGCGTCGCCGAAACACGGGACGAAGGCGTGCTGGTCAACGCCGTGACGCTCGCGCCCCGTGCCGCCTCGCGCGGGCGCGGCTTCCTGCATGAAATCACCATCGAGGCCAACGATGTATCGATGATGGGCCTCTCCGGCATCGGTTTCGTGCCGCGCGCGGGCACCGACCTGAAGGGCCCGGCCCGGGCGATTCCGGGCAACGACCCGAAAGCCGCGTTGCTCGCCTACCTCGACGCCGCGCTGCTCAACCTTGCGCTGACGCCGCTGCTGCGTGCCACCGACCCGGTGCGCGACCTGGTGATCCTCAACAACCGGCTGCACCACAACCTGCGCAATCCCTTCACCGACGCACTGCTGGCCGACGCGCAGTTCATCGGTCGCGGCGGCGTGTCCCTGGCCCTGGTCGAAGCCGCACGGATCAGCGGCAACCACATCAATGACAACGGCCCCCGTGCCGTCGACCCGGTGTGCGGCGTATTCGTCGGCTACGGCGACAACCTGGAGATCACCGACAACGTGCTCGCCGCCAATGGCGCCACCACCACCGGCTTCGAGGAGAACCGCAACGCCGGTATCCGTGGCGGCCTGTACATCCGTTTCGCCGGGGCGCTCACCGCGCAGCTGTCCACCTCCAGCGGGCGCCATGCCGCCCTGCGCGTGCACGACAACCGCATCGACCAGCCCGCCGGCCGGGCCCTGACCGCCTTCGCCTTCGGCCCGGTATCGGTGGCCAACAACCACTTCAACAGCGAATTCAGCGGCCTGTTCGGCTTCCTCGACACGGCGGTGGGCGGGGTGCTGCTGCTCAACCTCGGCGGTATCCATCGCCTGCTGGCACGCATCTACGGCGCCTATCTCGCGTTCGAGCCGACGGCGGCCAGCAGCGGGCGTTTCAGCGCCCTGGCCGAACGCGCACTGCCGGGCGGCGAGACCCTGTTCGACGACAACTACGTGCGCCTGGGCCTGCCCAACCGCTCGATCACCTCGCAGGTGCTGCTGGCCGTGGACGACCTGGGCTACGCCTCGAACACTTCGGCGGTCTATCGCGGCGACCCGTTCTTCGCCAACGCGGTGCTGATGGCCGACACGGTTCGCGCCACCGCGTCGCGGCTGCGCGAGGACGTATCCAGGACGCTCTCGCTGCTGACCACCGGCAGACGCATGAACATGACGGCCCTGAACCAGGCGGACCACTGCATCGTCGCCCAGCCAGCCGCCGGGACGAGCCCCTTGCCGACCGTGGACCAGCCCAACCAGGTGCTGGACGCCATCATGTGCGGCAGGCTGTTCACCAACCGCGCGTCCATCGGCGAGTTCCTCGTCACGGTGCTGGCCGCCAACGCCGAGCAGCTGGGCGGCACGCTCTCGTCCAACGCATTCACCTCGGCCGAGCTGACCACCCTGACGCAGCAGACCACCGCCCGCGCCATCGTCCAGGTCAATGCGACCCAGGTCGCGACCACCAAGGCCTACCAGGCCGAGGCGGCGCGCATGATGCGCAAGCACGGCGCCGAGCACCCGGCCAGCGCGGCCCTCAACGCCAAGAGCCAGGCGGGCGCCGAAACCAGCCGCCTGCTGGCCACCAGCGCGGAAACCCTCTCGGTCAACGTGCCGACGGCGCCCGAAGGCGGTTCGACCTTCAGTGGCCGCTTCATCAATGACCGTGGCCAGGGCCTGGCCGACTACACGGTCTCGCTGCTGCGCAGCAACGGCAGCCAGGTCGAGAGCGTCGGCCTCACCGACGCCGCGGGCGCCTTCAGCGCGGCCTACGACAGTGCCCAGACCGCGCGCCTCGGCAAGGAAGGCGACCTGTTCGCCCGGGTAACCGACCTCGCCGGCAAGGAAGTGCTGCGCGACAAGACCGCACTGCGCTTCAGCACCGGCGCCGAGCTGCAGGCGACGCTGGTGGTACCGGTGCGCGTCGTGCCGAAGTCGGTGGCGGTCAACGGCACGCTGATCTACGGAACGCCCGCCGCCCCCACCGAGCCGATGCCGCAGCCGGCACCCGAACCCACTCCACAGCCCGAGGTGCGCACCCCGCTGGACAAGCTCGACCTGGACGAAACCACCCGTAAACAGCTGGGCGCCGGCGGCATCCGGGATGTCGAGGGGATAGTCGAGGCCAATCCGAAGACGCTGGTCAGGATCGTCGGTAGCGCCGAGCAGGCGGAGAAACTGACCGAAATGGCGAAGCAGGTCCTGGGGCAGGCACCAGCGCCGAAGCAGGACAGCACTACCCGCTCGGTCGCGAAGAAAAAGCCCACACCGAAGAAATAGCCAGCGCAGTTCGGCCGCCGAGGCGGCGGCCCGCAGCAGGAGGACAGCATTCGCCATGTTCACGACATTGCAGGAAGCCGACTTGCATCGAGCGCGCCGAAACGACGGGGCGATGGCGAATCCCACGGCTTCGGGTCCGCCGCATCCAGCCGTTGTCCAGGGACGGCTTTCGCGTTCGCCGTGCGCCTGCGGCGGGTCCTGTCCACGCTGCCAGGCCAAATCCGCGCTCAAGGTCGGAGCCCCCGACGATGCCTTCGAGCGCGAAGCCGACGCCGTGGCCGACCAGGTGATGCGCATGGAGAGCGCAGCGCATCCATTCGGCCCCGCCCCCTCCGGTGTCCAGCGCAAATGCACCCAGTGCGAAAAGGAGAGCGAAGCGCCACTGCTGCAACCCAGGTCCGCATCTGCCGGTGCTTCGGCATCGGCGCCGGCCGCACCCGCCAGCGTCGACGCGGTGCTCGGCAGTACGGGCCGGGCCCTGGACGCGCAAACCAGGGCATTCTTCGAGCCGCGGTTCGCCCGGGATTTCTCCGGCGTGCAGGTGCACGCCGACTCGGCGGCCGCGCAATCGGCGCGGGACGTGAACGCCCATGCCTACACTGTGGGACAGCACATCGTGTTCAATACCGGCCGGTTCACACCGGGAACCCGCGAGGGCCGGCACCTGCTCTCCCACGAGCTCGCCCATGTGGTGCAGCAATCGGGGGTGGGAAGCCAAGCCAGCAACGGATACCTGAGACGACAGCTCGATGACAGCGATGGCGGCACGCCGGGAACCGCCGATTCAGGGGCACCGGGCTCCTACGATGGCGATAGCGCTGATGTCGAGATTCCCCCTGCACCCCCGTCGAGCCGCGAGGCTGGGGGCGACGCCGCTGTATCCGCCGTTCCCACGGTGTCGGGGACCACGGCCGAAATCACCCTGGAAACCGGCAATACAGGCGCGGGGTTCCTCAACAACCTGGTTCACCAGCAGGTCTGCGTGGATCGGCCCTCGCGCGCCAAGCGCTGCTATTCTTTCGCCGCCACCGGAGCCCAGGCGCCGCAGTTCTCGTCGACCTGGCTGGGCTGGGACAGCTGGGTGACGGGCGCGATCCTGCAGGGTCAGGTCTACGATCCGGCTCCCGTCTCCGGCGCCAGCATCGTGAGTACCCATACACCCACCGTTGCCCAGGCCGACAACTGGGTCACTTACATGGACGGCAGCCGCCTGGGGCTGCAGGACGGTTATTCGGTCGCACGCCACAACTGCCGGCTGTTCTCGCAATGGGAGTTCAGGGATGCGCCAAGTCACTGGTAGGCACCGTCCATGGTGAAAGAGCGCCCCTCGATACTCTCGACATGCGTCGGCACTCTCCGCAACGCGCTGCTGGGGTTCTCGCGACTCTTCATCGCGTCGATACCGCCGCGGGATCTCACCATCACCCGGATCGGCGTCACCCGCGTGCGCATCAGGGCCTACTGGAAAACCCATGGCCGCCTTCCGCCGAGCTTGTCCGACCTGCCGCCGACACCCGGCCGCGACAACGCCACGGTCGATGCCTGGGGCCGCGACATCCTGTACCAGGTCACAGGCAGGTCGGCCGTTACCCTTACCAGCCTTGGTGCCGATGGGACGGCTGGCGGCACGGGCCTGGACGAAGACATCGTCGTCCGCTTCGATGCCGGCGAGTAGGAGGCGATCCCATGGCCCTGGCATTCCATCCCCCGGAACCATCGCGCGCCCAGTCGCCAGGTCACCTGCCCCCGCACGGCCCGGTGGTCATGCGGCAACCCGCCCGATCGAGCCCGCAGACTCCGGCCGCCCGCTGCGCCTGCGGCGGCTCCTGCCCGCGCTGCGACAAGACTTCGAAGCTTCCGACGAAACTGGCCATCAGCGAGCCGGGCGACAGTTTCGAACGGGAAGCGGACCAGGTGGCCCACGAGGTGATGGCAACGGCCACGGCACCCAGCATCAACGGCCTGTCATCACGCATCCAGCGCTTCACGGGCAACACCGGCGGGCAATCCATCGTTGTCCCCGATAGCGTGACGCAGACCCTGGCGAGCCCCGGCCAAGCATTGGAGCCGGCCCTGCGTCGGCAGATGGAGCCGCGCTTCGGCTACGACTTTTCCCAGGTGCGGGTGCACCTCGGCAGCCCGGCGGAGCGCTCGGCCCATGAGATCGATGCCGACGCCTATGCGGTGGGCCACGACATGGTATTCGGCGCCGGCAAGTACGTTCCCGGCACCCGCGCCGGCCAGAAGTTGATCGCCCACGAACTGACCCACGTGGTTCAGCAGCGTGGTGCCGCGCGCAGCCTGTCCCGCTACCGCAGCAAGGGCCCGGACACCATCGCCTTCGACGCCGCCAACGAAACCCTCACCGATCCGAAGAAGCAGCCCTGGGTGGAGAGCATCAGCATCCACTTCGACAAGGCGGTGGTGGATGACGGACACAAGGCCGATGCGAAGGCGGCCGGCCAACTGGAGCCACGCATGCCCACCGGCACTCTGGAAGCCAAGTACAGCAGCTCGTCGAGCAAGGTCCTGCCGAATGTGAAGCTGGCCATCGCCGGCGGCTCCACCATGCTCGGCATCGGTCTCACCGACCGGGTCAAGGACGCCAAGGTCAAGCGCCTGGAAGGCCTGGGCTATACCGACTCGGAGAATGTCCGGCTCGGCAACCTCACCGACCCGGTGGCGAAGAAGGGCAAGGGCGCGCGCTATTCCAAGAGCGGCGCCGGCACCATGAACTACGCGATCTTCTTCAAGGGCATCCAGGCCATCCACGAAGGGTTGCTCAATACCGGCTCGCACGCGTGCGTGCATGTCGGCAACGGCACCTCGATGCGCGACCTCAATTACCACACGCGGATTGGCGTCACCACGGTAACCGTGAGCTACGACAGCTCGGTGCTGGCCGACCTCTGCTGCCACCGCAAGAAGACCGGCAACACCAGTTGGAACACCAACCCCTGCGGTTCGACCAAGTGTCCCTGAGCGGGCCACCGGTCCGCCACGGGCCACCGAAGGAGGGCAATCGACATGTTCAGCGCCTTGCAGGAAGAAGCCG
>NZ_SSOJ01000010.1 GCF_029871205.1 Pseudomonas sp. BN417 | reverse complement strand
TCGGGCCAGCCTTTCGATGCAAAACTGGCCCTTGCGCACTAGGTTCCAAGACGGTATCTACGGTCTGCTTTTCCTGTGGGGGCGAATTCATTCGCCAAGCAGGCCGAAGGTCTGCCTTCGAGCCCGCAGGGGGACGCTGCGCGTCCCTTGGCGAATAAATTCGCCCCTACAAGCCGTGCGGGCGGCTAGAAGCAGGACCTGCCGGTATCGGTGTCGCGCCAGATGTGCGCGCCGAAGAAGGCATAGGCATCCGGGTTGTCCATGCGCCCGGCAGTGGTCTGGCCGGCGGGGGCGGCGGTGTTGCCGGTGGGGTACTGCGCGCTGCCACGGTTTGGCGGGTGCGTGCCGGCCACGCCGATGCCGACGTCGTGGGCACCTTCGTGGATGAGGATGATGGCGCGGCAGGTCGGCGACAGTTCCCAGAACGGCCGGCAGACATGGACCAGGTCGTCGGCCTCGATCCAGAAGGCCTGCTCGGTTCCGCAGATGTTCTGGCTGTTGCAGATGTAGTTGGACGCCACCAGGGTGCCGAGGATCTGCCGGTAGTTGTCCTCGATGGTGGCGCGGTTGGCGGCGCTGGGGGTGATGAAGTGGCGGCCGAGCGCCGTCTCGTAGGTGGTGCCGGCCGCCGGTGCGGCGCCCAGGGCGCGGCGCGCCGCACCGACGAATTCGCGGGCGCGCTGGCGAGCGGTTTCCAGGCGTTCGTTGGCG
>NZ_SSOJ01000009.1 GCF_029871205.1 Pseudomonas sp. BN417 | reverse complement strand
GGCGGTGGTGGCCAGCTCGGCGCTGTCCAGCAGCTCGACCAGGGTGGCGATGTTGTAGCCGCCCTGCATGGTGCCCAGCAGTTCGGCGGCGCGCGCCTTGCTGATCAGCGGGGAGCTGGCTTCGCCCTTGACGATGGCGGAGAGGAAACCGGCTTTGACGTAGGCGGCTTCGTCGACGCCCGGCGGTACGCGGTTGGTGATCAGGTCGAGGAGGAAGGCCTCTTCACCGGCCGGCGGGTTCTTCAGCAGCTCGACCAGGCCTGCGGTTTGCTCTGCAGTCAGGGCAAGGGCAGGGAGGTTCTGCTCGGCACGTTCCGCCACGTGTTCAAGATAGGTTTCAAGCACGACTTGGTCCTCTGGATCGACCCCGCAGAGCGGGGCCCGGGTATTTGAATGGATTCACGAACAGCTTCGTGAAAGGGTGAATCGCGGTGGCCGCATGCTTCGTCCGCTTCCTGCTCAGCTTTTCTTCTGCGCGAACAGGGCATCCAGTTTCTGCTCGAAGGCGTGGTAGCCGATGCGGTCGTACAGCTCGGCACGGGTCTGCATCAGG
>NZ_SSOJ01000008.1 GCF_029871205.1 Pseudomonas sp. BN417 | reverse complement strand
ACTGAGCGCGAAGCGATCAGGCTGGGGCGCAGGGCGGGGGCCGGGGGAGAGGGATGCATCAGGTAGGCGTGGAGGCCTGAAAGAGCCGTACTAGACGCCTCTATTCGGTGCTGCCTCAGCTAATGCAGACATAGCCAATTCATTCGCCAAGGGCAGCAAAGCTGCCCCCTGAAAGTCTGCCCGGCGGACCTTCGGCCCGCTTGGCGAATGAATTCACCCCTACAGAAGCCGCGTATGCAATCGCCGAAATAAAAAAAGGGGCTGCCAAGCAGCCCCTTCTTCATTTCTCGCGCACTCAGCGCTTGCGACCGAACCCCGGACGCTGGCCTTCACCGCCGGGAGGACCGCTGCGCTTGTTCTGCGGACGCTGCGGCTTGCGGGCCGGACGATCCGCCAGCTCGACGGCCGGACGCTCGCCATGGGACTTGGCCGGGCGCTTCTTGTTCACGTCGCGGGGACGGTCGGCTACCGGCGTGCTGCGCGGCGCGCGAGCGGGACGCTCGTCACCTTCGCGACGCGGACCACGGGTCGGACGCTCGCCACCTTCACTGCGCGGACCACGGGCCGGACGCTCGTCACCCTCGCGGCGCGGACCACGAGCCGGACGCTCGTCGCCGTCACGGCGCGGA
>NZ_SSOJ01000007.1 GCF_029871205.1 Pseudomonas sp. BN417 | reverse complement strand
CATACTCGCCGGCCGTCTGTCCTTGGGATGGCCCCAGAGGTTCTATCTCAGCCTGGGCGCGGGTCACTTTTACCGATTTGTAGCAGCGGTCGTAGACCCAGACCTGGATGGTGCCGCCTGGGGCTAGGCCCAAGTACAGCGTGGCATCGTAGCGTGAGACCCTGTGTGGCTTCTGCGGGCAGCGCCAGGCGACGGAGTCGCGCATGATTTGCCGCGCTTCCTCCGGGATGTCCACCCAGGCTCGGTAGGTCTGCGGTTCAACGATGGACTGCCAGCGCACGTAGATGCGCTGGGGCAGGTCGGCGCCGACCACTGCGATACCGGTGGGCCCCGCGCCGCCGCGCCAGCCGCGGGCGGCTTCGGTGC
Source organism: Pseudomonas sp. BN417 (assembly GCF_029871205.1). Taxonomy (GTDB): domain Bacteria; phylum Pseudomonadota; class Gammaproteobacteria; order Pseudomonadales; family Pseudomonadaceae; genus Metapseudomonas. Next base: position 197 of record NZ_SSOJ01000007.1, on the reverse strand, counting down.
CATCTTCCGGTTCATCGCCAGCGGCAATGCCTCGGCCGGTATTTCGGAACAGACGACCCCGGATATCGATCACTGCGCTGTCCTCGACCCAAACCTTCATATAGGCCGGATGGGCGAAGCCCAAGCTCCACCAAGGGCTATGTTCATCTTGGGTGCCGGACAGCGGGTCCATGGCCTGGCAGCCGCCGACCAGCAAC